>DATFGT010000001.1:0-2376 GCA_035249175.1 Rhodanobacteraceae bacterium
CCGATGCGCTGCGCGAAGCCCTGGAATGCGGGGTCGGTGCGCGCCGTGCGCGACCACGGTTCCGGTTGCCACAGCCAGTTGAAATAGCCGTCCGACAAACCGCTGTGTCCGTGCTCGAACACATCGAACGAGCGCGCCGGCTCCCCAAGTTGCAGCAGCATGGTCGGCGCCCAGTCGTCGCCCAGATGTGCGTCGAGAGTTTTCAACGCAGTTTGGTGCTGTGCGGCGTCGCCATAAGTGCCACGATAGATCACCTGCAGATCGGCGACGGGAATCTTCGTGCCCATCTGGCTCGTCGAAGCGGCAAACTCCCGCGCAGATCCAGCCATGTCGCCATGTGCCGCGTCGTAGTATTCCAGCATCAACGCGCCGAATGCGGAATCCGCCACGCCGCCGCGATGGATATACGCCAGCGCGCCGGCCTGGTCGCCTTCGCGCCAACGCAACGCGCTCTTGTAAAACAGCAGCAACGGGTTGGCCGGATCGTTGGCGAGGGCGGCGTCAATTCGCACCTCGGCGACGCGGGTTCGACCCATCGCGGCCAGCTCGTTGGACGCCCAGTAATTCACCGCGGAATTGTCCGGCGCGAGTGCCAGCGCGCGCTGCATCGGCACGACCATTGCCACGTAATGGCGTTGCGAAAACTGGTTGTAGCTCAACGCGGAGTAAGCCTCGGCATCGTTCGGGTCGAGCGCGAGCGCACGCTGCGCGGCGGCGTCGGACGCTTTCCAGTTCGACGCCCAGTCGCCGCCTACATACTGAGTGAGCACCGCGTAGGCGACCGCGAGTTTGGACCACGCTCGCGCGAAATCCGGATCGAGCTTCGTTGCATTTTGCAGCAGGGCGATCGCGTGCGGCAGACTGTCGCCGGTGCGTCGGTTGACCAGCGTCTGCGCCGTGACGAAATCCGCATAGGCCTCGGCGCTGGTGGTCGCCACCGGCACCAGCCGTGCCTGCTCGCTACCGGTCAGCACGATCTTCAGGTGATCGGTGATTGCGCGCGCGATGCGTTCCTGCACGTCAAAGATGTTGTGCATGTCGCCGTCGTAACTTTGCGACCAGACCTCGAAGCCGTCGTGCGTGCGCACCAGTTGCACGCTGATGCGCACCGCGTTGCCCTGGGTCCGCACCGAACCTTCCAGTACGTTGGCGACATCCAGGGCCTTGCCGATCGTGCGCAGGTCGGCGTTGTGGCTGCCGTAGTAGAACGACGACGCGCGCCCCGCGACTTTCAGATCCTGCACGCGGGTCAGTGCGTTCAACAGTTCCTCGGCCATGCCGGCCGAGAAATAGCCATGGTCATGCGCGGGACTGAGGTCCTCGAATGGCAGCACCGCGATGGATTTGGCCGGAATGTTCGCGAGCGCGGAATCGCTCGCCAATCCTGCGCCCTTGCGCCACACGAACGTATTCGTCAGGAGCAAAACGACGGCGATCACCAGCACCGCGATGATCCACTTGTCCAGCTTGCGACCGGTGGAATGCGCGACCGAAGCATCCGCCGCGATCTCGCTTTCGCGTTTCAAACCTTGCGGCGTGAATTCGTAGAACCACGCGAACGCGATCCAGAACGGGAAGCCGATGATCGCCGCAATGACAAACCATCGCACCGTCCATTCGGGCGCGGCGAAAAACGGCCCGAGCTGCGCGATGCCCTGCGCCAACGCCCACACCGCGCCGGCATACAACACCCCCGCGCGCAGCACGTTGCGGCGCTGTAGTTCGGCGAAAAGCGAGGCGCGTGCGCTCATGGTGAGGTCGGACCCAGCGGCGCGTACGGCAAACCCATCTTCTCCAGCACCGCCTTCAGGCGCGGATCGCTACGGATCGGGTCGAAAGCGGGCTCCCATATCACATCGGGTTCAGAGCTGTTGCGTTGGATGGGCAAGCGCTTGAGCGCTGCGACAGCGCGATCCTGCGCGCCCAGCAGGGCCAGCCAGTCTGCATAAAGCAGCGGATCACGGCGCAAATCCGCAGCACCGGAAGCTGTCTCCAGCCTTTGCATGGCATCGGTCCGCAGGGCCGGATTGCGTTGCTTCAGTCGCGCAAGAATGTCACCCATGATCCGGCCCTTGTGCGATGGAACGCCTCACCTCGTCGGGCGTCGGCAGGCCGATCTTGCGGCAGAACGCGGCAAAACGTGGATCCTTGATCAGGGCTTGCAGGTTCATGGGTGCTTCGTAAAGCGTGGTGACCGTGGGGTCGCGGGCCACAATGGCTCTATCCAGCCATGCAAACGCCTGATCCAGATCGCCCTCGTAGCCATAGACCTCGGCCACCAGGCCCGATCCGTTCTTGCCGTCCCAATGAATCAACTCATCCAGTGCCGAACGTGCTTGCGCCTTGTCACCGCGCGCATACCAGATCAAGGCGAGC
>DATFGT010000002.1:0-16768 GCA_035249175.1 Rhodanobacteraceae bacterium
ATTACACCCCCGATGCGCGCAACGCCGCCATCAGGATCAACCTGAATGGCGAACTGGTCGCGCGCGACGAGGCGAAAGTCTCCGTGTTCGACGCCGGCTACGTGCTCGGCGATGGCGTGTGGGAAGGCCTGCGCGTGCACGACGGCGGACTGCCCTTCCTCGACATGCACCTTGATCGGCTGTACGAAGGCGCCAAGGCCATCGACATGGACATCGGCCTGGCGCGCGAGCAACTGACGCAGCGCATTGTCGAAACGTTGCGCGCCAACGGCATGCGCGAGCACGTGCACATCCGCCTGATGGTGACGCGCGGCCTCAAGGCCACGCCGCACCAGGATCCGCGTTTCGTGGTCGGTCCACCGACCATCGTGATCGTGCCCGAATACAAGGAGCCGCTGCCGGAAACCGTCGAACGCGGCATCCGCCTGTTCACCGTGCACGTGCGCCGTGGCGCGCCCGACGTGCAGGACCCCAAGCTCAACAGTCATTCCAAGTTGAATTGCATCCTCGCCTGCATCCAGGCCCAGAAGGCCGGCTACGACGAAGCGCTGATGCTCGATCCGCACGGCTTCGTCGCCACCTGCAATTCCACGCACTTTTTCATCGTGCGCAACGGTGAAGTGTGGACTTCGACCGGCAAGTACTGCCTCGGCGGCATTACGCGTGCGAACGTGGTGCGCCTGTGCCGCGACCATTCGGTCCCCGTGTTCGAAAAGGATTTCAGTTTGACCGACGTGTACGGCGCGGACGAAGCTTTCGTCACCGGCACGTTCGCGGGCCTGACGCCAGTGCACGAAATAGACGGCCGCATCATCGGCGAAGGCAAGCGCGGCTCGATGTGCAAGCACCTGCAGGACGTCTACATGCAATTGGTGGAAACCGAAAGCCGCGCGGGCGTGCAGGTGTGACGATGCGCGATGGCTTGCGCATCGCGATGTGGTCGGGGCCGCGCAACATCTCCACCGCGATGATGCGCGCTTGGGAAAACCGCGAGGATACGACCGTCATCGACGAGCCGTTCTACGCGCATTACCTCGTCGAAACCGGCGTGAACCATCCGGGCCGCGACGAGGTGATCGCCGCGCAGGAAAACGACGATGCGAAAGTCGCGAGCGCGCTGACCGGCCCGATTCCGGGCGGCAAATCCATCTGGTACCAGAAACACATGACCCAGCACATGCTTCCGGACATGCCGCTGGATTGGCTGGACCGAGTCACAAACTGTTTCCTGATCCGCGAACCCGAACGCGTCGCCGCGTCCTTCACCGTCCAGCGACCCGATGCCGCAGCATGGGAACTCGGGTTCGAGCAGCAGGCACGCCTGTTCGACCATGTCTGCGACAGATTGGGCCGTGCACCGCCGGTGATCGACGCCGCCGACGTATTGAAGGATCCACGCGGAACCTTGGGCGCGTTATGCGCGAAACTCGGAATCCCTTTCAGCGACCGCATGTTGCATTGGCCGCCCGGGCCGCGTACTTCGGATGGCGTCTGGGCACCACACTGGTATGCAGCGGTGGAACGTTCGACCGGCTTTGCGCCCTATCGACCATGCAATACCAAGCTGTCGGGCTTCCAGCAAAGGCTTGCCGATCAATGCCGACCGCATTACGAACGGTTGGCCGCGCATTGTCTGTCTGTCTCGCCGAATCACAATCCATCGACAGCGGCGTCACAGAACCATTCGAGCTGAACCCCCAACGCCACTCTATCCAGCGAAGCGTCGCAAGATCTTCACGTTCACAGTCCCGCGTCCTTCAGTCGTTTGCGCAAGCCGTCCAGCTTGTCGCCATAGCGGTCCGCGCGGGCGGTATCACGACGTAACGGCTGGCGGACCTGCGCAGCGCTGGGTGCGCTCAATACGGTACGTTCGGTGCGATGAAATTCCAGGCAGGCCGGATCGAACGGCAAGCCGCAAAAGTCCAGCAATCGACGTATCGTCGGTTCCGGTTCGGCGATGAGGGTCTCGTACTCCAGGTCGAACACGCGATTGGGGAATTTCTTCAACCAGAAGCGGGTCAGCCGCCAGAACTCGGTATAGAAGTCCGCAATCTCGTCGAGATCGTATGCAACTCCCGCATCGCCGGTAAACCACTGTCGGTAACACCCGAGGCAGGTTTCCACCGGGTCGCGCCGCACGATCACCACATGCGCGGCCGGCAACATCGTCAGGGCTGCGCCCGCCAGCATCCAGTTCAGGAGGTTCTTGTCGGTAAAGCGCGGCTTGCGCTCGCGCCAACGTGAGGTGCGAGCAAGGTATTCGCTGCCGAGCCGCCGCCATTCCTCAGGGGTCAATTCGGCTATCCAATGCGGGAAATTTGCGTGGCGTTGCCGCGTTTCCGTCTCGATCAGCCGTCCAAAGTCTCCGATCTCATTGGCGCCTTCGACCTCCGGGTGCGATGCGAGGATCTGCTCGACCAGCGTCGACCCCGAACGCGGCAAGCTTGCGATGAAGATCACTTCGCGCCCAAGGTCGGCATCCGGCGTACCCATTACCGGTTTCGCGAACGCTTGCAGGATAGCTTCCACGCGCTCGTGTTCGCCCTTGGCATCCCACTTGAGATGCTGTCGTTGCAAGGTATTGGCGCGTTTCATTACCTCGAACGCCCGCGCGTATTCGCCCACATCCTCCAATGCGTGGGTCAATACGAATTCCAGTTGATTACGCGCACCGGCTGCAAGATTGCACCCTGCCAGCAACTGTTCGAGCCGCCGGACGTCTTCCTGGCTGAAGGTGATGGTCTTCAGGTCGGCGAGCGCAAACCATGCGTCAGCACAACCGGGCTCCCGGCACAAAATCTCACGCAGGGTGGCTGCTGCCTCGCCGATCCGGCCAAGGCTCGTTTGCGCACGGGCGAGTCCCAGACGCGCCTGCGTGTGCAGCGGGTCGATCGCCAGGGTGCGCTGCAATGCTTCGATAGCGGCTTCCGTTTGTATCTGCGGCTTCAAACCTTCGGCCAGGTTGTACCACGCAGACGCGGAATCCGGCGCCAGTTCGCAGGCTCGCCGCAAGTGCGCCAGAGCTTCGTCTTCGTGACCCAGCCGGTACAACGCAACGCCCAGCCCGATGTGCAAATCGGCATCGTCGGACAATGCGGCGAGGGCGCGACGGAAACAAGCCGCGGCCGCGGCGTGATCCCCCAGATTCTGGGCGGCAATGCCCATCCAGCGCGCGATTTCGGCACTGTCAGGAGCCACAGCAAGGGCGCTGGTCAACGACCGCATCGCGGCTTCGGCATCGCCGGACTGCGATTCCTTTTGCGCGCGTTTCAACAATCGCGCGGCCACCGGCGAAAGCGGTTCGAGTGTCGTCACTGTTCGCGCTGATTCAAGGTTCGTCATTTCAACACGGATGCCGGCCATCCTCGATTATGCCAACAATCCAGGTCTGTGAAAAAAACCGCCGGGCACTCGCGCCCGGCGGTGGAGAGTGAAGCGTGTCGTCCCTTACCAGTTGTAGGCGATGGAGAACCGGACGTAGCGCGGATCCGTCCAGCCCTCCACCCTGCCATAAGTGGTCAACGGGTAGTAGGCGCGATACTGGAGGGGCGTCTGGTTGTTGAACACATTGAAGACATCCAGTTTGAACGACAGTTTGTGGTCGGCCCATACGGGTGAATAAATCACGTTGAGCGCCAACTGGTGGGTCCACGGAGTGAAACCGGTCGAACCCGGAGGCGTCACTTGTCCATTGCAGAAGTGATACTGCGGGCCGTAATCCGGCGTGACAGGAACGGGATAATAACCAAGGCAGTCTCTGGGATGCCCGGAGCCAATGAACAGGTTGCCACCAACCATCCAGTCCGGGTTGAGCGCGTACTCGCCAGCGATCTTCAACTGGTGCTTTTGATCGTTGGGCAGCAGCCCGTTCGCGCCCTGCATGATTTGGAAGAAGTCCCACTGCTCGGTGATGGAAACCGAGGAGCCGCCCTGACCGATGATCGAATCCACCGGACCTTCCGTGTTGCCCCAGTTCCGAGCGAATGTATAGGAGATCTGGCCCCACCACTTGCCGTCCCAAGGATGTTCCAGCGACAGGTTGATGGCGTAGTACTTGCGTTTGACCTTGTCGGGAAAGCCCTGCGCTGCTTGATCCACGGTCACCGGCACCAGGCCGCCGGTGGGCGTCTTGACCAGGATTGTCTGGTTTTCGCTTGGATTGATGAGAACCGCGCCCAAGGTGTAGTTGGTGCAGGTGTCGGGCGTCAGCCATGCATATCCCTGCGCCAATCCAGCGGCGCACATCCGTTGCTGATCATCCCAGTCGTCCACGATCCGGCCCAGCTTCTTGTAGATGCCGTTGGCGCCGAACACCCAGTTCGTACCCAGGAAATCCAGCTTCTGCTGCATGCCCGCCACGAAAGCGTCGGCATATTCGGCCTTGATGTTGGTGGAGGCCACGGTGCGCGGATCCAGCGGCAGGCCATATTCATTGTTCTGTGAAACGCCGTTGACCGGATTTTCCGGGATTGGGGTCATGCCTTGCGGTATGCCGTCAGAATCGATGCCGTTATAGGTGAAATACTGCTGTGTGTAGGTGGAGGCGCCCGCACCGCGCAATGCCACGCCGGCCGGTAGCGCAAGGTAGTAGCGACCAGCGTTGCCGTACACCTTGAGTGAGGAGTCGCCATGCACGTCCCAACTGAAGCCGATGCGGGGCTCCCACTGCGGCTTGGTCAAACGAATGTAGGCCTCGCCCGCCGGGTTGTAGTTGACGAACGAGTCATTGCGCACGCCGATTTTCAGCAGGAAATTGGGCGTGACCTGCCAATTGTCCTGTAGGTATTCCGCGTGCTGCACCACCCGTACGCTGGCTGCATTGGTGAAGATGTACTTGCTTACGAAATAACCCGTGGCGCCGTCCGGGTTGGAATTCGGCGGGCCGATGTACGGAGCGATCGACGGGTCGGTGCCCGTGATGGCGTCGCCTGGGCCCTTGGTGCCGCCGCCACCCAACTGTTGCCCGTAATCCCACGCATACCCGGGACCGGTCATGACCGAGCCGTCGCCAATGTCCCAGACCGTGCTGTTGTCGATGCCGACCTCGATGTCGTGGGTACCCATGAGATTCCAGGGCAATTTCCAGTCCACGTCCACGCGATAGTTCATCACGGTGTCTTTGTGGGCCGGGTTGCCGACGTCGGCGCTGGTCTGTGAGTTGACAATACCGCCCGGCGGCGCGAATGCAGGATTCTGGGAAGCGGCGCCGAGAATGTAAGGCAACGGAGAGGATGGCGGCTCCTGGTAGTACTCTCCGTGCAGCTTGCCCAGCATCGCGTGCAAGGTCAGGTCGTCGGTGAGATAGGAGGTGTAGTTGGCCGTCCACAGCCGGAAGGCATTCTTGATGGCCGGGAAGCTGTTCTGGTAATCGCCCGTCTGGCGAGTGTCGTAGTCGTAACCAAACCGGGATACCCAGGTTTTGTTCTCGGTTTGGGCGCCCGTTACGGTGAGATAGTTGTTCTCGTTGATGTTCCAGTTGATCTTCGCGTAGATCTTCGGCCGGTGAACGGTGGAGAAGTCGTTGAAAGTGTTGGCACCAAGCGCAGTAACCGAGTTGGAATGGATGTTGTCCTGTTCCACGCCCACGAAGAACAGCAGTTTGTCCTTGATAATGGGACCACTGACGTAGGCATCGTAGATGGTCTCGGTACGGTGGTTGTCCGCGCGGCGACGATACAGGTCACCTGGCAACTGACCCGGGTTGGTATTGCGCGGATTGTTGTAGAGCTGGTCGACATAATCGTTGCGAAATCTGCCCGGCTCCCAGACCCCCTGGAAACCGAAGTGCCATTCATTGGAACCGCTCTTGCCAATCTGGTTGATCACGCCGCCGATTGAACGGCCATACCGTGCTCCATAACCGCTGGTGATGGTCTGCTGTTGCTCGATGGCGCCGTATGGCAGGCTGACGCCGCCTTGACCGGTAAGCGGATCAGTGGTGTTCATGCCGTCGATGTAATAGGCGTTTTCGGCCACCGATGCCCCACCGAATACCAATAGCGGGTTCCCGGTCGCCGTGGGGTTTGCGTTTTGCAGCAAAGCAGACCCGGCCGTGACGCCCGGGGCCATCAAGGCGATGCTCTCGGCATTGCGACCAATAGGCAGTTGGCTCAACTGCTTGGCGGTCACCGTGCTGGTCTGATTGGTACTGGTGACGTCGATTGCCGGGACGGCATTTGCGGTGACGTTTACCGCAGACAAGGTCTGGGCATTTGCGGTGGAAGACGTGAAGTCGACCGTCACTGCCCCGGCTGCCGTCGGCGTGACACCCGTGCGGGTTTGCACGACTTGGCCGTTCTGCAGCAGATTCACCGTGTAGGTGCCGACCGGCAGAATCACCGAGTACTGGCCGGATGGTCCGACACTGATGGTGCGGTTGAAGCCTGCCCCGCCCGTGATCTGAATGGTTTCGTTGGGAGCAACCGGCACCATGCCGTGGATGGTGCCGTTGACGGCTTGCGCGAAGGCCCCGCCAGCGAACGCCAATGCAACGGAACTTCCGATTGCCAAAGCCAGCGCCTTGCGCTGGAACAAACGATTGCGCGACGTGCGCCGAGACTTGCAACTCATGAGACGTGCACCCCCGAAGGTAGCAGCCCGTGCGGCGCCCGTCTCGTTTCTCCCCGAACGATGCCCTGGCAGACCGCACCCAATTATTTCCGGCGACCCGTGGTCATCGGAAACGGTCTGCGCTGCCCCTCGTTGCAGTGCGACTCTGACCCTAACCTCAAATTAACGGAAATGCAAGCACGGATTTACACCGCCGTCAGCGGGACGCCCGAAAACCTTCGCAGGTCTTTCGAATGCAGTGCAATCAGTGAGTGGGGACCACAAGACCGGCATCGCACAGCCGCTGTCGCAACCCGTCCAGCAGATGCCCGTAGCGCGTGGCTCGCGCGGTGTCCCGCTGCAACGGCTGGCGCACTTGTCCAGCGCTCGCGGCACTGATGACGGTGCGTTGCGTCTGGTGAAAGACCAGGCATGCCGGATCGAAAGGCAACCCGCAGAAGTCGAGCAAGCGCCGTATCACCGTTTCCGGGTCGGCCAGCAGCGCTTCGTGTTCAAGGTCGAATACCCGATCGGAAAACCGCTGCGACCAGAATCGTGCAAGGCGGACAAAGTCGATGCAGTAATCGGCCATTTCATCGAGGTCGTAGGCGAATTGGGTGCCACTGGCGAACCACTGCCGATAACAGGCAAGACAAGTCTCGACCGGATCGCGACGTACCACCACCACGCGTGCAGCCGGCAACATCGCGAGCGCCGCGCCGATGTATTTCCACGTCACCAGATTCTTGTCGGTGAAGCGCGGTCTGTGCGCGCGCCAGCGTGCGGTGCGCGCAAGGTACTCTGCGCCCAACCGGTCCCAGTCAGCGGATGTCGTTTCCTGCACCCAGTCGGGCCAAGGTCGGCCACGTCGCGACGACTCGGCATCCAGCACGCGCGGCAAGTCGGTGATTTCGTTTGCACCTTCGACTTGAGGATGAGAAACGAGAATCTGCTCCACCAATGTGGAACCCGAACGCGGGATGCTCGCGATGAAAATCACCTCGCCACCCCGCTGCGGATCGATCGGGGCCGGCAAAGCTGTGGCGAATGTCCGCTCGATGGTGCCGATACCCGCGCGGTGTCCGGCCGCATTCCAGCGAATGTGCTGCCGCTGCAAACGGTTGGCCTGCTGCAAAACTTCGAAAGATGCCGCGTAGTCACCCTGATCTTCCAGCGCGCGGGCCAGTCCGAACCCGAACAGCACGCGATCTTCCGCGGGCGCGGCGACCTGCTCGAAGTTGCGCCGCAACAGCGTGGCATCCCCGGAAGAGAACGGCACCACCTTCAGGTTGGCCAACGCGAACCACGCGTGCGCATTCCCGGGATGCACCTTCAGCAGCCCACGCAATTCGGCGGATGCCTCATCGACCTGACCAATGCTGGCCAACGCATCCGCCAACGTCAGTCGCGCCGGAATGTTCGAGGGATCGAGCCGCAAGGCATGCCGCAACGCTTCGATCGCCTCTTCCATACGTACCTGCAGCTTGAGCGCCTTGCCGAGGTTGTACCAGCCCGCCGCCACGTGCGGCGCCAACTCGCACGCGCATCGCAGCGCCGCAACCGCGCCTTCTGGATCGCCGGACTCGAACAACGAGATGCCGAGGCCCGCATGCAAGCCGGCATCTCGGGGTTGCTGCGCGATCGCCTTGTGAAAGAAGGCTACCGCGTCGCCGTGCCTGCCCTGCATCTGTGCCGCGACCGCCGCCATGCCCAGCGCAGGCGCACAATCCGGCGCCATGGCCAGCACCGGCGCCAGGGCGGCGGCGGCAGCGTCGAACTGGCGACGCGTCAACTCGCCTTGCGCCTTTTGCAACAGGTCAAGGACGGGCGGCGGCAGCGATTGAACGGTCACGGCCTTTGGAGACGACGCAGGTACACGGACGCAAAGCCTACACCGGCACGCAGATTTCTACGCCCTACCCGCCACGATTCGCCCCACCTCCGCCAGCACGGCTTTGCGTCCGATCGGATCAGTCGTGTGGTTCATGTAATAGGCAGTAACCAGTATAGGTTTGCGACTTGGCGGCCAAACGATCGCGATGTCGTTGTCGGAGTATGCAGGCGAATCCCGATCGACGCCTGCCCCGCGTAAGGCGGGTCTTGACCCGCCGTTGCGGTTGCGATTCGCCTTGATCAAAACCGGCGGGTCAAGACCCGTCCTACGGTGGACGAGGAATTTTGGCCACTCGAAACGCACCTTGAGGCGCACGCGCGTCGCCTCCATTTTGCAATCACCCTTCAATCGACCCGCTCGGCCCGAATCCGCCATGCCCGAATACCGCAAAACGCCCGAAGCACTCGCCCACCTGAGCCCGCTGCAGTATCGCGTCACCCAGGAAGCGGCGACCGAGCGACCGTTCGACAATGAATTCAACGCGCATCGCGAACCGGGCCTGTACGTGGACATCGTGTCGGGCGAGCCGCTGTTCACTTCGCTCGACAAGTTCCAGAGCCACTGCGGCTGGCCGAGTTTCAGCAAGCCGGTCGAGGCTGCCAACGTGGTCGAAAAGGGCGACGCCAGCCACGGCATGATCCGCACAGAGGTCCGCTCGAAGCACGGCGACAGCCATCTGGGTCACCTGTTCGACGACGGTCCGCGCGAGCGCGGCGGGTTGCGCTATTGCATCAACTCGGCATCGCTGCGCTTCATTCCACTCGCCGAGCTGGAAAAGGAAGGCTATGGCGAGTACCGTAAATTGTTTGACGAATAAGTTCTCCTCCCCCAAGGGGAGGCGGAGTGAAGCGACGTGCGCGCCGCGCGAGAAGGATGGTCTTCGCCATACATGAAACCCATCCCCACCAGCGCTACGCGCTCGGCCTATTGGCCGCCTCCCCTTGAAGGGGAAGGCTTTCATCGGAGGCAACAAAACATGACCACCGAACGCGCCATTCTTGCCGGCGGCTGCTTCTGGGGCATGCAGGACCTGATCCGCAAGCAACCCGGCGTGGTGTCCACGCGGGTTGGCTATTCCGGCGGGGACGTGCCGAATGCGACTTATCGCAACCACGGCACGCACGCCGAATCCATCGAGATCGTGTTCGATCCTGCACGCCTCGGCTATCGCAGGCTGCTGGAATTCTTTTTCCAGATCCACGATCCCACCACGGTGAACCGGCAAGGCAACGACCTGGGCACCAGCTACCGTTCGGCGATCTTCTACACGAACGACGAGCAGAAGCAGATTGCCAAGGACACCATTGAAGACGTGAACGCATCGGGCCTGTGGCCCGGCAAGGTCGTCACCGAAGTCGTGCCCGCCGGCGATTTCTGGGAAGCCGAACCGGAACACCAGGATTACCTGGAACGCATCCCGAACGGCTACACCTGCCATTTCATCCGGCCGGACTGGAAGCTGCCAGTGCGCGAGAAGGCCGCTGGTTAAGCGAACACGTAGGGCGGGAGAAGCGCAGCGAATCCCGCCGATGTACCGACGGCGGGTTGCCACCCGCCCTACATTCGAATGAATGTTCTCCGCAGACAAAGTTGGATTTCGGGTTCCGTCGCCAATGAATCTGCGATGGCCCCTGAATGATGAACAATGAAGAGGAGATCCACATGACCAACACCCCCGCCTACGCCGCCCAATCCGCCGACGCGCCCGTCGCCCGCTGGTCCATCGAACGCCGCGAACCCGGCGCGCACGACGTCGCCATCGACATCCGCTATTGCGGCGTATGCCATTCGGACCTGCACACCGCGCGCAACGAATGGGGCAACACCATCTATCCGGCCGTGCCAGGCCACGAAATCGTCGGCACCGTGACGGCAGTCGGAAAAGACGTGAAAGGCTTCAGGGTCGGCGATACCGTCGGCGTCGGCTGCATGGTCGACAGTTGCGGCCGCTGCGACTCCTGCAAGGCCGGCGAGGAGAACTATTGCGAGAATGGATTCACCGGAACCTATAACGGACCGACCCAGGAAGACCATGGCAATACGTACGGCGGTTATTCCAGCCAAATCGTGGTCGACGAAAAGTTCGTGCTGCGCGTCCGGCACCAAAAGGACCTGGCCGCCGTTGCGCCGCTGCTGTGCGCCGGCATCACCACCTATTCGCCATTGCGGCATTGGGGCGCCGGACCGGGCAAGAAGGTCGGCATCGTGGGCCTGGGCGGGCTTGGCCACATGGGCGTCAAATTGGCGCACGCGATGGGTGCGCACGTGGTGCTGTTCACCACCTCGCCGAACAAGATCGCGGACGGCAAGCGCCTTGGAGCCGATGAAGTCGTGATCTCGAAGGATCCTGGCCAGATGGCCGAACACGTCGCCAGTTTCGATTTCATCCTCAATACGGTCGCCGCGCCGCACAATCTGGATGCCTATCTCGACCTGCTGAAACGCGATGGCACCATGTGCCTGGTCGGCGCGCCGCCGATCGATTCGCCGCATCCCTCGCCCACCGTGTTCAACCTGATCATGAAGCGCCGCGGCATCGCCGGCTCGCTGATCGGGGGCATCCGTGAAACCCAGGAGATGCTGGATTTTTGCGCCGAGCATGGCATCGTCTCCGACATCGAGATGATCGCGATGCGCGACATCAATGAGGCGTACGAGCGCATGCTGAAGAGTGACGTGAAGTATCGCTTCGTGATCGACATGCAGACGTTGAAGGACGAAGCGAAGGCGGCTTGATGCGCGGGCCCGTCGCCGCGACCCGCCACCACAAACGCTACCGGCGGGTTGTCACCCGCCCTACATCACGCTCGCCGTAGGATGATGGGAGTAGCGCAGCGCATCCCACCATCACCCCATGGTCATAAACTATGGCTGGCCGCGAAACTCAGCGTTTCTTCTTTCTTTCCAGTTCGTCCATGTAAGCGGCGTCGCGCTTGTCCTGCCCCGGCGCCTTGGCACGCGCGCGACCTTCGCGTTCTTCCGGCGTCAGCGTGGCGGACGCCTTCCGTGCATCACCCTTGATCGGCTTGCCGCCCTTGCTCTGCTCCTTGACGGACTCCTCCGTCTCCTTGCGATAACGACGCGCACTGTCGTAATCGCCTTCGCCCTGCACCTTGTTGCTGCCCATTGACGTTTCCTCCTTTTGAAAGTGGCGTTCCGTCCATCGCCCGACTTGGCCGGAGCGATTCGCCCATCAGCCTTCCGGCGTGAGGTGGTTTTCAACGCCATGGACGCCTTGCATCCTCGATATGGTCGCCACCAGAAGGTCCATTTCAGTCGGATTGGCGGTACCCTCCAGCACCACGTGCCCGTGATCGACGTTGACCTCGACCCGCGAAGGCTGGTGGAGCGCATGGCCCAACTGCGACCGGATGTGATCGCGCAATTGCTCATCATCTGGAAGAGAGCGATGGGTCCGCGCCCGCACCTTCGCGGCCACACCCCGCAAATGGTCCGCGGTGTGCCTGGTGGTGCCCCGGGCCAACCGTTCAATGTCGTGACCTGCGGCGACGGCCTTGTCGCGTGCCAAGGCACGGCGGCGACGCCCACTGTTCGGGTCCAGCATGTACATCACCAAGGCCCCGGCAGCGATGCCGGTCGCAAGTGCCAACAGCCGTTTCATGGGACTTCTCCGCATCAGCTTCCATGCATCGCGAGTATCCGCATTGCCGCGATAACTTTGCGCAAACGCATCGTGTAGGCGGCGTGAGCGTGGACGCCTGCACCGGCACTACCTGCCACTGGATACCGCAGCGGGGCGTCGATTCGAGGGCGCCCTACCCGCGCATGAACGGCTGACGCATGGCGCAAGCCGAGCACCCGGGACCGGTCACAGCCGGCGATTTGCCCGCTGCTTGTTCAGCCTTCACCTGCGGGCAGCGCTTCGCCATCGTCGTCGTACGCAGGCGGAGAATAGAAGTTGACCGTGCGCAAGGGTTCTTCGCCGGTGCAGCGGATTTCATGGGTTTCGCCGTGTTCGATCACCAGCAAACTGCCGGCCTGCAGCGGCTGTTGCACGCCATCGACGACCGCCAGTCCGGTTCCGGACACCACGTACAGCCACTGGTCGGCACCGCCATGGCGATTGTGTGGCCCGCCCGTGTTTGCCGCCGGCGCAAGCGTCATCCCGGCCGCCTGAACGTTGCGCACCGCGAAGGCGACCTCGAAATCGGATTGCAGCGATAGGGTCTTGTGTTTCATTCCGGTTCTTCCATGAAGGAAATGCATGGCTACAGCACCTGGAAGCGTACGCGGGGCGGCTTCAAAGCCACGTGAAGTCCAGTTCGGGCGGGCGAACCCCCAGACGAAGCCAAGGCGGCATGGCATGATGCTCCGCCTCTTGCCGATTCACTTCAGCATGACCGACCGCCTGATCGCTTGCGTGCTGGGCGGCACAGCCGCTGGCGCGAAAACCGAACTTCACGATGTCGCGTTCGCCGTCGGCGATTCGCTGGAGACCGTATACGACCAGCTTCTGGATAGCTGGTTCGGCGAGCCGCGTGGCCTGCACGTTGATGCGTGGTGCTTTCTCGACAGCGTCGCGGGTTATCGCGTGCGGCTGGCACGCACCCCGCCGGACAATGGCCTCCATCTTTACTTCATCAACATCGGCGGTTATCGGCCGGGCGTGTTCGCCGAGCATCACGCATGGGGATTCCTGGGCGCGCCGAACAAGGCCGACGCCAAACGACGCGCGAAACAAACGTTGCTGCATAGCCACGTGGAAACCCACAAGGACGACTTGCACGAGATCGACGAATGCCTGCAAGTCCATCGCATCGGCGAGTGGCACGTGCACTTGGCGCCGGATGCGGACGCGGGCAATCCGCCCGTCGTGAACGGCTATTTCCCGCTGCCCAAATCCACGATCGACAATTGGATCGCACGGCGACATCCGCGCTGAGCGGCTCCCCCGTCACGACGCGCACCCTCAGCCGGCCGATTCCTCCGGCGGTGGTTGCAGCTTCTGCTGCAACGCTTCGAGATCGGCGATCACTTTCTCCAGCGCGTCGTGCAATTGGCCCTGGCGGTTCATCAGGTCGTCGATCTTCTCGGTCTGCTTCAACTTCGACAGTTCACCGTCGAACAGCAGCCAGATCGCGGTCAGCCGCTCAACGTTGTTCTTCGCATAATGATGCATCTCCTTAAGCTGCGTCAGCGTGTCGGTGACATGCTCGAGTTGCTTGCTGGTGTTTTCGTCGGCCATGGCGGGCTCCTTTCGCGGCCCGTGCCATGCTACGACCCCAAGCACAACGGCAACGAAACGCCGGCGCCATGCCGCCTTCGCGCTTTGGTGCATACTGATGATGATGCAATGAGCCCGGAGAGCCATCGTGCACGAAATGCCACCCTTCCATCTCGCTTTTCCCGTCGCATCGCTGGGCGAAGCCCGCGGCTTCTACGGCGGCCTGCTCGGCTGCCCGGAAGGACGATCGAGCGACACCTGGGTAGATTTCGATTTCTTCGGTCATCAGATCGTCGCGCATGTCGCGCCGGAGGAATTGCATGCAGCGGCGGCGCATGACGTGGACGGCGACAACGTGCCGGTGCGGCACTTCGGCGTGGTGCTCGACATGGATGCGTGGCACGCGCTGGCCGAGAAGCTGCGCGAAGCCGGCACGCACTTCGTGATCGAGCCACACGTGCGCTTCGAGGGCCAACCCGGCGAACAGGCCACGATGTTCCTGCTCGATCCATCAGGCAACGCGCTGGAGTTCAAGGCGTTTGCGGATCGCTTGCGATTATTCGCGAAATGACAAAAGCAAAACCAAAGAATTCCCACACACCATTCCAAATGAAATTCCCGCCCGCTCTCATCCGATCCATTTGGCGTGATGCGGCGACGAGTGTAGGATGACTTCCGCGAGGCCAGCACGCAGGCCTGCTGGCCCCCTTCCCCGAAATCGAAGGAGGGTCGTCATGAAGCCGTTTCGTGGCTCACTGATTGCATGCGCCATCGCCGCAGTTGCAGGAACTGCGCTGGCATCGTCCGGATCGCTCGTCGAATTCAACCCCGAAGTCATGCCCGTGGTGGTGCAGGTGAATGCCCGGGGGCAGGTCACCGATATCTTGCCGAGCGAGCAACTCACGCCGTTGTGGCAGAAAACGTTGATCAAGCAGATCGACGCGTGGATCGTCAAACCCGCGATCGTGAAAGATCATCCGGTAGCCAGTCGCTTCATCATCGAAGTCGCGATGCAGGCGAAACCGCGCAAGGACGGCAAGTACGACGCCAATTTCGTTTACGTGAAAAGCCTGCCGATGCCAGTCGCCGGCGCAGTGCATTGGAATGTCATCAACGGCGGCCTCGAACTGGCATTGGTTTCCGACATGGGAGGTCACCAGCGGCAAGTGTTCGACACCACGGAACACTGGCGGAGAAGCTACCATTCACCACGGGCGTGGCAACCGGCTACCCGCGGAGGAGCTTCGCCGCGACCCGCAACCCATGCCGCCTACCGGGCGTCTCCCATGCCGACGTCCCCAATGCCGACCATGAGGACTGCGCCGCAAGCCTCCCCCTCCACGGCAAGACCGGCAAGCGCCAGCGCCACGCATGCGGAAATCCGCTGAATCCCTCTGATTCGGACGGGGAGAGATCGAAGTCAAGCCGCGTTTGCGATCCAGACCCAACGGCATCACCCAGCCATAGGCAACTTCAATCCTTTTTCCTTCGCGCACGCGATCGCTTCGGGGTAGCCCGCGTCGGCGTGGCGCATCACGCCGGTGCCGGGATCGTTCCACAGCACGCGCGCGATGCGGGCATCAGCTTCTTTCGTGCCGTCGCACACGACCACGAGGCCGGCGTGCTGAGAGTAGCCCATGCCGACGCCGCCGCCGTGGTGGAAGCTTACCCATGTGGCACCGCTCGCGGTGTTGAGCAGCGCGTTGAGCAGCGGCCAGTCGCTGACGGCATCGGAACCGTCGCGCATCGATTCGGTCTCGCGATTGGGTGACGCGACTGAACCGGAATCGAGGTGATCGCGGCCGATCGCGATGGGCGCTTTCAGTTCACCGTTCCGGACCATTTCGTTGAATGCGAGTCCGAGCTTGTCGCGCAGACCCAGTCCGACCCAGCAAATGCGCGACGGCAGGCCCTGCCAGTGGATGCGTTGCTCGGCCATGTCCAGCCAGTTGTGCAGGTGCTCGTCATCCGGGATCAGTTCCTTGACCTTGGCGTCGGTTTTCAGGATGTCCTCGGGATCGCCCGATAATGCAACCCAGCGGAACGGCCCGACACCGCGGCAAAACAGCGGGCGCACGTAGGCCGGGACGAAGCCGGGGAAGTCGAACGCGTTCCTGCAGCCGACGTCGAATGCCATCTGGCGGATGTTGTTGCCGTAGTCGAACGTGGGGATACCTTGCGCGTGGAACGCCAGCATCGCCTCGACGTGGATCTTCATCGATTGCTTGGCCGCATCGCGCGTGCCGTCGGGATCACGCTTGCGGCGCTCCAACCACTGCTCCACCGTCCAGCCCTGCGGCAAATAACCGTTGACCGGATCGTGCGCAGAGGTCTGATCGGTGACGGCATCGGGTTTCACCCCGCGCTTCACCAGTTCCGGCAACACATCGGCGGCGTTGCCGAGCAACGCGATGGATTTGGCTTCGCCGGCTTTCGTGTATTTCTCGATGCGTGCCAGCGCATCGTCGAGATCCTCGGCCTGCTCATCGACGTAGCCCGTCTTCAGCCGGAAGTCGATGCGTGACTGCTGGCATTCGATCGCCAGCATCGACGCGCCGGCCATCACCGCCGCCAGCGGCTGCGCGCCGCCCATGCCACCCAAACCCGCCGTCAAAATCCACTTGCCGCGCAAATTACCGCCGTAACTCTGCCGGCCCATCTCGACGAAGGTTTCGTAGGTGCCCTGCACGATCCCTTGCGAACCGATGTAGATCCACGAACCGGCCGTCATCTGGCCGAACATCATCAGGCCCTTCCTGTCGAGTTCGTGGAAGTGTTCCCACGTCGCCCAGTGCGGCACCAGGTTGGAATTGGCGATCAGCACGCGCGGCGCATCCGCATGGGTCTTGAACACGCCGACCGGCTTGCCCGATTGCACCAGCAACGTTTCGTCGGGATTCAATTCGCGCAATGCGCGCAGGATCGCATCGAAACATTCCCAGTTGCGCGCGGCGCGGCCGATGCCGCCGTACACCACCAGTTCCGCCGGATTTTCCGCGACCTCGGGATCGAGGTTGTGCTGGATCATCCGGTACGGCGCCTCGATCAGCCAGTTCTTGCACGTAAGCTCCGTGCCGCGCGGTGGATGGATCTCGCGCGTGGTGTCGATGCGGGTGGGGGCGTTCATGGGTGTTCCAGCC
>DATFGT010000003.1:0-16480 GCA_035249175.1 Rhodanobacteraceae bacterium
CTGCTCGGGCCGGTTCACCATGATGCCTTTCAGTCCGATCAGTTCGGCATAGCGGGCGTAGGGAAAATCGATCACGTGCTGCGAGGCATCGTATTTTGGATCGCCTTCCATCACGCGCTGCTCCCACGTGACCTGGTTCAGATCGCCGTTGTTCAGCACCATGATGACCAGGCGCGGGTCCGCCCATTCCTTCCAGTAGTCCTTGATGGTGATCAGCTCGGCGTTGCCGTTCATCTGCATCGCGCCGTCGCCGACCAGCGCGATCGCGACCCGGTCGGGAAATGCGAACTTAGCCGCGATCACGTACGGCACGCCGGGACCCATCGTGGCGAGGCCGCCGGAAAGCGATGCCATCATGCCATCGCGGATTTTCAGATCACGCGCGTACCAGTTGGCGGCCGAACCCGAGTCGGAAGAAAGAATGCAGTTCTCCGGCAGCCGGGGCGAGAGTTCCCAGAACACGCGTTCGGGATTGATCGGCTCGGCCTCGACCATGGCGCGCGATTCCAGCACCTGCCACCACTCGCCCACGTTCTTTTCGATCGTCGCGCGCCATTCGCGGTCGGTCTTGCGCTGCAGGCGCGGAATCAGCGCCTGCAGCGTCGCCTTGGCGTCGCCGACCAGGTTGATCTCCATGGGATACCGAATTGAAAGCATCGCCGGGTCGATGTCGATCTGCACCCCGCGCGCCTGCCCTTCCTTGGGCAGGAATTCCGAGTATGGAAAGCGCGAGCCGATCATCAGCAGCGTGTCGCACTCGGCCATCAGATCCCAGCTCGGCTTGGTCCCGAGCAAGCCGATCGAACCCGTGACGAAGGGCAACTCGTCCGGCAACGCGGCCTTTCCGAGCAACGCCTTGGCGACACCCGCGCCGAGCAGTTCGGCGGCCTCGATCACTTCCTCGCGCGCCCCGAGCGCGCCGGCACCCACCAGGATCGCCACCTTGCTGCCCGCGTTCAGCAGATCGGCGGCCTGCCGCAGATCGTGCTCGGTCGGCACCACGTGCGGGGCGCGATAGCCGAGGCCCGAGTGCACCGTACCGTGCTTACGCGGCGGTGTCTCGACGGCCTCGACTTCCTGCAGATCGTTGGGAACGATGATGCAGGTGACCGCACGTTTGGAGATCGCGATCCGCATCGCACGATCCACCACGTGCCGCACCTGTGCGGGCACGGTGACCAACTCGACGTACTCGGAGGCGACGTCCTTGAAGAGTGTCTTCAGATCCACTTCCTGCTGGTACTGCCCGCCCAGTGCCGAACGTGCCTGCTGGCCCACGATCGCGACCACCGGCATGTGATCCAGCTTGGCGTCGTACAAACCGTTCAATAAATGGATGGCACCGGGCCCGGAAGTGGCCATGCACACGCCCACTTCGCCGGTGAACTTCGCGTGCGCGCAGGCCATGAACGCGCACATTTCCTCGTGGCGCGCGCGCACCAATTCGACCTTGCCGTCGGCGCGATTCATCGCGCCCATCAGGCCGTTGATGCCGTCGCCCGGATAACCATAAATGCGGTGTACGCCCCATTCCCCCAGGCGCTCGATGATGAAATCACCGACCAGCATCGTCATTGCCGATTCCTTTCGTTGCGACCAACGGGGATCATGCGCGGCGGGCAATGAAGCGTGCGTGAAGCCATTCATGTGCGGAGCAACCGCGCACGAAGCGTTCACGCGCGACGCTTTCCGCATCGCCGAAATTATTTTCGCTCCATATCGCCTGGTGCGCGGAAAGGGGAAGCTGCGAATTGCGCGCGGCGAACCCGGGCGGTGGAATCAGCGCCCATAAATCCGGTCCATGATCGCGGCCACGTCCACCAGCCGGCGTGCTCCGGGATCGAAGTGGGGATCGAGCGCAAGCTGGCGCGCCCAATCCACCAGTGCGCGCCCGCCCCAGTCGTCCGGCTGCGGGGCAAGACGGCAACTCCTGGTACCGTCGTGGCGAGCCACGGTGAAGTCGCAGGACGAGCCGCCGACGTTGCGCAACGACGCGCCGCCGCGAGTGCCGTAGAACGAGGCTTCGATCACCGCGCCGGCGCGCGCGGGCAATCGCCACGAACAGGCCAGCCGCACACAGGCGCCATCGGCGACGCCGCCATTGTCAAGGCGATACTGCACGCTCGCGTAGTCCTCGGGCAGCGCGACGGGCGCCAGCAGCCGCTTGCCGTGCCGGTATAGCTGCGCGTCGACGCTTTCCACGCGGGTGCGCCCGGTCACCCACATTGCAAGGTCGATCAGGTGCACGCCCAGGTCCATCACGCAACCGCCGCCCGACTGGGTGACATCGTAGAACCACGCCTTGTCGGGATCGCAGGCGTTGTGGAAGGTCAGGTCGATCGCATAAATGTCACCCAGTTCGCCCGCGCGGATCTGTTCGCGCAGCGATGCGACGCCGGCGACGTGGCGATAGCTGAAATCCACCCCCAGCAGCCGGTCATGCGCATGCGCCGCGGCCACCAGCTGCGCGGCTTCCGCGGCGGTACGCGCCAGCGGTTTCTGGCAGAACACCGCCAACCCGCGCTCCAGCACGGCCATGGCCTGCCCGGCGTGCAACGCGCTCGGCGTGGCGACCACGACGCCGTCCAGGCGCTGTTGCAGCAATTGGTCGAGCGACGCGCATGCGTCGATGTCGCCCAGTTGCGCGGCTTCCCGCGCAAGCTCCGGATCGGCGTCCGCGACAGCCACCACGTCCGCCACCTGTGCATCGATCAGCGCCTCCATCCGCGCGCGCCCGGTCCAGCCCAGTCCGAGAAACCCCAGTCGCGGCCTGGTTGCCACCGCGCGACGCGGGCAAAGCTGTACGACGGCGGCCTGGCGGGTCGCGTTCATGCGGTCACCCCTGCGTTCAAGAAACCATCGGGCTGCTGGCCTGGAAGATGCGCGCACCGCCGGCGTACGCTTCATGCAGCATGTTCAGCGCGCCACCGGTACAGGTGCAGGTGCGGATGGTTTTTTGGGGATCGCGCTGGTCATGCCGCGAAGACGCACAGCATGCGAGATTGAAGATCCAGTCGGCCTTGAGGGCGGCAGGCGACACGATGTCGCGTCGCCTGCCGCCCGTCACGCCCGCCCGCCTTCCATTGCCGGGGCTTGCATCCCAATCCATGGCATCCACTCCAGAAGCTCCTCGACTGTCCATCGCAGCGCCCCGGTCCAGAGCAAGATGCGTGCCGGGGGGACGCCAGGCGCGAGAGGAATGCCCG
Source organism: Rhodanobacteraceae bacterium (assembly GCA_035249175.1). Lineage (GTDB taxonomy): Bacteria > Pseudomonadota > Gammaproteobacteria > Xanthomonadales > Rhodanobacteraceae > 66-474. The sequence continues at coordinate 3,207 of DATFGT010000003.1, forward strand.
TTCCAGCATCAAAGTACCCGGCCGGCAATGGATTCCCGCGTTCATGCGCTCGCGCGGGCGGGTTGTTCACCAACGTGAACCGTGGTGCAAAACCGGGAATTGCTTACCGACCGCACTGCGAACCGGGAAATTTTTCGCTCAAGTACCGGAGCGAGGATTCGGACCAAGACCGTCTCCGACGCAGCAGACGCTCAGCGCAGGCCAGGGCGCCTCCGATGCCGTGGCGATGACGCTTGGCGTCAGTTTCAGCTTGTACGGGCTCACCATAAACGTGCAGGTTTTCGAATCGATCTCGACTTCGCGCCGCAGCGGCTTGTCCAGTTTCGTCACATCCGTTCGCCTTGCACCGCGATCGGCGCGCTCATGCATCGAGGCAGGTTTTCAGGAAACGCACGGCGGCCCGTTCCAGGCGGCGTGGATGCGCCACGACGTCCGCTGCGACGCGCCGATGCAGATCGCCGGTCAGCCAGCCGCTCACCGCCTGCGGGCACACGTACGCCTTGCGGGCGACGGCCGGCGTGTTGCCGAGTTCCTCGGCAGCGAGCGTGATGGCATGGCGGATCGCCGCGCGCCTCGCGCGCTCGCCGCCCCTCGCGGGCAAGGGCGTGCGGGCCAGACAGGCGATCACCGTCAGGGTGCCGGCCCACGTCCGGAAATCCTTGGCGCTGAATCGTTCGCCCAGCGTGTCGCGCAGGTATTCATTGAGTTGTACGGCAGTCGCACGGCGGTACGCGTCGTCGTCCTCGTACTGGAACAGCGCGGGGCCGGGCAACCGGTTGCAACGGCGCACCAGCCTGACGAGGCGGCGATCGGTCAACACGGCTTCGCGCTTTTGTCCGCTCTTGCCGGGGAAGCGGAATACCGCGGTGCCGTCCTTGCAGAACGTCACGTGCCGCGAACGCAGCGTGGTCAACCCGTAAGAGTGGTTGGTGCGCGCGTATTCGGCATTGCCGACGCGGATCGAGGTGGCCATCATCACGGTTGTCATGACCGCCAGCACCTTGTCCCGCGGCAGCCCCTCGAGCCGGCGATCGCGGCGCAGGCGCGCGCGCAACACCGGCAGCCGTTCCGCGAAGCGCAGCAGGCGCCGGTATTTCTTCGCGTCGCGCCGGTGCTGCCATGCCACGTGGTAGCGGTACTGCTTGCGCCCGCGTGCATCCCTGCCCGTTGCCTGCAGATGACCACGACGGTCGGCGCAAATCCAGACCTCTTCGTAAGCCGGCGGGATTGCCAGTGCACGGATGCGCGCGAGGGTGGATTCGTCCCGCACCCGCGCGCCTTTCGCATCCAGATACACGAAGCCGCGACCGGCGCGGCGGCGGATGATGCCTGGTTCGCAATCACTTGCATGACGCAACTCGCGGACGCGCGCGTGTCGGGGTTTCCGTTTCCGTGGGCGCGTGTCGGATCCGCTTTTCCGCATGGCCGCGATGCAGGTCAGTCCATCGCTGCCCACTGCAGGCCTTCGCCCTTGCGTTGCACGTCGGCCATCGCCGCATTGCCCAACCATTCGCGCACGCGCCCCTTGTGGGTTTCCTCGGCGGCGAGCGCATCGCGGAACTGGTCGGCCAACTCGTCCTGGTCCGTCTTTTCGGCGATTTCCACCAGCAGGTTCCAACCGTCGGCATCGATGTCCTCGAGCACCAGCAACGCGTGCAGTGCCTGCGGCAGCGAGGTGCGCGGATCGGCGAGCACCTTGAACACGCCCGAGGCTTCCACTGCCGCGACGTCGGCTGACGGCGTCATCGCGGTCGGGTCGGCGCCGAGGTGTTCCAGCGTCTGCTTCAGCATATGGAAGTGTTGCAGCTCTTCGTTGCACTGTTCCTGCACCAGGTCGCGCGTGGGGCCGCCCTGCCACGCGCCCAGCGCTTCCACTTTCACCAGCACCGCCTCGTAGGCGCGTACGCCCGAACGCTCGAACGCCAGCCGCTCGCCCAGCTTGTCGATGAATGACGCGAGGCGATGACCCTGCAGGGCCTGCAGCGCCGCCTCGGCCACCCCCCTCGCGGTGGCTATCGGCGGCACCGAACCCAGCCGGTCGGCCTGGCGCGTGAAGTTCTCACGCATGCTCGTCGCCTGCAAGGATGCGGTCGGCGGCGGCACATCCGAGGTTGCGCATCCCAGCGCACGACCGTGCATCGGAGAAGCCTTGATGCCGGTGCGGTTGTGACCCGTCGATTGTTCGCGTTGTGTCGCTTCCATGTCGTTGTCCTTTCAAGCTGCATGCTTGGGTTCGCGGTCGACCAGCTCGGCGCCGGGGCGCCACGCGTAATCTTCCGCAACGGCTTCGGAGTACGAACCCTCCTTGTTGAGGTGATCGCGATACTCCCTCGAACGCGCACCGTCGTCGAGTTCGCTGCGCGGCAGGATGCGCTGGCCTTCGGCGGTGTAATCCACTTCCCTGTCCAGCACCTTGCGGATGAATTCGCGATGGGCGTCGAAGCCGATCATGTCGGGCAATGCGTCCGGCAGCACCTCGGCAGGATCGCGCCGTTCTATATCCTTGAACAGCCCCATCACGTATTGCAGATGCCCGAACTCGTAATCGAGGCAGCGCTCCCAGATCGCGCGGATGCGCGGGTTGCCCTCGTATTGCATGCAACTGTAGTAGTTGTACGCCTCGGCGGCTTCATGCAGCAACCATTTTTCCAGCCATGTTTCATTCGGATCGCACAACGAGCCGTACTGGGTGACGTGCTGCTCCTCGATCGACGCGATTTCCGCGTATAGCCCGCGCGCGACCGGATCGGTGTACATCGGCCCGATCGTCATGTAGTAGTTGCGCGTCTGGTATTCGCCGGTGAACAACGTCAGCGCGTGCACCTTCGACAGCGGAGCCGCGGTCCGGCGGTCGTAATGGTCGCGCAGGTCGTCGTGTGGATCGCGGTGCTCGGAGCTGGTTGCTCGGCCAGGCAGGATGTCCGTATAGGACTGCAGGATGTTGTTGGCGTCTTTGCCTTCCAGCCGATCGGCCAGCGCAGAGTAACGATAAAGATGATCGAAGTCCTCGAGCAGGCCGAAGCGGTACACCTGCGCCAGGTAGTCATCGGGCTCGTGCTCGGCGATGCTCGCCGTCACCTCGATCGCGGCCTGCTCGTAGCCCAAGGTGATGTCGAGCGGCGAATCGTCGGGCGACAGCAGCCAGTTCACCATCGTCTGCTGATGGTGTTCGACGCGCCGCACGCGCGCCAGCGGTTCGCGCAGGTTCTCATTGAACGCGGCGGCGAGGTGCTGGAAACGGTTGGCACCCATCTCGATGCCGTTCATCAGGATGATGCGCACGCGCGTGAAAGCGTCGTCGTCCAGCTTGCTCATCGGCGCGGGCGTGAGCTCGCGCAGCGTGAAGCGTTGTCGTTCGAGGGGGGTGCCCTTCTCTTCCATGGGCTTGAGTGCCATCGCAAAGGTGCTCCCTGAGAGCAGGGTGAATACACGCCGGCCGGCGTGTATCGATCATCGACGTTGCCGGCCGGAATCCCGGCGGCAGTGCTTGTATTCGAGCGGGAAGGGGAACGCCAGCGAAGCAATACGTATGCCACGGGACAGCCCTCCTTCGCGATCGCGTGACGGCGTTCAGGGTGCGTTCGCAAATGAAGATGAACGATCGAACGGGCACCTGCGCGAAGACCGCGCGGCACCTCACCCCCTGTGCCGGGCCCTCGCAATGCCACCGCATCCATGTTGAAGTCTGATCGAGCGGACGCCGTCCCTTGGCTCGCCGTGCCGCAGTCACATCAACGCAGCTCGCGGGCCGGATCGCGCCGGCATGCCGAAAGGCTTTCGCGCAGGCGAAAATTTTTCACACGCGTGTTCGGCCACGGTTCACCACATCGGTGGCGAATCCAGCGACTCCGACGCGGTTCGACTGGTATCGATCTGCGTTTCCAGCAGTCGCTCGATGCAGGCGTCGATGCGCCGCCCCGAACGTTTGCTGCGTGTGCTCGCGAGTTCCTGGCGGATCATGCAGATCGCCGCTGCGCCCTGACGGGCCTTGCGCGCGAAGGTTTCGCGCTGTGCCGGCCGCCACGCCACCAGCGCGGCTGCTTCGTTGTAGCGACGTTCCTCGTCCATCACCGCGAGCATGTCCAGAAGATTGGCCCGATCCATGGCTTACTCCTTCGTTGTGGGCGCTCCCGTCGAGCGCCCGCAGCATAGGCAGATGAACATCTACGCCGTGTCAAATTTCGGCGCGGCGACGTTCACCTGAAATGAATGCAGGACTGATACGCTCCCTGACATGGCAGGACGCCGAACCAGGGATCGACCCTCAGCAGGGCTTGCGACCTACCGGCGCAAGCGTCACTTCGAACACACGCCGGAGCCGGCCGCGACGCCGCGCGGCCAACGCTCGCACGCGACGGCGGGACGCCGGTTCGTGATCCACCTGCATCACGCGCGCCGGCGCCATTTCGATCTGCGCCTGCAAGTCGGCGGCGCCTTGCGCAGTTGGGCGGTCCCGAAAGGACCCTCGCGCGATCCATCGGTGAAGCATCTTGCGGTGCAGGTCGAGGATCATCCATTGAGCTACGGTTCATTCGAGGGCACGATTCCGGAGGGCCACTACGGCGCCGGCACCGTCGCGATCTGGGACGAAGGCACGTGGAGCACCGAAGGCTCGGCGGCGCAACAGATCGAGGATGGCCATCTGCGTTTCGAACTGCACGGCGCGCGCCTGCGCGGCCGCTGGTCGCTGGTGCGCACGCGCATGCAGGCCGGCAAGCCGCAGTGGCTACTAATCAAGGGCGACGACGACTTCGTGGTGCCGGACGATGTGGCGGACGATACATCGCTGTCGGATTGGAAATCGGAACACGCCATCGACCGCATGGACGTCGGCCCCGCGCCGCGCGCACGCCGCATGGCGCGCAACGTGTCACCTGATGCGCTGCCGTCGCCCGACCAATTCGAATTCGAGCTTGCGCGCTTGCACCAGCGTGCACCGGAAGGCGACGGCTGGTTGCACGAGGTGAAATACGACGGCTACCGGATGCTGGCCTGGCGGCATGGACGCGAACTGCAACTGCTGTCACGCAATCGACTCGACTGGACGGGGAAGCTGCCCGCGGTCGCGGAGGCCATCCTCGCGCTGGATTGCCGCAACTGCGTGCTCGATGGCGAGCTGGTGGTGTTCGATGAGCAAGGGCGCAGCCGCTTCGCCCTGCTGCAGAAGGAATTCAATCGCGCGCAGGCCGAGACGGTGCGCTACGCGGTCTTCGACCTGCTGGCCTTGAACCATGATGACCTGCGCGACGCGCCACTGCTGGAACGCAAGGCCGCACTGTCGCACCTGCTGGAGTACGCCGCGGCCCATCCATCGACGAGCCCGCTGGTCGTTTCGGGATTCCTTCGCGGCAACGGAGCGCTTGCGTACCGGCGCGCGTGCGAAGCAGGCCTCGAAGGCGTGATGAGCAAATCGGTGGATGCGCCCTATCGCGGCGGGCGTGGCGACAGTTGGCGCAAGCTTAAATGCATCGACTCGGATGAATTCGTGATCGTCGGCTACACACCCGGAAAAGGCTCCCGCGGCGCGCTGGGCGCACTGCTGCTGGCCGAACCGCGCGGCAAGCAATGGCGTTACGTCGGACGCGTCGGCACCGGCATGGACGCCGCCATGCTGGAACAACTGCACGACCAACTGAAACCCGCGAAGCACAGATCCGAACTGATCGACGCGCCCAACACCAAGCAGCTTCGCGGCGCCCGGCCGATGTGGGTACAACGGGACCATGTGGTGGAAGTCGCGTTTCGCGGCCGCACCGGCGACGACTTCCTGCGCCAGGCCAGCTTCAAGGGCCTGCGCCCCGACAAGTCGCCCGCGGATCTTCGCGACAGCGACCGCGCCAAGGAGACTGCCCCCGTGCCTGCCAAAGTCACCCGCAAAACCGCGCCTCGCAAGCGCGCCAGAAGCGAAGCGGAAATCACGCTCACGCATCCCGACCGCGTGCTGATCGAAAAGCCGCGCGTCACCAAACGCGCGCTCGCGGAATTCTACGCAAGCATCGCCGAGCACCTTTTGCCGGGCCTGATCGGGCGTCCGCTGTCGCTGGTGCGCTGCCCCGACGGCGCCGGCCAGGAATGTTTCTTCCAGAAACATCCGATGACCGGCATGCCGGAAGCCATCGGCATCGGCGACGCGCGCAGCGCCGGAGGCAAGCGGCAACAGTATGTATACGTCAACGATATCGAAGGCGTGCTCGGCCTGGTGCAGATGAACGTGATCGAGATCCACCCGTGGGGTTCCACCATCGCGGATCTCGAGCACCCGGATCGCCTGGTGTTCGATCTCGATCCCGACGCCGGCGTGGCATGGCCGCGCGTGCGCGATGCGGCGCGGATCGTGCGCGAGCGCCTGCAGGCCGTGGGGCTGGAAAGCTTCCTGCGCACCACCGGCGGCAAGGGCGTGCACGTGGTGGTGCCGCTGAATCCGCGGCCCGACTGGGAGACGGCCAAGGCTTTCACGCACGCACTGGCGCGCACGCTGGAACACGAGTCGCCGGACGATTTCGTGTCGGTGGCCACCAAGAACCGCCGCAAGGGCCGCATCTTCGTGGACTATCTGCGCAACGCGCGCGGTTCCACCGCGGTCGCTTCGTATTGCGTGCGCGCGCGGCCCGGTGCCGGCGTCGCCACGCCACTGCGCTGGGAAGAATTGGCGCGCCTGAAGTCCGGCGCGCAATACACCTTCGACAACCTTGCGCGTCGGCTGAAGATCTTGAAGCAGGATCCGTGGCAAGGCTTTGAAGAAGTGCGGCAAGCCTTGCCACGTACCGGATGATAGGGCTCCGTTCGCATTGAGCGTAGCGAAGCGGAGTCGAAACGCGGACCGCAAGTGCGCACTTCGACTTCGCGGCTTCGCCGCTACGCTCAGTGCGAACGGTTTTTGAACAAGGAGTGTGCGTCATGGCAAGACCCATCTGGAACGGCACCATCACTTTCGGATTGCTCAACATTCCGGTGCAGTTGATGCCCGGCGAGCGCCACGTCGACCTGCACTTCCGCATGCTGGACTCGCGCAACAATGCGCGCATCCGCTACGAGCGCGTCAACGAGGAAACCGGCGCGGAAGTGCCGTGGAAGGAAGTGGTGAAGGCGTTCGAGTACGACAAGGGCAATTACGTGGTGCTCGAGAAGGAAGATTTCGCCAAGGCGGCGCCGGAGTCGACCGAATCGGTGGACATCGAAGCCTTCATCGACGCGGCCGAGATCGGCCCCGAGTATTTCGAAAAGCCCTACTACCTCGTGCCGGCCAAGAAGGCGGAAAAAGGCTACGTGCTGCTGCGCGAAACCCTGAAGCGCCTGAAGACGGCCGGACTGGCACGCGTGGTGATTCGCACCCGTGAATATCTCGCGCTGGTGTTGCCGCGCGATGATGCGCTGCTGTTGATGCTGCTGCGTTATCCGCAGGAAATCGTGCCGGAAGAGGAATACGCGTTTCCCGACAAGAAGATCTCGGCGTATCGCGTGAGCGAGAAGGAACTCGACATGGCCGAATCGCTGGTGAAGTCGATGATCGGCGAATGGAAGCCGCACGAATACCACGACGATTTCCGCGAACGCCTGACCAAGGTGATCGAGGCCCGGATCAAGGCCAAAGGTGGGGTGCGCGCGCCGGCCGCCGAAGAAGCCGCGATGCCTAAGAACGCGTCCACCAACGTGGTGGATTTCATGTCGCTGCTGCAGAAGAGCATCAAGGACCACAAGCGCACGCCCGCAGAAAAACCCGGCTCCGCGGCCAAGAAAACCGGCGGCCATCGCACCAGCGCACGGCGCAAATCCACCGTGCGCAAGAAGGCCGCGAAGCGTTCCTGAATTGGGCGTCAGACAGAGCAGGCTTCGGCGTTTTTGTTCGTGGCCTGTTCCGACGCCACGGCGGTCGCGACGTCGCGCGGGTACGACCGCGCGCCCACAACAATACCGCGCCGGCCGCGGCCAGCACGATCAGCATCACCACGAACGTGGTGTCGAGATTGCCGCCAGAAAGTAGCGAGGATGCACGCCAGCATGACGATGATCCGAAGCCGCGCGGGCCCGCCGACCAGGTCTTCAAGCGGCCTTCCACGTTGCGGGACAGCCATGCCTGCAGCGAGGTCCGCAACATTGCACGGGGTCCGGTTCGATCGCCCCTGACACTCCGCGGGCGCCGCGCGGATTCATCCATGCTCCGCGCGACGCCCCCGCCACCGGAGGCCGCATCCCGCGGCGTCCGGCGAATCCCGATTATTTGGGCTTGCTGATGGTGAAGGCCTCGAATCCCGCGCCGATGTTCCAGCCCTTGCCGGTGCCGGTCAGCGCCAGCGACACGTCGCCCTTGGTCATCGCCGCTGCATGCGAGGATCCCACCGCGCCGGCGTGAACGTTGGCCGTGGCATACCCGCCCAGCACGTCATGGATGCTGTTGACGCCGCTGAAATGACCTTCCCCATCGTCGAGCCGGTATTTGCCGACGGTCAACCCGCCGCCCTTGGCGGCGATATGGACGTCCATCGACTGGCCGTTCGCGCACGTCACCGTGCCCCGTCCGTCCGCCGTCTGGTAGATCGCCGACCAGCCGGACAGCGTGAATTTCATCGTGCACTTCATCGTTTCCGCCGCATGCGCACCCGGTGCAGCCATCGCACCCAGCGGCATCAGCAGCAATGCCATCCACAATGCTTTCCTTTTCACGACCGTCCTCCTTTTATTTTCAAGCCCTTGGATTATTGCGCTGAATGGCTGAACATGCCGCAACCCGACACGAAAATGAAAGCGCCGCCAAACGAGTGTGACGACCGCGTGAATGAGCGGATTTTGAATCGATTATCTCAGTGTGTATCACTGCGCACCTGCGCATGACTGATCAGGGTGAATATCAGCGTGCCGCCCACGATGTTGCCGGCCAGCACCGGCCCCAGGTAATGCCAGAACACCTCCGGCCATGCGAGGCGACCGACGAACACCAGGTAGAACACCTCGCCCGCCGAACCGATCACGTGCACCAGTCCCGCCGCCGCGATCAACCAGGTCAGCCCGACGATGATCCACAACCGCGCGGCCTCCGCCGCCGGCATCAACCACACCATCGTCGCGATGATCCATCCGCCCGCCACGGCTTTCACGAACATCTCCGGCACCGGGGACGACATCAACGTGGTGCCCAGCGCGGCGATCGCGCGATCCACTGGCGGCGCGAACAACGGCAGCTTCGCCACCGCCAGCGCGAACAGGGTGATCCCGATCAGGTTCGCGACCAGCACCACGCCCCATAGCCGCAACATCAGGCCAAGCTTGTGCCAACTCGGCGCGGCGACGATCGGCAATACCACCGTGAGCGTGTTTTCGGTGAACAATTGCTGGCGCGCCATGATCACGATCACGAATCCCGTGCTGTAGCCCAGCGCGGCCAGCAGATGGGCGAACGGCATGTCCGGCAGGGACGCCTTCAAGGCGCCGCTCGCGACCATCGAGAAACCCATCGACAGTCCTGCGGCCAGTCCCGACCACATCAGCGCGGACGGCGTTCGCTTGAGCTCTTCCTCGCCGATCGCACCGACCGCCTCGTGCAGCACCGCGGCGCGCGGTGGCCTGCGGCGTTCCACTTCGCTGCGTTCGGCCTCGTCCAGCGCCGGCGCGTGATGATTGCCCCGGCCCTCGCTACCGGGACTGTCGCGATCATCGTTCATCGGTACCACCGCCGGTGCGCGCCCCGCGATGGCCCGCCGTGCGGGCGCGCCGTTGCTCCGCCAGGGCCGTGTAATGCTTGCACAGCCGCTGCAACGACTCGTCATCCAGCTCGTCGGCGCCCAACAGGGCATTGTCGGCATTTCGCGAGGTTTTGATCAGCTCGTCGAGCTTTGCGTGGAGCGCCTTGCTGTCGCGATTCTGGGTGCTCTGGATCAGGAAGACCATCAGGAAAGTGACGATGGTGGTCCCGGTGTTGATCACCAGTTGCCAGGTATCGCTGTAGTGGAAAAGCCGCCCGGTGCCCGCCCATACCACCACTACGAGCACCGCCAGTGCAAACGCCACGGGATGACCCGTTGCACCCGAGGTCCAACGCGCAAAAAGGGAAAAGCCCGAGATCCGCTTCATGGGTGTCTATCCTGCCAGTTGGCGCTTCTGGATCGTGATGCTGCCGTTGGACTCGAGGATGGCCTGTCCGACCATCCCGATTTCCGTGCAGCCGTGCTTGCGCATGGAACTGTCGAAGTTGCTGCGCGGGATGTTGCAGCGCTTCAGCACGTCCTCGAACAATGCCCCGTCGCGCGCCAGCAGTACCGGCCGCCCCTGCAACACTCGATCGCCGTGCCTGAAATGGCTGGACAGCCAGGTGCTGATCCAGTCCAACAGCAACAACACAGCCACCACCATCAAGCCGCCCTGCAGCGACTTGTCGCCACCGATCAACGAAGTGCGCACCGCGCTGCCCAGCACGATTACCACGATCAGGTCGAAGATGCTGAGTTCCCCCAGCGTGTGCTTGCCCGACAACCTGATGAGCACGAACAGCACCACGTACACGATGACCGCGCGCAGGACGAGTTGCCACCATGGCACGCCGAATTCGAACATTCCGTCCATCACATGTCTCCTGATGCGTTGCCGCGTTCATCGAGGCGAACCCGCACGCCCACCATCACGCCACGTCCCGGCGCCGGTTCGAAATAGCGACCGTTGCCGTCGTTGACGATCACCGAGCCGATGTAGCGGCGATCCAGCAGGTTGTCGATGCGCAGGAACGGCGCAATGGTGATGCCACGCCGACGCATCACGCGCCCGATGTCGAACCCGATCGTCGCGTAACCCGGCGCGGATGCGCCGTTGGCGTCGTTGACCACCACCGCGCTGGATGCGAATACGTCGATGCCGCCATGCCAGCCGGCCGCGCCGCTCCAGCGCAGCGCGCCGTACAACTGGTTGCGCGGCACCCCGGGAATGCGCGCGCCGGGCGCGACGCCGCAAGTCGCGGTGCAGTCATCCACCCGGGTGAAGCGCGCACCCAGGCGCGTCCATGCCAATTGCACGCGCCAACCGTGCGACAGCGGCGTTTCCACATCGACTTCCGCGCCGCGGCGCTGCGCGCGACCGATGTTGTGGTAAGTCGTGCGCCCACCATTGCTGCTGAACACCGCGAGTTCATTGCGTGTATCTGACCGGAACAGCGCAACGTCCAGCCTGCCCGCGCCGCCGGCCCAACGCAGTTTGGATCCGACCTCGGCGTTGCCGGAACGGGCAGGTTTGAGGTCGAACGCCATGCCCGCGGCGCCGTCCGCGCGATACGCCAATTCGCTGAAGGTCGGGGTTTCGAAACCGCGTCCGTATGACGCGTACAGATTCCAGTTCCCGCTTGCGCGAAACAGCAGGCCCGCAACCGGCGTGGTGGCGCTGTATTCGACCCGGCCGCTGTCATCGGGATTGCCGGCGGCGATGTACGCGTCGTCGGTGCCGAAGCGCACCGTGCTGTGGCGAATGCCCGCCGTCAGCGACCAGCGCTTCGCGAAATCCCAGCTTCCCTGCGCGTACTGGTCAAAGTCGTACACGTCGTCCTGTTCGTTGCGGCGCAGCGCACCGGCCACGCCGAGACGATCGCCCACGAAATTCTCGAAGCCCAGCCGATGCTGGTTTTCGCGATCCCAGTTCACGCCGGCGGTGAAACGCAAGGGACGCGCCAGCCATTCGCCGTGCCACGACCAGCGCGCATCGACGCCGCCGTACTTCGTCGCAAGATCGACCACCCCGCCCGAACTCAACGGGGCGGCCTGCGCGAACACCGGCACGGAAAGAAATTGCGCGACCGCGCGATTGCCGTAGTACGCCAACACCTGCGCCTGCGAATGGTCGCCGACAGGCTGCTGCCACACGACGCCTGCCTGATCCTGGCGCACCCGCTTGCGGGTGTCGTAAGTCAGCGAGCTGGGCGCCGCCTGGCGCGGATCGACGAGGTATTGCGACCTTGTGAGGCCCTGTGGATCGAGCGCATGCAGCGACTCCGCATTCAGCAACAACGTGAGCTTGCCGCCCGCGCGCGTGTTCCACGACAGCTTGGCGTTGCCCTTGCTGCGCCGCGCGGCGCTGTGGTCACGAAAACCCGACGTGCGAAAATGCCCGAAGTCCGCGTTGTAGCCGAATGGCCCACCGCTGCCGCGCGCATCGATGTCCGCGCGCAGGGTTCCGTAAGGGCCGGCATTGAAACCGACGCGTTGCTCGGGCCAGGGCGTGCCGTTGGCCGTGAAAAGCTGGATCACGCCACCGGACGAATTGCCGTACAGCGCGGAGAATGGACCGCGCAGCACCTCGATGCGGTCCGCGGAAGAAAGGTCGAAGGCGGACAGCTCGCCCTGCCCGTCCGGCATGGTCGCCGGAACGCCGTCCACGTACAGCCGTACGCCGCGCACGCCGAACGTGCTGCGCGCACCGAAGCCGCGGATCGAGATCTGCTCGTCCTGCGCGTAGTTCTGGCGGTCACGCGCCACCACGCCGGGCACTTCGCGCAAGGCTTCCGATGGATTGATGCCGGGTCGATCGGCGTCGATCGCATCCAGCGCTACGGCATCCACCGACGCCGGCACGTCGAAGGCGCGCTGCGGCGAACGTGTTGCGGTCACCACCACCGTCGGCAGCGTGACCTGCTGCCCCGCCGGCGCAGCGGCCACCGCCGGAACCGTGACCGCCGCGAAGACGGCGGACAGCCGCGCACGCCGGGGCGTCGAGCCGTGCGGCGAATGCGCCACCGGACGCGGCCAAGGGAACAGACGGGATGCAAATGTCGTTCGTCGGGCGCGAGCAAACAGCCCGCCGCACTGCGGCGAAGCAGCGACGCTGCGAACGAGCGCCGGCAACAAATCAGCTACCTGGCATCGCAATCGCTGCTCCTCTCCGGGCCGCCAGCCTGTGGCAGCCGCGAGGGCTCCGTCCAATGGCAAGCGTTCAAATTATTGGGAGCGTCGTGATGTGCATGTGAAGTGTCCTGGCTGCGTGTGAGTAACCCGGACCTGCCGCTGGGCATGGGTTCACCCGTGCAGTTCGACACTTTGGCCTGGGGCACGCACACGGAGCATCCCACCATGACAGGTCGTGACCGCAAAGACGTCAAGCACCACAAGGACAAGGCAGTCCGGCAGGAAACGGAACAGGAGCGCCGGAAGCGCAAGGACCACGAAAGCGACAACCAGGACGAAGCGCTGGAGGAAACCTTTCCCGGCAGCGACCCGGTCTCGCCGTTCGTGCCCGCCAAGCCGCCCAAGGACTGAGCGCACGACGGTTTTTTTGCTCGTCATTCCGGCGTAAGCCGGAACCCAGTG
>DATFGT010000004.1:0-15824 GCA_035249175.1 Rhodanobacteraceae bacterium
ATCGGGTCGCGGTGGCCCAAGATTGCGTGCCCGCGAGGTGGCCCATTAAACTTGTCGGCCCTGCCTGTGCCGGAATAGCTCAGCTGGTAGAGCAACGCATTCGTAATGCGTGGGTCGGGGGTTCGATTCCCTCTTCCGGCAGTTCAGTCGCTCTGGAAAGGCCCCTTTTTTTGAATCCGGCCTTTCGTTTTGCCCGTCGCCCCCTTCACGTTGTCCTGCGTTGGGTGCTGCGCGGCCACGCGGCAGCTGCTGCCTTCACGTATTGGCGACCTGACCGTTGCTAGCTTGACCGTGGCCATCACACAAGGAGTGGTCGAGATGCCGCGCGGAGACAAATCCAGTTACACGGCCAAGCAGAAACGGAAGGCCGAACACATCGAAGAGGGTTACGAAAAGAAAGGCGTGTCGAAGAAGGAGGCCGGGGAGCGCGCCTGGCGCACGGTCAACAAGCAGGACAAGGGCGACGAGAAGAAGTCCGGCGGCAGCGGCAAGAAGCGTTCCTCGGCGAAGAAATCCGGCAGCAGCAAAAGAACCTCTTCCGGCAGGAAGTCGGCGAGCAAGAAGAGCACTGCGGCCAAGAAATCCGGGAGCAGCCGGAAACGCGCGTCCGCGAAAAAGTCCGGCAGCAGCAAAAAACGATCTTCGAGCAGGAAGTCCACGAGCAAAAGAAGTACGGCCCGGAAATCCGGCGGCAGGAAACGCTCGGCCGCAAAGAAATCCGGCGGTAGCAGGAGGCGCTCGTCGAGCAGCAAGTAGACGGGTCGCGGTCGGAGCAGGGGTCCCCGTTTCATCCGCGCCACGCGGAGTGCGCCGAGGCCGTCGTCGCGCTTTGGCTGTCAGCGCTTCGGCAGCAATGCGGTCGCGAACATGATGATCGCGGCGGCGCCCATCACGCCCGTCGCCACCCAACTCAAGACCTTGAGCGCAGCCGGAATCGGAAACCGGCCCATGGTTTTCCTGCGGCTGGCGATCAGCATGATCAGCACCATCAGCGGCACCGCGACCACGCCGTTGATCACCGCGCTCCAGAACAGCATCTTGATGGGGTCCATGGGGGTGAAGCTCAACGCCATGCCGCCGAGCGTCGCCGCCGCAATCGCGCCGTAGAACAGTTTCGCGCGGCCGGGCTTCTGCTCGAGGCCGGTGCGCCATTTGAATGTTTCGCCGAGCGCGAATGCAGCCGATCCGGCCAGCACCGGAATCGCAAGCAGGCCCGTTCCGATGATGCCGCTGGAGAACAGCAGGGAGGCGAATCGGCCTGCGACCGGTTTCAACGCCATCGCCGCGTCGGCCGATGTGCGGATGTCAGTCTTGCCGTGGGCGTGCAGGACTACTGCGGCCGCGAGGATGATGCAGAACGCCACCACTTCCGACAACACCATTCCGACGATGGTGTCGACATAGATGCGTTTCAGGGCGCGCGGAGCCTGCGTCGGCGCGCGCTTCAGGGGCGTGCGACGAGAATCGGCCTTCGTTTCATCCGCCTCCTGTGAACTCTGCCAGAAGAACAGGTAAGGACTGATGGTGGTGCCCATCACGGCCACGATCGCGACGGCGTAGTCCGTCTTCAGCGGGACGCTCGGCCACACCATGTCCTTGAGGACTTGCAGCCACGGCACTCGGATCATCAACACGGTGGCGACGTACGCGAACAGGCTGAAGGTGAGCAGTTTCAGAATCGGCATGTAGCGACCGAGCGGCACGAAGATCTGCAGCAGCACCGACAGCACCGCCGCCATCGCCGCATATAGCGCTGCCGGACCGCCCAGCAGCAGCTTCGTGGCGGCGCCAATCGCGCCGATGTCAGCCGAGAGGTTGATGACGTTGGCTGCCGCCAGCAGCACGACCGCCACGGCAACAAGCGGAACCGGAAATTCGGTGCGAAGATTTCTTGCCAGGCCGACGCCGGTGACGCGCCCGACGCGCGCGGACACCGCCTGTATTCCGATCATCAGCGGCAACGCCAGCAGGACCGTCCACAGGATGCCGGTACCGAATGCAGCTCCTACTTGCGAATAGGTGGCGATGCCACTCGGGTCGTCGTCGGCCGCACCGGTGATCAATCCGGCGCCCAACCTTTTCCACCACGACGGCTTGCCTGCCTTGGGCATGACACGCTCCCTGTGTCAGATTCTGCACGATTGCGTCGGGAACGATCTTCGCCCGGCGCACATGAACGGAAGGTGCGGATTGGGTCCGCGTGGCAGGTTCACCCGTGGTTCGCGTAACCATCGGCAACCGGGACTTGCCTTGCCTCAATGGTCGAGCACCGCCGCGACGCTTCCACGCAGCACTTCGCTGATGTAGTCGAGTGCACGTCGGTTGCGCTTCGGAGTGATCGATGCGGTCGTGTCCGCCGGAACCCAGAGCTTGAAATCGCGCATGTGCGCGTCCATCGCAGTAGTCAGCACGCGCTGGTCGCCCGCCACGCCCGCGAGCACGAGATTTTTCACTTTCAAGTAGTCGAGCAACGCCGGCTCTCGCCGCGCGCGGGTGTGAGCGGCGTGATTTCGTTTCAGCCGGTTGCTGAATCCCCGGCGGCAAAGCGACGCATGGTCAGCCCAGCACGTTCAGCACTTCGTAGCACGCGCCCATGTTGTGGTAGTCGGTCTTGCCGGCGGGACTTTTTTCGTCGTCGACCTTGCCGCCGTCGCGGGTCAGGATCCGATACCAACCGCCGTATTCGTGATCGACGAAATGCGCCCATGCGTATTCCCACAGGCGTCGGTACCAATCCCGATATTTTTCCTCGCCGGTGCGATTGGCGAGCAGCGCTGCGCAGGCCAGCGACTCGGCCTGCACCCAGTGGTATTTGTCGTCGTCGCAGATCGAACCGTCCGGTGCGAAGCCGTAGCACAGTCCGCCGTATTGATCGTCCCAGGCGCGCGCGACCGCGGTGTCGAACAGGTGCCGCGCGGTCGGCAGCAGCCAGTCGGCGTCGCGGTGGCGACTCATGATCAACAGCAGCTTGGCCCATTCGGTCTGGTGACCGGGCTGGAAGCCCCAGGGCCGGAACAGGTCCTTCGGGTTGTCCTTGTGGTATTCCCAGTCGATTTCCCAGTTTTCATCGTAGTGTTCCCACACCAGACCGCCGGCCTTGGCGGCCTGCCGTCGCGTCATGTGATCGGCCAGCGTGTAGGCACGGTCGAGCCAGCGCTGTTCGCGGCTGGCCTCGAACGCGGTCAGCATCGCCTCGCACATGTGCATGTTGGCGTTCTGGCCACGGTAGTTCGAGAAGTTCCAGTTCGCATCGGCCTCGTCGCGATACAACCCGGCGTCGGCATCCCAGAAGCGTTGCTCCAGAAGCTTCCAGTGTTCATCCATCCACACAGCCGCTTCGTCGACGCCGGCCATGCGCGCATGGGCATACGCGACCAGCACGAAGGCGGCGCCGTAGCAATGATTGGTGGTGTCTTCCGGCTTGTAGTCGCGCAGCGTCCACATGTAACCGCCGGTCGCGGCATTCAGGTGCGCGTTGCGAATGAAGGCGACGCAGTGGCGTGCGCCATCGAGGTATTCGTCACCGCCGAAGGCGCGCGCGTACATCGCGTAATCGAACACGAAGCGCGCGCTCGAGACGAGATGCCGGTGCGAACGGTCGTAGATCGTGCCGTCGTCCTTGTAGTAATGAAAGCAGCCTCCGGCCGGATCGAGGCAATGCGGGTGGTAGAACGCCATGGTGTCGCGGATGTGCCGGCGCAAGAAATCAGGCGAGCGGAAATCGGGAAAGTTGCTCATGCGTGTTGCTCCAGGAAACCCTCCGCCTCGACAAGCGTGGGCATCGCCGCGAACGAACCGACGCGCGTGACGGCCAGGGCCCCGCAGGCCGAGGCGAAGCGCAGCACGACGTCCAGTCGATCCGTATCTGCGACGAACGATTCGAACGTTGCGGCAGCGAGGCCGGCTTTCGCGAACTGGTACAGGCATCCGCCGACGAAGGCATCGCCGGCGCCGGTGGTGTCGACCGCGCGTACGGGAAACGTGCGTCGTTCGCCGCTGGCATTCGGCGCGAACCAGCGCGTGGCCCGCTCGCCATCGGTGATGACC
Source organism: Rhodanobacteraceae bacterium (assembly GCA_035249175.1). Classification (GTDB taxonomy): domain Bacteria; phylum Pseudomonadota; class Gammaproteobacteria; order Xanthomonadales; family Rhodanobacteraceae; genus 66-474. The sequence continues at coordinate 4,048 of DATFGT010000004.1, forward strand.
ACGAGTTTGGCGTGACTCGTCCACAGCCGCGTGAATACCGCGTCTTCATGGCCCGTCGAGGCTGCAAGAAACGCAAGTTCTTCCGCGCTCAGTTTCACGAAATCGGCCAGCTCGAGCGCACGCCAGATCGTGGGCGCGGGATCTTCGCCGCGCGGCCAAAGCGGCGGGCGCAGGTTCATGTCGTAGCTGACCAGCGCGCCGGCGTTGAGCGCGTGCGTCATGCCTTGCAGCGTGACGGCCGCCGAATCGGGTTCGGTCATGCTGCACGAACCCGCGTGGAAGATCGTGTCCGCGGCAAAAATGGACGCGTCGAAATCCGCGTCGCGGAACAGCAGGTCGGCCGAGGGCGGGCGGTAGAAACTGAAATCGCGCTCGCCGTTGACGGCGTGCGAGACGAACGCCAGCGCGGTGTTGGCGGCGCCGGTGCGGCGCGTATGGGCGACGTCCACACCGGCCGCATCGAGTTCGCGCAGCAGCAGGTCGCCGAACATGTCGCGGCCGAACATGCCGGCGAACGCCGCGCGTCCGCCCAGTCGTGCCACCGCGACCGCCACGTTGGCAGGCGCGCCGCCTGGATGGGCGGTGAATACCGGCGCGGAACCTGACGGCGTGCCATGGAAGTCGATCAACGCTTCGCCGAAACAGCAGATGGTGTTCATGCGACGCGCGAGCCCTTCAGGCCGTAATAGATGATGTAGAGATAGCAGACCAGCGGCAGCACGTAGGCGTGGTGCACGCCGACGTGGTCGGCCAGCGCGCCCTGCGCCAGCGGGATGATCGCGCCGCCCACGATCGCCATCACCAGCAGGCTGGACACCTTGCCGGTCAGTGGTCCGAATTTCTCGATGCCAAGCGTGAAAATGTTGGGGAACATGATCGAGTTGAACAGGCCGATCGCGACCACGCTCCACAGTGCGACATGGCCGAAGGTGAGCATGGTGGTGAGTACCAGCAACGCGGCGATCGCGGCGTTGAAGGCCAGCAGTTTGCGGGTGTCGATGCGCGTCAGCAGCGCCGAGCCGATGAAGCGCCCCACCATCGCGCCGCCCCAGTACAGCGACACGTAGCCGGTGGCGGCCGCTTCGCTCATGTTCCCGATGTCGGGCCGCGAGAGATAGTTGACCATGAAGCTGCCGATCGAAACTTCGGCGCCAACGTAAACGAAGATCGCCAGCATGCCCAGCCACACGCGGCGCAGCTTCAGCGCGTCGGCAAAACGATGCCGGGAATCGTCGGCCGTGGCGGTGCTTTCCAGTTGCGGCAGATGGCAAAGCCACACCACGATCGCCAGCACGAACAGCACGATCGCGATGGCGATGTACGGGCCCTGCACCACGTGCGCCTGCTGCGCCTTGTAGGCGGCCTGAGCGGCGGGCGACAGTTGGGCCAGTTCCGCCGCGCCCAGCACCGCGGCCGAGAGGATCAGGAAACCGCCCAACTTCGGCGCGATCGTGGTGCCCAGCGAGTTCAGCGCCTGGGCAAGGTTGAGCCGTGCCGATGCATAGCGCGCCGCGCCCAAAAGGCTCACGTACGGATTGGCCGCGACCTGCAGCAGGGTGATGCCGCTGGCCAGCACGAAGAACGCGAGCAGGAACAATGGATACGACTGCGCCTGCGCGGCGGGCAGGAACAACAAGGCACCGATGCCGGTGACGATCAATCCGATGATGATGCTGGCGCGATAACCCCAATGCGCCAGTACCTTGCCCGACGGCAGCGACATGATGAAGTACGCGCCGAAGAAGGTGAACTGCACCAGCATCACTTCGGTGTAGTTGAGCGTGAACACCGATTTCAGGTGCGGGATCAGCACGTCGTTGAGCGCCGTAATGAAGCCCCACATGAAAAAGAGCGTGGTCATCACCGTCATGGCCACGCGGGTGCCAGGCGCGCGCCCTGATGGTGCAGGCGTGTCCGGCAGGTGTTCGCTCATGGGCTCGGGGTTCATTGCGATGGGTTCCTGCGGGGCGGGTGCGGGGATGATGACAGCGTCCGCAGTGGGTCGACACGGGCGCGCACTTCGGTTGCATCGGTTTGCCAATGGGCATCATCCATTTCGCCAAGCCTGGGAAGCCGATGATCCATGCGCGTGGTGATGCGCCTCTTTGCGGACGCGTGGAACTCGCGCGCGCCGGTGGCGTTCGCGATCGCCACGATGTTTTGCGCGGTGATGCCGCCGGCCGGCATGATCGTGATGCGGTCGCGCGCCTGCCCGATGAGCTTGCGGATCAGTGGCGCACCGGCCAGCGCGTCGGCCTGCTGGCCCGATGTCAGCAGCCGATCGCAACCCAGCGCAAGGATCGCTTCGAGCGCGCGTTCCGGATCACGGGCGAAATCGAAGGCGCGGTGGAAAGTCATTGACATTTCTCCCGCGACATTCATCAGGGCGCGGCAACGCGGCACGTCCACGTCGCGTTCGACCGTCAACACGCCCAGCACCACGCCGGCGCAGCCCAACGTCTTGCAGGTTTCGATATCGCGCTGCATGACCTCGCATTCGAGATCATCGAACACGAAATCGCCGACGCGCGGGCGAATCAGCACGTGGATGGGAATGCGCAACCGTTCGCACGCAATCGCGATGGCCGCATGCGAGGGCGTGAGCCCGCCGAGTTCCAGCGCCGAGCACAATTCCACGCGCGCCGCGCCGCCCGCTTCGGCCGCGAGCGCCGAGGCGACCGAGTTGGCGGCCACTTCCAGAACCGCTTCGTTCATGCGCCCAGCACGCTTCCGGACTTGATCAGCGCGCGCTGGTTCTGCGCATCGCAAACCGCGTAGGCGAAACCGGGCTGGATCGCCCACGCACCGACCTCGCCATCCCGGTTCATCGCGAGGAATGCGACCTGGATGTCGCCTGCGGTCGAACGGTGCTTGCGCAGCACGCGCAGCACCGCTTCCTTGCAAGCCTCCTGGGGACTGCGACCCTGACGCATCAGTTCCACCACAAGGAACGAACCGGCGTTGCGGATTACTTCCTCGCCGACACCGGTGGAAGTCGCCGCGCCGACTTCGCCGTCCACATACAGACCTGCGCCGATGATCGGCGAATCGCCCACGCGGCCGCGCAATTTCCAGGCCATGCCGCTGGTGGTGCAGGCGCCGGCCAGCTTGCCGTGCGCATCCCGCGCGAGGATGCCAATGGTGTCGTGGTTGTCCTTGCCGCCGGGCACGCCGGCGCCGTAGCTGCGCACTTCGCTGTTGATCACCGGCTTGTAATGCGCGGTTTTCAACCACTCGCGCCAGGCCTTGTTCGCGGTCGGCGTCAGCAGGTTCTGTTTCTTGAAACCCTGTTCCAGCGCAAACTGCCGGGCGCCATCGCCGACCAGCAACACGTGCGGCGTGCGTTCCATCACCCGGCGGGCCACCGACACCGCGTGCTCGATGTCTTCGAGACATGCGACGCCGCCGCAGTTCATGTCGGCGTCCATGATGCTGGCATCCAACGTGACGTGGCCGTCGCGATCGGGATAACCGCCCAGTCCCACGCTGTGGTTCTTGATGTCGGCTTCGGGCACCCGCGCGCCAGCTTCCACCCCGTCGAGCGAATGGCCGCCTCTGGCAAGAATCGCCCACGCCGCCTGATTTGCGGCTACGCCAAAATCCCAGGTCGAGACCACGCGCACAGCACCCTTCGTCGGCCTACTCGCCGTGCCGGCGTCGGTGGCGCCTGCGACGGGCGACAGCGCCGCGGCGGCGGCGCCCAAGGCGGCGGACTTGAGGAAGCGGCGGCGGTTGGTCATGGGAGTCCTGGGCGGTGGTGGTTCGCGCGGATGATGCCACGATCACCCGAACGGCGGCATGACGCGAGTTGCGTATATGGATATATAATCCACCCATGAAACGCGCGAATCCAGTAATCCCATTGAGCCGGAGTCCGGTTCCGTGACGACCGACGCAGCCTGCCGCGAGTCCCGCGCCGAGCACGAAGCCGGCGCCGGCTCGCATGGAATCGCAGCTTCGCGCGTGCGCATCGTCGGGCCCGGTTTCGGCACCGCGCCGATCGGCAACCTGTATGCGGAAGTCGGCGATGACCCGGCACGGATGGCGCTGGATCGCGCCCTGCAACTCGGCACCCGCTATTTCGACAGCGCCCCGTTCTATGGCCACGGCCTCGCCGAGCGCCGGTTGGGAAGGGCGCTCGCGGGCGTGCCGCGCGACAGTTTCACGGTCTCGACCAAGGTCGGGCGACGCATCGAATCCGATCCCGCGCAGCGCGCGCCGATCAGCGACGGGTTCGCGGTTTGCGGCAGCCGGGCGGTGTTCGATTACAGCCGTGACGGCATCCGCTGTTCATTCGAATCCAGCCTGCTGCGACTCGGGCTCAATCGCATCGATATCCTGTTTCTGCACGACGTCGGTCGCCTGACCCATGGCGAAAGGCATCCGCAGATGTTGCGGCAGGCCCTCGACGAAGCCTTGCCGGCGATGGCCGCCTTGCGCGCGCAGGGCGTCGTGCGGGCGATCGGTATCGGGGTCAACGAGGTCGAAGTTTGCAGGGAGCTGATGCCGCGCTTCGACCTCGACTGCATCATGCTGGCAGGTCGCTACACCTTGTTCGAGCAGGCGGCCGCGCTGCCGATGCTGGACGAGGCGCATCGCCGCGGGGTGAAGGTGATCATCGCCGCACCGTACAACTCCGGCCTGCTCGGCGATCCGCATGCCCCCGGCAAGACCTACGATTACGCGCCTGCGGACGCGGATACATTGAAGCGCGCGCACGAGATTTACGCGATCTGCCACGAGGAAGGCGTCGATGTGGGCGCGGCGGCGCTGCAATTTCCATTGGCGCATCCGGCCGTGTGCGCCGTGGTTGCCGGCATGCGCAACGTAATGGAAGTCGAAAGCACGATCGCGCGCAGCAGCCAGCGGCTTCCTGCGCGCGTGTGGCGCAGACTGCAGGCCGCTGGAATCATCAATGCCGCGGCGCCGATGCCCGCCGTGGATGTGCCTCGGTGAGCGCGCGGCTCGAAGGCAAGCGTTCCCTGGTGACCGCGGCCGGGGCGGGTATCGGCCGTGCGACGGCGCTGGCATTCGCGCGCGAGGGTGCGGAAGTGCTGGCCACCGACATCGATGCTTCGGCATTGCGGTCGCTGGGCGCGGAAAACGACGTTATACGCACCGCGTTGCTCGACGTCACCGATGCCGCGCAGATTGCATCGCTGGTGGAAGCGAATCCTGTGGTCGACGTGCTGTTCAACTGCGCGGGCTACGTGCACGCGGGGACCATCCTCGATACCGATGAGGCCGCATGGCGGCGTTCGTTCGCGATCAACGTCGATTCGATGTTCCGTCTCTGCAAGGCGGTGCTGCCCGGCATGCTCGATCGCGGGCGCGGCAGCATCGTCAACATGGCGTCCGTCGCGTCCAGCGTGAAAGGCGTGCCCAACCGTTTTGCGTACGGCGCGACCAAGGCCGCGGTGATGGGGCTGACGAAGGCCATCGCGGCGGACTACGTGGCGTGCGGCGTGCGTTGCAACGCGATCTGTCCCGGCACCGTGAAAACGCCGTCGCTGGAACAGCGCGTCGCCGCGCTGGGCGGTGATCGCGACGTCGTCTGGAAAAGTTTCATCGATCGTCAGCCGATGGGGCGACTGGGCGAACCGGACGAGATCGCCGCGCTGGCGGTATATCTCGCTTCCGACGAAGCCTCGTTCACCACCGGCGCGATCCACGTGATCGACGGCGGTTGGACCGATTAGGGGAACTGCGGATGAAGCTGGTGCGCCACGGAAACGCGGGTCGCGAAAAGCCGGGCAGGCTGGATGCGCATGGTGCGCTTCGCGATTTGTCGCAGGTCGTGGATGACATCGCCGGCGATGCGTTGACGAATGAGAGCATCCAACGCCTGCGCGCACTCGACCCGGAAGCGTTGCCGAAAGTCGAGGGCACCCCGCGTCTTGGTGCACCGATCGGGCGCGTCGGCAAGATCATCTGCGTCGGCTTGAACTACGCCGACCACGCCGCGGAATCGGGCCAGCCGGTGCCGGAGCAGCCGGTGCTCTTCATGAAGGCGACCAGCGCGATCGTCGGGGCGTTCGATGACGTGGTGATTCCGCGCGGTGCAACCAAGGTCGATTGGGAAGTCGAGCTGGGCGTGGTGATCGGCGACGCCGCGCGCAACGTGCCGCGTGACACCGCGCTCGATCACGTGGCCGGTTACCTGATCGTCAACGACGTGTCCGAGCGGGCATTCCAGTTCGACCACGGCGGCCAGTGGGTGAAGGGCAAAAGCTGCGACACCTTCGCGCCGCTCGGCCCGTGGCTGGTGACGCGCGACGAGGTGCCCGACCCGCAGAACCTCGCGATGTGGTTGAGCGTGAACGGGCATCGTTATCAGGACGGCAACACGCGCACCATGATTTTCGACGTCGCGACGCTGGTGAGCCATATCAGCCGCTACATGACGCTGCTGCCGGGCGATGTGATTTCGACCGGCACGCCGCCGGGCGTCGGGCTGGGCCAGAAACCGCCGGTTTACCTGAAACCGGGAGACGTGATGGAACTGGGCATCGCCGGGCTGGGCATGCAGCGCCAGCGAGTGACGGTGGCGCGGTGACCATCGTGGGTACGCGCGGCGCACCTTCCCGCAAACGAGCCGATCGCGCGGCGCGGATCGTCGCGCTGGAAGTGCGGGACATCCGCTTTCCTACCTCGCGTGGGCGGATCGGCTCGGATGCGATGAACCATGACCCCGACTATTCGGCGGTCTACATCACGTTGCGCACCGACGACGCTTCGGAACTCGCCGGCCACGCGCTGGTGTTCACGATCGGACGCGGCAACGAGGTGCAAGCCGCGGCTGTGCGTACGCTGTGCACGCTGGTGGAGCGCCGGGGCGTAGGCGAGGTACTGGACGACTTGGGCGGTTTCGCGCGCAGCCTCACGGGCGATTCGCACCTGCGCTGGCTGGGCCCGGAAAAGGGCGTGATGCACATGGCCATCGGCGGCGTCGTGAACGCCGCGTGGGACATGGCGGCGCGCCGGGCCGGATTGCCTTTGTGGCGATTCATCGCCGGGTTGTCGCCAGAGCAGATCGTCGCGGCAATCGATTTCCGTTATCTCAGCGACGCATTGGCGCCCGACGAGGCGCTTGCGATTCTACGTGGCGCGCAGCCCGGCCGCGAAGCGCGCATCGCCGAACTGCTGCAACGCGGTTACCCCGCCTACACGACGTCGCCCGGCTGGCTCGGCTATTCCGATGAAAAGCTGGCGCAGTTGACGCGGCGGGCGGTCGAGGACGGCTTCCGCACCCTGAAGCTCAAGGTCGGCGAAAACCTGGGTGACGACGTGCGCCGATTCGCCATCGCCCGCGCCGCGGCGGGCGAGGACATCGCGATCGCGGTCGACGCCAACCAGCGCTGGGACGTCGGGCCCGCGATCGAATGGATCAGCGCGCTCGCGCCGTATCGTCCCGCCTGGGTCGAAGAGCCGACCAGCCCCGACGACGTACTCGGCCACGCCGCAATCCGTCGCGCGGTGGCACCGGTGCCCATCTCGACCGGCGAGCACACCCATAACCGGGTGATGTTCAAGCAACTGCTGCAGGCGCGTGCGGTGGATCTGCTGCACATCGATGCCACGCGGGTTGGTGGCGTCAACGAGAACCTCGCGACCCTGCTGCTGGCCGCGAAGTTCGGGGTGCCGGTGTTTCCGCACGCGGGCGGCGTCGGCTTGTGCGAAATGGTGCAGCACCTCGCGATGTCCGATTTCGTTGCCATCAGCGGATCAATGGAAGATCGGGCGATCGAATACGTCGATCATCTGCACGAGCACTTCACCGAGCCGGTGCGCGTGCATGGCGGACGCTATACCGCGCCGACGGCGCCGGGATTCTCGACCGAAATGCGCGAAGCGTCGTTGGGCGAATATCAATGGCCGGAGGGACCGGCGTGGCGTTTCAACACCCCTCTCCCCCCGGGAGAGGGGCAGGGGTGAGGGTCCGGACTCGCGAGTGCGGGCTCGACGCGGGAGCCCCGAATCCTCGTCCGGCCCTGCGGGCCTTCTCCCGGAGGGAGAAGGGAATGCAAGATCTCTCGCCTGCAGAGGAATTTGTCCAGAGCAAGATTCAACCGTTACGTGTCGCCAACGGTTGCTTGAGCGAAAACATCCGCGTCATCGGCACCCATTTTTCGCCGGGCTTGGCGAACGGCAGTCGCTGCTGGAACCTCCACATCAACGCTTCCCACGCTTGCACGCGCGGGTTTCCGGCGTCAGCCGCGGCCTTGGCATCGGGCGAGAAGTCTTCCGGCACGTCCATCACCATCACCAGCCGGTTGCCGGTGCGGAAGATTTCGAGATCGCGGATGCCGGCGGTGCGGATCGAATCGACGATTCCCGGCCAAATGTTTTCGGGTCGGTGCCAGCATTCGTACTCGGCGATCAGCGCCGGGTCATCCTTGAGGTCGAGGGCGTAGTACAGGCGCACGGTCGCACCTTCAGGTGTGCTGCGCGTGAACGCGTTGCATCGCGAACAGCAACACGGCCACGAAACAGCCCAGCGGCACCAGCATCGCGCGGGCGATGCCCGCTGCATCCGACACCGCGCCCATCAGCGCGGTCAGCACCGCGCCGCCGATGATTGCCATCACCAGCAGCGATGCGCCGAGCTTGCGATCGCCGTCGTTGAAGCCGTCGACGCCCAGCGCGAAGATCGTGGGGTACATCACCGACATGAAGAAGCTCGCGATGACCAGCGCGATCAGCCCCGGCAAGCCGGGCGATGCGACACCGAGTGTGCACAACACAACGTTGATGATTGCGAACAGCGCCAGCAAGGTGCGCGGCGCGACCGCACGCATCAACGCGGTGCCGGCGAAACGTCCCAGCGTGAACAGCACCAGCGAGGCCATCAGGTAGTCGGCGGCGCGGCGCTCGGGCGTGCCCGGCATCGTGCCTTGGCAATAGCGGATCAGGTAACTCCACACGCCGACCTGCGCGCCCACATAGAAGAATTGCGCGGCGACCGCGGACAGGAAATGCCGGTCACGCAGCAGCCGCCTGAAATGCCGCGCGCCGCTGCTGCGGTCCGCTTGGCCTTCGCCGTGCGCGGGAAACGGCACGATGGCGATCATCAGCGCGAACGCGACCACCACGCAGGCGATCACCAGATACGGCGTCTGCACCGTCAGGGACTGACTGACGAAATACGCGTGCCGCGCCGACGGCGTCATCGCGACGAGTTGCTCGGGGGTGTGCTCGATGCCGTTGAAAATGAAGTCGCGCCCGATCAGGACGCCCGCGATTGAACCCAGCGGATTGAAGGATTGTGCAAAGTTCAACCGGCGCGCGCCGCCCTCCGGCGGCCCGAGGACCGTCACCAGCGGATTGGCCGAGGTTTCCAAAAACGACAGCCCGCTCGCGATCACGAACAGCCCGCACAGGAAAATCGCGTACGTCTGCGTGGCGGCGGCGGGGTAGAACAGCAGCGCGCCCACCGCGTACAGGATCAGCCCGATCAGGATCGCGCTCTTGAAGCCGAACCGGCGCATGCACACACCGGCGGGAATCGCGAGCAGGAAGTAACCGAGATAGAACGCGCTCTGCACCAGCCCGGCCTGGAAATCGCTGAGCGTGAACGCGTTCTTGAACTGCTTGATCAGGATGTCGTTGAGGTTGTTGGCGACGCCCCACAGGAAGAACAGGCCGACGAGCAGCGCGAACGCCAGCGGCGAAACGCGTGCCGGCGAGGCTGTTCGGGCATCATTCGGCGCGGTGGCGCCCTCGGAGGACTGCATGATCGGCTCCCGCGGCCGTGACGGGTTGCAAGGGCAAGCTTGTCCGTTGGCGAGTCGTGTCCGATACTAGCTTGTGATTTACGATGTTGTAAATATAAAATCCAGCTTCGCCAATGGAAGCTATCTTGCGAACATGGGATGGTTCATCAGGATTTCATGGGGCGCAGCCGTTGCGCCGATTTCGACGCGAAGGGTAAGACAACATGGCCACCAAGCCCGCCAAGTATCGCGCACCGGCGCTCGACAAGGGTCTCGACATTCTTGAACTGCTGGCGCGCGCGCAGGCGCCGCTGACGATGACCGGCGTCGCCGCGGCGATCGGCTATTCCAAGGGTGAGATCTTCCGGATGCTGCAGGTGCTGGAAGAGCGCGGCTACATCGCGCGCGAGAACGACTCGGGTTACGCGCTGACCAATCGCCTGTTCCTGCTCGGGATGGAGCGGCCGCCGGTTAAATCGCTGGTCGAGGCTGCGTTGCCGGTGATGCACCGGCTGGCGCGGGACGTCCTGCAACCGTGCCATCTGGTGGTCGCCTCGGGCGATCAGATGGTGGTGATCGCGCGCATCGATCCACCCGACGACCTCGGTTTCGTGGTGCGGGTCGGCCATCGATTGCCGTTGTCGCGTTCCACGTCGGGCGCGGTCTTGTTTGCGTTCCAGAGCGACGAGGTACGCGAGCACTGGCTCACGCTGATGGATGCCGCCGGCACGTTGAACAAGCGCAAGCGTTTCATCGCGCAGGCTGACGATATTCGTGCGCAAGGGTATGCGATGTTGCCCAGCGGCGACGTGGACGCGGTGACCGACCTTTCCGCGCCGATCATGCGGCACGGTTTCGCCGCCGGCGCATTGACGATTCCCTATGTCGAACGCCGTCCGGCCAAGGTGCCGATCAAGGCGGTGCTGGAGCGTTTGCGCACCGCAGTCGACGGGATTTCGAAGGAGCTGACGGCGTGAGCGCGCCATGAAAAAGTTCCGGCTGGGTGCGTTGGTGTGCGCGTTGGCCTGCCTGACGGCGCCGGCATTCGCCGCCCCTCCCGCGACGAGCGCACCCGACGCGGATGCGCAGGCCGCCAGGGCCGCGCGCATGCAATGGTTCGCGGACGCCAAGTTCGGCATCTTCATCCATTGGGGCATCTACGCGGTCGACGGCATTACCGAATCGTGGTCGTTCTTCGACGGCTACGTGTCGTATGCCGACTACATGAAGCAGGCGAAGGACTTCACCGCGAGCCACTACGACCCGCAGGCTTGGGCCGACCTGATCGAGGCCAGCGGCGCGAAATACGCGGTGCTGACCTCGAAGCATCACGACGGCGTGGCTTTGTGGGATACGAAGCAAGGCTTGAATGTGGTGAAGGACACGCCCGCGCACCGCGACCTGGTCGCGCCGTTCGTCAAGGCGCTGCGCAAGGACGGCCTGAAGGTCGGGTTGTATTTCTCGCTGATCGACTGGTCGTCGCCGTTGTATCCGGCGTTCACGCAGGCCCATCCGCGTTACGAGATCAAGGATGATCCCGCGCGCTGGCGGCGCTTCGTCACCTACTACCAGGATCAGGTCCACGACCTGACGCGCCGCTTCCACCCCGACCTCTACTGGTTCGACGGCGGCTGGGAGCACTCGGCCGAGGAATGGCACGCGAAACAATTGCACGACTGGATTCGTGCGCACAGTCCCGATGCGATCATCAACGGTCGCTTGCCCGGTTTCGGCGATTACGGCACGCCGGAACAGGGCGTGCCGATCACCCGGCCGCCCGACAAGTATTGGGAACTGTGCCTCACGTTGAACAACTCGTGGGGCTGGCAGCCGAACGACGATCATTTCAAGACGCCCTACGAAATCATCCGGATTCTTTCCGACACGCTCGACATGGGCGGCAACCTGTTGCTGGACATCGGTCCGCGGGCGGACGGCACGATTCCGGACACCGAAGCCGCCACGCTGCGCCAGGTCGGGCGCTGGGTGAAGAAGAACCAGGAAGCGATCTACGGCAGCCAAGCCGGCATCCCGCACGATTATTTCCTCGGCGACAGCACGCTG
>DATFGT010000005.1:0-3555 GCA_035249175.1 Rhodanobacteraceae bacterium
GATTTTCGACCAGCAGCCGACCAGCTCGATCGGCGCGATTGCGGTTTCGGTGTCCGATCCGAACGTGATCTACGTGGGCACCGGCGAAAGCACCATCCGGCCCGACCAGGCCACCGGCATGGGCATGTACAAGTCCACCGATGCGGGCAAGACGTGGAGCTTCATCGGCCTCAGGGAAACCCAGGACATCGCGATGATCGCGGTGGATCCGCACGATCCGGATCGCGTGTTCGTGGCGGCGATGGGACACGTCTACGGCCCGAACGCAGAGCGCGGGATTTTCCGCTCGCTGGATGGCGGAAAGACCTGGAAGAAGGCCTTGTATGTCGATGATTATGTGAGTGGTGACGACGTCGAGATCGATCCCGCGAACCCGAACATCGTGTACGCGACGATGTGGCAACAGCAGCAGGCGCCGTGGGAAAACGGCTCGTTCGCCGGCACCGAGGGCGGCATCTACAAATCGACCGATGGCGGCAATACCTGGACCAAGCTCACCAAGGGTTTGCCGGACGTGCAGCAGGCGCTGGTGGCGATCGCGCCGAGCAAACCGAGCCGGTTGTACGCATCCGTGGCATCGGGCGAGGAAGGTGAGGTCGGTCTCTACCGTTCGGACGATGCCGGCGCGAGCTGGCGCACGATGACGAAAGATTCGCGTCCCGCAGCACGCATCGGTGGTGGCGACTTGCCGCCGCTCACCGTTGATCCGAAAAATCCCGACATCGTTTACAGCAACACGCCGGTGCTGTGGAAGTCCACGGACGGCGGGAAGACGTGGACAGGGTTCCGCGGCGCGCCGGGCGGCGACGATTACCAGTTCACGTGGATCAACCCGAACAATCCGGACATCATGGCGGTCAACACCGACCAGGGCGCGATCGTCACGGTCAACGGCGGCAAGACCTGGAGCAATTGGTACAACCAGCCGACCGCCGCGATGTACAAGGTCGGCATCGACAACACCTGGCCGTATCGCGTGTGCGGCGGCCAGCAGGATTCGGGTTCCGCGTGCGTGTCGTCGCGCGGCAACGATGGTGAATTGACCGCGCACGACTGGCATCCGGTCGGCATCGAGGAATACGGCGGCGCCGCGATCGATCCGTTGCACCCGAACCTCGTTTACGGCGGCTCGCGCAGCGGCGTGACACGCTACGACCGCGACACGGGCCAGATCGCCGACGTCGGTCCGATGGCCTCGCGCGATCCCGATTACCGCACGGTCCGCACCATGCCGATCATGTTTTCGCCGGTCGATCCGCATCGGCTGTATTTCACTTCGAACAAGGTGTGGCAAAGCCAAGACGGCGGCAACAACTGGAAACGGATCAGTCCAGACCTCACCCGCAAGACGTGGAAAGTACCGGCCAGCGTCGGCAAATACGCGAGCAACAAGGAAGCCAAGCCAAGCCATCGTGGCGTGGTGTATGCGCTGGCGCCTTCGCCGCTGAACGAGAATTTGATCTGGGCCGGCACCGACGATGGCCTGATCTGGGTGACGCGCGATGGCGGCTCGCAGTGGGACAACGTCACGCCGCCGCAACTGAAACCGTGGTGGCGGGTGTTCTCGATGGAAGCCAGCCACTTCGATCCGAAGGTTGCATACGCGGCGGTCAACACCATGTGGCTGGACGACATGCGGCCGCACCTGCTCCGCACCGAGGACGGCGGCAAGCACTGGACCGAGATCGACAACGGCATCACGCCGGATGCGGCCACCAATGTGATCCGCGAAGATCCCGAGCGCAAAGGGTTGTTGTTTGCCGGCACCGAAACGCAAACGTGGGTGTCGTTCGACAACGGCGATCACTGGCAATCGCTCCGGCTCAACATGCCGGCGGTTTCGGTGCGTGACCTGCAGGTGCACGGCGATGACCTGGTCGCGGCGACCCACGGCCGTGGTTTCCAGGTGTTGGACGACATCACGCCGTTGCGGCAGATCGATACGCAGGCCGCGAAGGCACGCGTGACGCTCTACAAGCCGGAAACGGCGGTGCGCGTCCGCTGGGGCATGAACCCGCCGACGCCGTGGCGCATGCCTTCGCTGCCGAATCCGCCGCCTGGCGCGATCATCGATTACCACCTCGCCAACAATGCAAGTGGGCCCGTGACACTGGATGTCTATACGTCCGACGGGAAGCGGGTCCGGCATTGGTCGAGCGCCGATCCCGGGAAGCCGCTGGACCCGAAGAAGCTCGATGTGCCGGACTGGTGGCCGCGCGCGCCGATGAATCTTTCCACGCAGGCCGGTATGCATCGCTTCGTATGGGACATGCACTGGCAACCGATGCCGGGTGCGTTGCAGTTCCTCGACGCCAACCAGGCGGTCAAACACGAAACACCGGTGATGGACAGTTCGCCCTGGGCGATGCCGGGCAACTACATGGTCAAATTGGCGGTGAACGGCAAGACCTACACGCAGCCGCTGGTGGTGCGGATGGATCCGCGTGTGAAAACCTCCCCCGCCGACCTGCAGCAGCAATTCGACAAGTCCATGCAGGCCTACGAAGAAGCCATGGCGGCAAGCCGCGCGCTGGGTCAGGTGCGGGATCTTGAGAAACAGGTTGCGAAGCGCGAGGAGGGGAACAAGCCAACCGGGAAGCTTGCGGCGTACGACAAGCAGCTCGAAGCGTTGTCTGGTCCCAAGGCGAGTTCGCCGTTCGAGTTCTTCTTCCATCGCGGTCCGCCGAACCTCGGCAGTGTGGGCGGCGACCTGCAGATGCTGATGAACCGGATGCAAGGCGCCGATCAGGCGCCCACCGCGGCGGACCTCGCGGCGCTGGACAAGACCAGTGCGGAATTGAAGAGGCTGCTGGATCGCTGGGAGGCTTTGAAGGGACAACCGCTGGCCGACGTGAATCGCACATTGCAGAAAACCAAGCAAGCGCCGTTGGTGTTGGCGAAAGCAGTCGCGCCCGTGAACTGGAACGCGGGCTGGATCACCACCAATCGCGATCAGGAAGAGCAATGAGTCCGTCGCGGCGATTGCGCGCAATTTAAACGAACGCAAGCCTGGTCAGATTCGGCAACCCCGCAGGTTCAGCCGCGAGGTTGCGGCTATGGTGGCCGCAAATTTTCCAGCCGCAACGGTACGGGTATGCCTTCTTGCCCATGAACGTTGCCGCAGCATCGCTATGATGCGTGGATTGCCCGCGCCCTGAGGAACCATTCATGTCCGCGCACCACCGCCTGACTGCGTTGTTCGCTGCTGTCGCCCTCACGCTCGCCGCGGCGCTGCCTGCATCCGCCGCCGCAGCCGCGACGCCCGACAGTACGACGACCACATCACCGTGGGGCGCCTTGCACTGGCGCCTGATCGGCCCGTTCCGAGCCGGCCGCACGCTTGCGGTGACCGGCGTGCCCGGGCAGCCGACGCACTTCTACATGGGTACAGTGGACGGCGGTGTGTGGGAAACCCACGACACCGGCCGCACTTGGCAACCGCTGTTCGACAAGGAATCCGTGCAGTCGATCGGCGCGATCGCTGTGGCGGCGTCGAACCCAAACATCATTTACGTCGGCACCGGCGAATCCGACATGCGCTCGGACATCGTGCAG
>DATFGT010000006.1:0-31765 GCA_035249175.1 Rhodanobacteraceae bacterium
TTGCGCGGGCGCGTAGTCGAACACCACGTGCACCGGCGCCGAGAAGCCGCGGCACAACGACGGCGTGGGCGCGGAAGCCACGTTCTCGAACACGAAACGTTGTTCGACTTTCGTCAACTCCAGGACGCGCTCGCGCGCGACAGGCGTGGCATCGCCTTGGAATTGCAACGGCATCGGCATACCGTCATCGCCGAACAGCGCGACGTTCACCGGAATCGGCACCGGCTGCTTGTGCGGCTGGCCCGGCGTCGGCGGCGTACGTTGCGACAGCGTGAGCGTGTAGCGTTTCGAAGCCGCGTCGTATTCGCCGCGCGCATACAATTCCGGCGTACCGGCTTGCGCATACCACGCGAGGTACGGCGACAGATCCACGCCGTTGGCTTCGCCCAGGGCCGCCAGCAGATCGTCGATCGTGACCGCCTGCCCGTCGAAGCGCGAGAAATACAGATCGCTGCCGCGCCGGAAACCTTCCCTGCCGAGTCGACCGGCGATCATCCGGATCAGTTCCGCGCCCTTCTCGTAGACGGTTGCGGTGTAGAAGTTGTCGATGGCCTGGTACGCGGCCGGGCGCACCGGGTGCGCCAGCGGACCTGCATCTTCCGGAAACTGCACGCGCCGCAACGTGGCCACGTCCTCGATGCGCTTCAGCGATTGCGAATGCATGTCTTCGCAAAAACTGTGCTCGCGGAACACCGTGAAGCCTTCCTTCAGGGAAAGCTGGAACCAGTCGCGGCAGGTGACGCGATTGCCGCTCCAGTTGTGGAAGTACTCGTGCCCGATCACCGCCTCGATGCGACGGTATTCGTCGTCGGTGCTGGTGTCGGGGTCGGCCAGCAGGTACTTCGAGTTGAAAATGTTGAGGCCCTTGTTCTCCATCGCGCCCATGTTGAAATCGTGGGTGGCGACCACGTTGAACACCGGCAGGTCGTAGTTGCGGCCATAGGCGCGCTCGTCCCAGCGCATTGCGCGTTCCAACGCCTCCATTGCGTAATGGCAGCGATCGATCGCATCGGGCTCGGCCCACAGACGCAACATCACCTCGCGACCATCGGCGGTGCGGTAGGCGCGCTCGATTTTTTCGAGCCGGCCCGCGACCAGTGCGAACAGGTAGCTCGGCTTCGGATGTGGGTCGACGAAACGCGCGAAGTGGCGGCCGTCCGGCAATTCGCCCGACGCGGTTTCCTCGCCGCCGGCCAGCAGTACCGGGAACCGCGCCTTGTCGGCGACCAGCGTGACGTCGTAACGCGCCAGCACGTCGGGGCGATCGGGAAAGAACGTGATGCGGCGGAAACCCTGCGCTTCGCATTGGGTCAGCAGAAACCCGTGCTCGCGCTTGCCCGACAGGTATAGCCCGCACAACTGACTGTTGCGGGCCGGATCGATGCGCACGTCCAGCTCCAGCACGCTGCCGTCGCGCGCGCCTCGAAGGGTGAGACCAGCCGCATCGAGCGCGTAGTCGACGGGTTCGACCGGACGGCCGTCGAGCTGCATGGCGATCAAGTGCAGGTCTTCGCCATCGAGACGCAGCGGCTCATCGCGATCGCGGGCCAAAACGAGTCGCGAATGGACGAGGGTTTCGTCGATGCCGAGTTCGAATTTCAGCTCGACATGGGTGACGCGCCAAGCGGGCGGACGGTAATCGGCGAGGCGAACGACGGATTCTGCGACAGGACGATCGATGGCATTTTCTGTATCCATCGGTCCATTTTATCAGCCGCGCCACCCGTGTCGGAACAAGCCTGCTTCGGGATGTGGGTCGTCGCGCGCGAGCACTGGATAAACTGATACCGCATGGCTCGCCCGCCCACAAACCGCCAACGGCGTGCTGCGGCAGGTCGCCTCGCCAGCCAAGGACGCGCTCGCGTGATCAGCTGTCCCGCCGTCCACCCACGCATTCACGCAGACGCGCTTGACCGACAACGTGGTGCAGTTCCGCACGCAACGACCGTGACACCCGCTGCTGGGTGCAGACCCCGGCGCTTGACCGGAGGTGACCGCCGCGGGCGTGTTCGCCGACATGCCGCGGATCGCCGGCACGCTCGCGGTGCCATCATGGGCACCGACATGATCGAAAACATGCTGTCGAAGTCCACCGCGCCGCGAATCCGAGTGGCGCACGCGTTTGCACCGGCCAGCGTAGGCAATGTCGGCGTGGGCTTCGACATCCTCGGCCACGGCATGGCCGGTGCGGGCGATCGTGCCGAAGTTCGGATGATCGACGAAGCCGTGGTGCGCATCGTCGCGATCGATGGCGCCGTGACGAACCTGCCCGTCGAGCCCGAACGCAACACCGCCGGCATGGCGCTGCTGAAGTTGCGCGAATCGCTCGGCTTGCCGCACGGCTTTGAATTGATCCTGCACAAGGGCATTCCGCTCGGCTCCGGGATGGGGGGTTCGGCGGCATCGTGCGTTGCTGCGCTGGTGGCCGCCAATGCCTTGCTGGAACAGCCGCTGCCGCGCGAGGCGCTGTACCGCTTCGCGCTGGATGGCGAAGCCGTGGCCAGCGGCAGCCGCCACGGCGACAACCTGGGTTCGATGTTGCTGGGTGGTCTGGTGCTCGCGACGCACGATCATTTGCTGCGCATCCCGGTGCCGCGTGCATGGCATTGCGCGCTGGTGCATCCGCACTATGTACTGGAAACCCGCAGGGCGCGCGCGGCGCTGGCGGGCGACTACGCGCTGGGCGAGTTCGTGGCGCAAAGCGCCAACCTCGCGCTGGTGCTGGCCGGCTGTTTTCGCGGCGACGCGGCGCTGGTGCGCGAAGGGCTGCGCGACGTGCTGGTGGAACCGCGTCGCGCATCACTGGTGCCGGGCTTCGCGCGCGTCAAACAGGCCGCGCTCGATCACCGCGCGCTCGGCTCCAGCATTTCGGGTGGCGGCCCGAGCGTGTTCGGCTGGTACGAAAACCGTGGGAACGCCGAGGCCGCGGCTGCCGCGATGCAAAGCGCGTTCGCCTCGGAAGGATTGCAAAGCGATGCGTTCGTCGCGCCGATTGAATCTCCCTCTGCCGCATTGGTTGAACGCGTTGACGATGCGGCAGATCACACGGCGATGTCATGAACGAGCCCCTGCACTACCTCAGCACCCGCGGCCGGAGCCCAGTGGTCACGCTCAGTGGTGCGATCGCGGCTGGCCTTGCGCCGGACGGCGGCTTGTACGTGCCCGAGACATTGCCGCGATTCGACGGCGCGTCCTTCGATCCGAGCGGCACGCTTGCCGATACCGCTGCGACGTTGTTGGCGCCGTTCTTCGCGGGCGATCTCCTTGCCGCCGATTTGCCCGCGGTCTGCAGGGAAGCATTGCACTTCGAAACACCTTTGCGTCCGTTGCCGAAGCGCGACGCCTGCATGCTGGAACTCTTCCATGGCCCTACCGCTGCGTTCAAGGACGTCGGTGCGCGTTTTCTCGCGGCATGCCTGCGCCGGCTGCCGCGCGAAGACGCTCGCCCGCTCACGATTCTTGTCGCCACGTCGGGCGATACCGGCGCGGCGGTCGGAGCCGCGTTCGACCGCCAACCGAACATCGAAGTCGTGATTCTCTATCCCGACGGACGGGTTTCGCCACGCCAGGCACATCAACTCGGAAGCTTCGGCGGCAACGTGCGCACATTGCGCGTGCAGGGTCGATTCGACGACTGCCAGCGCATGGTCAAGGCCGCGCTCAACGATGCGGAACTGCAATCGGTGCGCCCGCTCAGTTCCGCCAACAGCATCAGCCTCGGACGCCTGCTGCCGCAAATGAGTTACTACGCACACGCGGCACTGGGCTGGTGGCGTGCGCACAGCACGCCGCTCAATTTCATCGTGCCGACCGGCAACCTCGGCAATGCGCTGGCGGCGTTGTGGGTGCGCAAGATCGGCTTGCCGGTGGGCGAGGTGTACTTGGCCTGCAATGCCAACGCCACGCTTCCGGAATTTTTCGGTGGCGGCGGTTACCGCCCGCGCGACGCCGTCGCCACACTCGCCAATGCGATGGACGTCGGCGCGCCGAGCAACTTCGAGCGGCTGCGCTGGACCTTCGGGGGTGATGACGCAAAATTGCGCCGCGCACTCCGAGCGGAAAGCGTCGACGACGCCACGATCCGCCGCACGATCGCACACCACGCGAAAGCGTACGGCGAAGTGTTCTGCCCGCATACGGCCACAGCGATGCAGGTGCTGGACAACCTGCGCGCGTCCGGCGATACGGCGCCGTGGGTGGTGGTCGCAACCGCGCATCCGGCCAAGTTCGAGGGCGTGGTGGAAGCCTTGATCGGCCATCCGCTGGCGGTGCCCCCCGCGTTGGCGGCGATGCTTGAGCGACCGGCCAAAGCCGAACCGCTACCCGCCGAAGACGGGGCGCTGAAACGCTGGCTGCGCGAGTCTTTGTTGCCGTGCGCGAAAAGCGACGGTCAATCGGCATGCAGTTCGGCAACGAAATCGTAGACGTCGCCGCGGTACCACGAGGTGGTGAATTCCACGACCCGGCCGTCGTCGAGGAATGACCGCCGCTCCACGTTGAGCCCCGCGCTTCCGGTGCGTACATGCAGCAAGCGTGCGTGACGTGCGGAGAGGGGCATCGCGCGCAAGCGTTGCAAGGCGCGGCGCGGGCGGCAGCCGCGGGTTTCCAGCGCCTCGTACAGTGAATCGCGCACCCGCATCGGGTCGGGCAGCAGGTCGGCCGGCACCACACTGCGCTCGATCGCGATCGGCTCATCGCCCGCGTAGCGCACGCGATGCAGGCGCACAACCTGCGAACCGGGCGAGAGGTTCATCGCCATCGATTCCTCGGGCGTCACCTCGCCCACGTCGCGCTCGAAGAACTCCGAGCGCGCGTCGAGTCCGCGGGCACGCAGATCCTCGGTGAAGCTGGTCAGGCGCGACATCGGTTTGACGATGCGCTCGGCTACGAAGGTGCCGGCGCCGTGGCGTTGGATCAAAACGCCGTCCTCGACCAGGCCGGCGATGGCCTTGCGCACGGTGACGCGCGACAGGCCCAGCGTCCGTGCAAGGTCACGCTCGCTGGGCAACGCATGGCCGGGTTCGATCGTGCGCCGTTCGATCACGTTTCGAATCGCGCTGCGCAAGCGCAAGTAGGCCAGCGGCTGATGCACGGAACGATCGCGACCTAGGCGTCGGTATTCGGCAACGAGGGCGCTTTGCATGGTTCGCACCATACCAATGGCGCACCAGCGGGACAATCCCGCGAACGAGGCCGTCGCGGAATCGCTGCATGCAAGCCTCTCTGGGCCAGGGAATGGTTGCGAGAATTGGTATCTTGTGGTATCTAACTGGTATTGTCAGGTGGTTTCCCATGAACGGCCGCGGCCCGCCTGCTTCGATTTCGTTCGAGGTGTGATGTGACTCCAGCTTCCCTGCCCGTCGACCCGTTCGACTTGGTGATCTTCGGCGGCACCGGCGATCTCGCGATGCGCAAGCTGCTGCCGGCGCTGTTCCACCGCTATATCTCCGGCCAGATCCGCGTGGGCAGCCGCATCATTGGTGCGGCGCGCGAACCGCTGAACGATGAGGGCTATCGCGCCGCCGTCAGCGTGGCACTCGGCAACGCGAGCACCCACACGCCGGAGCAACGCGACGCTTTCCTCGGCCTGCTCGGCTACCGCGTGCTGGATGCACGCAAGGATGACGGCTGGGATGGTCTGGCCAAACTGCTGGCCGAGCGGCCCGACAACATCCGGGTCTTCTATCTCTCGACCTCGCCCGAATTGTTCGTGGACATCTGCGAACGGTTGGCACGGCACGGCTTGAACCAGGGCGCCGCGCGCGTGGTGCTGGAAAAACCGATCGGCCGAGACCTCGCCAGTGCCAACCGCATCAACGACGACGTCGGGCGCGTGTTTTCCGAGTCGCAGACCTACCGCATCGATCATTACCTCGGCAAGGAAACGGTGCAGAACCTGCTGGCGCTGCGTTTCGGCAACGCGTTGTTCGAGCCCTTGTGGAACGCGAACCACATCGACCACGTGCAGATCACCGTGGCCGAAACGCTGGGCCTGGGACGGCGCGCCGGCTACTACGATCGCGCGGGCGCGCTTCGCGACATGGTGCAGAACCACATCCTGCAACTCCTGTGCATGGTGGCGATGGAGTCGCCCTCGTCGCTCGCGCCCGACGCGGTGCGCGACGAGAAACTGAAAGTGCTGCGCGCGTTGAAGCCCATCGATGCGAACAACGCAGCGCAGCTCACCGTGCGTGGCCAGTACCGCGCCGGTGCGTCCGAAGGCAAAAGCGTGCCCGGGTATCTCGAAGAACTGGGCGACGGCACGAAATCCGACACCGGCACTTTCGTCGCGGTCAAGACCGAGATCGGCAACTGGCGCTGGGCCGGGGTGCCGTTTTATCTCCGCACCGGCAAGCGGCTTCCCGAGCGCGTTTCCGAAATCGTGGTGGCGTTCAAGCCGGTGCCGTATTCGATCTTCGAGGGCAGCGCCGGAACGCTGGCGCAGAACAAGCTGGTGTTGCGGCTGCAACCCGACGAGGGCGTGAAACTGTGGCTGACGATCAAGGATCCGGGCCCGGGCGGTTTGCGCCTGCGACACGTGCCGCTGGACATGAGCTTCGCCGAAGCCTTCGGCGTCGACCAACCCGACGCCTACGAACGCCTGATCCTCGACGTGGTGCGCGGCAACCCCACGCTGTTCATGCGCCGCGACGAAGTGGAAGCGGCATGGCGCTGGGCCGATCCGATACTCGGCGCATGGGCCGCGGGTGGCCACGCGCCGCGCCCGTACACAGCCGGCAGTTGGGGTCCCAGCGCGGCGGTGGCATTGATCGAACGGGACGGCCGCACCTGGCACGAAGGCGAGGATTGAACCCGACACATCGAGGTACGCGAGTATGTCCCTGCATCCCGTCATCGCCGACGTCACCGCGCGGATCGTCGAACGCAGCCGCGCCACCCGCAGCGCGTATCTCGCGCGCATCGACGGCGCTCGCGGCGATGGGGTACATCGCCGTAAACTTTCGTGCGGCAATCTCGCGCACGGCTTCGCGGCCTGCGGCGCGAACGACAAGGCGGCGTTGCGTGGCGCGGTGACGCCGAACCTCGGCATCGTCACCGCCTACAATGACATGCTCTCGGCGCACCAGCCATACGAGCCGTATCCCGAGCTGATCCGCCGCACCGCGCGCAAGCTCGGCGCCACCGCGCAGGTCGCCGGCGGCGTGCCCGCGATGTGCGACGGCATCACGCAAGGGCGCGCCGGGATGGAACTGTCGCTGTTCTCGCGCGAAGTGATCGCGATGGCAACGGCGGTCGCGCTGTCGCACGACATGTTCGATGCGGTGCTGATGCTGGGCATATGCGACAAGATCGTGCCGGGTCTCCTGATCGGCGCGCTGAGCTTCGGGCACATCCCGACGATCTTCGTGCCCGCGGGCCCGATGCCCAGCGGCATCCCCAACGACGAGAAGTCCGCGGTGCGCCAGCGCTTCGCCGAGGGCAACGCCAGCCGCGACGCACTGATGGATGCGGAAGCCGCGTCGTACCACGCACCCGGCACCTGCACGTTCTACGGCACCGCCAATTCCAACCAGATGTTGATGGAGATCATGGGCCTGCATCTGCCCGGCGCCAGCTTCATCCACCCCAACACGCCGCTGCGCGAAGCGCTCACCCTCGCGGCGGTGCGGCGCGCCACCGAAATCACCGCGCTGGGCAACGATTACACACCGATCGGCCAACTCGTCGACGAACGAACCATCGTCAATGGCGTGGTGGGTTTGAACGCCACCGGCGGTTCCACCAATCATCTTTTGCACCTGATCGCGGTTGCCGCCGCGTCCGGCATCGTGCTGACGCTGGAAGATTTCGACGCGATTTCCGGCGTGGTGCCGTTGATGGCGCGCGTGTATCCGAATGGCCAAGCCGACGTGAACCATTTCCATCGCGCCGGCGGCATGCCGTTCCTGATCGGATCCTTGCTCGACGCGGGCCTGCTGCACGGCGACGTGCGAACCGTGTGGAGCGAGGGACTGGACGCGTATCGCCGCACCCCGGCGCTGGATGAAACCGGCGCGCTGGCGTGGCACGAGGTCACCGGCAGCGGCAACCTCGACGTGTTGCGTCCCGCCAACGAACCGTTCCGCGCCGATGGCGGCCTGCGCGTGCTGCAAGGCAACCTCGGCCGCGCCGTGATCAAGGTATCGGCGGTGCCGGGCGATCGTCTGGTCATCGAAGCACCGGCGGTGATCTTCCAGGACCAGGATGAAGTGAAGCAGGCGTTCGATCGCGGCGAATTGGATCGGAATTTCGTGGCGGTAGTGCGTTTCCAGGGCCCGAAGGCGATCGGCATGCCGGAGCTCCACAAGCTCACGCCAATCTTGAGCGTGCTGCAGGCGCGTGGGCATCGCGTGGCGCTGGTCACCGATGGACGGATGTCCGGCGCATCCGGCAAGGTGCCGGCGGCCATCCATGTCACCCCGGAGGCGATCGACGCCGGCCCGCTCGGCAGGTTGCGCGACGGCGACGTGATCCGTCTCGATGCGATCGCCGGTACGCTGGAGGCGAAGGTCGATGCAAAGGCATGGAATGCGCGGGCGCAAGTGCACGCCGATCTTTCCGCACACCACGTCGGCATGGGCCGCGAATTGTTTGCGAACCTGCGCAACGCGGTCGGTTCGGCCGACGCCGGCGCGACCATCTTCGGCAAGCACGACCGCCATCATGCGGCCGATGCTTGAACACTTCTTGTCCGAGTCTTTGCCATGACCTCGCAGGCAGCCAAACAACAACAACTCGCCGAAATTCTCGCGCTCGCCCCGGTAGTGCCGGTGGTGATCGTGGATGATGCGGCGCACGCCGTGCCGATGGCGAAAGCTCTGGTGGCCGGCGGCATCCGCGCGATCGAAGTCACGTTGCGCACGCCGGCCGCGCGGGACGCCATCCGTGCGATCACCGGCGAAGTGGAAGGCGCGGTGGTCGGCGTGGGCACCGTGCTCGACGGCACCCAACTCGAAGTCGCGCGCATGGCCGGCGCACGCTTTGCGGTGTCACCCGGCACCTCGCCGAAACTACTCGATGCCGCCGACGAGGACGAGCTGCCGCTGCTGCCGGGCGTCGCCACCGTCGGCGAGGCCATGACGCTGCTGGAACGCGGCTACCAGCATCTGAAATTTTTCCCCGCGGTGCCCGCGGGCGGCGCCAAGCTGCTCGCTGCCTGGGCCAGCCCGTTGCCGCAGATCCGGTTCTGCCCGACTGGCGGCATCAGCGTCACGAACGCACCGGATTTTCTTGCGCTGCCCAACGTCGCCTGCGTGGGCGGCTCTTGGCTCACGCCGAGAGACAAACTTGTAGCCGGCGATTGGTCCGGCATTGAACGACTCGCGCGCGAAGCCGCGCTGTTGCGGCGCGTCGCCGCTGGCTGATTTCCGCCATGCGACGGCTCGCAAATCCAGCGAGGTGCCGGGTCGACAAGGCGCGCCGGTGTCAAAATGGATACCCACTTGTCTTGAAGATGCCGAGCCATGGCCGAATTTTTAGCCCCGACTTTTGGTGACATCCGTACCGCCGCAGCGAGGATTGCAGCGCACGCGCAGGTGACGCCGGTACTGCGTTCACCGGAACTGGATGCCCTTGCCAATGCCACATTGTTTTTCAAGTGCGAACACTTGCAGGTGGGCGGTGCGTTCAAGTTTCGCGGCGCCTGCAATGCAGTGTGGGCGCTCGGGGATGACGAAGCCAGGCACGGCGTGGTGACGCACTCGTCCGGGAACCATGGTGCAGCGCTGGCGCTGGCCGCGCGGACGCGCAAGATTCCCGCGCATATCGTGGTGCCAGAAGGCGCTGTAGCGGCCAAGCTCGCCAACATCGAACGCGCCGGCGGCATCCTGCACCGCTGTGCGCCGACGCAGGCCGCGCGCGAAGCAGCCTGCGCAAAAGTGCAGCGCGAAACCGGTGCGACGCTGGTGCACCCTTACGCCGATGCGTGCGTGATGGCGGGCCAGGGCACGATCGTCCTGGAATTGCTGCAGCAGATCGCCCACCTCGACGCGGTGATCGTTCCGGTTGGCGGTGGCGGGCTGGCTTCCGGATGCGCCATCGCGCTTGCCGTCTTGTCGCCACAGACACGACTGGTCGGCGCCGAACCCGCCGGTGCCGACGATGCATTCCGATCCCTGCAGCGCGGGCAACGCGTCACCGATGTCGTGCCGCACACCATTTGCGACGGCCTGCGCGCGACCATCGGCGAACCGAACTTCGCGCTCCTGGGCGCGCATCGCGTCGAAGTCATCAGCGTGGACGACGACGCCACGCTGGCAGCGATGCGTCTGGTGTGGGCCGAACTCAAGCAGACTATCGAGCCTTCCTCGGCTGTCGTGCTTGCGACACTGCTTGCGCAGCGCGAACGTTTCCGCGGCCAGCGCATCGGGCTGGTGTTGAGTGGCGGCAATGTCGATCTGGCTGCCCTGCCGTTCGCGGCCTGAGAACATCCCGCCCCTTGCAGCCGGGACGGAGCAGACGGGTGTCAGCTGCAAGTATGGCGATCTCACTGTCTGCGCGAGACATGATTACACCCGTGCAGGTGGCCACTCACCCACACCATTACTCGCGTGGGCCATATCCGCCTTGACGATCGTCGCGACGCCGCCGCGACCAATACGCAGGCACTGCTCCGCGATACCGAGCGGACCCTGCCGGTGTGACACCACGATCAGGATCGTTTGTGGCAAGCGCCGCTTCAACGCGGCGAGCACGCTCATCTCGGAATTTGCATCAAGCGCACCGGTGGCTTCGTCCAGCACGGCAATGAATGGTTGCCGAAGGATCACCTGCGCCAGCAGCAGCCGCTGCAGCTCGCCGCCGGAAAGACGACAGGACGAACCTTGCAACTCCGTATCCAAGCCGTCGTGCGCGTCGCGCCACCGTTTGTCGAGGCCCACGTCCGCCAACACTTCATGCAGACGTTCGTCCGCCGCATCCGGTGCCGCCCACAACAGACATTCGCGCACGACGCGCTGCCATGGACGGATACTTTGGCTGACATAGGCGCCCTTGCGCACGAGTTGCCGGTATCCGTCGAAGTCCACGGAATGTCCGCCAACACATGCCGCGAAGGCGGCGGGTTTCGTCATTCCTGCCAAAACATCCGCCAGACTGCTTTTGCCGATGCCGGAGTCACCGGCGATCAAGGTCATTTCGCCTGGGGTCAGCACCAGGTCGTCGATGTCGACGTGCAGCGAAGGCAGCCTCAACCCCACCCGCCCGATGTGGATGCGCCGTACGGTTTGGTCGGAAGCCATTGCCACTTTCATTTTCCGGCGAACGCCATCCAGATTCATGTAGCGCTGCCAAAGTTCGAAGGCCGGCACGGCCATGCGCAGTTGCTGAAAATTGTTTCGTGTCGAAGCCATGTACGGCAGCAGACGGCCAAGCAGCAGTCCCACCGCGATGAGCGATGTCTGATCGACGCCATGCCAGCGGCCGGCGATCAAGAAGATGCCGACCATGCCGACGGCCGCGAGTGACTCCACGACGAGTTTTCCGGAAGCCGTCAGCTCGATCTGACGCCGATAGGTATGAGCCAGTCGCGTGGAGATGGCGCCGTACCCGCCCCTTTCAGCATCCTCGCGTTCGAACGAACGGACATGGCGCAATCGCCGCGGGAAATCCTCGCTGAACCAGAACAGCCGGGTCGTGTCCTGCACGTATTGCCGGCTGAGCCTTGATTGCTCGCGACCATGCCAACGCAGCGCGACCATCCCGAGCCCCGTCAGTGCCGGCAGGATCAATGTGAGCACCGGCGATACCCAGAACGCGAACGCCAGATTGACAGCGGTCGTCACACCGGCCACCAGCAACTGCGACACGGCGCCGATTCCCTGGGTGACGATTCCGGCGTTGACGGTCAAGACATTGGCGATCTCTGCCGAAGTCGAGTCGTCCAGCGCGGCAATTTCGGCATCGATCAGCCGCGCGTGCACCCTGCCCCGCAACCGAATCGCACAATCGCTGATGAGCCGGGCGCCCAAGCCGGCGACAAACCAGCGTAGCAGCACATGGCCTCCGATCAACACCGCGAAGATCAAGGTCAATGTTCCGGCGCTCGCCGGCAGCGCCAGCGCATGGCCTCCGAGCGTCGGTGCGTGGCCCGGCTGGATCAGGGGCACAAGCACAATGGCGGCGATGCTCCCCATCAGCGCCGCAATCAACGACAACAACACATACGCAGCGGTGCGCACGGCACCGGCGCGTCCGAGGATGGGAGCGAGGTGGCGCAACAGGTCGAGTCGTCGATACCGGGGCAGCGAAGCCCAGCCGGCCATCGCCGCAGACGCGCGGCGCGCGTCAGTCGAGCAGTCGGCAGAGCGCATCGACGGAATCGCGCGGATGACGTCCACGCCGCAGTTGATGAACGCCCCTGTCCATGATCTCCCGCTTGAAACGCCGCCAACCGGGTTGACTCGGCGCATAGGGCTGATCGGCTTCGAGCATGCGGTCGGCCTCGTGTGCACCGAGCCGGGTCAACAATGTGTCGGGATGATCGGCAGGTTGGGCGGACACGAACACCGCACCGACCAGCGCCAATGGACTCGTGGCCGGCCGGCCGGATTCCTGCCGGAGGTCGACCTCGAATTTCCTGACGCCGCTGCGGCGGCGGATGACCGGCGCATGCGCGACCCAACCACGAACCGCACCGCTTTCCACCGAGTCCAGCGCGTCGCTTCTCAAATGCAGATAGTTGGGCACGCCGGTCGCCATCAGGTCCCACGGATGCACGAAAACCGCGTCCTCGGCCAGCAGATCCAATCCCCGCAACAGACCATGCAGCGCCAGCGTCGATTTGCCCGAGCCGCTGCCGCCGAGCAACAACAACCCGCGCCCGTGTCGCCCGATGCAGGCGGCGTGCAGGGGCACCAGATCGAGCCCGCGCGCCGCCAGGATGAACACCGCGAACTCGATCAGTTCGCAGCGCAGGTGATAGGCGTGCTGCAGCATGTCTTCCGACGCAACGACGCGCGCGCGAAGGCATCCGGGATCGATAACCACGTAATTCGAAGCATCGATGTCCGCACGAAGCTGCTTGCCTTCTTGCCGTATCCGCGGTGCGGGCGGCTCGGTCACCCATGGGTTCGCACGCCGCGACAACAACCGCATCTCGACCCGAAATTCCGCAGCGACACCCGGGAATGTCTGCGCCGGCAGCTTTCCATAGGCGGCCTCGACCAGGTCGATCAGATAACGGCTGTCGCTCTCGAACCGGAAAACGCCCCCCAGAATCCGCTTGGTTACGGTGAGGGGAGGACAAGCGGGTTCTGGCGGCGGGAACACCTTCCGGCGATACCCATCACCACCACGCATCGCGCCCTGACGATCGATCGAAGGCTCCAGGTTTGATCGCACGGGATTCGCAACCTCCGGATGGCACCGTAGGTGCGAAGCCGCGTGAAAAAAGTTGCGTACCGGCGCAGGCGCCCTCGGGCAACGCGCGGCAACCTCCAGCACGACTGGCAGCACTCACTTTTGCGCGCCGTCCGCCGAGACGTGTCGCGGATCGCCGCCGGACACCACCAGAAGGCCTCCTCGCCGATGCTGAAGATTCAGGTCACCCATTCCTACTTCCTGAAATACGACCCCAAGCAGTGGGAACGCGGCAAGCCCTATCCTCCGCTCGCCACCATCCAGGTCGCCGCACTGCTGCGGCGGATGGGGCACGCTGTCGCGCTGTTCGATGCGATGCTCGCCGACGGCGTCGAGGCGTACGAAAGATCCCTGCCGTCCGCCGAGCCGGACGTCGTGGTTCTGTATGAAGACAACTTCAATTTCCTGACCAAGATGTGCCTGGGGCGCATGCGCGAGGCCGCATGCCGGATGATTGCATCGGCGCGCGAACACGGCGCGCGCGTCATCGTCGCCGGGTCGGACGCATCCGATCACCCGGAATCCTTCCTGGCCGCGGGCGCCGACGTCGTGCTGATGGGCGAAGGCATCGCGGCGCTGGTCCAGTTGGTCGAGCGTCTGGACCTGAACCCGAACACCGATACCCAAGGCTGGGTGGCTGGGCTGGCCGGCGCTTCCATCCTCGACGACGGGCAACCGCGAACGGCCCGCCTCGGGGTACAACCGCCGGATGCACAACTGACCGGCCTCCCAGCCTGGGACCTGGTCGACATCGAGCGCTACCGGCTGATGTGGCGCGAGCGACACGGTTACTTCAGCCTCAACATGACGGCCTCGAGGGGTTGTCCATTCCACTGCAACTGGTGCGCCAAGCCGATCTGGGGAAACCACTACCGGCGCCGCGACGCCGGCGAAGTCGCCGTGGAAATGAGTTACCTGAAGCATGCGTTCCGCCCCGACCACATCTGGTTCGCCGACGACATCTTCGGGTTCCACAGCGACTGGGTGAACGATTTTGCCGAACGTTTGCTGAGCCACGACGGCAAGGTGCCGTTCACGATCCAGACTCGCGCCGACCTGTCGACCGAGCCGATGGCCGCCGCGCTCGAACGCGCCGGTTGTGCGGAGGCGTGGATCGGCGCGGAGAGCGGCAGCCAGCGTGTGCTCGACTGGATGGACAAGGGCACGCGGGTGACCAAGTTGATCGACGCCCGCAAACGGCTCGGCACGCATGGCATCCGCGTCGGCTTTTTCATCCAGCTCGGCTATCTTGGCGAGCAACTCTCCGACCTGCTCGCGACCCGCGAACTGATCGCGCTCGCGGCGCCCGACGACATTGGCGTCAGCGTGTCGTACCCGCTTCCGGGCACCCCGTTCTTCGAGCAGGTGAAGACCCAGCTCGGCGGCAAGACCCATTGGCGTGACAGCGGCGACCTTGCCATGATGTTCCGCGGCACCTACGACTCCGCGTTCTACCGAGGCATACGCGACCTGTTGCATGAGCAGGTTGCCCTGCAGCAATCGCGCGACACCCGTTCGACCGAATCCGCCAAGCACGCATTCGCTGCGCTCGATGCGCGCTGGAATGCGCTGATCGCAACCGAACCCCTCCATCGCAATCCCGACGCGACGCCCGCGCCGGTGCCATCCCGCAAACATGTCGTGCCGCTGCGCCGTGTTGCCACCGCTCAAAATCATTAGGACTGGCCTGCACCGGACCACCGAGGCGATTGCCGCGGAACTGGCGCGCCCCGGCGGTGCGACACCGGCGTGGAGCGATCTCGAATGGCGGCTTGCGATGGCAGCCGCGGCAGCTCACGGCGTGTCGCCATTGCTGGGGGAATGCTCCGGCTGGACGCGCCCGCACTGGCGACGGTTTCTGGAAGGTCAGCACGAACACGTCGCGATTCGCCACGCCAGGATCACCGCGCTGCTTGAGCGCATCGACATCCTGGCCCGCGCGGCCGGCGTGGCGATGACCCCACTGAAGGGCGCCACGTTGCACGCGCTCGGCATCTACGCACCGGGCGACAGGCCGATGGCCGACATCGACCTGCTGATCAAAGAAGGCGATATCGATGCAGCGACCCGGCTGATGCGCGCAATCGGTTACGTCCCGTCCTTCGACCATAGGCGGCATCGGGTTTTCAAGCCGGCAGAGGGAACACCTCCCGCGGTACTGGGCGAACATCGCGACACGCCCGTCAATATCGAACTGCACACCCGCATCCGCGAATGCTTGCCGGTATCCGTCATCGATATCACTGAACGAATCCGTCCGCGCAATTCCGAACCCGGTTTGAATCCTTACCCATCACGCAATGCCCTGCTCGCCCACCTGCTGCTGCACGCGGCGGGCAACATCTGCGGGCGCAGCCTGCGCCTGATTCACCTGCACGACATCGCGTTGTTGGCGCGAAGCATGCAACCCGAGGAATGGGTGTTTCTGTGGCAAGGTGGCGCGTGCTGGTGGGCGCTGCCCCCCTTGCAGATGGTGGCGCGTTATTACCGGGATGCGATTCCGGATGTCGTGCTCGCCACGCTTGCACGCGATTGCCCGCCGCTTCTGCGGGCGGTTTCACGCCGCCAGACCCTCACGAAGGTTTCGTGTTCCGAATTGTGGCTGCACGCGTTCCCGGGCATCGAATGGTCGCGCAGCGTATTCGATGCGGCGCGCTTCATTGCCGCCCGCATCCGACCCTCCGCCGAAAAAAAACGCGAGCGTGCGGACATGACACGTACGCAATTGTGGCTTCACGACGGCAATTGGGTCACGGCCACGCAACGAAGGCGAATCCTCACCTGGCTGACCCGGAAGGTACCGCGGATGGACACGATGTACGTGGTGCGCATGGCGTTGGCACATACGGCACCGGTAACGGGCAGAAATCTCGATACGACGGTTGGTGGGGGATCTGGAGCGACTGTCGCCAAGCGAATCGAGGAGGCCGCTGTCCGTGAGGAAGCCTGAGGTTTCCATCATCCTTCCGACCTGGAATCGCCTGCCGCTGCTGCGCAGGGCGGTCGATTCGGTTCTCGCGCAGATTTATGGCGACTTCGAGCTCGTCGTCGTGGATGATGGTTCGACCGACGGCACGCGGGATTACCTCGAAGCGATCGAGGATCCGCGCGTGCGGTCGATCTGGCTCGAACACCGCGGCGATCTCACTTCGGCCCGCAGCGAAGGACTCCGGCACGTGCGCGGCGAATGGGTGGCGTTCCTCGATTCGGATGACCTGTGGCTGCCCGAAAAACTGGCGTTGCAACTGCAGCGACTCGCCGCGCATCCGACTTGCCGGTGGAGCTACACGGGATATCTGCTGGTCGATGCTGACGAGAGCCCGCTGCCGGAGCGCTCGGCTCTTCTGGGCAGGCCGCTTTCCGGGCATATCCTCGAGCCCCTGCTCAGGTTCGAAGTTGCGGTATCGGTCGTGACGATGCTCGTGCAACGTTCGCTGATCGACGAGATCGAAGGCTTCGACGAGATGCTCCCGGTTCGGTCCGATTACGACTTCGCGCTGCGGCTCGCCACACACAGCGAGGCGTGTGCGCTGCCTGAGAATCTGGTTTTGGTTCGTGAACATGCCGGACGCACCACCGCACGCCTGCGTCAAGTGGACCTTTATGCTGACCAGGAACGCGTATTCCGCAAGGCCGCGGCGGCAGCAACCGACCCGAAAATACGGGCGCTGTGCTTGCGTCAATGCGCGACGCAACTGGCAGGACAAGCGAGCGCCCTGTCGTCGGAAAGATCGCACCGGGCTGCGTTCACGGCACTTGTCCGCGCCACACGCGACGCGCCTTTCAACCGGACGATCTGGAGAACGGCGGCGGGGTGCGCGGCGCGGGCGGCGGGATGGAAGTGAAGGTACTTGGATCGTCGTCGCGGCGAAGAACAGTTCCAGGCTGATCCCAATCCATCTTGGGGAACGATCTTTCGGGCGATGTCGACAACAACCTCGGCATCGCGGCCACTCGGCCGAATCCAGCTGCGCGGCGGCCTGAAAATGTCGGCGGTTCGAACCGTGGACCCGGCGCCGATGCAACCTTTCCCGCACCCACCGGCAATCACCATAGCCATCTTCGAACAGCTTCGCCCATTGCAAGGCGGTTGGCCGCGTGCACACCGGAAAGCAGTACCACGAATTCATGCTGCTCTCGCGGCGGGACCGAAGAGTGCGGGAGAGCTTTCAGAGGATGGCACTGGATTTTCTGCCTATGGGAGCGGACGTGCTCGACTTCGGCGCGGGAACCGGCCTCGATGCCAAGGTTTTTGCCGCCAATGGGCATCCGACCTTCGTGTATGAACCTTCGCAAGCCATGCGTGATTGCCTGGTGCGCTATTGCCGCGATGAAATCGCTCGCGAGACGGTCATCCCGGTGACACGGCCCTTGGTGCAGAAGGTGCAGGCTGTCACTGCGAACTTTGCGGTTCTCAATCACATCGTGGATCACCGATCACTATTCGAAGAATTTGCGCGGGTGGTCGACCGCGGAGGATTCTTCCTGGCCAGCATGCTGAGCCCCTGGTACCTCGGCGATGCACGTCATCGCTGGTGGTGGTTGAACATGCCGAACCTCGTGCGAAGCGGCTGCTATCCCAGCCCGGGGGAAAGCCGCATCCACCGTTATGCGCCGAATGCCGTGGCACGCGCGGCATCGCCGTATTTCCGCCCGGAGCGCCTCGTGCCGCGCTTCGGGTTGGCTACCCATCTCTACATGTTCCTCTTGTTCCGGCGGGTGTGAGATGTGGAAGGACTGGATAAGGCCGCTGGTACGTCCATTGCCGCAATGGTCTCCGGTTGCCGTGACTCCACCGCAAACGCTGGTCAGCGCCGCCTTGCGCTGGGACGGCGAAACGGCCGACGTCACCACGGATCACACCGTGGCTTCGCTCAAGCCGCTGATGATCGCGACCAGTCTCGACGCCGGCCCCTCGCCAGAACTTGAATACCGCGACAGCGCCACGGGCAGGATGCTCGGCATTCTGCGGCTGCAGCGAACGGCGCCGGTGGCCGCCGCAGAGACGCCACTTGTCTTCTACCTCGTTGCGGGTGGCGAGCATTACTGCCTGAGCTGGCCGCGGCGATCGTGGAATGCGTGGCTCCAGAATCGGGCAATGCTGAAAAACCGATCGCCGCACAACCCGGGCATGGAACCCAACGCGGCCCAGCAACTGATGATCGCCTACCTGTGTCCGCGGCCAGTGGTACTGGTATCGGTCGAGACGCTGGGGCACAGGAACATCTTTCCGATGGACTTGATCGGTCCGCTGCAGCGGGGCGGGTTCTTTTCTCTGGCCCTGCGCAGCACCAATGTCTCCGCACCGATCATGCGGAAAGTGCGGCGGGTCGCGTTGTCCGGCGTTCCCGCGGAGTTGAAGACCACCGTTTACCAGCTCGCCGAGCATCACAAGCGGCCACTCGGCGACTGGAATGAGCTTTCATTCGCTGTGCAACCCTCCCGGGAATTCGGCATTCCGGTCGTGGCCGATGCACTTCGCATCCTGGAGTTGGCCATCGTGCACCATCAGGAGATCGGCTCACACACCTTCTTCCTTTGCCGTGCTGTTACCGATGAAAATCCCGGCGAAGGCGTGCAACTGCATCATACGGCGGGCTTTCATCAGGCTTGGCGCCGTCGGTTCGGAACGCCATTCGCAGATGCCTGACGTAGATACGGATCGAGGGCGTCTACATAGAGCTTTTCACCCACGTGTCGAAGGCCCCAGACGAAAGCGGTCGCCATCCTTGGCGTCTCAGGACATTTTCCATTTCTCCGCGCCAAGGCGCCGAGTGCACGAACACCACCGCACTCAATCCGTATCGCTGCAATGCATCCGCAAACCATGCCGCGGAATCCGGTGGCCGGTATTCGCCCGCGACATACCGCATCAGGGAGTTCCGCCGCGCTGCGTCTTGCTGGGAGAACGCACGCGTCAAATAAAGCATTCGGACCCCCAGCAACTCCGGATGAACAACGAAGCTCGGCAACCAAATGGATACTGCTTGCGGGGCGAGTACGACACCCTTCTCGGGCACCTCCGTGACCATCTGCGCGGCCACGCGATATGCGATGGGATCGACCTTGATCCCCGGCGGGCCGAGCGTTACGGCATTCGCGCTGCGCAACGTCCCGAAGCGCCAGCCGAAGGCGATCGCGAAACCGGCCAGTGCCACGCAGGCACACGCTGCTAGCACCTTTGATCGCATGCGCAACGCACGTTCGATCACTCCGTCCAGCAGCACGGCCAGGAAGAACGGCAACGGCAATGCCCAGGTCAGCCGCCAGTAGGTGCGGACGCCGACGAAGTGATCCGCGACGACGCGGACCGTGTAGGGATTGAGCGCAGCGAGCAGGAAGAAGAACGCGCCGGCGGACAAATATCGCGCGCGAATCGGATCGCGCACGAATGCCCAGGCGGCGAGCAACGCCACCAACAGCAGTCTCGTGCTCCACCCGCCCCATGTGTCGTCGAGTATCTGCTGCACGCCGGGCATGGGGCTGGAACTGACCAAGGCTTGTCCACCGTGCGTGACGGAAGCCATCGCCCAGCCCGCGCCAAACACATAGGCGGAAGCCAGGATGCCCACCGCAAACCGCCGACTGCCCGTGGCGTTTGCCGTCCAACCGCCGGCCAAACCCAATGCCGCGGCCGCCGGCGCCACGAACAGTGCGCTCGCGCTGACACCCAACGCCGCGACCTGTGCGGCGAACAGCAAAAGCCAGTGACGCACGCCGCCATGCCGGGCAAACAGCAACGCCGAACCGGCGACGGCGGGAACCATGCCGGTGACCAGAATGGACTTGCCCTGGAACAGTCGCACGAACGCGAAATTGCCGTAGGCGCGATGCATTTCACCGAGCGCCAACACGACGAGGAACAGGATCAGCAGCACCCATGGCCAGCGCGCGGGCACGATGCGCCGCAACAGGTAGGCCCATGCCAGCACGGAAAAAGCCGCGAAAACCGACGGCAGGATCAGGTACGCCACCACCAGGTGATCGATCCCGATGAGCTTGGCCAGTGTCCCGACCAGCACGTCGTAATTGCTCAGCCGGTAGAACTGCAACAGGATCGGGACGCCCGGTAGGCGGTACAGCGTGTCGTGCAGAAGCACCGGCTGTTGCGGAAACCGCAACAGCGTCGCCGAGATGCTTCGGTAAAATGCGTCGTCCGCGTCCGGCCGGCTCGCGACAAGCGTGACACAGACCGCGGCAGCAGCCACGAGCACGACCATCCATGCGGCGTGTTTTCCCGCACCACCGTCTGATGGGACATCGGGCCTGCCCCGCAAATTCCACATCCACGCGCCACCCGTTAACAGCAATGCAATCCACCAAAACACCGGGTAGGGCATGCCGGCCGAAAGCAGTCCCACCCAGAGGATCGCCAGCGCCAACACCGCAAAAGGCGCGGACCGCATACTGACTCCACGCGCAACCATGGCTGCCATCGGACCGGAAACGACCCCGCCGCCGCTCGCGTCGGAATCGGACCGTTTTGCCGGCACCAGCAGGCGGAACCATGCAATCGTCGCCACTGCTGCGATCAAGACCGCCACCGGCAACCAGTGCAGCAACGTGTCGAAGTTGGAATGCGTTGCGGTGATCAGATGGACGTACATGGTCCAGATCGCGTACGGCAGCACGAACAGCGGCACGATTCGATCCAGAGCAGCGTCGAGTGCGAATCGCATATCACCGCCACCCCTGCATCATTGAAATATGCGCGCCTGAGCACCCGATCGTTGCCGGCGAGTTGTCACATGTCGCTGTCACCGTGCCTGCACGAGAGACGAGAGGCAATTCCCACTCGTCTCATTGACGTACGCCGAAATACACATCGTTGGGCGCCAGGTTGGGATTGTGGAACGGATCGCGGTCGTAAAAGCCCGGGTGCTTCCCGAACATGATCGTCCGTTCCCGGTCCCCCCTCGCCATTCGCGCGCGGTCGAGCGTGTCCTTTCCCCGGCTCAGTGATTCGTGATGGATCAACTCGACCCCCGGGCAGACGACCTGGTAGAAGCCGTGCTCGACCAGACTGAGGCACAACGCAATATCGTTGTAGGTGACGGCAAGGTCCTCGTCGAAGCCGCCCACGGCGTCGAACTTTTCCCGCTCGATCATGAGGCACGCCCCGGTCACCGCGATCCAATCGTGCTCCAACATGTTGCGGGCGAAATAACCCGGGGCGCGGGCGTCGACCTTGGCGAAGGCGTGACAAGGGCCATTGGTCAGGTTCAGAACTCCCGAGTGCTGCACGGTCTGATCGCCGGGATACAGCAGTTTCGCTCCCACCGCCCCCACGTGCGGCAGTTGTGCGTAGCCGCCCATGTACTCCAGCCAGTCGGTAGACAGCACTTCGGTGTCGTCGTTCAGAAATACGAGGAGTTGGCCGCGGCTGAGTCGCACCCCGGCATTGTTGATTTCCGAAAAATTGAACGGCACGTTGTAGTCGAGGACACGAACCTGTTCGCGTCTTCGCAACCCGGAAAGATAATCGAGCGTGGGTACATGGGTGGAGCCATTGTTGATCACCACGATCTCGAACGATCGGTATGCAGTACGTTCGAAAATGCTGTCGATGCAGGCCTTGAGCGCCGCGCCCTGGTTCTTGCTGGGAATGATGATCGAGATCAGCGGCTGGCCCTGCACCCGGTAACGGGTGCGGTAATACCCCGGGAGTTCGGGCACCGCAACCAGTTCGCCGGACTGGCCACGCCTGCGCAGCGCATCCTCCCTTGCCCTTTTGCCGGCATCGATCGCGTAAGGCTTGACATGAAGTCCCGACGCACACGAATCCGGCGTGATCCGCCAGTGATAAAGCACCTTCGCAACGTGCGCGATGCGGCGAGCGCGTTCGCTCACCCGCAACACGAAATCCCAGTCCTGGCTACCGTCGTATTCGCTGCGCAGGCCGCCCAATTCCAAGGCCAACGAACGGCGCACGCATGACACGTGGCAGGTAAACATGGTGCTCATCAGGGTATCGGGCGACCAATCCGGCTTGAAGAACGGTTCCCTGAAACTGCCGTCGGCACCGAGCTTGTCCTCATCGCTGTACAAATAATCCGGGTCGTCGCGATCGATGCGCAGCGCCAATTCGTACAGGCAGTCCACGGTCAACTCGTCGTCGTGGTCCAGGAACACGATGAAGTCGCCGGTCGCGCGAGCAATGCCTTCATTGGTGGCACCCGAAATGCCCCTGTTTTCGGCAATCTGGACGACCACGATCCTGGGGTCGATGAGGCTACTGAGAACCTCGCGGACTGCGGGCGAGGTGCTGTGATCATCGACCAGAACCAGTTCCCAATGGGGATACCACTGCGTCTCGACCGAAGCGATCATCCGCCGCAACAATCCGGGATCGGTGTTGTAGACGGGCACGATCACTGAAAAAAGGGAATGCCGCGACAGGGCGAGCATGGCTTTCCCGATCGCGGCGGGGTCCGTTTTCGGCGGCGAGTACGTGTATCCGGCAGGTGCCGAAAGGGTGCGCTCCTGTCCTGGGCCGCCCACTGATTCCGCAGCGGCTTCGACGGGAACGGGCTCCGAATTGACGGACAATGCCGAGGGAAGTCGCGCCGCAACGTGTTGCTCCCGGAAAAAACGCCAACGCGCCGGCGTGCGCCAGGGCGTCATGATCCACCATGCACTCCTCATTCCCAAACACAGCGTCGAGCGCACATTCGCGGGCAAACACAGCAAGATCGATCGCACGCCAACCAGCACCCGCCACAAGGTACTGGCCTTGATCTCCGCAAGCTCGCGTCGCAACGAAGATTCCAGCGCATCCTTCTCCGAGTAACGCGCCTCCCAATCGGCGTTCCGGATTCGTGCGGCTTCAAGTTGATTCGACAGATCGACGAATCTTGCAGTCACACAAAAGGTTTCCCGCTGCACCTGGGCCGCGCGTTCACGGCTTGTGGTCAGCTCCCGCTCGAGCTCGGCCCCACGTTCCTCCAACGCGTCCACGCGCTCCATCGCCTTTTCGACGATCAGTGCATTGTTCTCGAGGGTGCACTTTTCTTCTAGCAGATCCTCCACCCGGTTCAGGAAGAGTGGGGCCACCAACCGATAACCGTCCACCAATCCCGAAATCTCTTTCCA
This sequence comes from Rhodanobacteraceae bacterium, assembly GCA_035249175.1. GTDB lineage: Bacteria > Pseudomonadota > Gammaproteobacteria > Xanthomonadales > Rhodanobacteraceae > 66-474. The sequence goes on from DATFGT010000006.1 coordinate 23,452, forward strand.
GTCCTGCTTCTCCGGATCGAACGCGCGGCAAAGTCCGTACAGCCGGTCCAATACTTCCGGTGTTGAGCAGAAGCCCTTTGAGAAAACATGATGTCGTTGTGTTCGATCCAGGAATGCATCAATCGCAGGATGCGCATCCTCGATTGGCACCGGCCACTTCACGCTCAGCGCCCGCCCTACCTTGGCGAAAGCATCCCGCCAATCCGACAGAAGGCCGTCGTAGGAAAGCAGGCTGCGCGGCATGCCTCGGGTCGAGGTCTCCGCTTCCACGAAGTGTTCAAGCCAGTTCAGGTACGTTGTTTCGGGACGAAGGCCATCCCTGATGTCCAGGGATCGAGCCACTTCCGCTGGATGGCGTACAACAAGGAGAGCTACTGCGTCCAATCCCGACTCCAGAAGCACCTCACGCCACAACGGCACGAAGCGGCACAGGCGGGGATCCTTTACCACCCAGAGCGCGCTGCCATCAAAATCGTCGGCTATCAGTTTGGCAAGCCTGTCGCGCGCCTTGCGCGCCGCGGCCGAGAGAAGCCAGCCGTCCGGCAGGACACGTGCGTCATGCCACACCCGGCCCAAATCCCTCAGCAGTTCTTCATGGACCGCCACGACATCGGCATGCTCCCAGAAGCCCGATCGATTGTCCTCCGCGGGTGAAAGCAGCTTGTTTCCGACCTCGGCGCCGAGCAGATTGAGACAGCGGGTGACGGCAGATGTGCCGCTGCGATGCATGCCCAATACAAGGATGACCTTGCGCGTCTCCGCATTGCCGGCAGGTCGCGTGATGGTTGTTCTTGACAATGCCGTGGTCACGGCACGCTCTCCACGCTCAAATGCGGCAGAACGTGGAAGTCCACGGTGCCGGTCGCAATGCGCTCGGAGTCATGCTTCACACGGAACATCAGAACGTCGGTGATGCGGTCCAGATATGTCTCGCCTTCCGGTTCGGCCGCGGTAACGCCCGCGTTCATGAAATAGACCCCGGGAGCGAGCATGGCGCGGAAACGGAAGCGGGCCTGCAGGCGTTGCCCTGCCGAGACGATCATGCCGCTCGCAGGGTTCGGTGCCGTGGCGGCCCCGCCCAACTCAAGACCGGTGATGGTCTTGATCATCATGCCCAGGCGCACCCCGACCGCGGTCTTCTGGAACAGGACATCGTACGTATAGATGTATTCGCGCCCCGGGGACAGGACATTCACCTGCCGGCCCATGAAGGTTTCGATCCTGGGAGCTGCGATCAATGCCCCACGTGACTGGTAATGCACCGTGCTGTGCGGCAGCATTTCTTCGTCGAAATAGGCCGATTCCTCGACTTCCCTTATCTCGACGCCATTCACTTCGGCGGGAATTTCACCCTTCGCCGCCCGACGTATCCCTGGGTCAATTGCTGACGAATCTTCGCGGACCTTGCCTTCGATCCACTCGCGCCTGATGGATTCCCGTACCGCCGCCGCCTTGTCCGCCGGCGAATACAGCAGCTTGTGATAGCGCGCCACGACAAACTTCGGTGTGCCATCGGCGATCATTTCACCCTGGTCGAGCAGGATCGCCCGATCGCATAGTTCGACGACGGTGCCCGCCGCATGGGACACGAAAAGCACCGTTGCGCCCGCATCGCGAATCGCATCGATGCGCGCGAAGCATTTCCGTTGGAAAGCCTCATCCCCTACCGAGAGCGCTTCGTCCACCACCAGGACATCGGGCGACACGTTGATCGCGACCGCAAAAGCCAGCCGTACATACATCCCGCTGGAATAGGTCTTGACCGGCTGGTCGACGAAATCGCCGATCTCGGCAAAGTCGAGGATGGCATCGAAGCGGGCATCCAGTTCCTGCCCCGACAGCCCGTACAGCAGCCCACTGAGGCGGACGTTTTCCCGGCCGGTGAACTCCGGGTTGAACCCAGCGCCTAACTCCAGCAATGCCGCGACGCGGCCGTTCGCGGCAACCGTTCCGAGCGTCGGATTGAGTGTTCCGCAGATCATCTGCAGTAGCGTCGATTTTCCCGACCCGTTGCGGCCCACGATGCCGACGGTCTCGCCTTTGCGCACGTGGAAACTGACGTCATGCAACGCCCAGAACTCGTTGAACCAGGCGCGCGCAGGCCAACGCATTGCCCGTTGCACGCGCGGCATGATCATCTGCTTGAGCCGGTCGGCAGGCTGCGCGTAGATCTCGTAGCGCTTGGACAGACCTTCGACGCGGACGCTGAAATCTTCAGACGACATCGGCGAAGCCCTTGCGCGTCTGTTCGAACCAGGCAAACGCGAGCCACGCGAAAAGCCCCGAGACCACGACGTAAACGCCAAGGTGACTCCAGGTGGGCGGCTTGCCCCAGATCAAAACGTTCTGCGACGCCTCCACGATGATCGTGAGCGGATTGAGATACAACCATTCCCGATACGGGCTCGGGATCAGGGCCTTGGGATAGAGGATCGGTGCCAGGAACATCAGCGCCATCGTGACGATGCCCACTGCCTGCTTCAGATCACGCAGATACACACCCAGCGACGCCAGCAGCCAGACGATGCCGGCGACGAACGGCAGGAAGCACATGACGACGATCGGGAAAAGGATCACTGTCCAGGAAACGTGGCCCATCACGAACGGCGAGATCATCAGCAACACGATGGTGGACACGCACAGGTGAAACAGCCCGGCGCCGAGCGTGCTCCAGGTCAGCGTCTCCAATGGAAACACCACGCGTTTGACGAAATTGGTGTTTTCGACCATGAGCGTGGTGGCGCGATTGGCGCATTCCGAAAACAATGTGTTGATGTTCAGGCCCGCGAACAACACCACGGCGTACTGAAACGGATTGGTCGTCTGCGAATTCCAGCGTGACTTGAAGATCACCCCGAACACAAAGGTGTAGATGACCAGCATCAGCAACGGGTTGAAGAACGACCACAGCAGACCGGCGAACGAACCGCGATAACGGCCTGCCACGTCACGCCGGGCCATCTGTACCACCAGCGCAAAATGGCGCGTCAGCGCGAGGTAGGGCGAAAGCGGATCCGTCAGGCGGTAGGCGGATGTCGGCATGGCAGGTGTGTGCTCCGTGCCACGCGGTTTTGGTTGCCGCTGTGGCGAATTTTTCCGCCCGTCTGGCGACTTCCAAGGGGCCCGCCGGCTGCACCCTGGTCCGTGTCCCAGGCAAACGCGCAACTGCATGCCGCGTCATCCCGTGTTTTGGTTTGTTCCTTGTTGCGCCGATCCGGTTGCACCGAAAGCTGTTGCATGGCCACGGACCGCCTGTTCGGGATCAGGTATGGCCCGGCCTCCCACCACCGCGTTCCCGGCAATGGAATACCGAGCGTCCTCTTCCCTCGTACCCACCGCGAAGGTGAGGCTTTGCAGGAAATGGAAATCCCGGCGATGCAGCGCGTAGCATTCGTCGTCCGGATCGCACAACCGTGCCAGCGTCGCGAAGTCCTCCGGCTCCAGATATTTCCGCAGGCGTTCGCCCCAGGTGCCGCGGAAGATGCACTCCAGCAGGTAACATTCGTCCGCATCCGAAAGCGGGTACGTTCGCTCGATCATCCGGGTCCGCACGCCCACGTTCCGCAACCCGGCCTGGTGCAACCATCCGGCAAGCGAACGGACTGCCGCAAATTCGCGTTCGCTGCGGCCGTAACGCTCGCGGTAATACGCGCGCACCGCTTCATTCACGCGTGTTTCGAGGCGTGCATCCCACGCGAAGTACATGTCCGGCACCAGCGAGCTTTGCCCCACGACGATGCGCCCGCCCGGACGCAGCAGCCCCGACAGAACCCGAACACCGGCAACGGGATCGTGCAAATGATTGACGGCGTTGATGGCCCATATCAGATCGAACGCGTCATTCGCGAACGGTGGTTTCAGCATGTCGCCCTGCACGATCAATGTCGGCCGGGACGCGGCGCTGTGGGCGGCGCGAACATGCGCGCCGGACAAGTCCATTCCGACCACCCATCCGCCGCCATCCAGCGATTCATGCCACCAGCCGACCGCCTCGCCGGTGCCGCAACCTGCATCGAGCACACGTGAACCTGCGTGCACCGCCAGCATGTCGATCGCCTCGCGCAACTCCGGCCGCGCGAAGACATTGAACAACTTCAGCTTCTCCGCGTAGTCGCGTTGCGGCGTGTCGCCCAACCACCCGGTTTCCTGCATGCGCGGTTGCACGGCACTTTTCATCCGCACGAGCCGTTGGCCAAGCGATGGTAAAGCGTCTCGAACATGCGCGCCGTGTAATCGGCGTCTTCCGACAACGCCCTGCATTGCGCCGCGCGCGCGATGCGGAGCCTGAGCGTCTCATCGGCGAGCATCGTGTGGATGGCGTCCGCCAACCGCTCCGGGTTGCCAACCGGCACGGCCATGGCCGCGGAAGGCGCCCATTCGACGATGTGTCCCACCGCCGTGCCGACGGTGGGCACGCCCGCGACAGCCGCTTCGAGCAGCACCGCCGGGCCGGCTTCATGTCGTGATGACACCACCAACAGATCGGCGGATTCCACAAGCGGGCGCAACTCGCGTTGGGTCCTGAATCCCAGATACCGCACGCGTTCACCCAGATCAAGTTGACGCAGCAGTTCCTGCATTTCACCCTGCAACGTGTCCACGCCGATGATGTCCATCTCGAAATCCACACCGGTTTTTGCCAGCCTCGCCAGCGCACGCAGCAAGGTCGGTTGATCCTTGACGCGGTTGAGGCTGGCGACATGGATCAGCCGTGCCGGCCCCTCGCGATGCGGCCGGGGGGTGAGCGGCGGCCATTTTCGGAGGTCCACGCCGAGCGGCACGCGCTGCGCCCGCACGCCAAGGGCCTGCAGCAAGTCGATCATCGGTGCGCTGGTCGTGGTGACGACGTCGGCGCCGCGCAAGGTGATGCGCTCGCATAGCCGTCCCTTCCATGTCCGTCGTCCGCCGAAATCCATCTCGGGCATTGCAAGAATTTCGCTGCCGGTGACGTGCACCATGCTGGGCAGGTGCAACAGCTTGGCAGCGGCCACGGCAATCAGTCCACATGGACCCGAGAAAATGGAGTGCACCAAGGCAAAGGGCGCGCGCCGGTGTTCGGCGCGGATCGTGGCGACGCTCCGCAGGTGGATCCGCCCTTCACCGATGTTGTGGATCGTGGCGCCGGCGAATCTCCAGCTCGCCGCAACCTGTTCCTGCCGCAGCGCGAAAACGTGGACCTCGTGCACGCGCGACAACCGCTCGATCAGACCCAGCAACACCGGAATCACGCGGTATTCGCCGCTCCGATCTACGCCGCCCGGCACCACCAGTGCGACTTTCACGCGGCCCTCCTCCCGCGCCAGCCATCGCGCACCTGCGAATAGGCATTCGCCCACAAGCGCCCGACGGCATCGAACGACAGCGTGGCGTCGAAATGCGCGCGCACCTGCTTCGATGACGCTCGTTCGGTTGCCGCGAGAAACAGCGCGTCGGCCAGACGCGCCGCTTCACCGCACGGCCACAAATGACCGATGCGTCCATTGCCCGTCAAGGCACGGAACGCCGGGATATCCGTCAGCACCGGTGTGATGCCGCAGGCAATCGCCTCCAGCGCGGCGTAACCGCTGCCTTCGACGCGGCTGCCCGAAACATACAGGTCTGCGGCCTGCAGCAATGTTTCGATGCGTGCATGCGGGACTCCACCCAACAGGTGCACACGCCCCGCCAGCCGGGGGTCGTCGGCGGTCCTTGCCCGCACCTCGGCCAGCATCGGCGCCGCCCCGAAGGCGCACCACAAGCGCAGACCCGGCAGGCGCGACGCGGCGAGCGCGATGCCTTCCAGGACCGTCAAGGGATCCTTGCCGCGCGTCAGGCGCCCCACCCACAGCACGCAGGGGTCACCGTACAGGCCCGTTGCGGCACGCGCGCGTTCACGGTCACCGGGCATAAAACGACTGCTGGATTCGGGAATCGCAAAGAGCCGGGTGGAAGGAGCGAACATGCCCGCCGCAGTGAATGGCCGCGCCTGATCTAGCGACGTGAAGGCAATGCCGGAAGCGATCGCGAAGCAGCGACGATGGCGCGCACGCCGCCACCAGCGCGGCGGCCTGTCGGCGTGATCCTGGAACAGGATCGGCAGCGCCGATGGCAATTGGCCGGCAACCGCGAATGCTTCCTCGACGAAGCCCAGGCCGTGTGCGTGCAGGACGTCGGCGTCGAGGCCGGCCAGCACATCCGCGAAGCGACGACCGCGAGTTTCGGCAGTCCGGGTTCCATCGATGTCGACGAAACGATAGCTGACGCCATTGCGCATCCAGCGCCCGGCGCGCGATGCTGCCTGCAGCACCGAAACCCGGACACCTGCGGCCGCCGTCAGCTCCGCGATGTCCTGCAGCGACGGCCAGCGTTCGAGCAACGCCTCGATGCCGAGACCATCGGGAGCGGGCACGAAATTGAGCTGCGCCACGTGCATGTGCGTGCGCCTACAAACCCGAAACCTGCGGCATGCGCAGCCGTACCATTCGGTTGGCGAAGTCGAGTTCCCATGGCCGGTCGTACCTGCGAAAACGGTAACGCCACGTGGCCATCGCGCTCATGCCACGCTTGGCCCAGGGTGGGGCGCGCAAGTCCTGCACGGTGGGGAAACGGCAGCGCAGCACCGTCACGAAGTCGCGAATGCGCCTGCGCACCTTGTCGCTCAACCACGGCGCGTCGGCGTGACACGCATACGCCACCCACTGCGGCTGCGTCCATTCCTCCACGGTGGTCGGGAAAACCACGGGTTCGCCATGAATGTCGAACAACGCCGGCGCGCGTCCCTTGCCGCGATCCTTTTGATGCAGGCTGCTTTCGGGAAGCGGCGTGTAGATGTAGACGATGATTTCGCAGTCGGGGTTGATCCGTTTCAGCTCGCGGATGAACTCGAAGGTATGTTCGGTTTCCTCTTCGGTGTTCTCCGGCGGCGCGACCATGAACGACAGTTCCGGGATCACCCCCATGCGCTTGCACAACTCGGCGACCGCCAGCGCCTGGTCCGGCCGCGTGCCCTTGCGGATCGCCTTCAGCATCTGGCGGTCCGGCGATTCCGCGCCCATGAACGCCATCCGCAATCGGCTCTTCTTCACGAGTTTCCACGCGTGTTCGGACAGCTTCAGCAAAGCGTCGGTGCGCGCGAAACACCACCACGGCAGTTCGAAGCGGGCCATGATCTCCAGCAACGGGATCATGTCTTCCTCGCGGTCGAAGAAATTGTGGTCGAAGTACTGGACCGAATCGGCGCCGAGCGTGTACTTCAGGTAATGCAATTCCTGCTCGAACCGCGCCAGCGGCGGCAGCGCGGTCGCGCCTCCGAACATCGCGGCCACGCCGCAGAAGGTGCAGCGGAAGCGGCAGCCGATCGATGCCTGGTGCACCGCCGTGCGGCGACCGAGGAACGTGCCCGTCAAATATTGTTCGAGGTCTCCCAGCTTCGCGTACGGCAGCAGCACGGGTGCGATGTCACCGTGGTGGAACTTGCGATTCGGGTTGTGCACGATCCCGCCATCGCGGCGCCACGAGAGGCCTCCGATCCGGGCCAGCGCCTCGTCGCCACCGCCACGGCCCAGCGCCGACACCAGCTCGACCAGGCTTTCCTCGCCCTGCCCGCGTATCGCGTAATCCACGTACGGCGCAGCGAGCGTGGTGTCGGTGTACAGCGTCGGAAAGTAGCCACCCCAGATGATCGGCATCGACGGATGGTGTTCGCGGATCGCTTTCGACACCGCGATCGCCGGCGCCACCTGCGGGCCGCCCATGATGCCGATGCCGACGGCGTCGCAATGCCGTTTGCCGGCGGCCGCCAATGCTGCACCCACCAGGTCCCGATCGATATTGCCATCCACGATGTGGCTGTCACCGAAGCGGTCCAGCGACGCGGCCAGGTTCAGCAGCGACAGCGGAAAGCGCGGACGCGTGGTGACGGTCGGATTGATCAGCAGCGTGTTGGGCGAATGTGTCATGGCCGAAATCCGCGTCAAGGCAAACGACGCAGCTCGAATACCAGCGCGACCGGTACTTCGAGTGCAAGCGGATCGAAATGCGCGCCGGCCGGGATGTCGACGGGATCGAGCATCGGTTCCAGCACCCGCGCAATTTGCAGATGCAATGCTGCGCAGGCCGCGTGCCAGTGGCTGTAGAAGTGCGGCGTGTGCCGCACCGCGTAGTGTCCGCCACCGGATTTGAAATCGCGCCGCCAGCCGAGCGCGTGCCCGATTGGATGCACGTCGCTGCAAAGGATGATGCCGCCGGGCCGCGTCACGCGACGCAGTTCCGCCAGCGCGGGTTGCAGGCGTATCAGATGGCCGATCGCCAGGCCGCAGACGGTCAGGTCCGCGAA
>DATFGT010000007.1:0-53219 GCA_035249175.1 Rhodanobacteraceae bacterium
CCATTTTCCAGACATCGTGCCTGTAGGGATGTCGTTCGACATCTTATGCGCGGTAGTAATCCCGCATCGGATATTTGCGGGCGTACAGCGCAAAGGCCAGCGCGGTCAGGGCCGCGAAACCTGCGAAGAAGAACATCAGGAAGGCGTTTTCGCCCAAGCCCGTTGAAGCAATCCAGCCGGTGACGGTGTCGTTGCGTACGCCCGCGTTGGCCAGCAGCACCCACAGGTTGCCGAAGGTGACCGCCAGCATCCAGAAGCTCATGATCGACCCCTTCATCGAAGGGGGTGCCTGGCTGTAGGCGAATTCGAGCCCGGTTGCGGAAACCAGCACCTCGCCCAGCGTGAGCAACGCATAGGGCAGGATCTGCCAAGCAATCGAGATCGCGTTGCCGCCGTCTATCGCGAGCTGCAGTGTGCCCGCGGCCACCCACGCCAGCGCCGCCAGCGCGATGCCTGCTCCCATCCTGCGTAACGCGGTGGGTTCGATGCCCATGCGGCGCATCAATGGAAACAGCACGAGGTTGTTGAACGGGATCAGCAGCAACACCAGCATCGGATTCAGCGCCTGCATCTGTGCTTCGTGGAACCAGGCGGGCTTTGCCATGGCTGCACCCTGCAATACCCAAGTCGAAGCTTTCTGATCGAACAGTGACCAGAATGGCGTCACCAATGCGAACACCACCAACACGCGCAGGACACCGCGTACACCATCGATGGCGGTGTCCGGATGCCTGCCGCGCGCGCGGTCCAACTGCATCGCGGTGCCGATACCGCCGAACAGGAGCAGCGCACCGAGCGCGAGGCAGGCGCCGATCACGAAGCCCAGCAGGGGAATTGTCCCCAGTGCGATCAGCGCGACCGCAATACCCAGCCCGACGATCCAAAGCCCCGGACGTGCCCGTCCGCGATCGCGCGTCCACAGTGCGGTGCGCGCGATGCGCAACAACGAATGCGGATTCGGCGGCGTCGGCGGCACCTGCACGTAGCGTTTGCGCCCCATGAAGAACACCACCAATGCGATCGCCATCAGCGCGCCGGGAATCCCGAATGCGACGGCGGGACCGAGGTCACGCAGGAACAGTGGCATCAGCAGCGAGGCGAAGAACGAGCCGAAGTTGATGATCCAGTAGAACCCGTCGTAGACCAGTTTCGCGCGATGCTTGTTGCTGGAATCGAACTGGTCGCCGACAAACGCCGAGACCAGCGGCTTGATGCCGCCCGAACCCAGCGCAATCAGGAACAGGCCGGTATAGAAGCCGGTACGGTTGCTCTCGAACAATGCCAGGCAGGCGTGCCCGGCCACATACACCATCGAGAGCCACAACACCGAGTGGTATTTGCCCCAGAAGCGATCGGCAACCCAGCCGCCCAGCAGCGGGAAGAAGTACACGCCGATGACGAACGTATGGAAAACGTCTTTGGCGGCCAGCGCGCGTTGGTCCAGCGGCAGGTACAGCAGCAGCGTCGAGACCAGGAATGGCGTCAGGATGTTGCGCATTCCGTAGAAGCTGAAGCGCTCGCATCCCTCGGTAACGATGATGTACGGAATCTGGCGAGGCAGCGGCGCGCGCGCTGGAGCAATGGCGGTGGCGGCGTTTGTCGTCATCGTCGTGAAACGGGGAAGGGATGCGGCAAGCATAATGCCTTTCGCATTGACGCGTCCGACAGGACATCACGCGCCTTGCTCCACCGTTGTGTTCCATTAACGCCACCGCGACGCGTGCGGTTTAGGATAGAAACCCGCAGCGGAGCATCGAGATGGACATCACGGAAGAAAGGAGAGCGGCAATGCAGAACGGAGCGGACGCAATGACAAGCGCAAGGGAATACGTGCAGCACGGCGCCAACATGGTGGCCGATCAGGGCCAGGAGATCGCGAGCAAGGCTTGGCGGGGTGCGCAGCGCGCCGGCAACCAAGTCAGTGGCTTCGTGCATCGCCGGCCGGTCGAGACTGCACTTTTAAGCGCGGCGGTGGCCTGCCTCATCACCGGGCTGGCGTTCTGGGCCACGCGCCCCGATTGATCGGCGTTCAGTCGCTGCCGGAGCGGAAGCGCTTCACGGCCACCGGCACCAGCGCGAGCAAACCCAATCCGACCAGCGGCAACCAGATGTGTGGCTGCAGGATCAGGTCGGGCGTGAGTCCCCTGCCTTCGGCGATCGACTGCGCGAGTCCCGCGCCAATCGCCGTTTCGAATATCAGCATGATCACGCCACCGAGCGCCGTGGCAAGGGTGAACAGCCACACCGGACAGCGCAGCCACGCCAGTGCCACCGTGACGCCTCCGAACGGGAACAACGGGACGAAACGCAGGAACAGCGTGTAGGAAATGGGATTGGCCTGATAGCCTTCCCGCACGCGTTCGACGAACTTCGGTGGCGGGCGCTTGCCTGCGCCGAAGGCGTGGCGTGCGGCGTAGAACAGCATCAGGGATCCCAGCACTTCACCGACGAGCGACAGCCCGATCGCCGGGCCCATGCCGAACAGCATGCCGCCGGCAATGATGATGAAAAGCGGGCCGGGCAATGCGGTCGCTACCGAGATTGTCAGCACCACGACGTACACGACGTACGTCGATACCGGATGAGCGGCGATCTGCCGCGACCAGTTGGCCTGCTCGGCCATGATGTGGTGCGGTGAAAGTTGCTGCAGCACGCCACTTGCGCCTACCGCCACCCCGATCGCGACCAGGATCAGCAGTGGAATGAAAGCGCGCAGTCGACTCATGGCGTCAAGGCGAACGAAATGACGAGAAGCATAGCCGGTCGCAAGTGAGCTCGCGAAACGTGCGGGTTCACTATTGACGCAGGTCAGCTCAGTAGCGTGCGCCACCCTGCGCCGCGTACATCGCGAGCACTTCGCACGCCGCTTCGCGTTGCAGATCGCGATGCACCCGGATGCCACGATCTTCCAGCTCGCCCGCCCAATCCGCTGGCAGCGGGCCTTCATCGAAGCCGGCCAGCGATTCGGTGTCTTCAGTGCGCGCGGCGACCACCAATGTGTTGATGCCGGCCCACACGATCGCGCCGTAGCACTGGCAGCAGGGCTGGGAGCTCGACGCGAGCGTGTATCGGCGGCCGTCATCGTCCAGACGGGCGCGTTCCAATTTTTGCTGTGCAGCCGCCAACGCCACGATCTCGGCATGGGCCAATGAGGACTTCAGCAGTTCGACACGATTGACGCCGACCGAGACCAATTTGCCGGCATCGTCGAACACGGCGGCGCCGAAAGGACCGCCGCTGGCCTGATCGATGTTCGCTCGCGCCAGCGCGATCGCGAGCGCAATCTGCGCGTCCGGGTTCAAGTATCTTCGCGTGAAGTCGATGGTTTCCGCAATCCATGCGGGCAGCGTCGGGATCGGTCGTCGCCTCGGGCGGTGATTGTCCATCGCCCAACGCTATCACGCTCGACCTGAAGGTCAGGTATCGACAGCAGGCTTGGCGCGAAGATCGCGCGAAGGCACCCGGTGCGCGAAAGTGCCCGTGGGTGCCATGTTTCGTTCGCTCTGCGAGGGCCCGACGGCGGCCCCGAACGACGCGCGAGATGCAAGGTGGCGGAATCGATGTAGCGAACGCCATTGCATTCGAGTTGTCGTCTTGTGTGCGCGTCGGTTTCCGGAGGCAATTCGACGCGCGCCGCTCAGGTATCGAGCGCGGGGATACCGAACGTGCCGTCGACCACTTCGATGAAATTTCGTTCTTCCTTGAGGATGAATCGCTTTTCCTCGGCGAATGCGAAATTCTTCCGGCCATCGGTATCCTGGCGCAGACGCACCTGGTAGGCCTCGTACGCCGCCAGGCTGTCGAAGGCGATCAGGCCCCAGCCGACATAGTTGGTACCCTGCCAAGGAAGGAAATAGCCGATCAGGTCGCCACCGCAACGCGGGATGACCTTGCCCCAATTTTCCGCGTAAGACTTGAACGCTTCGCGCTGGTACGGATCGATTTCGTAGCGGATGATGCAGACGATCTTCATTTCGGGCCTCTCCGGTTCATGAGCTCGGGCGTCGGCACCCGACGTTGCACGTGGTCGGACGACGACCATTCCCGCCGCGGTCAACCCGAGGCCGCCGGCAATGAACGCACGCCGCGTAATCGCGTGAGTTGCCGCGGCGATGGCAACTTGCGCGGGTGGTTGCCTGTTTCGAGAGCGACTGTCCATGCGGGCATCCTGCCATGATCCTGTTGCAATACTTTGATGGCCGTCGAATCATGTATTCGGGTCCCGGTAGCCGAAAGAACTCACGGGAGTGGCTTGCCACGCGTACATACTTCGTTTAATGTAAAAGCATGGATGTCGACGAGACCGATGCGCGTGTTTCCGCTGTGGCGGCTGCGATTGCCGAACCGGCCCGCACCCGCATGCTGTGTCGCCTGCTGGACGGTTGCGCGCGCACCAGCACCGAACTTGCGATGGTTGGGGGCGTGAGCCCGTCGACTGCGAGCGTGCACCTCGCGAAACTGGCCGAGCAGAACCTGGTGAAGGTCTTGGCCCAAGGCCGCCACCGCTACTACAGCCTCCAGGGTGCGAACGTCGCGGCGGCAATCGAGGCACTGACGCTGGTGGCAGGCGCCTCGCGTCCACGTTTCGTGCCCACTACCCCAGACCGCTTGCGCAACGCGCGCACGTGCTATGACCATTTGGCGGGTGTGTTGGCGGTGGCATTGCACGACCGCTTGTTCGAAATGCGCTGGCTTTCACGAACAGGCGAAGGCGATTACGACGTGACGCGCAAGGGCGTCGAAGCGTTCGCCGCGCTCGGCGTGGATGCCGCCAGGGCTCGCGCGCTGCGGCGCCGCTTCGCCTGCGGGTGTCTGGACTGGAGCGAGCGCCGTCCGCACCTTGCCGGTGCGTTGGGGGCGGCGATGCTCGCGAGCGTGTTGCGACTCGGCTGGGTGACCCGGGATTTGGACAGCCGGGCGCTGGGCGTCACCCGAAAGGGACAGCGCGCACTGCGCGAGCGCTTCGGTATCGAAGCCTAGTACCGCTTCGTTGGATCACACGCGCGGTCGCCGCCCGAAGATCAGCGAGACGATGAACAGGATAATGAAGATGACGAACAGGATCTTCGCGATGCTGGCCGCGAGACCGGCGACGCCGAAGAAACCGAAGAAGCCCGCGATCAGCGCGATGATCAGGAAAACGATGGCGTAATAAAGCATGGTAAACCTCCTTGTGCCATGAAACCCATGTTCGTTGTCGGATGCAGTCACCGGTTGAAGCGAGAAATGTTTTTCCTCTCAGCCCATCGATCGCCGACCAAGTCACATCTGCCGAGGGTTCCGAAAGTCTCCGGGCAAGCGCATCCGTCGCTTGCCCGAGAGATCCCCGCGGTGTCGGCGACACTTGCGGGATGCCGGTCGGGCGCGGAGGGGGACGGCCCACCCGGCGCGGCTTCTTCCGTGAAGTCGCAGGCGCTTTGGCGCTTCCGTCTCGAGGTTGGTGCGCGAACGTCGCGATTCCCTGTGAGCGTCCGCGCACCAGTACGGCTACAGTCCGCTCTCGAACTCATACACCTGCAACATCGCTTCGCGCCGATCCACGCCGTAGCGGTCCTGCAGAACGCGTGCGAGGTATTCGGCGCTGCCGCCGGCAAACAGGACATCGTCCCAGGTCAGCTTGCGCCAGCGGCGCCGCATCCTGTCCGGTATTTCCGTCCATTCCTGTTTGATCCGGTCGTGACCCATGTGGAGCTTCCATTGCTCGACAGTCGGTTCGAGAGCGGGCATTGACATGGCGTCAATCCTTCGACTTCAGGCCCGAGGCATCGACGTCCTTGACGCCTTTGACGCTCTTGGCAACGGCAACGGCCTTGTTGACGGCAATCTTGGTAGACAGCACGCCGGTCAGCGTGACGATGCCATCAACGGTCTTCACCGTCACGTCCATGCTCTTGACGCCCTTGGTGGTCGCGAGTTCACTTTTCACCTTGGTGGTGATCCACGCGTCGCTCACTGCCTGACCGGTACTCGAAGAATGATCGGTCGTCGGGGCGGTCTGCCGGGCTGCCAGCGCCACGCCCGAGGACATCCCGAAGCTCAATGCGGTGACCAGGGCTATCACGGCGAAATGGCGAGACTGTTTCATGTGACCTCCGGTTGTTGTCGTGCGCATCGCCGGGGAATGACGAATGCGAATCGAACCTAGCAACAGGAAAGTGACCGACCCTTAACCGGCGGGGCGAAGGATCGAGCCTCGACAAGGACGCGTTCAGGTTGGTGACGCATGGGTGGCGGAAAGCCGCATGAAAGCGGGCTTCGGGAGCAGACGAACGCATGTCGGATGCGCCGACGATCTTCAGGATGCGTTGGGGTTCACGTAAAAAATGCGTCAGCCGCGCGTGACGAGCGCGCGAAGATGTGGCGCAGCAGACTTCAGCGCGCGCCCTGCGCCCAAGTGTCGCGCAAAGTGGCGGCACGATTGAACACGGGCCGTCCGCTCGAATGGTCGTGGCGGTCAGCGACGAAGTAGCCCATACGTTCGAACTGGAAATGTTGTTCCGGCGTGGCATCGCGCAACGAGAACTCCAGATACGCGCGCACGCTGCGGCGTGAATCCGGATTCAAATGATCGAGCCACGTCTTGCCGTCGATGTCGCCGTCGGGATCGGCGGTGTCGAACAGCCGGTCGTACAAGCGCACCTCGGCTTCGATGGCATGCCGCGCGCTGACCCAGTGGATCGTGCCCTTCACCTTGCGATCGGCGCCCGTCATGCCGTGGCGCGATCCGGGATCCAGCGTGCAGCGAAGTTCCGAAACGTTGCCAGATGAATCCTTGATCACTTCATCACAACGCACAATGCCGACGCCGCGCAAGCGCACTTCGCCGCCGGGTACGAGGCGCTTGAAACCTTTCGGCGGCACTTCGGCGAAGTCTTCGCGCTCGATCAGCACGTCGCGCGTGAACGGAATCTCCCGCGTGCCGAAGGATTCGTCCTTGGGATGGTTCGGGAGCGTCAGTGTTTCCTCGCGATCGTCCGGCAGGTTGGTGATGACCAGTTTCAAGGGGGCCAGCACCGCCATCCGGCGTGGTGCATGCGCATCCAGATCCTCGCGTACGCAGTTCTCCAGCACGCCGTAATCGATCACGCTGTTCTGCTTGGAAAGCCCGGCGCGTTCCCAGAACGTGCGGATGGCCGCGGCCGTGAAGCCACGCCGGCGGGCGCCCGCGAGCGTCGGCATGCGCGGATCATCCCAGCCGTCTACGCGCTTGTCGTTCACCAGTTCCAGCAGCTTGCGCTTGCTCATCACGGTGTAGGAAAGATTGCCGCGCGCGAATTCCACTTGGCGCGGTTTCGAGGGCGCGGTGGGCAGGCCCATGTCGACCAGCGGTTGCCACAACTCGGGATGATTGGGGAAATCGACGTTGTCCACGCACCAGTCGTACAGCGGCCGGTGATCCTCGAATTCCAGCGTGCAGAAGGAATGCGTGATGCCTTCCAGCGCGTCGGAAAGCGAATGGGCGAAGTCGTACATCGGATAGATCGGCCACGCGTCGCCGGTGTTCTGGTGCGTCACTTTCCGGATGCGGTACAGCGCGGGATCGCGCAGGTTGATGTTGCCGGAAGCCATGTCGATTTTCGCGCGCAGCGTGCGTGAACCGTCGGCGAACTCGCCCGCGCGCATGCGCCGGAACAGGCCGATGTTTTCTTCGGCCGATCGATTCCGATACGGCGAATCGCGGCCGGGCTCGGTGAGCGTGCCGCGGAATTCGCGCACCTGCTCGGCGTCAAGATCGTCGACGTAAGCCTTGCCGTCCTCGATCAGCTTCAGCGCGGCACGATAGAACACCTCGAAGTAATCGGAGGCGTGGCGCAACTCATTCCATTCGAATCCCAACCAGCGCACAGAATCCTTGATGCCTTCCACGAACGCTGGGTCTTCCTTGCCGGGATTGGTATCGTCGAGACGCAGGTTGCAGGTCCCGCCGAACTCGCGTGCGATGCCGAAGTCGAGGCAGATGGCCTTGGCGTGCCCCAAGTGCAGATGGCCATTGGGTTCGGGCGGAAAACGCGTGGTGACGCGGCCGCCGTGCTTGCCGGAAGCCTGGTCGGCCAGCACGATCTGGCGGATGAAATTGGTGACGACGGGGGCGTGCTCGTCCGCCATGGGGAGATCCGGAGCAGGGGAAGCCCGCAAGTGTAACGCTGTCGTGGAAAGTCAGGCCGAGGCGGGCGCTCGCGCGATGCCGGTGGCATCGCGTGCCCGACTGACGAGGCGCGCCGGGAGCGCGCCCGAACGCCGAAGGCGGCCCGAAGGGTGTGAGCGCCAGGGATGGCGCGAATAACGCCCGGCCAGGGATGGCCGGGCCGGCGCTCGCACCAAGGGTGGTTGCTCGCCGCCACGCCGCAGCGTGCACGAGAAGTCACTGTCGACCGCGTAAAACCGCAGCCGTCGGATCAGCGATCATGGACGATCGCAGAAACGTTCCACGGATGGCCGTTCTTGAGCGGGTTGACGGCTTGTACGGCTAGGAATCGAAAATCGGGACGATCGTAAAAGAAATGTGCTAGCTTCAATGCCATGCGAACCGTTTACCACGCCGAAGGCATCGTCGATGCGCACCTGGTGAAGGATGCGCTGGAGCAAGCCGGCATCCCTGCCTTCGTCAACGGCGAATACCTGATCGGCGGAATCGGGCAGTTGCCCGCGCGCGATTTCCTGACCGTGAGCGTGCCGGACGTCGCGGTTGACGCAGCCGTGCCGGTGGTGCGGGAGGTCGGCGAAATGTTGCGTGCGCCCCTTGCGGAACGTACCGAGTCGCCATCGCCGCCGCTGCGGCTGAAGCCCGCACCGACTTGAATTCGGTTGCCGTCAGCGCCGAAATCGACGCCGGCTTGCGCGCGCGCCTTGCCGCGCACATCCGCGACGTGCCCGATTTTCCGTCGCCCGGCGTACTGTTCAAGGACGTCACGCCGCTGCTCGCCGACGCCCCGGCGTTCGAGGCCTGCCTCGACGCACTCGCCGCGCCTTGGCGCAACATGAAGCTCGACGCAGTTTGCGGCATCGAAGCGCGTGGCTTCATCTTCGGAGCCGCGTTGTCGCGCGCGTTGGACGTGGGCTTCGTGCCGTTGCGCAAGGCCGGCAAGTTGCCGGCCGCGACCCGCGGCATCGATTTCGGACTGGAATACGGCAAGGCACGGCTGGAAATCCACGCGGATGCGTTCATTCCCGGCGCGCGCGTCTTGATCGTCGATGACGTGCTGGCGACAGGTGGCACCTTGGCAGCGGCCGTCGAACTGGTGCAAAGCCTCGGTGTCGAAATTGCCGGTGCCGCCGTGGTGATCGAACTGGCTTACCTCGACGGACGCGCGCGCTGGCCCGCGGGTGCGCCGCTGCAGGCGCTTCTGCGCTATTAACCGCGAGGCGTCGTTTGCCGAAAGGCAGGCCGTTGCGCCAGCACCACTTGTGCGTGGAAAGGTTCGCCTGTTCGCAGGCCGGAAATCTGTATCTTGCTGCCGGGTGCCATTTCCGCCTCGCGGGTGCGCAGGTCGGCCGGATCGATGATCGGCTGTTTGTCGATTTGAAGCAGCACGTCGCCGGTTTGCAGTCCCGCCTGCGCCGCGGGCCCGCCCGGATAGACATCCACCACCGTGGCGCCGCGCGCGGCGGCCGGAAGGCCCGAGTCGGCCGAGACCATCACGTTGCCGACTTCCACGCCCAGCCAGCCGCGCACCACCCGGCCGTGTTCGACGATCTGCTCCAGCACGCGTTTGGCGGTGCGTACCGGAATCGCGAAGCCGATACCTTGGGCGCCCACGTCGCGATCGAACATCGCGGTGTTGATGCCGACCAGGTCGCCTTCGGCATTGACCAGTGCGCCGCCCGAATTGCCGGAGTTGATCGCCGCATCGGTCTGGATGAAATCCTCGTAAGGCGAAAGGCTCAGCTGGCGTTGCAACGCGCTGACGATCCCCATGGTCACCGTCTGGCCGATCCCGAACGGATTGCCGATGGCCAGTACCACGTCGCCGACCCGCGGGGGTTCGCGATCCACCCGGATGGTGGGCAGCGTGCCGGCGTCGATCTTCAGCACCGCGAGATCGGTGTCTGGATCAGTGCCGATTACGCGCGCATGCGCGACGCGCCCATCGTGCAGCAGCACCTGGATGTCGTCGGCGCCTGAAATCACGTGGTTGTTGGTGAGCACATAACCATCCGGCGTGAAGATCACGCCGGAACCCAGACTCTGCTCGCGACGTTTCATGGCCGGGCCGGCCATGCCGCCCCAAAGCCGCTGCAGGATCGGGTCGGGAAACACCGCGAGCGGCCGCTCGGTGACGGTCTTGTCGGCGTAGATGTTCACCACCGCAGGCGCTGCCCGCGCCACCGCGTCGGCGTACGATGCAGGCCCGGAAGCGGGTGTGATATCGGCCTTCGCCAATGCCGTCTCGTGGCCGGCCGCGGCGTGTTCGCGATGCAAACCGTCGCGCAGGTGCGACCCGGCCCCCGGCCACGCGAGACTGATCAGAAAGGCAGCGGCCAGCCCCACCACCACGAATTGTAGGACGAACAGGAGCGGGCGGAGCTTGCGAAGCATGGAAACGCGACCTCGTCGGACGCCGTCGGATTGTGCGCTCACGAGGCGAACGCTAAACTAACACGATTTTGGGGCCCGATGGACGGCGGGGCTGCGGCCGCGGCAGGCTGCGCGCCCGCAATGTGGGCATCGGACAACACCAGCCACGGTGCAGTTCACCAACCGTGATCACAAGCAGTGCGGAGAAGCTGATGGCGGACGAAAGCATCAACAAGGGGCGACGCAGATTCCTGACGGCGTCCACGGCCGTGATTGGCGGCGCCGGTTTGGTCATCACGGCGATTCCGTTCGTCGAGACCTGGTTGCCCAGCGCACGCGCCGAATCGGCGGGCGCCCCGGTGACCATCGCGATCGGCAAGATCGAGAGGGGCCAGATGGTGCGCTACGGTTGGCGCAGCCAGCCGGTGTTCGTGGTCAACCGTACGCCCGAACAACTGGAATGGCTGCCGAAACAGGATCCGCGCCTGCGCGATCCGCAATCGAAGGAATCCGAGCAGCCGAAGTACTGCCAGAACGCCACGCGCTCCATCAAGCCGGAATGGATGGTGCTGATCGGCATCTGCACGCACCTGGGTTGCGTGCCGGACTACAAGGGCGAGGTGAAGCCCGAGTCGTTCGACCCGAACTGGAAGGGCGGCTTCTATTGCCCCTGCCATCACTCGCGCTACGACATCGCGGCCCGGGTTTATCAGGGCGTGCCGGCGCCGCTGAACATGGTGGTGCCGCCGTACCACTTCGTCGATGACAGCCACATCCAGATCGGCGTTGATCCGAAAGGAGCCGCGTAATGGGCGCGTTCACGCAATGGTTCACCGAGCGCACGCCGGGCCTGGGCGCGGTCTACAAGAAGCACATGACGGAGTACTACGCGCCCAGGAACTTCAATGTCATGTACTACTTCGGTTCGCTGGCGCTGCTGGTGCTGGTGAACCAGATCGTCACGGGCATTTTCCTGACGATGTTCTACACGCCCACCGCGGCCGGCGCGTTCGATTCCGTGCAGTACATCATGCGCGACGTGCACTGGGGATGGCTGGTGCGCTACATGCACGAAACGGGCGCCTCGATGTTCTTCATCGTGGTGTACCTGCACATGTTCCGCGGCCTGATGTACGGTTCCTTCAAGAAGCCGCGCGAACTGGTGTGGTTGCTCGGCATGCTGATTTTCCTGGCGCTGATGGCCGAGGCCTTCATGGGTTACGTGCTGCCGTGGGGCAACATGTCGTTCTGGGGCGCCAAGGTGATCATCACCCTATTCAGTGCGGTGCCGGTGATTGGCTCGCAGCTGGTGGACTGGATCATGGGCAGCTTCGTGCCGTCCGATCCCACCCTGAACCGCTTCTTCGCGTTGCACGTGGTCGCGCTGCCGCTGGTGCTGCTGCTGCTGGTGGTGCTGCACCTCGGCGCGCTGCATGAAGTCGGCTCCAACAACCCCGACGGCGTCGAGATCAAGAAGCACAAGCGCCCGGATGGCCATCCGCTGGACGGCATCCCGTTCCATCCGTACTACACATTGAAGGATCTGGTCGGCGTGGGCGTGTTCCTGATCATCTGCGCGATCATCATCTTCTTCGAACCGACGGTGGGCGGGTTCTTCCTGGAACACGACAACTCGATCCCGGCGAACGATCTGGTGACACCGGCCACCATCAAGCCGGTGTGGTACTTCTCGCCGTTCTACGCGATCCTGCGCATGATCCCGAGCAAGGGCTGGGGCGTGATCGCGCTGGCGCTTTCGATCATCGTGTTGTTCCTGGTGCCCTGGCTCGATCGCGGCAAGGTCAAGTCGATTCGCTACCGTGGCGTCGGCTACAAGGTGGCGTTGACGATCTTCGCGATCGTGTTCGTCCTGCTGGCGGCGATCGGCGCCGACCTCACGCCAGGCTGGATCGTGTCCATCTTCGGTCCTGACGCCGACATCACCACTATCGAAAACCTGTTCGGCCGGATCCTGGTGGTCCTGTATTTTGGGTTCTTCGCGTTCCTGTGGGTCTATACGTTCTTCGGATTGGAGAAAACCAAGCCGGTTCCGGAAAGGGTGACCACGCATGACTGACAAGACTTCCCGCGCCGCCATGCGCACCCTCTCGGCCCTGCTGATCGCGCTTGCCGTGGCGCTGGTGGCCTCGCCCTCCGCGTTCGCGGAGGAAGGCGGCGGCTATCCCGACGCCAACATCAACGTGCATGACCAGGCGTCCCTGCAGCGTGGCGCGCGCCTGTTCATGAACTACTGCGTGGGCTGCCACTCGCTGAAGTACATGCGCTACTCGCAGATGGCGGACGGGCTCGGGCTTACCGAAAAGCAGGTGATGGACAACTTGAACTTCACCGGCGCCAAATTCGGCGAGCCGATCGTGTCGGCCATGCCCGAAGCCGAGGCCGAGAAGTGGTTCGGCAAGGTGCCGCCGGACCTGTCCCTGGAAGTCAGCGCCAAGGGCGCGGACTGGGTTTCGGCCTATCTGAAGGCTTTCTATCTCGATCCCGCGACCAACAGCGGCTGGAACAACACCGTGTTTCCGAACGTCGCGATGCCGTTCCCGCTGTGGCAGTTGCAGGGCGAGCAGGTGGCGCTGATGAATCCGCCTGCGGACGGCCAACCGGCCACGGTCAAGGAGCTGAAGCTTGCCCATCCGGGCAGCATGACGCCGACCCAGTACGACCAGGCCGTGCTCGACCTCACCGCATTCCTGGCCTACGTGTCCGTGCCGGACGAGCTGGTGCGCAGCCGCATCGGTGCGTGGGTGGTGATTTATCTGGTACTTTTCACCCTGTTCGCCTTGGTGCTGAAAAAGGAATACTGGAAGGACGTGCATTGACTGGCGGGCACCACGTCCGCACAGTGATGCCCACACCCGGGACTGTCGCGTCACCGGACCCGCAAGGCCCATGGGGGACACTGGCATGATCCAAACCGCACACACCACCCGTACCGTGCTGACCCTGTTCACCGCGCCCGACGACGTGCAGTCGCACCGGGTGCGGCTGGTGCTGGCCGCCAAGGGCGTGGTCTATGACCGCGTCGAAGTGCCGGCCGGCAAACCGCACGAGGAACTGCTCTCGATCAATCCGTACGGCGATACCCCGACGTTGCAGGATCGCGACATGGTGCTGTACGAGCCGGACGTGGTGTGCGAGTACATCGACGAGCGCTATCCACACCCGCCGCTGATGCCGGTCGATCCGCTGTCGCGCGCGCGCCTGCGCCTGGCCTGCGTGCGCATCGAACGCGACTGGGTACCGGAAGTGGCGAACATCCGCACCGGCGGGCGTGCCGCCGAAGCTGCCCGCAAGCGCCTGTGCGACCACCTGATGGCGGCGCTGCCGTTGTTCAAGGCTGCCAAGTTTTTCCTGAATCCCGAAATCAGCCTGGCCGACTGCCTGGTTGCGCCAGTGGTGTGGCGCTTGCCTTCGCTGGGCGTGTCGCTGCCCAAGGAAGCCAAGCCCATCATCGATTACGGCGAACGCCTGTTCCGCAGCCAGGGCTTCGCGCGCAGCCTCACTGCCGAAGAGCGCATGCTGGGCGAATTGTGACCGAACAAACACCCGCCATGACCTCCAACCGTCCGTACCTGTTGCGGGCCGTGCACGAGTGGATCTGCGACAACGGCCTCACGCCGTACATCGTGGTGGATGCCGCCAAACCCGGCGTGCAGGTGCCGACGCAGGCCATCAGCGACGGCCGGGTGGTGCTGAATCTCGCACCGCGCGCGATTGCGCGGCTCGAAATCGGCAATGACGCGATCACCTTCATGGCCCGCTTCGGCGGCGCCAGCCACGCGGTCAGCGTTCCTGTTGCCGCCGTGCAGGCGATCTACGCGCGCGAAAACGGGCAGGGAATGTTGCTGGCCGAAGATGCGGCGGGAACTGCTACGCCGCTACAACCGTCGGCTACTTCACCGGCCAAATCAACCTCGCCTTCGCTGCAGGCCGTGCCCACGTCGGCGCAGGACGCTTCGGTTTCCGATGACGTGGACAAGGGCGGTGACGGCGACAAGCCGGAGAAGCCTCGGCCCAAGGGCAAACCCAGCCTGCACGTCGTGAAGTGACGACGAAGGTATGGCGCGCTGTCGCGCAGTTGAGCGCTTTTGCTTTTGATCGTCATCGGGGAACGCCGGACCATTTTGGTCTTGGCGAGCGCGAAACACTTCCATTTTGGTTTCGCTGGCCTACCCGCCACATCCGTGTGGCTCGCCCTAACGGGCCGCCTTCGGCGTTCAAAGCGGGCGCAAAAAGGCGGGGAAGTCGTTGGTAGCGAGCGTCGACCCTGGGCCTGTCAGTGCAGCGTCCTTCGCGCACGCGTGATCGGAACGATCTTGTCGCCGGCGGCATCCGGTGCAGCCTGCCACGACGGTACGTCGTGCAGTATGCGGACCGCCGTGACACCGTTGTCGAGGTCGTGACACGCGGGCATGCGCTCGCCCACGATGCGATCGCCCAGCAGCCGGACGCTGGCGGATTGGCGGTCATCCCCGCCGCGGCTGGTCTCGAAGCGATATTCGCGCATCACGTGCAGCGAACCGCGCCGCCAGTTCAAGCGCAGACGATGCAACGCCACGCTGTCGTCCAGCAGTTGCAGGCCATAACGTTCGCACAGTCGGCGCGCGTGCGCCGTCGCGCGTTCGCGCAACCGCAGCACGTGGTACCACGACCCGGCCAGCGCCATGAAAACGAGCAGCGGCAACCAGACTTCCAGCACGGCACGATCCTCGCGCGT
This sequence comes from Rhodanobacteraceae bacterium, assembly GCA_035249175.1. Classification (GTDB taxonomy): domain Bacteria; phylum Pseudomonadota; class Gammaproteobacteria; order Xanthomonadales; family Rhodanobacteraceae; genus 66-474. The sequence continues at coordinate 15,252 of DATFGT010000007.1, forward strand.
CCGATGTGGCCGCGTTAGCAAACATCATGCCCGCATCGGCATGGGAAAGACAGCGCGGGGATGTGGGTTGGCGGGTGTTATTTCACGCGTTCGACGCGCAGGCTCTGGTTGCAACCCTGCACGTACATCAGCCAACTCCCCAGGATCATGGGCTTGATCGTGACTTCGGGATTGTCGACGTCAGGACAGGAATACGTACCGGATTCGGCCTGTTTCCAGACCTGGCCGTTGTCCAGGGTGAACGTCGTTTGGCCGGCCCAGCCATTGAAGTGCCCGACCAGATGCGTGTCGAATTTGTCGCGAGGCTGGTTCTCCGGATAGAACACCGGCTGGCCGCTCGCGGAAACCATCTTGGTCTGCTCGTGCGTGCGCAGCCAGTTGTCGAGGGATTGCAATTCCTGTGGCGTGAGCTTGTCGAGGCCCGCGGCCTTGAAGTCGGCCGCCGACATGCGCTCCTCCAGGGAGGAAAATTGTTGCGCCATGACGGGCAGGGCAGTGATCAGCAGGGCCAGGGCGGCCGGCAACATCAGTCGGGTGCGCATGGGCGGCGATAATAGCAGTGCCCCATGCAAGCCGCACGGGGTTCGTGGACGTCCTGATTTAATACACTGACTGTCTTTCGGCGGCCTTTCCCGGCCGCGCCGAACGACGCTTTCGGCACATGAGCCCATCGACTATCACTACCGATTCGGGGCGCGCGGCGCCCACTGCGACGCTGCCCGTGCCGGATCGTGCGCTGTGGGCGGAGACCGACGCGCTGTTGCGTGACATCGGTTGTGATGCGGAAACGCGCGCGGCAGCGGGATGGTACGCCGTGGCCAGCGTGCGCCGGGAGGTTTGGCCTCCCGAAAGCCTGCATGCGTCGGAATCGTTGCGGCGGCTTGTGGACGGCCAGCAGCAGGCCGAGCGCGTGTGGGCGCTGCACGCGTCGCGCGACATGGCCGGCGGCAGCGAGGGGCTGCGCCGGTTGCTGCTGGCGATCATCCGAGATCTTCGCGTGGTGTATCTGTTGCTCGCGCGCCAGTTGGCACGATTGCGTGCGGCCGCGGCATTGCCCGAAGCCGAGCGCCGCGAACTGGCGCAACTGACCCGCGACATCCACGCGCCGCTGGCCAACCGTCTCGGCATCGGCCAGTGGAAGTGGGAGCTGGAAGACCTGGCGTTCCGGTATCTGCAGCCCGATACGTACCACCGCATCGCTGCGTTGCTGGACGAACGCCGCGCCGATCGCGAAGTCTGGATCGCGCGCTGCGTGGATGCGCTGCGTGAGGCATTGCGCGCGCATGGTATCGAAGCCAGCGTCAACGGGCGCGCCAAACACATCTATTCGATCTGGCGGAAGATGCAGCGCAAGCGCATCGGCTTCGGCGAGCTGTACGACATCCGGGCGTTGCGCGTACTCACGCAAACGGATACCGATTGCTATGCAGTGCTGGGCGTGGTGCACGCGCTGTGGCCGATCATTCCCCGGGAATTCGACGACTACATTGCACGACCGAAGGGCAACAACTACCGCTCGCTGCACACCGCGGTGATCGGCCCGGACGGCAAGACCCTGGAAGTGCAGATCCGCACCGAGGAAATGCACCGCGGTGCGGAACTCGGCGTGGCCGCGCACTGGCGCTACAAGGAAGGCGGAGCGGGTGACGCCGCCTATCAGGCGCGCGTCGCATGGATGCGCAAACTGCTGGAAACGCGCGGCGAGGGCGAGGACGAGGCGGCGCTGGCAGCCGAGCTGCGCGCGGAACTGGCCGAGGATCGCGTGTACCTGCTGACGCCCAAAGGCGAGGTGATCGACCTGCCGGCCGGCGCGACCGTGCTCGATTTCGCCTATCATGTGCACACCATGGTCGGGCACCGCTGCCGCGGCGCCAAGCTCAATGGTCGCATCGTGCCGCTGACATACCAGCCGGCCAGCGGCGATCGCATCGAGATACTCACCGCACGAGAACCTGCACCCAGTCGCGACTGGCTGTCGCCTCTGCTCGGTTATCTGGCCACCGCCAGCGCTCGCGGCAAGTTGCGCGCGTGGTTCCGCCGCGAGGATCTTGCAGCAAATATCGCCGCAGGAAAGTTGTTGCTGGAACGCGAAGTGCGTCGCCTCGGCATCTCCGACGACGTTTTGGAGACCCTGCCGGCACGACTCGGGCGCAAGAATCGCGACGACTTGCTGGTGGCGCTGGCGCTCGGTGAAATCGTCATTGCGCAACTGACCCGCGCGATGCTGGAAGCACAGACGGCACCGCAACCGGCGGCCGCGAAGCCGTCGCGGCGCATTCCCGCCGATGTCGGCAAGCCCGGCGCGGTGACCGTGGAAGGGGTCGGCAATCTGCTGACGACGCTCGCGCGTTGCTGTCGTCCGTTGCCGGGTGACGAGGTCATTGGCTACGTCACGCGTGGGCGCGGCGTCACCGTGCATCGCGCCGACTGCGTCGCACTGGCTCGGCTGCGCGCACGCGATCCGGCGCGGGTGATCGAGGTTCGCTGGCACAGCGCGCCCGATCGAGCCTATGAGGTCGACATCGCCGTGGTCGGTTACGACCGGCGCGACCTGCAACGCGACGTCACCAATGTGGTTGCCAATAGCGGTGCGCGCATCGTGGCGTCGGACAGCCGGAGCAATGGCGATCTTGGCGAGTTGACGATGCACTTCACCTTGCGTGTGCACGACTATGGCGAGTTGTCTTCGCTGCTGGCGCGGCTCGCCGCGCTGCCCAACGTCACCGACGCACGCCGGCTGGCCGCCGGCTGAATGCCGCACCGTGGTGCCCGAAGATGCATGGGGCCAATGTTAAGATGCTCGATGCCGCGGCTTGAACGGGTGGAACCGGTGCGGGTCGCCGCGGTCTCATGGGCGGCAATGGCGACGCCGGACTGCGGTCTGGCGATGGATTCGGCATGAACGTTCGGCACGATTCTTCTTCACGCGACACACCGGGGCGGACCGATCCGACGCTGGGCGATCTCGACCAGCTCGATGCTGGCACGGACCGGCGCGCCGCCGCGCGTGAGCGCCCGACTTCCACGTCGCCGCCGCCGTTCAGTCCCCGCCCTGCCCGCAGGCGTCCGTTGCGCCGACATCATCGCGTGCGCTGGTCCGTCGTCATCGGTGTACTCGTGGTAGTGGCGATCGGTGCGTGGGCGTGGAGCCATCAGGCCGCGCTCAGTGGCATGTTGCCGCAGACGCAGTTGAACTCGCTGCTGGCGCGCGCGGACACCGCGTATTCGGCGGGCAACCTGTCCGGCAGCCCCGACAGTGCGCGCGATTTGTACGAGGCCGCGCGTGCACTCGATCCCGACAACGAGCACGCACTGACCGGTTTGCAAAATGTCGGCCACGCGGAGCTCGACCGCGCGCAGGCGACGTTGAAGCGGCGCGACTACGCCTCCGCGCGTACTTCGCTGGAAGAGGCGCGCAGCCTGCTCGGCGGTGGCGCGGCGGTGGAAGGCGTGGATCAGGAATTGGCCAAGGCAGTTCTGAACAGTTCCAACGTCGATGTGATGATCAACCAGGCGCGTGCGGCGCTCGCGAACGGGCACATCGACGGGGACGACGGCGCGGCGGCGTTGTTCCGCAAGGTGCTGGCGGGCGATCCCCACAACGCGGTCGCGCGACACGGAATGGATCAGGTCGGCGATCTGCTCGCCACGCGTATCCAGGGCCAGCTTGGCAGCAATGATCTCGCCGGCGCCAAGCAGACGCTATCGACTCTGGCGGGGTTGCTGCCGCGCTATTCGCAATTGCCCACGCTGCGCGCGAGCGTCGCCGACGCGGACCGCGCCTCCGATTCGCAACGCGACCAATACCTCGACAAGGGCCAGGAGTACCTGCGCGCAGGCAAGGTCACCGGTACCGGCGACGACAACGCCGAGGCGCAATTCAAGGCCGCACTGAAAGCCGACCCCGGCAACGACCAGGCTCGGGCGGGCCTCGGCCAGGTCGCCGAAGCGTTGATCGTGCAAGCCAATGCCGCGATGGAATCGGGGCAGGCGCAGGATGCGAAAAAGCTCCTGGACGAGGCGGCCGAACTGGCGCCCAAGTCGGCCGATCTCGCGGCTGCGCGCTCGCGTTTGGCTGCGGGAGAAGCCGAACATGCACGCGAAGCGCGGAATCTTGCGGCGGCGCGTTCGCGCGCTGCCGCGAGCGAAACCGGATATGTACCCGAGGCTTCCGCCCCGCCGCCGCCCGCGCCGCCGCTGACCCCGATGCAATCGGCCAAGGTTGCGCGGCTGGTGGCGCGTGCCAAGGGCGCCGCGCGCAAGGGCGACATCATGTTGCCGCCGGGGAACAGCGCCTACGACCTGTATCGCGCCGCACTCGGCATCGACGGCAACAATTTAGAGGCGCAGGACGGCTTGCGGGCGTTGCCGGAAGCCACCCGCGCCCAGTTCGATCAAGCGGTGCGCGCCGACAATCTGGACCACGCCCACGACATGCTGGCGACGCTTGAACAGCTCGACCCGGGTGATCCTGCCGCGTCAAGCATGCGGCACAGGCTTGGAAGCGCCTGGCTCGACCGCGCCGATCATTATGTCGGGTTGGGGGAACTCGCCGCCGCGCGCACCGCATTGCAGGAAGCGCAACGTCTGGTGCCCCAGGATCCACGCATCAGCGAAGTGGATGCGAGAATCCAGCGCAACAACTGAGTGCAGGATGCGTTCATTCCCTGCAGCACCGGAACGTGCGGTGACAAGGGATCCAGCGCGATCGCGCTTGACCCCTCGCGGGAACCACAGAGGCGAGTCAGTGCGTTTGCACGAGGCGATCATGCGGTTTACGTATGTTGAACAGGCACGGGTGGCATGAACGCCTTTCGAGATACCGATGCCACGCGGCAAACCGGAACGGTGCTGGTGTGCGGAGCGAGCAGCCAGATCGGCTGTTTCCTGCTGCCCGAACTGGTGCGCGCGGGTTCGCGGGTGTTGGCGCTGTCGCGCAGTCCGCAACCGGAAATCGCAGGGGTGACTTGGCTGCAAGGCGCGCTGCCGCAGCCACCTGATAGGTCTGATCGAGCGACGGCCGTGTGCAGTTTCGCGCCGCTCGAGGCATTGGCTACTTGGATCGATTCGGGTGCGGCGCCGAAGCTTGAACGTGTCGTGGCCACCAGCTCCATGAGCGCGGAAAGCAAACAGGCATCGCCGATCGCCGCCGAACGCGAGATAGCGCGGCGCTTGCGCGAAGGCGAGGCGGCGCTCGCGCAAGCGTGTGATCGGCGCGGGATTGCGTGGACGATATTCAGGCCGACCCTGATTTATGGCGCGGCGCGCGACAAGAGCTTGACGCCGTTGGCACGACGCGCGGTGCGCTGGCGGGTATTCGGCTTGCCCGCGGGTTCGGGATGGCGCCAGCCTGTGCACGCAGGCGACATTGCAACGGCCGTGCTGCGCGCGCTGGATGGCGGCGCGAATCGGCTCATCCTTCAGATCGGCGGCGGCGAGCGACTGAGCGCCGCGGCAATGTTTGCGCGTGTGCGCACCAGCCTGCCGGTACGCACGCTTGCGTTCCGCGTTCCTCGTCCTCTGGTTCGCACCGGGGCGCGTTTCATGCCAATCCTGCGCGGACCGCTGACGCGGCTGGAGCAGGATCTCGTCGCCGACAATGCCGAGCTCGAACGCCTGCTCGATGTGCATCCGCGCGGGTTTCATCCCGACCGCGGGTGCTGGGGGCTTTGAAGTCGCCGGCGGCGCGGCGACAATCACGCGGCCATGCCGCCAGAATTTCCATTGCCATGCTTTGCGATCGTTGTGCGGCGGCGCATCGATGCGGGTTGGCCGTCGCATCGTGATTGACCCAAGCGAACTTACCGCCACCTCGGCAGCGCCCGAACCCGGCGTGTGCGCGGTGCTGGTCACCTGGCAGCCGGAACTCGCGCTGTTGCGCGAACTCGTGGAAGCGTTGCTCCCCCAGGTTGGACATGTCGTCGTGGTGGACAACGGCACGCGTGATCCGCGGTTCCACGAATTTTGCCATGAACACCCCGACGTGATGCTGGTCGCGTTGAGTGAGAACCGTGGACTTGCGCGTGCGATGAACATCGGTATCGACCGCGCCCGCGAACTGCCGGGCGTGTCGCACGTGCTGTTGATGGATCAGGACAGCGTGCCCGACGCAAGCATGGTCAACGCGCTGATTTCCGCGTTCAATCGATCACGCGCAGACGCGCGAATGGCCGCGGTCGGCCCGAGGTTCCGTGATCCGCGCGAGGATGAGGACGCGCCGTTCGTCCGCATTCGTTTCCCATTCAACCAAAAGCTTCGCTGCGACGGCACCTGCGGGGCGATCCGTTGCGATTTCCTGATTTCGTCGGGTTGCCTGATTCCGCTGGCGGTGCTGGATGACGTGGGTGGAATGGACGACGCGCTGTTCATCGACAACGTGGATCTCGAATGGTGTTTCCGCGCAAGTGCCGCGGGTTACGCGTTGTACGGTGTATGCGGGGCACGCCTGCGACATAGCCTTGGAGAAACCCGGCGGAACATGCCGGGCGTGTCGCGCGGCATCGTGGTGCATTCGCCACGGCGCCTGTTCTACATGATGCGCAATCGCGTGCTGCTGTACCAGCGCACCTACGCGCCACGACGGTGGGTCGCGCAGGACCTGCCGCGCCTCGTCGTCAAATTCCTGTTGTTTTCGTTGCTGGTGGCGCCGCGCCGAGACAACATCCGCTGCATGCTGGCCGGGCTGTGGGCCGGCGCCCGGGGACGCACCACGCCGCCCCCCGACAACACGTGAGCGGCGATCAGTCGCGCATCAACTTGCGTACGCGCCGTTTCAGGGCAGGCAACGTCTCGGCTGCGAACCACGGGTGCCGCTGGAACCATGCGGTATTGCGCGGGCTCGGATGCGGCAACGGCAACACGCCGCCGTCGAAATATTCACGCCATGCCTCGCAGGTTTCCGTCAGTGTCGCCTTGCGCCGGTTGCCAAGCATGCCGCGGATCGCGTAACCGCCGATTGCAAGCGTCAACCTGACGTTCACGAGGCGCGGCATCAACTGCGGATGCCACAGCGGCGCACATTCCGGGCGTGGCGGCAGGTCGCCGGATTCGCCCTTGCCGGGGTAGCAGAAACCCATCGGCACGATCGCGACATGGCGCGGGTCGTAGAACGTGGCGTCGTCGATGCCCAGCCATGCGCGCAACTTCTCGCCACTCTTGTCGTTGAATGGAACACCGCTTTCATGCACCTTGCGGCCGGGTGCCTGGCTGACGATCAGCAGGCGCGCGCCGGGATGTGCCTGCAGCACCGGCCGGCAACCGTGGGGCAGGTGCCGCGCACAAACCTGGCACGCACGGATGCGCGCCATCAGTGCGTCGAAAGGTTCGCTCGCAATAGGGGTGGCCATCGCGGCCGTCGCGCTCATCCGCGCAAGTTTAGCTATTCAACTGCGCTATTCGAAGCGGCTTTTGCGAAAAGTCAGGCCATGGATGGCCGTTCTGGTCTTCCCAAACCGAGGAGCGGATTCACCCAACGGGAATCGCTTGCGCCGCGATCATGGACGATCGCACTAATCCGTGTATTCGAACACCTGCACCACTTTGTTCACACCGGCGACGGTCCGCACGATGTCCACCACCGCATCGGCTTCCTTGTGGCTGACGAGTCCCATCAGGTACACATTGCCATGCGCGGTGCTGATCTTGACCCGGCCCGGGTCGAAGCCGGGCATGTCGATGTGCAACAGCGAGGTTTTCACGCGCGCCGTGAGCGATGCATCGAGCGCCGAGCGCCCCACCGACTGCAGCGGCATCACGTCGATCAGGTTCACGACGCGCTGCACGCCCTCGTAGCCGGTCACGTCGGCTTCGGCGCGCCGCTTCACCTCTTCGGTGCTTGCCTCGCCGATCATCAGCAATACGCCGTTGTACACGCTCGTACCGATGTGCGCGCGGCCGGAGAGTTCGGGATCGTTATCCAGCGCCCGCTGCGCCGTGATCTGCACGTTGCGGTCGTTGAGCACGCGATTGAAGCCACGGCGCGGGGTGAACACACTGCACGCGGCCAGTGCAAAGCACAGCGAAAGCAAGGTGGTCACGACGATCGTCTTGCGCATGTCTGGATTCCCATTGTCAACAAATTTCAAACGCGGCGCGCTGCCAGTCGCAGCGTGGTGCCTCGGCATCGCCGTCGAACGCTATCACATCGAACCTGCACGGCATCGAAGCGAGCTGCGGATGCGCCTGCAGGAAACCCAGCGCTGCGCGCGTGAGCCTTGCGCGCTTGGCCGTGCCGATCGAGGCCGCGCCGCCGCCGAATTGCGCGTGGCGCCGGTAGCGGACTTCCACGAACACCAGCGTGTCGTCATGGCGCATCACCAAATCCAGTTCTCCGAAGCGGGTCCGGTAATTGCTTTCGACCTTTTTGAGACCCGCGCGTTCCAGACACTCCAGCGCGCGTTGTTCAAAGCGCGCGCCGATCGCGCCCGGTTTCATGGATGGGCGGGTGCCGGGGCGTCGGCGGGCTGCGTTTCCAGCCCCGCCGCCACCGGGCGCGCGACGCCGCCCTGGAATTCCACCCAGATGGGCGTGCGTTGCACGTGTCCGAACGCGTCCATGGTCAATTGTCCGGAGGCGCCCGGCACGTAGCTTTCCGGATGCGTGTGCAACCAGCCGAGGTACGGAATCAGCGCGTAGGCGTCCATGCCGAACGCGAACAGGCGTGCCGCGGGTCCGCTGGCGGTCGCGAGTTGCGACGCCAGGGTGGCGTGGTCGGGCAAGCCGGCCTGGGCGTCATACAACCAGGGTTCGTCGCAGAAGCGCAGGCCATCGAGGTCTGCGTCGGCGGTGGCGTTTTCGTCGCCCGAGTACACCATCGATGTGGCGAACACCGGCAGCGTCGAGCGCCCCAATCGCAGTTGCGGCAGCAGCAGGCGCGCCTGCTGCGGTCGCAGTAGTGCGACGATCCCGGTTTGCGAACCCGACCCGGCCAGCGCCGCCTGTATTTGCCCGGCGAAGTCCACGCTGCCTTGCTGCAGCACGATGTCATTGGCCACCTGTCCGCCCAGGCTTTGAAACTGAGTCTTGAAGGCGTCGAAGGTGCGCGACGCGGTGTCATCGCTGCCGCGAAACACGATCGCGGCGTGCAACCCCAGCGTGACCATGTACGCCGCGAGCTGCGCGCCCTCGCTTTCGGGCAGCAGTGCGAATTCATAGCTGGCCGCCGGCGTCGCCGTGCTGCCTTGCGGATGGTTGAGCGCCAGCACTGGCACCGGCAGGCTGGATTGCGCGAAGATCGCGCCCACCGCATCACGGCCCAATGGCCCGACCACGAGCGAGGCCCCGTCCGTGACAGCCTGCTTGTAGGCGGCAACGCTGCCACCTGCGGTGCCGCCGGTGTCGTATACCTTGATCACCGGACGCTGCTCGTGGGTGATCGGCGCATGGAAATACGCGGTGAAGAAGCCGTCGCGCACGGCTGCGCCAGCCACTGCCACCGGGCCCGTCGCCGGCAACAACAGCGCGACCTTGGCCGGCATCGCGTAGCCTTGCGGTGATGCCGCACCCTGCAAGGTGCCGACGGGTTGGTTCGGTTGCGGCAATACGCGGGCTGCTGCGGCGCCCGGTTGTGCGATGGCTTTTTGCACCCAGGGCTTGACCGGATCGTCGTCGGCGAGCGAGGCATCCGTCTGCGCCAACTGGTCATGACCCATACCGGCCAGTATTGCAACGGCTTGTTGCCGTTCTGCGGCTTGTGCGGGGACCGGCAGCAGTGCGGCACGCTGGATCAGCGATCGCGCGGCGGCAAGGCGATTTCCGCTGGCGAGCTGGGCGCGTGCCTTCACGTCGAGGGCTTGCTGCTGCACGTCGGGTGGCGCGTTTGATGGCACCGCGGCGAGTTGTTTCAGCGCGGCATGGGCGTCGCCGCGCTGCAGGGCTCCGTTCGCGGCACGCACATATTCGATCGCGGTGAGTGCGTGCGCTTCTTCGCCCGCTTTTTGTCGGGACGGCCCGAGTGTTGTGCAACCTGCAAACAGCGCAAGCGCCGCGAGCAGGACACCGATGTGCGCGTGAAACCTGTTCCTGAACATGCTTCGTCCATGCGCGCGTGGCGCAGCCTTTTCGGCGATGATAACGGATCGTGCCGCAGCATCAGGATTCGCATGAACGCGCGCAAACCGGGAATTCTCTGGGTGGTCGCGACGCCCATCGGCAATCTGGGGGATCTTTCGCCGCGGGCACGACAGGTGCTGCGCGATGCGAGCGTGATCGCCGCGGAAGACACGCGCCACAGCCGCCCGCTTCTGCAGCACTTCGGGATTGCCACGCCGCTGACCGCGTTGCACGAACACAACGAACGCGCGGCCGTGGCGGCGCTCATCACGAAGCTGCAGGCGGGCGAAGACGTGGCATTGATTTCTGATGCCGGCACGCCGTTGATCAGCGACCCGGGGTTCCGGCTCGTGCGCGCCGCGCGCGAGGCGGGCATCGATGTTTCGCCGATCCCGGGCGCCTGCGCCGCAATCGCGGGCTTGTCGGTGGCGGGCCTGCCCAGCGACCGCTTCGTGTTCGAAGGTTTTCTCCCGGCCAAGGCGTCGGCGCGTCGCGCGCGTTTGCGCGAACTCGTGAGCGAGACGCGCACGCTGGTGATCTACGAGTCTTCGCATCGCATCCTTGAATGTTGTGCGGATCTGCGCGATGCATTCGGCGCGAAGCGCGAAGCGCGCCTGCTACGCGAGCTCACCAAGCTGCACGAAACCTGCATCGGCATGACGCTGGGCGAGATCGCGGCGCGCGTCGAATCCGATGCCGAACAACGTCTCGGCGAATGCGTGTTGGTGATTGCCGGGCGCGGCGAAGAGATCGACGCGAAACTGGCGGAAGGTCGTCGCGTCTACGCGCTGCTGCGCGCGGAATTGCCGCCCACGCAAGCCGCGAAACTCGCCGCCGCGATCAGCGGCGCGCCGCGCAAAGCGCTCTACGAGCGCGGTGAACGGTGAAGTCGTACGCGGCTTCGCCGTGAACTGTAAGAGTCAAGTGGGCATTCTCCTCTTTACTCTTTACAGCGGGCGCAGCGGGCGGCTTGCCCTTTACAGCTCGTTGCTTCAGCAACGAGCGACTATACTCACGCGTGGAGTCGGCCGGACAGTCGCGTCATTCTTCGGAATGCCGAGGAAAGTCCGGGCTCCGCAGGGCAGGGTGCCAGGTAACGCCTGGGCGGCGCGAGCCGACGGAAAGTGCAACAGAGAGCAGACCGCCGAACGACCCTGCCACCCTTCTGCCGCTCTTGCAGCGGGAGGACTTGACGTCGAACGCGAAGCGGGCGACGTCCAAGTCCGTATCCAAGAGGTTGCAGGGCGGCAGAAGGGTGGCAGGGTCGTGGCAAGGGTGAAACGGTGGGGTAAGAGCCCACCGCGAGTCGGGTAACCGACCGGCACGGCAAACCCCACCCGGAGCAAGACCAAATAGGGGAACGATGGCGTGGCCCGCGCCGTTCCCGGGTTGGTTGCTTGAGCCAAGCGGTGACGCTTGGCCTAGAGGAATGACTGTCACGCCGCAAGGCGCACAGGACCCGGCTTACAGGCCGACTCCATTTTTTTGCGATCATCCTTGATCGCAGCCGTGTTGTGTGACCGGACGCGTGATGATCTTTGCGCCCCGCCGCACCAGAACGGCCATCCATGGCCTGAGTTTCCACAACAGCCGCTTCGAGCGGAAATCCCGGCACACAAGCGTGCGGCGGCCCCGCATTTCGCGCGCCGGAATGGCCATCGATTGCCTGCTTTGGTAGGGCGGGTGACAACCCGCCTTCGGGTGTCACTCGGCGGGATGTGCTGCGCTACTCCCGCCCAACACCTCGTTCCGAGGGCACGTGCGCCAGCAGGCACGGCGACGACGAGCAGGCTTGACTGACCGGTGGCTGAACCTCTGAATTGCCTCGGTCGCCGATCGCAGCCATTTGGCGCGAATCGCGCTCAATGCTCAGAGGGCGAAATCTTTTGGATTCAAGGACCTTGCGAGCGTACCTCATAGAACGCCTGAATTTCGGTCAGAACTTCGCCTTTCCCATTGATCTAAAAGCGAAATTTTCTTGACAGTCTCACCTCCTGCGACTAAGGTGGGCACCCGTGTGGTTTTGTGGGAAAACGTGGGAAACAAGTCGCATGTTCCAAGGCGAAACCGCAATCAGCGTGGACGAAAAAGGTCGGTTGGCGGTTCCCACTGCCTACCGGGAGCTGATTGCGCGCGTGTGCAACAACCACCTCGTGATTGCTTACAACCCGTTCGAGTCGGGTTGCTTGTGGGTATTTCCGCAGCCGGAGTGGGAACGCGTGCGCGACCAAGTGAATGCGCTGTCCAGCGTCAAGCGCGTGCACCGCGACCTGCAACTGAAGCTGGTCGGTGCCGCCGCGCAGGTGGAGCTGGATACCGCGGCCCGCGTGTTGCTGCCCGCCAGCCAGCGCGCGGCGTCCGGCATCGAGAAGAAGGCGGTGCTGCTCGGCATGGGCAACAAATTCGAGCTGTGGAGTGAGCAGGCGCACCTCGCGAAGATCCACCAGACGATCGGCGAGGAGGAAGTCAGCGAGGAAATGGTGGGACTGAAGTTGTGATGCGTGCATTCCGCGAACGGCGAGCGGCGCCGGGTCGGATGCGGGTGAAACGTGGGCGGCGCACGCGGTGTGCGTGGATGCGAATGGACGGGACGCGAGCGATGACGGCCGGTCGGGAGCTTCAGCACATCCCGGTGATGCGGGAAGCCGTGCTCGCCGGACTGGCGGTGCACCCCCGTGGCCGCTATCTCGATGGCACCTTTGGCCGTGGCGGTCATGCGCGGGCGATCCTCGATCGGCTGGACGCGGACGGGCGTCTGCTGGTGATGGATCGCGACCCGCAAGCCATCGCGCACGCGCAGCGCGAATTCGGCGGTGACCCGCGCGTCGCGATCCGGCATGCGAATTTTTCGGAGATGGCCGATTGGGATGCGGCGCGCGCCGGACTCGACGGGGTGCTGCTGGACCTTGGTGTTTCATCACCGCAGCTCGACGACGCCGCGCGCGGCTTCTCGTTCCAGTCGGACGCGCCGCTGGACATGCGCATGGATCCGACGACCGGCGAAAGCGCCGCAACTTTCCTCGCGAATGCCGACGAACGCGAAATCGCGGATGTGTTGTTTCGCTACGGTGAGGAACGCATGAGCCGGCGTGTCGCGCACGCGATCGTCGCGCGCCGCGCCGAATCGCCGCTTCGCACGACCCGTGCACTCGCGGAACTGGTCGAACACGCGCTGGGCCGGCGCGAGCGCAACAAGCATCCCGCTACGCGCACGTTCCAGGCGCTTCGCTTGCAAGTCAACGATGAACTCGGTTCGCTCGAGCGCGCCCTGCCTGCCGTCGTGGAAGTGTTGAGGCCGGGTGGACGTCTGGCGGTGATCAGCTTCCATTCGCTCGAAGACCGCATCGTCAAGCAGTTCATCCGCGGGCCGCAGCCTGTGTCGGTGCGCCGCGGGCTCCCGGCGCCACCATCGAAGCCGGCGCCGTTGCGTGCCATCGGCCGCGCGCAGATGCCGGATACCGGGGAAGTCGAACGCAATCCGCGCGCGCGTTCGGCGGTATTGCGCATCGCCGAAAGGACGGCACCGGGGGTCTTCCCTTGAGGACGATCGGCGCTCTCGCGGTGGGCGTGCTGCTGCTGGCGGTGATCGCGAGTGGCATCGCGGTCGTATGGGCGCGTCATCAGGATCGCGTTGAGTTCGTCCAGTTGTCGAAGCTGCAAAACCAGCGTGACGCGCTGAACGTGGAGTTCGGTCGCCTGGAACTCGAACAAGCCACCTGGGCCAGCCCCTCCCGCATCGAACAGATCGCGCGCGATCAACTCGGCATGATCAGTCCGCCCGCGAACAGCGTGGAGATGATCCACGAATGAAGCCGCGCCGTCCGCCCGAATCGACTTCGCATCCGCCGCGCCGGCGCCGCCCGAATCCGCGCATGCGCCTTGCGCTGGTGGCGGTGGTGCTTGCTGCGGCCGCGGTCGGCTTGATCGCGCGCGCGGTGGATTTGCAAGTGGTGCATCAGGCATTCCTGCAGCAGCAGGGCGATGCGCGTTTCCTGCGCGAAGTCGAGATTCCGGTGTCGCGTGGAACGATCTACGACCGCAACGGCGTGCCGCTGGCGGTGTCCACGCCGATGCTGTCGCTGTGGGCGAACCCGGACGAGTTGCTGCAACACACCGATCGCATTCCGGAGTTGGCCAAGACGCTGGGCGTCGATGCCGTCGACCTGACCCGCAAGCTGCAAACGCGCAACGCCAGGGAATTCGTGTATCTGCGCCGATTGATGCCGCCGGAAGCGGCCAAGGCCATCCTGGCGCTGGATATTCCCGGCGTGAACGCGCAGCGCGAATTCAAGCGCTACTACCCCGAAGGCGCCGCGATGGCGCACGTGCTGGGCTTCACCAACATCGACGACCGTGGACAGGAAGGCCTGGAGCTGGCCTACGACGGCTGGCTGGCCGGCAAGCCGGGCGAGAAGCGCGTGATCCGCGACCGTCTCGGCCGCGTGGTCGAAAACGTCGAGCAGATTCGCGCGCCGGTGCCGGGCCACGACCTGACGCTCAGCATCGACAGCCGCATCCAGTATCTCGCCTATCAGGCGCTCACCGAGGCGGTGGTGAAACGCCACGCCGCATCGGGTTCGATGGTGATCGTGGACCCGCGCAACGGGGAAATCATCGCGATGGTCAACGTGCCGTCGTACAACCCCAACGACCTCGACAGCAGCAATCCGGGCCAGCGCCGCAATCGTGCGGTCACCGACGTGACCGAGCCGGGTTCGACGATGAAGCCGTTCACCATCACCACCGCGCTGGAGTCGGGCAGGTGGACCCCGGCCACGCCGGTGAACACCAACCCCGGGACGTTCACGATCGATGGCCACCTGATCCGCGATGACAGCAACAACGGCCTGATCGACGTCAGCCATGTAATCACTTATTCCAGCAATGTCGGCGCTTCCAAGATTTCACTGACGCTGACGCCGCAGCAGATGGCCGCGGTGCTGCACCAATTCGGTTTCGGCGCCAGCACCGGCAGCGGTTTCCCGGGCGAGGTGGGTGGCTATGTTCCGCCGCCGCGTACCTGGGGCGATTTCGTCAAGGCCACCATTTCGTTCGGCTACGGCCTCAACGTGACGGCGCTGCAACTCGCGCAGGCGTACGCGGCGATCGCGGATGGCGGCGTCAAGCACACTCCGACTTTCATCAAGGGTGATGACAATCCCGGCGTGCGGGTGGAGCCCGAAAACATTGCCGGCGAAGTGATGGCGATGCTGCGTACGGTGGTGGGTGCGCCTCCGGCCACCGCGCCGCAGGCGGCAATCCCCGATTACACCGTGGCGGGCAAGACCGGCACGGCGCACCTCGCGATCGCAGGCGGCTATTCGCGCAACCGTTATGCCGCGCTGTTCTGCGGCATCGTGCCGGCCAGCGATCCGCGCCTGGTCGGCGTGGTGATCGTCCGCGATGCGGGCGGGCATGGCGGCGAATATTTCGGCGGACTGGTTTCCGCGCCGGTGTTCCGGGAGGTCATGACCGGCGCGCTGCGGTTGCTGGACATTCCGCCCGACAACGTGCAGCAGTGGTACGCAGGCGGTCCCGTGACGCCGGCGCCGGTTCCATCGCCCGCGCCTGCGCAACCCGCCGCCGCTGCTGCGGTTCCGCGGGCCGCGCAGGGGGCAAACCCATGACCGCGATGCGCCTGGACGACTTGTTGCGCGGCATCGCCGCGCCCGCACAGGGCGACATCCTGGTGTCCGGCCTGACCCAGGATTCGCGCGAAGTGCGTCCCGGCGATGCATTCGTCGCCTTGGCGGGTGCGAAGCATCGCGGGATCGAATTTGCATTGGCCGCTGCAAAGCAGGGAGCGGCGGCTGTACTTGCGGAAATGCGCGAATCTCGCGACGCCCGGGCACAGGTCGACGTGCCGGTGGTTTGGATCGACGACCTGCGCCTACGCCTCGGTGCAATCGCTGCGCGCTTTTTCGGCGATCCGTCCACCGCGATGACCGTCATTGGTGTCACCGGCACCAGCGGCAAGACCTCCACGGTGCAACTGTTGGCTCAGGCACTCGCGCATCTCGGAAAGCGTGCCGCCACCATTGGCACGCTGGGCGCGGGCTTGCACGGCGCGATCAAGGCGGGCGAACGTACCACACCCGACGTGATCCGGGTGCACGGTCTTTTGGCCGAGTTCCGCGAAGCCGGCGCCACCGACATTGCGATGGAAGTGTCCTCGCACGCGCTGGACCAGCACCGTGTCGATGGCGTGCATTTCGATGTCGCGGTGTTCACCAACCTCACGCGCGACCATCTCGATTACCACGGCACCATGCAAGCGTACGGAGCCGCCAAAGCCAAGCTGTTCGCGTGGCCGGACCTTGGTGCCGCCGTCATCAACATCGATGATGCATTCGGACGCGACCTGGCGGCGCGGGTGCCGGCGGGCGTGCAGGTCATTCGCTGCGGCTTCGCGTCGAACGACGCCGACGTCCGTGCGCGTGACGTGCACACGCATTCCGACGGCATCGATTTCGAACTCGCGACGCCTTGGGGCACCGGCAAGCTGCGCAGCCATCTGCTTGGCCGCTTCAATGTCGCCAATCTTCTGGCGGTGGCCGGCGTGCTGGGCGCGCTGGACGTGCCCTTCGATCGCATCGTCGATGCGCTGCAGACGCTGCAGCCCGTGGCGGGGCGAATGAACCGTCTGGGCGGGGGCAGCCTGCCTCTGGCGGTCGTCGATTATTCGCACAAGCCCGACGCGCTGGAGCAGGTGCTCACCACCTTGCGCGCGCACTCCGAAGGAAAATTGATCTGCATCTTCGGTTGCGGTGGCGAACGCGACGCCGGCAAGCGCCCGCTGATGGGTGAAATCGCAGAGCGGATGGCCGACGTCGTGATCGTCACCGACGACAATCCCCGCGGCGAGGACGGCGACGCGATCGTCGCGCAGATCATGGCAGGAATGCATGCGCCGCAGCGGGCGACGGTCGAACGTGATCGCGCGAAAGCCATCGTTCACGCGCTCACGCAAGCGCAGGCCGGCGACGTGGTGCTGATCGCAGGCAAGGGTCACGAGACCTATCAGGAGGTCGCGGGCGTCAAGCGTCCATTCGACGATCTGCAGGTGGCGCGCGCCGCCCTGGAGAAGCGCCCGTGTTGAGTTTGCGTCTCAAGGAAATCGCGGTGTGGACGCGCGGCGTGCTGCAGGGTGGCGACGCCAGTGTCAGCGGCGTGTCCACCGATTCGCGCACGATTAAGCCCGGTGAAGTCTTCGTGGCGTTGATCGGCGAAACTCACGACGGCCATGATCATGTCGCAGCCGCAGCCGACCGCGGCGCTTCCGGTGCGATCGTGTCGCGTCGCGTCGATACCGACGTTGCACAGATCGTGGTGGCGGACACGTTGCATGCGCTGGGTGATCTCGCCAGCGCGGTGCGCGCGCAGCGCGACGTGACCGTGATCGGCATCACCGGTTCCAACGGCAAGACCAGCGTCAAGACGCTGGCCGCGCGGATCCTCGCGCGCCACGGTGCCACCCACAGCAATCCCGGCAGCTTCAACAACGAAATCGGTTTGCCGTTGACGCTGCTTTCGATGCCGCGCGATACACGTTATGCCGTGCTGGAAATGGGCGCGGGCAAGCCGGGCGATATCGCGTATCTCGCCGCGATCGCGCGTCCGCGCATCGGCTTGGTCAACAATATCGCGCCTGCGCATCTCGAACGCATGCGTACGCTGGAAGGCGTCGCCGAAACCAAGGGCGCCGTGTATCAGGCGCTGCCGGCCGACGGCGTCGCAGTGATCAACGCCGACGATGCGTTCGCGAATTATTTCGGGGGGCTGGCGGGCACGCGACGCATTCTCCGCTTCGGCATCGATGTGCCTGCCGATGTGACTGCCAGCGATATTCGTTTGCAATCCGACGGCAGCGACTTCGAGCTGAAGATGCCGAATGGCAGCGCGAAGGTGCATCTGCCGCTGCCGGGTCGCCACAATGTCGCGAACGCGCTGGCCGCCGCCGCATTGGCGCATGCCGTGGGCGTGGGACTGGACGTGATCGTCGCGGGTCTGCAATCCGTCGAGGCAGTAAGTGGACGGTTGCTGCGGCACGCATCACCCCAAGGCTGGACGTTGTTCGACGACAGCTACAACGCCAATCCCGGCTCCGTGCTTGCGGCCGTGGCGACGCTCGCTTTGCAGCCGGGGGAGCGCTGGCTGGTGCTCGGCAACATGGGCGAACTGGGACCCGATGCGGCGGCGTTGCACGCGCGCATCGGCGGCGCCGCGCGCGAGCAGGGCATTGCACGCATGTACGTGGTTGGCGCGCTGGCCGCGCATGCGGCGGAAGCCTTCGGCGCCGACGCGCAAGTGTTTCCTGACCAGGCCGCGCTGATTGCAACGCTGAAAAGCGATCTCCGCGCGGGCGTGAGCCTGTTGGTGAAGGGTTCACACGCGTCGCACATGGAAAACGTGGTGACGGCGCTGCTGGGTCACGGCCAGGGGGATGATCAGCATGCTGCTTGAACTTTCGCGCTGGATGGAACATTACTTCGGGCCGCTGCGGCTGTTCGATTACATTACGTTCCGCACCATCATGGCGGCGTTGACCGCGCTGTTCGTCGCGCTGCTGTTCGGTCCCGCGATGATCCGCCGCCTGACCGCGCTGAAGGCCGGGCAGGTGGTGCGCACGGATGGTCCGCAGACGCACCTGTCCAAGGCTGGCACGCCGACCATGGGCGGCACGCTGATCCTGGCTGCGATCGTGGTGGCGACGCTGCTGTGGGGCGATCTCGAAAGCCGCTACCTGTGGGTGGTGCTGCTGGTGACGCTGGCCTGCGGCGTGATCGGTTTCTACGACGACTACCGCAAGCTCGTGTTGAAGGATCCGCACGGTCTGCCGGCGCGCTGGAAGTATCTTGCGCAATCGGTGGTCGGCCTCGCCGCCGCGCTGTTCCTGTTCCACACCGCCAATGTGCCGGCCGCGACCGCCCTGTACGTGCCGCTGTTCAAACACGTGGCGATTCCGCTGGGCGGTGGTTTCGTGGTGGTGGCGTACCTGTGGATCGTCGGGTTCTCCAACGCTGTGAATCTCACCGACGGCCTGGATGGCCTTGCGATCATGCCGGCGGTGCTGGTTGCCGCCGCACTCGGCGCGTTCGCGTATCTTGCCGGCAACGCGGTGTTCTCGGCGTATCTCGGCATCCCTTCGATCCCCGGCGCGGGCGAGCTCGCGGTGTTCTGCGGCGCGTTGACCGGCGCCGGCTTGGGTTTCCTGTGGTTCAACACCTACCCCGCGCAGGTGTTCATGGGCGACGTGGGCGCGCTCGCGATCGGCGCGGCGATCGGTTGCGTGGCGGTGGTCGTGCGCCAGGAAATCATCCTGTTGGTGATGGGCGGCTTGTTCGTGGTCGAAACCGCGTCGGTGATGCTGCAGGTCGGCAGTTTCAAGTTGCGCGGCAAGCGCGTGTTCCGGATGGCGCCCATCCATCACCACTTTGAATTGAAGGGGTGGCCGGAGCCGCGCGTGATCGTGCGCTTCTGGATCATTTCCGTGGTGCTGGTGCTGGTGGGCCTCGCGACTTTGAAGGTACGTTGAGCATGCTCGGATTCGGTTCATCGCAAGCGGTGCGCAAGCTTGGTCCCAAGGGCCGCCATGACCCGTGGCTGCTGTTGGCGATCAGCGGGCTGGTCGCGTTCGGCATCGTGATGGTCGCGTCCAGTTCCATCGCCGTCGCCGACGGCCAGCACATCGGCGAATTCCACTATTTGACGCGTCACCTGATTTTCCTAGCGACCGGTGGCGTGCTGGCAATCTGGATCGCATTGCGCGTCGAGCTGGACAACCTGGAGAAATATTCCGGCTGGCTCATGCTGGGCACCTTCGCGCTGCTGCTGCTGGTGTTCGTTCCGCACATCGGGATGCGGATCAACGGTGCGCGCCGCTGGATCAATCTCGGCTTCTCCGGCTTCCAGCCGGTGGAACTGGCCAAGCTGACCGTGGTGGTGTACGTCGCCAGTTACCTGGTCCGCCATCGCGACAGCGTGGAGACGAAATTCCTGGGCGCGGTAAAGCCGGTGGCGGTGGCAGGCTTGACGGCGGTGCTGCTGCTCGCGCAGCCCGACTTCGGTTCGGCTGCGCTGATCGGCGTGGTCACGATCGGGATGCTGTGGCTGGCCGGCGCACGCATGCGCAACCTCGTGATCATGGGCCTGCCACTGGTGCCCCTGGGCGCGTGGTTGGCGTTGTCGACCGACTATCGCGTCAGGCGCCTGACCTCGTTCCTCGATCCATGGAAGGACCCGTTCAACAACGGCTTTCAATTGACCCAGGCCCTCATTGCCG
Organism: Rhodanobacteraceae bacterium; assembly: GCA_035249175.1. GTDB lineage: Bacteria > Pseudomonadota > Gammaproteobacteria > Xanthomonadales > Rhodanobacteraceae > 66-474. The sequence continues at coordinate 35,584 of DATFGT010000007.1, forward strand.
TAGGACGCGGCAAGTGGTTCGGTGTGGGCCTGGGCGGCAGTGTGCAGAAACTTTTCTATTTGCCGGAAGCGCACACCGACTTCATCCTCGCGGTGATCGCGGAGGAACTCGGATTCGTCGGCGTGCTGTTCGTGCTCGCATTGTTCGCACTGCTGGTCGGACGCGGCCTGCAACTCGGTTTGCGCGGCGTCGAAGTGGGCCAGCATCGCGCCGGCTACGTCGCGTTCGGCATTTCGCTGATGATCGGCCTGCAGGCGCTGGTGTCGGTGGGCGTGAATCTCGGTGTGTTGCCGACCAAGGGCCTGACGCTGCCGCTGATCAGTTCCGGTGGTTCCAGCACGCTGATGACGTGCGTGATGCTGGGCGTGCTGCTGCGTGCCGGCTACGAAATCCATCGCGCCGAGGACGCGCGCCGCATGGCCACGCGCCGCGCAGCGAATCCGGCCGCCGCGAATACTGTCGCCACCGATCGCGCGTCCGCGGAATTGCCGCTGGCCGCACGCACGCGCATCGAGCCCCGCTTCGACGAGGTGCATGCATGACCGACCTGCGCGCGCCCGTGTTGATCATGGCTGGCGGAACCGGCGGCCACATCTTTCCAGGCCTGGCAGTGGCGGCAGCGCTGCGCGCGCGCGACGTGCCGGTGCTGTGGCTGGGTGCCGAGGGTGGCATGGAAAACCGGATCGTGCCGGAACATCGGGTCCCGATGCGCACGCTGCCGGTGAAGGGTCTGCGCGGAAAGGGCCTGCGCCGGCGCGTCGCGGCCCCGTGGATGCTCGCGCGCGCGTTGTTTGGTGCGTGGCGGGTGGTGCGCGAAGCCAATCCGCGCAGCGTGTTGTCGATGGGCGGGTACGTGGCCGGTCCGGGCGGCATCGCTGCGTGGTTGCAACGCCGTCCGTTGCTGGTGCACGAACAGAACCGCATCGCCGGCTTCACCAATCGCGTGCTGGCGCGCTGCGCGCGGCACGTGATGAGCGGTTTTTCCGATGCATTCCCGGCCAAGGCGAACGCGGAGTGGACCGGCAATCCGGTGCGCGCCGCCATCGCCGCATTACCTGCGCCCGCCGAGCGTTTCGCGGGTCGCGCCGGTGCGCCGCGCCTCCTGGTGCTGGGCGGGAGCCTCGGGGCGCGAACCTTGAACCTCGGTTTGCCCAATGCGTTGTCGCTGGTTCCTGCCGATCGTCGTCCGGAAGTGCGTCACCAGTGCGGCGCAGCGCACGTCGAGACCACCCTCGCCGCCTACGCGCGCGCCGATGTGCACGCTGCAGTCGAACCATTCATCGCCGACATGGCGGCGGCTTACGCATGGGCCGACCTGGTGATCTGCCGCGCCGGTGCGCTGACGCTTGCGGAGCTTGCCGCCGCCGGTCTGGGTGCGGTCCTGATGCCATTCCCCCATGCGGTCGATGATCACCAGACCAAGAACGCCGAAGGCTTCGTCGGGGTCGGCGCGGCCGAACTGGTGCAGGATCGGGACTTCGATGCCTCGCGTTTCGCAGGCATGCTGGAACGCCTGCTGCGCGATGCCGATCGGCGTCTCGCGATGGCGAATGCCGCGCGTACGCTCGCAAAACCCGACGCTGCCGACGTGATCGCGCAACGTTGCCTGGAGGTGGCCGCATGACGCCGCATCGCCTCCCGCCGCATGGCGACATCATGCAGGGCTTCCGGCGCGTGCATTTCATCGGCATCGGCGGCGCCGGCATGAGCGGCATCGCCGAAGTGCTGCACACGCTCGGCTACGACGTGTCGGGTTCGGACCGCGTGGCCTCGCCGGTCACCGAGCGGCTCGCCGGAATGGGCGTGCGCGTCGCGATCGGACACGCCGCGGAACACGTCTCGAACGTGGACGCGGTGGTGGTGTCCAGCGCGATCAAGCCCGACAATCCCGAGCTCGCAGCTGCACAGGCGCGCCGCATCCCGGTGGTGCCGCGCGCCGAAATGCTGGGCGAACTGATGCGCTTCCGGCGCGGCATCGCGGTGGCGGGTTCGCATGGCAAGACCACCACTACCAGCCTCACCGCCAGCGTGCTGGCCGAGGCCGGTTACGACCCGACCTTCGTGATCGGCGGACAACTGCTTTCGGCGGGCGCGAATGCGCGGCTGGGCGCAGGCACGTATCTCGTCGCCGAAGCCGATGAATCCGACGGATCCTTCCTGAAACTGTCGCCGGTGATCGCGGTGGTCACCAACATCGATGCGGATCACCTCGACCACTACCACGGCGATTTCGCGGAACTGAAGCAGGCGTTCGCGGACTTCCTGCACCGACTGCCGTTCTATGGGCTGGCGGTGTTGTGCGTGGACGACCCGGAAGTCGCCGCGCTCGCGCAACGCACCCCGCGTTCGACGCTGACCTACGGTATCGAGCGCGCCGCCGACGTGCGCGGCGGCAACGTGCGCGCGGTCGGAGCCCGTACTCATTTCGAATTGATGTTGCCGGGCCAGCCGAACCTGCCCATCACGTTGAACCTGCCCGGCCGGCACAACGTACTCGACGCGCTGGCCGCGGCCACGATCGGCTGGCATCTCGGCGTCGAACCTTACGCGATCGCGCGTGCACTGGAACGCTTCCAGGGCGTGGGCCGGCGCTTCCACATCAATGGCGAACTGCCGATCGACGCCGGCAAGGTGATGCTGGTCGATGATTATGGCCACCATCCGCGCGAGTTGTCCGCGGTGATGCAGGCGGCGCGCGAAGGCTGGCCCGAACGGCGGCTGGTGATCGTGTTCCAGCCGCACCGCTACTCCCGCACCCGCGACCTGCTGGACGATTTCGCGGGCGTGCTTTGCGAAGCGGATGCGCTGGTGTTGACCGAGGTGTATCCCGCGGGCGAAGCGGCGATCGCGGGCGCCGATGGCCGCGCACTGGCGCGTGCGGTGCGCGCGCGCGGCAAGGTCGATCCGGTGTTCATCGAGCATCCGCGTGGCTTGCGCGAAACCTTGCCTGCATTGCTGCGCGACGGCGACTTGGTGCTGCTGCTCGGCGCCGGCGACATCGGCGCTGCGGCGGTGGAGCTGGCCCACGGCGGCGACTTGAAATCAGGGAGCGCGGCATGAGCCCGATTCGGCCATCGCGAATCTCGAATCCCGGCAGCTTCGGTCGCGTGGCGGTGGTGATGGGCGGCAGCTCCTCCGAGCGCGAGGTGTCACTCAATTCCGGGCGCGGCGTGCTGGACGCATTGAAAGCACGCGGCGTGGACGCGCACGCCATCGATGGCATCCCGGCGCTGCTGGACGCGGTGCGCGCGGGCCACTTCGCGCGCGTCTTCAACATCCTGCATGGCCAGCACGGAGGCGGCGAGGATGGTGTGTTGCAGGGTGCGCTGGATTCGCTGCACGTTCCCTACACCGGTTCCGGCGTGCTCGGCTCGGCACTGTCGATGGACAAGGTGCGCAGCAAGCAGGTATGGAGTTCGCTGGGGCTGCCGACACCGAAGTTCCTGCCGCTGCCGCGCGGTGCCGATGTGCACACCGCAGCGCGCAAGATCGGATTCCCCTTGATCGTGAAGCCCGCTTCGGAAGGGTCCAGCGTGGGCGTGTCGCGGGTGTTCGACGAAAAGGACCTCGACGCCGCGGTGGCGCTGGCGCAGCGCTATCCCGGCGATCTTTTGATGGAAACCCTGATCGAGGGCGACGAACTCACCGTTTCGATCCTCAAGGACGATGTGCTGCCCACCATCAGGATCGTGCCGAAGGGCGAGTACTACGACTACAACGCCAAATACATCGCCGAGGACACGCAGTACGTCTGTCCCGGTCTCGATGGTGATGCGGAACGCGAATTGCGCGCGCTGGCGCGGCAGGCTTTCGACGCGCTGGCGTGTTCCGGCTGGGGGCGCGTGGACGTGATGCGTGATCGTGCCGGACGCAACTGGCTCCTGGAGGTCAATACCGCGCCGGGCATGACTTCGCACTCGCTGGTGCCGAAGGCCGCGGCGCAGGTCGGCATCGACTACGCGGAACTTTGCTGGCGGGTGCTGGAAACCTCGTTCAATCGCGGCCAGGGAGAAGTCGCATGAAAGGCGCCATCGGCCTGCGCTTTGCTGCCTGGATCATCGCGCTCGCACTGGTCGCGTTGCCGGTGATCGGCGTGCTGCAAGGCTGGTTCGCGTCTGATCGTTGGCCGGTGCGCGAACTGCAGGTGCATGCGACCTTCCGCCATGTAAGTGCGGCGCAGGTTCGCGCTGCCGTCGCGCCGACGCTGGGTTCCGGTTTCTTCGCGATCCGGTTGGACAAGGTACGCGACGCGATCGCGGCGCTGCCGTGGGTCGGTCAGGTGGAGGTGAGCAAGCACTGGCCTGATGCGCTCGACATCACCGTGATGGAAATCCAGCCGGTCGCGCGCTGGGGCAGCGATTCACTGCTGAGCCGCGATGGCCGCGTCTTCAAGGTGCCGGACACGGGCGTCGTGAATGGCCTGCCGCAATTCAACGCCCCCAACGACCGCGCGGCCGACGTGATGGCGTTTTATCGCACCGCGTTGACCGATTTCGCGCCCTACAACCTGCAAGTCACGGGCGTGGAGCTTTCCGCACGCGGAAGCTGGAGCCTCACGCTTTCCAATGGCGGCCACGTGGTGGTGGGCGGTGACAAGCCCGACCAACACCTCGCGCGTTTCGCCGCGGCGTTGCCCATCCTGATGCGAGGCCGCAGCGATGGTTTTATTTACGCCGATTTGCGTTACAGCAACGGCTTCGCGGTGCGCTGGCCCGAGCCGGCGCCGACCCCCACTCCGAACTCGAAAAACGGTGGCTCCCATGCTGTTGACGGAAACGTTTAGACCCATGAACCGCAAGAGCGACAAGAACCTGGTCGTCGGCCTGGACATCGGCACCTCCAAGGTGATGGCAATCGTCGGCGAATACATGCCCGGCGAACCGGTCGAGGTGATCGGGTTCGGCAGCCATACCTCGCGCGGCATGAAAAAAGGCGTGGTGGTCGAAATCGACTCCAACGTGCATTCCATCCAGCGCGCGATCGAGGAAGCCGAGCAGATGGCGGGTTGCGACATTCGTTCGGTGTGCGCGTCGATCTCGGGCAGCCATCTCGAAACCCACAACTCGCGGGGCACGGCGGCGATCCGTGATCGCGAAGTGGCGGCGGGCGATTTGGACCAGGTGCTGGAATCGGCGAGCGCGGTGGCGATCCCGGCCGACCGCAAGGTGCTCTACAAGGAGCCGCAGGAATACCGCATCGACGGCCAAGACGGCATCCGCCATCCGATCGGGATGAGTGGGGTGCGTCTGGAAGCCGGCGTGCACCTCGTGACCGGCGCGGCCTCGGCGGTGCAGAACATCACCAAGTGCATCCAGCGCTGCGGACTGGCGGTGGACGACCTGGTGCCGGCCGCGGTGGCCGCGTCGAAATCGGTGTTGACCGAGGACGAGCGCGAACTCGGCGTGTGCGTGGTCGACATGGGCGCCGGCACCACCGACATCGCGATCTATACCCACGGCTCGATCCGCCACACCAAATCGCTGCCGGTCGGCGGCGACCAGGTGACGTCGGATATTTCCCAATACGTGCAGACGCCCACCACCAATGCCGAGGAAATCAAGGTGAAGTACGGCTGCGCGCTGGCACAGATGGCGCGCGGCGAGGAAACCATCCAGGTGCCGAGCGTGGGCGAGCGTCCGCCGCGGCGCCTGCAGCGGCAGGCCTTGGCGCAGTCCATCCAGGCGCGCTACGAGGAGATCTTCGAGATGGTGCAGGACGAGATGCGCCGCTCGGGCTACGAGAATCTGCTGGCCGCCGGCGTGGTGCTGACCGGCGGTGCGGCCCGCATCGAAGGCGCGCTGTACCTCGCCGAAGAAGTCTTCCACAAGATGGTGCGCCTTGGTGTGCCGCAGCACGTCACCGGCGCCACCGAAGTGATCGCGACCCCAGCGCATGCGTCGGCCATCGGTCTCTTGCTGCACGGTTCGCGCGAAGGCGCGAATGGCAGCCGCGTGATCGGCGGCGCGATGGGCGACAGCGTGGCCGGCGCGATCGGCAAGGTGAAGGGCTGGTTGACACGCAATTTCTAGAACCCCGCGTTGCGCCTCGGGACGAGGCGCAACCGGCAAGGCGCCGCGGCGCCAAGGCCCATGATGGGCCGAGCCTTCCGAAACGGAAGGGCATCACGACGGCAGCATGACAACAGCAGCATGACTTTCAGAAGTATGGAGGACGGGCAATGTTTGAACTGGTGGAACAACTCGCACCCAATGCGGTGATCAAGGTGATCGGTGTCGGCGGCGGCGGCGGCAACGCCGTCAGCCACATGGTCAATTCATCCATCGACGGCGTGGAATTCATCTGCGCCAATACCGACTCGCAGGCGCTGAAAAGCTCCGGCGCGCGCACCACCCTGCAACTAGGCGAAACCGTGACCAAGGGTCTCGGCGCCGGCGCGAATCCCGAGATCGGCCGACAGGCCGCGCTCGAGGATCGCGACCGGATCGTCGAGGTACTGGACGGCGCCGACATGGTGTTCATCACCTGCGGCATGGGCGGCGGCACCGGTACCGGCGCGGCGCCGGTGGTGGCGCAACTCGCCAAGGAGAAGGGCATCCTCACGGTGGCGGTGGTGACCAAGCCGTTCCCGTTCGAGGGCCGTCGCCGCATGCAGGTGGCGCTCAAGGGCATCGAGGATCTGTCGCAGTCGGTGGACTCGCTGATCACGGTACCCAACGAAAAGCTGCTGACCGTGCTCGGCCGCGAAGTGACCTTATTGAACGCGTTCAAGGCGGCGAACGATGTGCTGCAGGGCGCGGTGCAGGGCATCGCGGACCTGATCACCCGCCCGGGCCTGATCAACGTCGACTTCGCCGACGTGCGCACCGTGATGAGCGAAATGGGCATGGCCATGATGGGCACCGGCACCGCCCGCGGCGACGACCGCGCACAGGCCGCCGCCGAGGCGGCCATCAACAATCCGCTGCTGGAGAACGTGGACCTGTCGGGCGCCTGCGGCATCCTGGTCAACGTCACCGCCGGCCCCAACCTCACGATGCGCGAGTTCGACGAGATCGGGCGGGTGGTGCACGACTTCGCCAGCGAGGACGCGACCGTGGTGCTGGGTACCGCGCTCGATCCCGACCTGTCCGACGACGTGCGCGTCACGGTGGTCGCGACCGGGCTGAACCGCGCCGCCAAGCCGCAGTTGCGGCCCGTCGCCAAGCCGGAAATGGTCGAGATGCCGCAGCCGCGGCGGGTGCTGCGTACCGGTACCGACAACGGGGTGGTGGGATTCGCCGCGCAGCCGGAACCGGTCATGGTCGCTCGCAGGGAGCCGGCGGCGACGCCGTCGGCGAAGGCCGAAAAGGAAGCCGCACCGGGCTATGACTATCTGGACATTCCGGCGTTCTTGCGTCGCCAGGCGGATTAAGTGCGATCGTCCCTGATCGCCGCATCCACGGACGAGGTCGCGAACGGAGGTGCTCCGCGTACGTGATGCACCAGAAAGGCCACCCTTGGGCTGACTTTCCGCAACAGCCGCTTCGCAACGGTGTTGTGGAAAGACGCGAAGTGAGCTGCCGGATTCCCGTCCCCGGCAGTTCACGACGCTGTGGCGCGCGACGAGCAGTCGTCCATGGCCGGACGCTCAGGTGAACCCACGATGCCACTGGCGTGTAAACGCCCGCCTTCGCCTCGGCAGCGCGGGCTGTTTGCCGCCACATTGGAGATTGACGGGAACCTGAGCACGCCATTGTGGTCCCTTGTCGCCGTGGCGGTGAATTCGGGCTTGATGGGGACAGGGAAGTGACTGGCCGGTGTGATCACGATCACGCTCCACCTCGATCTGGATTAACTAAACCCAACAGTCCACTTTATTCGGGCTGTCAACCGTGGTAGCATCGCCCACGATTTAGCGTTGTCCTAACAGGATTCCAACGAAAAATGATCAAGCAGCGCACGCTCAAAAACGTGATCCGCGCGACGGGCGTCGGTCTGCACACTGGCGAAAAGGTATACATGACCTTGCGTCCGGCGGCGGTCAACACCGGCATTGTGTTCCGCCGCACCGATCTTCCGGAACCCGTCAGCATTCCCTCGCGCTGCGAGTATGTCGGCGACACGCGCCTTTCCAGTACGCTGATCAAGGACGACGTGCGCGTCGGTACGGTCGAACATCTGTTGTCGGCGATGGCCGGCCTCGGCATCGACAATGCCTATGTCGATTTGTCCGCGCCGGAAGTACCGATCATGGACGGCAGTGCGGGTCCCTTCGTGTTCCTGCTGCAGTCGGCCGGGATCGAGGAACAGTCCTCGCCCAAGCGTTTCATCCGGATCAAGAAGCCGGTCAAGGTCGAGGACGGCGACAAGTGGGCCCAGTTCCAGCCGTTCGATGGCTTCAAGGTGGGCTTCTCGATTGAGTTCCAGCATCCGATCTTTTCGCGCCGCGCTTCCAGGGCCGAGATCGATTTCTCCACGACTTCGTTCGTCAAGGAAGTCAGCCGCGCACGCACCTTCGGCTTCATGCGCGACATCGAAATGCTGCGCGAGAAGAACCTTGCGCTGGGCGGTTCGATGGACAATGCGATCGTGCTCGATGACTACCGCGTGCTGAACGAAGACGGCCTGCGCTACGAGGACGAGTTCGTCAAGCACAAGATCCTCGACGCGATCGGTGACCTTTACCTGCTGGGCCACAGCCTGATCGGCGCATTCTTCGGCCACAAATCCGGGCACCAGTTGAACAATCAGTTGCTGCGCGCCCTGCTGGCCGACAAGTCGGCGTGGGAAGAAGTCACCTTCGACGATCCGGCGCTGGCACCGATCTCTTACGCGCATCCCGCCCAGGCTGTATAGGTGCGTTCGTCCCTGAACGCTGCTAGCTGCCGCGTTCTCGCGACAGCCTGCTCGCGCTTCGTGTGAAGACCAGAACGGGCTTCCTGCCCTGACTTTTCACAACAGCCGCTTCGGCTCTTGTTCCGGGCTGGACCTTCGCTTCGTCCGGGCGAAGACGTACTCCGGAACGGCTTCCTGCCTGCCCTTTCACGAAAGCCGCCCTGTTGATGCTCAGGCCGCTGAACGCGCAGCGTGCTTTGAGCGGGTTTCACGATTTGTGACTTTTTTCTGATTCCGATCAGCACACGTCGCCGTGCCCGTGCTATAAGTTCCGCTTCCGCCGATGGATGAGGGGGCGGACGGCCTGCGCGATTATCCGGCCGGGACGCTTTCTGCGATCGCGGCAAGCTCCAGGAACAGTGCGCGCAGGTCGGGATCGGCGATGGCCGATGCGGCAGCGCGTATGGATTGCGCGGCCCGCGGCGTCAGCGATGGCGGGGCGGCGGAGCCGTCCACCGATGCCTGCAGTGGCATCACTTTGGCCGTGACGGAGCTTGCGGCCAGTCCCAGGGAATGCACCGCGGCAAGGATTCGCGACTGCTCCATGCGTACGCGCGTGGCCCAGGCGGAGGATTCGACCAACAGCAGGACGCGGTCGTTGCGCACACCGGCGAAGCCGACGTGTTCGCGCAATGGTGCTGGAAGTAGCGGAACAATGCGTTGACTCGTGCGGTCAACTTCGCGTGCCCTCGCCGCGAGATCGGCAATGGGGGCGCATTGCGAAAGAGGCGTCGGACCGTGGGTGTCGCGAGGCGGCAGCGGTTTGGCAGGAGACAAGATGAATGAAAATCCAGGCGGTTCGCTCAAGATGGGCATGATACTGGTGGCGCGTTCGCGCCGATGCGCGTGGTCGAACGCTCATTTCGATGAACGCCGGCTTGCCAACCGCAGATTGCGCTGGCGGGTGGCTTCCGGCTTGGCGGCATGTCTGGTGGCGAGTGCGGCTTTGGCGGTATGGGTCGTCAGCCCGAGCAGCCGCACGCTGGCGCAGATCGATTCGATGCACCAGCAGATCGCAGCGCAAAAGGCCGAGTTGCAGCAGGTCCGCGACAACGCGCAGCGCGACGTAAGCCAGATGGCGATCAAGCTGGGCGAGCTGCAGGCCGATTCCGCGCGCCTCGACGCGCTGGGCCAGCGCCTGGTGGTGGCGGGCAAACTCGATCCCGCCGAATTCAACTTCAGCGAAGCACCCGGCGTCGGCGGCCCGGAAACCGCGGTGCCGCCCGCGCGCTCGTTGCCGTATGACCTTTCCGTCAGCATGGAACAACTGGGTCGCCGCTTCGACGCCCAGCAGACCCAGCTCGGCGTGCTGCAGTCCTTGTTGACCGACCGCGAGGTTGCCGCGAACTTGATCCCGAGCGGCATGCCCGTGAAAGACGGCTACATCACGTCGTCCTTCGGCGAGCGCATCGATCCGTTCACGGGGCGGCGGAGCTTCCATCCGGGGCTGGACATCGGCGCTTATCGGGGTGAGCAGGTGCACGCCGTCGCATCCGGCGTGGTCACTTACGCCGGCATCCGCGACGGTTACGGCAAGGTCGTCGAGATCGACCACGGCGACGGGTACATGACACGCTATGCCCACAACAGCACCCTGTTGGCGCGCGTGGGTGAGCACGTACACACGGGTGAGGTGATTTCCGACGCAGGCTCGACGGGGCGCTCTACCGGCCCGCACGTGCACTTCGAAGTCTGGCACGACGGCAAACTGGTGAATCCGCTCGCTTATGTACGTCGCTAGCGCCGGGATAATCCGCCGCGCGTGCTCGTTGACCATGCGATCATCCCTAATCGTCGCCTCGCTGAAGTCCGGTATGGCTGGCTGGGTTCATGGGCGACGGGCATCAGAACGCCCCTCCGTGGGCTGGCTGTGACAACAGCCGCCCCGTGTCCGGATTCTTGAAATCCGCCGATTTCGCCGCCAACTCTAGGCGCGAGCGGCGTGTGCTTTTATCATGTCCGATTGATCTGCCGCCGCAGCCCGGAATCGCGAACCCAGTCCGATGCCCAATATCCTGACGAGTGTCTTCGGCAGCCGCAACGAACGCGTGCTGAAGCAGCTTTCGAAAATCGTGGCGCGCATCAACGCGCTCGAACCCGAGATGAAGAAGCTCGACGACGTCGCCCTGCGCGACAAGACCGCCGAGTTCAAGCAGCGCATCGCCAATGGCGAGAGCCTCGACAAGATCCTGCCCGAAGCCTTTGCCGTCGTTCGTGAAGCCAGCTTGCGCGTGATCGGACTGCGCCACTACGACGTGCAGTTGATAGGCGGCATGGTATTGCACCAGGGCAAGATCGCGGAGATGCGCACCGGCGAGGGCAAGACTTTGGTCGCGACCCTGCCGGTGTACTTGAATGCGCTGGAAGGCAAGGGCGTGCACGTCGTCACCGTCAACGACTACCTCGCCAAGCGCGACTCGGCGTGGATGGGCAAGGTCTACAACTTCCTCGGCCTGACGGTGGGCGTGGTATGGCCGGGCATGGAGATGTCCGACAAGGCCGAAGCTTACGGTGCCGACATCACCTACGGCACCAACAACGAATTCGGCTTCGATTACCTCCGCGACAACATGGCGGTGGCCAAGGAGCAGCGCTACCAGCGTGGGCTGCATTACGCGATCGTGGACGAGGTCGATTCGATCCTGATCGACGAGGCACGCACGCCGCTGATCATTTCCGGCCCGGCCGAGGATTCGCCGGAACTCTACATCCGTGTCAATCGCGTCGTGCCGCACATGACCCGCCAGGCCAAGGAGCCTTTGCCGGGCGAAGCGCCGGAACCCGGCGACTACTACGTAGATGAAAAGCAGAAGCAGGTGCACCTGTCCGAAGAGGGCATGGAGCACGCCGAGCAACTGCTGACCCAGGCCGGCATCCTGCCGGAAGATTCCAGCCTGTACGACGCCCGCAACCTCGCGGTCGTGCATCACTTGAACCAGGCGCTGCGCGCGCACGCGCTGTACCAGCGCGACGTCGATTACATCGTGCGCGACGGCGAAATCATCATCGTCGACGAATTCACCGGCCGAACGCTCCCGGGCCGGCGCTGGTCCGAGGGCCTGCACCAGGCTGTCGAGGCCAAGGAAGGCGTGCCGATCCAGCGCGAAAACCAGACGATGGCGACCATCACCTTCCAGAACCTGTTCCGCATGTACGACAAGTTGTCGGGCATGACCGGCACGGCGGACACGGAAGCGTTCGAGTTCCAGTCGATCTACAACCTGGACGTGGTGGTGATCCCGACCAACATGCCGATGATCCGCAAGGACAACGCGGATCTCGTGTTCCTGAAGCCCGAGGCCAAGTTCAACGCGGTGCTCGAAGACATCCGCGAATGCCGCGAGCGCGGCCAGCCGGTGCTGGTCGGCACCGCCTCGATCGAGGTCTCCGAGGTGGTGTCGGGGCTGCTCAAGAAGTCCGGGGTCACGCATGAGGTGCTGAACGCCAAGCAGCACGAGCGCGAGGCCAAGATCGTCGAGCAGGCCGGCGCGCCGGGTGCCGTCACCATCGCCACCAACATGGCCGGCCGCGGTACCGACATCGTGCTGGGCGGCAGCCTCGACGCGGCGCTGGCGGAACTGCCGGCGGACGCCACCGAAGCCGACAAGGAACGTGTCAAGGCCGAGTGGAAGAAGCGCCACGAGCAGGTGGTTGCGGCGGGCGGGCTGCACATCATCGGCACCGAGCGCCACGAATCGCGGCGCGTCGACAACCAGTTGCGTGGCCGTTCCGGACGTCAGGGCGATCCGGGTTCCTCACGCTTCTATCTGTCGCTTCAGGACAACCTGATGCGCATCTTCGGCGGCGCCGGGCTGATCCGCTGGATGCAGCGCTTCGGCATGAAGGAGGACGACGCGCTCGAGGACAAGCTGGTCAGTCGACAGATCGAGAAGGCCCAGCGCAAGGTCGAGGCGCACAACTTCGACATCCGCAAGCAGTTGCTGGAGTTCGACGATACCGCCAACGACCAGCGCAAGGTCATCTACCAGCAGCGGCGGGAACTGCTCGAGTCTGAAGACGTCGCCGAAACCGTGGCCGACATCCGCCGCGCGGTGTTCGAATCCGTGGCCCAGCAGTACGTGCCGCGCGACACCGTCGATGACCAGTGGGATCTTGCCGGGTTGCAATCGACGCTGGCTTCGGAGTTCGGCATGGACCTCGACCTGAAGCATTGGCTCGAAACCAATGAGGAAGCCGATTCCGAAACCATCCACCGGCACGTGGTGGATGCCGCCGACAGCATGTTCGCCGCCAAGGAACAGCAGGTCGGCGCGGAAGTGATGCGCGCGCTGGAAAAGCACGTGATGCTGACCGTGGTCGACGGCGCGTGGAAGGACCACCTCGCCAACATGGATTACCTGCGCCAGGGCATCTACCTGCGCAGCTACGCACAGGTCGATCCCAAGAAGGAATACAAGCGCGAGGCGTACCGGCTGTTCGAGGACATGCTGGAACGTATCAAGCGCGAACTCACCCAGACGCTGGCGCGCGTGCGCATCCGCAGCGAGGAAGAAGTCGCGGCCATGGAAGCCGAGCAACGCCGCGCCGCCGCGGCCCGCGCGATGGAATTCCAGCACGCCCAAACCGGCGGCTTCGATGCACCCCCGCAACCCGGCGCCGAAATGGGCGCGGGACACGCGCAGGCACTGGAAGGCGCAGTCGCCACCGCGACCGCGGCGCCGGTCGTGCGCTCGGGTCCCAAGGTCGGCCGCAACGATCCATGCCCGTGCGGATCAGGCAAGAAGTACAAGCATTGCCACGGGGCGCTCAACTGACGTCGGCTGTTTCCTCTCCCTCCGAGAGAGGGTGGCGCGTAGCGCCTGGTGAGGGTCCGCACCCGCGTGTGACCTGCAAATCTTCGTCATTCCGGGGCCGCGGGAAGCGCGGAACCCGGAATCCAGCGCCTTTGCTTCTGTAGTGGGCGCTATGCTCGCGTGAGCGAACCACGCTCCGGCGATATGCAACGGCCCGTTTGTCACTTCGATGACCACCCAACGCCTGCTCTGGTAGGGCGGATGATCACCCGCCTTAGGCGTTTCTGATGGCGGGGATCCGCTTCGCTGCTCCCGCCCTACATGTTTAGCCTTGGAAGACTTGCCTCCCATCATGATGCATCCGATCTGAAAATTTCCGGTCAGCCTGTCGCCGTCGCCGCGAAGGCGCGTAATACGGTCGATCATTGATTGGATATCTGGCGCTCCATTCATCTCACCGAAGCACTCCCGGGCAAGCCATGCTGGGAGTGCCTCGTATCGTTCAAAGAAGCCGAATCCCCCGATGCTCTTGTATGGCGCGCGCAGTTTGAAAAAGAAGGGCTCACCTGGTGCGATGGTGCGAAATGCTCGCCCGCCATGGGGCTGCCAAAAATTGACCTCACCTACATGAGCATGCTCAGCCAAGAAGGAATACCAGTCTGGACCGGTAAGCCCCACATACCCCTTTTGCGCATCCATCGAGGTTCCCGTCTATTGAATCAGGCGCCCCTCAATCAATCCCCAACTTCTTCAACTTGTACCTGAGCGCGCGGAAGGTGATGCCGAGTTTCTTGGCGGCGGCGGTCTTGTTGGAGCGGGTTTCCTTGAGTGCCTTGATGATGGCGTCGCGCTCGATGCTGGAGATGTAGTCGTCCAGCCCGACGCCACCGCCATTCCCTTCATCGGATGATTCATCGTCGTCCGTGGATTCGTCGGGGTCGGGCTCGTCGTCGGCGTATTCGTGGCTGCCGGCGGATTCGAGCATCAGGTCGGCGGGTTCGATCACGCCGTTTTCGCACAGCGCGATCGCGCGTTCCAGGACGTTTTCTAGTTCGCGCACGTTGCCGGGGAAGTCGTAATTGGTCAATGCTTCCAGCGCAGCGGGCTGCAGGGTAGGCACGGGCACGCCCGCCTGTTCGGAAAGCCGCTTCAGGACGTGCCTCGCCAGCAGCGGAATGTCGCCTTCGCGTTCGCGCAGAGGTGGCACGCGCAGTTCGATCACGTTGATACGGTAATAAAGATCCTGGCGGAAGTGGCTGGTCTGGGTCAGGCGCGCGAGATCCTTGTGGGTGGCGGACAGGATGCGTACGTCCACGGGCACCTCGCCGCGACCGCCGATCGGGCGCACGGCCTTTTCCTGGATCACGCGCAATAGTTTCACCTGCATGTGGAGCGGAAGTTCGGCGACTTCGTCCAGAAACAGCGTGCCTCCATTGGCGGTCTGGAACAGGCCTTCCTTGTCAGCGTGCGCGCCGGTGAACGAGCCTTTCTTGTGGCCGAAGAATTCGCTTTCCATCAGTTCCGACGGGATCGCGCCGCAGTTCACCGGCACGAACGGACCGGCCGCGCGCGGCCCGAGTTCGTGGATGGAACGCGCCACCAGTTCCTTGCCGGTACCGGATTCGCCGCTGATGTACACCGGTGCCTGGCTGCGCGCGACCTTGGCGATGCGCGCACGGACTTCCTTCAGCGCCTGCGATTCGCCGACCAGGCGGCTGGCCGGCACTTCGGCGTCTTCGCGCGCCACGGGCTGGCCGACACGCAACGCAGTCTGCACCAGCCGGCGCAACATGTGGATGTCGACCGGCTTGCTCACGAAGTCGAAGGCACCGGCCTTCAATGCATCGACAGCCGCTTCGACGTTGCCGTAGGCGGTGATCATCGCCACCGGGGTTTCCGGGTGCTCGCGCGCGATCAGTTCGATCAGTTCCTGGCCGGTGCCGTCCGGCAGGCGCATGTCGGTGAAGCACAGGTCGTAGCGCGCTTCGGCCAGCATCTTCTTGGCGTCACTGACGTTGGCAGCGGTATCGACGTTGAGGTCCATACGGCCCAGCGTGATGCTGAGCAACTCGCGGATATCCCGCTCGTCGTCGATGACCAGCACGGTCTGTTTGCTCATGCTTTCCCCGGTGTGTCCAGACACTTCAACCGCGAGGGTACCGCGCCGCCCCGACCATTGCCATGTCGCAGCGCATTGCGCGTCACGCTTCCATGCCCATCGGCGCCCGCACCGGCGCGGTCAGCGTGATGCGGAAGCAACTGCCGCCGCCCGCGACCGGCACGTATTCGAGGCTGGCCTGGTTGGCCTCGCACATTTGTTTGGCGAGGTACAGGCCGAGCCCGGTGCCGTACTGATGGGTGGTGAAGAACGGTTCGAAAATCTGCGCGGCAACCTTGGGTGGAATCCCGGGACCGCGATCTATCACTTCCAGCAACGGCGGACCGGTGTCGCTGGCGAGGCGCGCAACCACCATCACCCGCGCCGGCTCATCGGGCAAGCGGCCGTATCGAAGCGCGTTCTGCACCAGGTTCCACATCACTTGTTGCAGGTGTTGCGGATCGGCCAATGCTTCCACCGGACGCGGGTACAGCAGCGGGCGCAGGCTGTCGCGGCCGATGTCGTTGGCTTCCTTATATTCGTCGACGAAGCGCACCGCCCAGTTGTTGAGATCCAGCGATTCCGGGCGCGAACGCTCGCGCCGCGACAGTTGCAGGATGTTCTCGATGATCTCGTTGACGCGTCCGCAATGGTTGTTGATGATCTCGACCATGCGCTGGTCGGAGTCGGTGATTGCATCCGACTCGGCCAGCAGTTGCGCGGAATAACGGATCGCAGCCAGCGGATTCCTGATCTCGTGCGCGATCGATGCCGACAGCCGGCCCAGTGTGGTCAGCGTGAGCTGTTCGGCGCGCTGCGATACCAGCGAAGTGTCGTCCAGGAAGATCAGCACGTAGGAGTCGTCGTGCGCCGATAGCCGCGTGAAGCGCGGAATGATTTCCGGCGAGCCTTCGGCCAGTGCCACGGCGTTGGCATCGTGTTCGTGGGTCGTGCGCCAGTGATACAGGCGGCGCGAGAGTTCCGGCGCCACGATGCCGAGGTCGCGTTGTTCGATGCCGGGATTGCCGACCAGCATCCAGGCGGATTCATTGATCTGCAGGATATGGTTGCCTTCGTCCACCAGCAGCACGCCGGTTTTCATGCGGCGGATGATCAGGTCGTTGACCTGCGCGAGGTTGGCCAGATCGGTGCCGCGCTGTTCGGCCAGCGCTTCGCTGGCGCGCATCTGGCTACCCATCGCGAAGCAGAATGCCGCGATCGCGAAATAGAACACGCCGAACAGGCCGGCTTCCACCAGCGAGGGACCGATGTCCCCGCCGCCGCTCACCAGCAGCGCCTGCGCGATCATCGCCAACGTAGCCAGCGCCGCGAACAAACCGCCAAGCCGCGGCGACAGCAGCAGCGCGGCCGCGCCGACGTTGATCATCAGCATCGCCGCGATGCCGGTGTGCGCCGCGGGAACGGTGATGGTCATCAAAAATGCGGCGACGACATCCGCAGTCAGAAATGCGCTGGTGCTGGATACCAGCGCCCGCGCGCCGCGCAGGTCTCGCGCCAACACCAGCAGCGCGAACGACAAATAGATCAGTGCGGTGGCGCGCGCGGTGACCGGGTCGCGCAGCGGCATCCACACGAATGCGAGGCTGCCGAGCGACAATGCCAGATACACCAGCGCCTGGAATGCGCGGTAAACGTCAAGCACGCGCAGTTCGCGCCGGATGTGATCCACGCCGGGGGTTTTTGGCTGTTGCATTACCTGGGTCGTGACGGCCACGCGCGGATCATGCTTTGGACAGCGGGCTCGCACAAGGCCTTTTTGGCTTTGCGCCCCATTCCGAATGTCAAAAATCGGGTCGCGGTGGCCCAAGATTGCGTGCCCGCGAGGTGGCCCATTAAACTTGTCGGCCCTGCCTGTGCCGGAATAGCTCAGCTGGTAGAGCAACGCATTCGTAATGCGTGGGTCGGGGGTTCGATTCCCTCTTCCGGCA
>DATFGT010000008.1:0-19733 GCA_035249175.1 Rhodanobacteraceae bacterium
TTTGCGCTGTACGCCCGCAAATATCCGATGCGGGATTACTACCGCGCATAAGATGTCGAACGACATCCCTACAGGCACGATGTCTGGAAAATGGTGGGCCGTGATGGGATCGAACCATCGACCAATGGATTAAAAGTCCACTGCTCTACCGCTGAGCTAACGGCCCCGCTTCATTCAATCGTCGCGCGCAGCGCGACCATCACTGCCCTCTCCCGTTTGCGGGAGAGCAGGCCGCGCATTCTAACGTGTCATGCGCCGGGAACGTAATGCGTGGGATCGACAATGCCTGCGTCGGCAAATCCGCGCGCACGCAGCACGCAGGCATCGCAGTGCCCGCAGGCGCGGCCGCCGGCGTCGGCGCGGTAGCATGAAACAGTTGCGGAAAAGTCCACGCCCAGGCACACGCCTTCACGCACGATGTCTGCTTTCGAAAAGTCGATCAGCGGCGCATGCACGCGCACGGCGTGGCCTTCGATGCCAGCCTTGGTCGCGAGGTTCGCAAGCCGCTCGAAGGCTTCGATGAAGGCGGGCCTGCAATCCGGGTAACCCGAATAATCGACCGCGTTGACGCCGCAGAAGATATCGCTTGCACCCAGGGTCTCCGCCCATCCCAGTGCGATCGCCAGCATGATGGTGTTGCGCGCCGGCACGTAGGTGACCGGAATGTCATTCTCTCCGTGCAGGTCGATGTGTTCGGGCACCGCAATATCGGCCGTGAGGGCCGAACCGCCAATGCTGCGCAGGTCCACCGACACGGTCTTGTGCCCGATCGCGCCCAGCATGGCTGCGACGCGCGCCGCGGCGGTGAGCTCGGATGCATGGCGCTGACCGTATGCCACCGACAACGCGTGACACGCGAATCCCTGCGCACGCGCCATGGCCAACGTGACCGCGGAGTCCATGCCACCGGAAACAAGCACCACCGCCGGCGCAGCGGAACGGTTGGCCATCATCGCGAAGGCGTCAGCTCTTGGCCGGGGACGGCGGAATGTCGTTCATCCGGTTGCGCGCGCGTTTTTCCAGCGACGTGCCGGGATGCGCCTTGATCACCGCCTGCAGCGTAGTTCGGGCGGCCCCGAAATCCTTGAGCGCGATCTGGCAGTCGGCGACGCGGAGCTGTGCTTCCGCAGCCTTGGGATCGCCCGGATATTTCCGCAGCAGTGTCTCGAACGCGGTCAGCGCGGGCTTGTAGTTCTGGGTGACTTGGTACGAACTGCCCAGCCAGTAATACGCATTCGGCGCCAGCGTGCTATCCGGGTACTTGTCGATGAAGGCGCGAAAGCCGCGCGCAGAATCGACGTAGTTGCCGCCGCGAAGCGATTTGAACGCCGCATCGAAATCGGCCTGTGCAGCGGCCTCATCGGCCGGTGACGCGGGCTTTGCGGCAGGCGCGGAAGCTGTGGGGGCGGCGGACACAGCCGGCGCGACAGTTGCCGATGCGGCCGGCGCTGGCGACGAAGACCCCGTCGACGCAGGCTGCGTGTGTTCCAGCTTGCCGACGCGCGAATCCAGATCGCTGTACTGGTCCTTGCTGGTTTGCTGGAGCTGTTGAAGCTGGTGCTGCAGTTCCTCGATCTGGCCCTGCATCTGCTGCATCTGATCGCGCATGGCCTGGATCTGGTTGACCAGCGCCAGACCATTCGGTGGCGGCGGCACGATCGAAGACGCCTGAGCCGCGTCCTGGGCCGATGCCCTGGAAATACCGGCCCCCGCAACGATCATGGCCGCCGAAGCGGCCATGACCATCGCGAATCTCCGCGACTTGCGTGCGTCGATCACCACACCGATCACTCGGTGGTGTAAACGATGTTGACGCGACGGTTCTGGTGCCAGCAGCTTTCGTCGTGCTCACGGCACACCGGGCGCTCCTCGCCATAGCTCACGACCTTGAT
Organism: Rhodanobacteraceae bacterium; assembly: GCA_035249175.1. Classification (GTDB taxonomy): domain Bacteria; phylum Pseudomonadota; class Gammaproteobacteria; order Xanthomonadales; family Rhodanobacteraceae; genus 66-474. Next base: position 1,893 of record DATFGT010000008.1, read on the forward strand.
CTGGTCGGCCGAGGCACCCGCGGCTTCCAGCGCGCTGGACACCGCATTGCCGCGGCGCTCGCCGAGGCCGAGGTTGTACTCACGGGTACCACGCTCGTCGGTGTTGCCTTCCAGCGTCATGCGCGCCATCGGACGGTCACGCAGGTACTTCGCGTGGCAGGCGATGATGTTGTTGAACTGGGACTGGATGTCGCTCTTGTCGAAATCGAAGTAGATCACGCGGGTGCGCAGGCACGCGTTGGTTTGCAGATCGGCCGGCGTGAACGCGCCTTCGGTGGTGGCCGGGGCGGTCGTGGTGGTCGGTGCTTCGGGCGGCGGCGGCTTGACTTCCTGCTTCTTGGCGCAGGCCGCAGCAGCCAGGCAGAACAATGCAACTACGGAGACGCGAACGGTTGCGTTCATGGCGAATCCATCCTTCTATTGAACGAGTGGGTGAGTGGTTAGGTACAACATGTTGAATTGAAGCATCCTGCCGATCAAGGTGGCGTCAAGGATTCCGATACGGTCCCCAGGCCGGTTCGCGCACGTCGCCGTCGCCCAACACCAGCCGCTGACGCACCCGCCCGTCGGCCGAAACAGCGTACAAGACGCCGCGAGGGCCTTCGTTGGCTGCGTAGAGGAGCATGCTGGCGTTGGGTGCCCAGCTTGGCGCGTCGTCCAGATTGCCCGGGGAAACGAATGTCTCCTGACCGCCGAGGGAGCGATCCATCACTGCTATACGATACACGTTCCCGTTGCCTTGTACCATCGCAATTTTTTTGCCGTCGTAGCTGATCGACGCGTTGGCGTTGTATTGGCCCTGGAAAGTGATCCGTTGCGGCGCGCCGCCGGAAGCCGGAATTTGGTACAACTGCGGCTTGCCGGAGCGGTCGGAGGTAAACACGACATTGGCGCCGTCGGGGGTCCAGCGCGGCTCGGTATCGATCGCGAGATTATGGGTCAGTCGCGTCAGCGCGCCGGTGGCGAGATCCATCGTGTAGATTTCGGGGTTGCCCTGGAACGACAGGCTCACCGCCAGCCGCTTCCCGTCCGGCGCGTAGCGCGGCGCGCCGTTGATGCCCGCCCGCGCGGAGACCACGCGGCGCGCGCCGGTGGCGATGTTCTGGATGTAGATCGCCGAGTTGCCGCTCTCGAACGACACGTAGGCCACCTCCCTGCCGTCCGGCGACCACGCCGGCGACAGCAATGCTTCGTGCGAACGCACCACGGTCTGCGGGTTGTAGCCGTCGGAGTCGGCGACCACCAGCGCGTATTGCGCGTTGTCACCAAGACCCACCATGGTCACGTACGCGATGCGGGTGTCAAACGCGCCGCGCACACCGATGATCTTCTGGTAGATCTGGTCCGCGATCTGGTGCGCCACGCGGCGCAGGTCGCTGCCCTGCCCGGTGATCGACAAACCCAGCAATTGCTGCTGCTTGTTGACGTCCCACAGCTCGAAATCGGCCTTGAGCGCGCCGCCGTCATAAGTGGTGCGACCGACCACGATGTAGTCCTGCTTCAACTGCTGCCAGGTCGCGAACTTGATCTGCGAGCCCGTCGTCGGCGACTCCACGATTTCGCTGGTCGGCAAGGTGCGGAACTTGCCGCAGCGATTCAGATCCACGCCGACGATTTGCGCGATGTCGACCGGGGAGGCCGGTCCGGAACCTTGCTGGCCGAATGGCACCACGGTGACCGGAATCGCCGAGGGCACGCCGTTGACAATCTGCACCGTCAAGCCCTGGGCGCCGGCCTGCGTGGCAAACAGCGCGGCAAGCGACGCAAAGGTCAAGGCAAAAAGGATTTTTGGCATTCGCATGATTCGAGCACCTTTCATTGCGATGAAGTCACCGTGAAATTGAAGATGATGTCGCGGCTGAACTGTTTTTCAAACCCCTTGTAGGGCAGCGGCGACGACCGCAGCACCGCGTGTTCGACCGACGCCCGGGCCACGTCGTTGAACGGACAACTGGGCAATACTGTGGCAGAAACCACCTGACCGCCCGGTATCTGCTTGATTTCCACGGGGCATACCACGCCGACCGGAATATTGTCGGGCCTCAGCCAGTTCTGCGTGATCGCGTTCTGCAACGCGGCAATGTAAGCATCGTTGGAAGTGCCCGCCTGCCCCGTCATGGCCTGCTTGGCCTCCGGCACGTTCTGCGCGTTCTGGGTCTGGCTGGCCTTGCGCAGATCCGCGAGTTGCTGCGCCTTCTGCGCCTCCAGATTGATCTTGCGCTGCTGGGCCTCGCTTTGAGCCTTGACCTGCGCCAGTTCCTTGAGAATCCGCTCGGCTTCTTTTTGCTTGGTCAATTCGGCCATGCGCTGCTTCTGCTGTTCTTCCTGCGCCTTTTTCTCCTGCTCGGCCTTCTGCTCGGCGATCTCGGCGATCTTTTCCTGATCCTTCAATTTCGGCTGAGGCACGGGCGTCGGCAACACCCGCACCGGGGCGGGCGGCGGCGGCTTGGGTTTCGGCTCGGCTTTTTCTTCATGCTTCGGCGAAGCCGTTTGCGCGTGCTTGGACGCGGGTGGCGGCGGCGCCCCGACGGGACCAACCAGGGTGGCTTCGATGATCGGCCCCTGCAATTGCACCACCCGCGTGCAGGTGACCGGGCGCATGGATTCGGGCAAGTGCAACACGTCGGCGACGCTTTCCCAATGCGTGCAGTTGAGCATCGCCAGCGCCAGGAATGCGACGATGCCGAGGTGCAGCAACGCGGAATAGGCGACCGCGCGCGGTGTGACTTCAGCGCTTTCCATTGCTCGCGGGAGCTACCGTGGTCTCGGGTTGGCTCATCAATCCGACCTTGGCGACGCCGGCCTGCTGCAGCAATCCCAACACCTGATTGACGCGTCCGTAATCGACGCGCTTGTCGCCGCCCAGCATCACCGAGGCTTTCGGATCCTGCTTGACAAACGCGGAAACATCTTTCACCAGCGTCTCGTCGTCCACCTGCTCCCGCGCACTCTTGCCGAGGGTCAGGAACACCTTGCCCTGCTGATCGACCGTCACCAGCACCGGCTGCTTTTCGTCCTGCAGCGCCTTGGCGCCGGACTGCGGCAACTGGATGTCGGCGCCGAGGTTCAACATCGGCGCGGTCACCATGAAGATGATCAGCAGCACCAGCATCACGTCGATGTACGGCACGATGTTGATTTCCGCCATGCGGCGGCGGCGACGACTGTTGCGGTGTTGCAATGCCATGGTCTTTCGCTCCCGTCAGCGCGCCGGGGCCCTGGCGCGTTCCGGCGGCACGGGCTGCTCGGACTGCATCTGCCGGTGCAGGACGGACGAAAACTCTTCCTGGAAGGTGTCGTAGCGGACAGTGATGCGCTCAAGCCGCGTCGAATAACGGTTGTATGCCCACACCGCGGGAATCGCGGCGAACAGGCCCATCGCGGTCGCCACCAGCGCTTCGGAAATGCCGGGCGCCACGGTGGCGATGGTGGCTTGCTTCAAGGTACCGAGCCCCTGGAAGGCGATCATGATGCCCCACACCGTACCGAACAGGCCGACGTAGGTGCTGATGGAACCGACGTTGGCGAGGTATTCCAGATTGCGTTCCAGCTTTTCGACTTCGCGCGTGCCCGCGACGCGCATCGCGCGCTCGGAAGCTTCCAGCACCGCGCGCCGGTCTTCGCCGCCGCGCTGGCGCTGGCGCACGAATTCCCGGAAACCCGATTCGAAGACCGCCGCGAGTCCGCCGGCTTCGTCAGCGCGATTGCCCACTTCGCGAAACAGCGCGGCCAGATCCACGCCCGACCAGAAGCGTTCCTCGAAGCCGTCGGCGTCGCGGGTGGCGGAGTCCAGCATCGCCTTCTTGCGGAAGATGATCACCCACGACGTGAACGAAAAGATCACCAGGATCAGCAGCACCAGTTTCACCGGCAAGCTGGCATGGATGACCAGATCGAGGATGTTGATGGAACCGTTCATTCGAAGTTTTGTCCTTGAATCAGATCAATGATTTTCGGGGGAATCCGCCGGGGCACGAATGCATCGGCGTCCACGCACGCGATCCGCACCCGTGCGCGCGCCAGCGTAACGCCGTCGGCCGCGCGCAGCACGTCCTGGGCAATGTCGAGACTGGCCGAGCGCAGGCGCTCGACGCGCACCGTCGAATCCAGTTCGTCATCGAGTCGGGCGGGCTTGTCATAGGCGATGCTCAATTCGCGCACCACGAACACGATTCCGTGCGACCGGCGCAGGGCATCCTGCCCCATTGCCATCGCGCGCATCCATTCGGTGCGCGCGCGTTCCAGAAACCGCAGATACCCCGCGTGATACACCACGCTGCCAGCGTCGGTATCTTCCCAATACACCCTTGTCCGCCACCTGAACGCAACAGAAAGGGGGTCAGAGTGACTTTTCATGGCGTTTCGGAAATACCGGGGCAAACGGAAAAGTCACTCTGACCCCGTCTCGGCAAACAGGTTCATCGCGGCGCCACTGCCGCGCGGCGGTTTGAGCCCGAAATGCCGCCATGCTTTCGCAGTCGCGATCCGTCCACGCGCGGTGCGCGCCAGCAGTCCCTGCTGGATCAGATAAGGTTCCAGCACGTCCTCGATGGTGTCGCGATCCTCGGCCAGCGCGGCGGCCAGCGATTCCACGCCCACCGGGCCGCCGTCGAACTGCTCCAGGATCAGGCGCAGCAGGCGGCGATCGAGTTCATCATAGCCGCCAGCGTCCACCCGCAGCATTTCCAGTGCAGCCGAGGCGGCATCGCGAGTGATGCGCCCGCCCGCGCGCACTTGGGCGTAGTCGCGCACCCGGCGCAACAAACGATTGGCAATGCGCGGCGTGCCGCGCGAACGCCGCGCGATTTCGGCGGCACCATCTTCGTCACAGGCGATGTCCAGGATCCGCGCCGAGCGCGCGACGATCGATGCCAGTTCGCCGGGCGTGTAGAACTCCAGCCGGTGCACGATCCCGAAGCGGTCGCGCAACGGGCTCGTCAACATGCCCGCGCGGGTGGTCGCGCCGACCAGCGTGAAACGCGGCAGGTCCAGCTTGATCGAACGCGCGGCCGGCCCTTCCCCCAACATGATGTCGATCTGGAAATCCTCGAGCGCCGGATACAGCACTTCTTCCACCACCGGCGACAGGCGGTGGATCTCGTCGATGAACAACACATCGTGCGGCTGCAGGTTGGTGAGCAGCGCGGCCAGATCACCCGCGCGCTCCAGGACAGGGCCCGACGTGCTCCGCAGATTGACGCCGAGTTCGTTGGCGATCACATGCGAAATGGTGGTCTTGCCCAAGCCGGGTGGACCGAACACCAGCACGTGGTCGAGCGCGTCGCCGCGCTTCTTCGCTGCCTCGATCGACAGCGCAAGTTGCTCGCGCATGGCCGCCTGGCCGACGTATTCGGCCAGGGTGCGCGGACGCACGCTGGCTTCGACGATCTGTTCGGCGGGACTTTCGGCGGCGTCAACGACGCGGGACTCGCTCATGCGGTGATTATGCCGGAATGCGCCAACCGGCGACGTCGCTGCCCCTCAACGCGCACGGTTTTTCGCGCGCGTGCGCGCCGCCTTGCGCGCCGCGGCGGAACGCTCCTTCGCACCCTTCGTGCGCGCGGCTTTCTTCGCCGCGGCGGAACGCTGGCCGGCCGTCCGTTTGCGCGCCGACTTGCGCGCGTGCTTCGAGAGCGCCCGTTTGGAAGCAGCCGAATGGCCCTCGCGCTTGAGCGCCGTGCTGCTCGCACGCGAACGTTTGCTCGACGTTTTGCGCGGCGTACCGGACCCTGATTTCTTCGCTGTCGCGCGGTCGCGTTCGGCTTGCCTAATGGTCTTGCGCGACGCTTCGCCTTCCTTTGGCGGTGGCAGGTCCACGCCGGCGCGACGCGCCTCGGACAAGCCGATCGCAATTGCCTGTTTGGTCGATCGCGCACCGTGTTTGCCTTGGCGCACGTGCTCGATTTCCTCGCGGACGAATTCGCCGGCCTGGGTACTGGCGGACTTGCCTTCGCGCTTGTCCTGCTTCGCCCTTTCGATGACCTCTTTGTCGGGCATGCCACACCTCCTCGGTCCTGGACATTGCGGGGCGCCCTTGCTGCATACCGCTGGCGTTCCACGCCGTCCGGCGCGCCTGCACGATTTTCATCATGCCCCGCCGGCAAGCGGATGTCACATCGCATATTCAGGATGCAATCAGGCACGCACCAGCAGCTAGATTTCGACTTGCGTTCCCAACTCGACCAGCCGATTGCCGGGGATATGAAAATACGCCGTGGCCGGCATGGCGTTGCGCGCAAGGAAGGCAAACAACTTGTCGCGCCAATGCGCCATCCCCGGGCGCCGGGTAGCCACCACGGTTTCGCGCGACAGAAAAAACGTGGTGTCCATCATGTCGAACGCGAACCCCTGTTGCGCGCACGCCACCAGTGCAGCAGGCACATCGGGATCTTCCATGAACCCGAAACGCAGCGTCATCGCATGGAAAGAATGACCAAGAGCACGCACATCGATGCGTTCGGCGGCATCCGCGAACGGCGTTTCCAGCGTCTCCACGCTCAGCAAAACGTTGCGTTCGTGCAGCACCTTGAAGTGCTTCAAGCTATGCAGCAGTGCGTGCGGCACCGAATTCAAATTGGCCGTCATGAACACGGCGGACCCCGGCACACGGGCCGGCGGGTGTTCGGCGATGCTGGTGATGAACGGGCCGAGTGCGAGCCCGCCGTGCTTCAACTGGCGCAAGACCAGTTCGCGGCCACGCCGCCAAGTCGTCATTATCGTGAACACCACAAGGCCCAGCACCAGCGGAAACCAGCCACCGTGCTCGACCTTCAGCAGGTTGGCGCCGAAGAAAGCGAGGTCGATGGCCAGAAACGCCACTCCGATCGCGATGACCAGCGGCAGCTTCCAGTGCCACAGGCGAACCGCCACGACCAGCATCAACAGCGTGGTGACCACCATCGTGCCGGTCACCGCGATCCCGTAGGCGGCGCCGAGGTTTTCCGATGAACGGAAACCGATTACTGCCGCGACCACCAGCACCAGCAGCATCCCGTTGATCCATGGCACGAAAATCTGCCCGGCCATGCGGCTGGAGGTGTGCACCACGCGCATGCGCGGCGAGTAACCAAGCTGCACCGCCTCGCGGGTCATCGAATATGCGCCCGTGATCACCGCCTGCGAGGCGATCACGGCGGCCGCGGTGGCCAACGCGATTAGCGGATACAGCAGCGCGTGCGGTACCAGCAGATAGAACGGATTGCCCGCAGCACCAGGGCTTTCCAGCAGCAAGGCACCCTGTCCGAAGTAATTGAGCAACAACGCGGGAAACACGAAACTCAACCACGCGCGCCGGATGGGGGTCTTGCCGAAATGACCCATGTCGGCATACAGCGCCTCTGTGCCGGTGACCGCCAGCACCACGCCACCCAACGCCAGGAACGCGGCGATGCCGTGCGAATGGAAGAAGCGCACTGCGTAATAGGGATTCAACGCAATCAGGATTTGCGGCGCACGCACGATCATGCGCACGCCCAAAAGTGCGATCACGGTAAACCACACGCACATCACCGGCCCGAACACCGCGCCGACGCCGGCAGTGCCGCGCCGCTGCAACGCGAACAGCAGCAACAGGATCGCGACACTGATCCAGACCACCCAGCGTCCCAGCGCCGGCTCGGCAACCTTCAACCCTTCCACCGCCGACAGCACCGTCATCGCCGGCGTAATCACGCCATCGCCATAGAACAGCGCAGCACCAAAGATCGCAAACAGTCCAACCAGCCAGCGCAGGCGGGGACTCCCCCGCACGCTGCGTTGCGCCAGCGCCAACAGCGCCATGATGCCGCCCTCGCCCTTGTTGTCGGCGCGCATCACGAACATCACGTACTTCAACGTCACTACCAGCATCAGTGCCCAGAACACCAGCGACAACACGCCCAACACGCTGGCCTCGGCGACGTGCAGGCCGTATTTTTCGCTGAAGATCTCTTGCAGCGTGTACAACGGGCTGGTGCCGATGTCGCCGAACACCACGCCGATCGCCCCAATCGCGAGCGCGCGCAGCGGCGGCGCATGCTTCGAATCCGAAACCGTGGCGTGCATGCTCGGCTCCCGGTGCCGAAAAGTGGGCGCGAAGTGTAGTGCCACCGCGACAGGCGGAATGCGGGACCAGCTCAACGGCAGACTGAGGTTCAGGTAGGCGCGAGGCGTCCCTATATTTCGACTTGCGCGCCGAGTTCGATCAGCCGATTGCCGGGGATGCTGAAGAATGCGGTGGCGGGCAGCGCATTGCGCGCGAGGAACGCGAACAGCTTGTCGCGCCACAACGCCATGCCGGGGCGGTCGGTTGCGACGATGGTTTCGCGCGACAGGAAAAACGTGGTGTCCATCATCTTGAGTTCGAGCCCCTGTTTGGCGCACGCGTGCAGCGCGGCGGGCACGTTCGGATCTTCGGCGAAGCCGAAGCGCAGCGTCAGCCTGTGGAAATCGTGACCGAGATCCGAAAGTTCCAGCCGCTCGTCGGGATCGGCGTAAGGCGTTTCCAGCGTATCGACGGTCAGGATCACATTGCGCTTGTGCAGCACCTTGTTGTGCTTGAGGTTGTGCAGCAGGGCGTGCGGCACCGCATCGGGATCGCTGACCAGGAAAATCGCGGTACCTTCAACGCGCGTGGGTGGATGCTCGGCGATGTTGTTGATGAACGGCGCCAGCGCGAGGCCGCTGTGCTTCAGCTCGCGCAACACCAGTTCGCGGCCGCGCCGCCAGGTGGTGAGGATCGCGAACACCGCGAGCCCCAGCACCAGCGGGAACCAGCCACCGTCCTCGATCTTGAGCGTGTTGGCGCCAAAGAAGGCAAGATCGATCGTGAGGAAGAACACGAGCACCGCGAGGACCAGCAACGGATGCCACTTCCACATGCGCCAGGCCACGATCACGAACAGCACCGTGTCGATCGCCATGGTCCCGGTCACCGCGATGCCGTAGGCGCCGGCCAGCGCCTTGGAGGAACCGAAGCCGATCACCACCAGCACCACCAGGATCATCAGCAAACGATTGACCCACGGCAGGTAGATTTGTCCGACTTCCTCGTTGGACGTGTGCACCACCGGCATGCGCGGCAGGAAACCGAGCTGGATGGCCTGTCGCATGATCGAGAACGAGCCCGCGATCACCGCTTGCGAAGCGATCACCGCCGCCGCGGTCGCCAACGCGATCATCGGATAAAGCCCCCACAACGGCACCGCGAGGTAGAACGGGTTGCTGGCCGCTTCAGGATTGTGGACCAGCAACGCGCCCTGTCCGAAGTAATTCAGCATCAGCCCGGGCATCACGAAACCGTACCACGCGACGGTGATTGGCTTGCGCCCGAAGTGACCCATGTCGGCGTACAACGCCTCGGCACCGGTCACGCACAGCACCACCGCGCCCAGCACCAGGAACCCGCCGGCGCCGTGGTGGACGAAGAAATTGAATCCGTACCAGGGATTGATCGCGCGCAGCACCAGCGGGTGCTGCACGATGTTGTACAAGCCGATCAAGCCGAGCGCGACAAACCACACGCACATCACCGGACCGAACACCTTGCCGACCCCGCCGGTGCCGCGCTTCTGGATCAGGAACAGCGTGACCAGCACGATCACCGCAATCCACACCACCCAATGCGAGAGCGCAGGCGCGGCGACTTCCAGGCCTTCCACCGCCGAAAGCACCGTAATCGATGGCGTGATCACACCATCGCCGAAGAACAGCGCGGCGCCCAGCACCGCAGCCAGGATCACCAGCTTGCGGGTGCGCGGATATTGGCGTGTCGCGCGCTGGGCCAGCGCCATCATCGCCATGATGCCGCCTTCACCCTTGTTGTCCGCGCGCATGATGAAGGTGATGTACTTCAGCGCCACCACGATCAGCAGCGTCCACAACACCAGTGAGAGCACGCCCAGCACGTTGAACGTGGTCACCGGCATGCCGTGCTGGTCGCCGAAGGCCTCGCTGAAGGTGTACAGCGGACTGGTGCCGAGGTCACCGAACACCACTCCGATCGCGCCGAGCACCATCACATGCAGGGCTTTTTTGCCTGGGTCGGTCGACGCGTCCATGGCCGCCCTGTCCGTCATCTTCCCAGCGCCGCGCGCAAGGCTTTGCGGATGATCGTCTCGGCGTCGTCCCCTTCGACGCAAGAAGCAGCGGCAAGACGCCCAGCCTCGGCGGGTTTGTAACCGAGTTGCTGCAGCGCGGCCTCGGCTTCGCTGCGGGGGTCGCGCGGCGTCTGCACGACGCCGGACGGCGCGGATGCGACTACCTTGGCTACGCGATCGCGCAGTTCCACCACGATGCGTTCTGCGGTCTTCTTGCCGATGCCGGGAACGCGCGTCAACGCTGCCACGTCGCCGGCTTGCACCAGCCGCGCGAATTCCGAAGTCGACACGCCCGACAGCACCGCCAGCGCGATGCGCGCGCCGATGCCGGAAACCTTTTGCAAGTCGCGAAACAGGTTGCGCTCGTCGTCACGCAGAAAACCGTACAGCGCGACGGTGTCTTCCTTGTGCGCGTAGTGCGTCAGCAGGATCACCTCCCTGCCGGCGTCGGGCAGGTCGTACAGCGTGGACATCGGCACTTCCAGTTCGTAACCGACGCCGCCCACTTCAACGAGCACCCACGGCGGGCGCTTGGCGATGAGCGTTCCGCGCAGACGACCGATCATGGCAGATATCCCGCAAGACTTGCCGCCACCCCAATCCTTCCCCGCGAGCGGGCGAGGGAGTGTGCGACGTTTCCGTTCCCCGCCCTCGGGGCAACGTGTCCGGAAGACGGAAGGGGAAAGTTCATCGCCTGTGCCTCCACGCCGCAATTGCAATGCCCGTCCGCGCCTCGCTGGCGCGCAGATGGGCATGGGTGATCGCGATTGCCAGTGCGTCGGCCGCGTCGGCCTGCAGCGGCTCGCGCGTGTTGAGCAGGATGCCGACCATGTGCTGTACCTGTTCCTTGCCGGCATGGCCCTTGCCCACCACGGCCTGCTTGATGGCGTTGGGTGCGTATTCGTGGATGGCGAGGCCGCGCCCGACGGCCGCGCAGATCGCGGCCCCGCGAGCCTGACCGAGCTTCAACGCGGAATCGGCGTTCTTCGCCATGAACACGCGTTCGATTGCGGCTTCCGCCGGCGCATGCGCCTCGATGATGTCCGAGAGTTCGTCATAGATGCGTTTCAAACGCAACGGAAACGTCTCCTCGCCCGCCACCTGCAACGTCGCGCGGAACACGCATCGCAGCTTGCCCGTGGCATCAACCTCGATGATACCGACACCGGTGCGCTGGCTGCCGGGATCGATGCCGAGGATGCGCAACGGCTGCGCCGAATCCACGGTCAACCCGCCGGGAGATCCGCGTTGGAGTGCACGTTCTGGACGTCGTCGAGTTCGTCCAGTCGCGCGAGCAGGCCCTGCACCGCCTCGACCTGATCCGCCGCGACCGGCACGTCCAGTTCCGCGCGCATGGTCACTTCGGCGTGATCGGGCTTCAACCCGGCCTTTTCCATCGCTTCGCGCACGGCCTCGAAGACGTCCGGCGTGGTGATCACGTCGATCTGCCCGTCCTCCGGCCAAACCTTGACGTCTTCAGCGCCGACCTCGATCGCGGCATCGGTGATTTTTTCCTCGTTGGCGCCTTCGGCATATGACAGCACGCCGACCTTGTGGAACAGATAAGCGACGGAGCCATCGGTTCCGAGGTTGCCGCCGAACTTGGTGAAGGCGTGGCGCACGTCGGAAATGGTGCGCTGGCGATTGTCGGTGAGGCATTCCACCAGCACTGCGACGCCACCCGGTGCGTAACCTTCGAAGTGCAGTTCCTCGTAGGTCACGCCCTCCAGTTCCCCGGTGGCCTTCTTGATCGCGCGATCGATGTTGTCCTTGGGCATCGATGCCGCGATCGCCTTGTCCACAGCGCTGCGCAATCGCGCATTGCCGTTGACGTCGCCACCGCCGGCGCGTGCGGCCACCATGATTTCGCGCACCAGCTTGGTGAACGTCTGGCCGCGCTTGGCGTCCTGCGCGTTCTTGCGGCCGGCGATGGAAGGACCTCGACCCATGGGCGACACCGTCTGTGCTGAAAGGTTGAAAGTCTAGGGAAACACTTGCGCAACTGCTACGGCCTCGCACCTGCGCCCATGGCTTGCATACCCCCCAAACCCTGACCGAACCGCGTTGCGGTTCGGTCGCCCCCCTTGACTCAAGGGGGCTAAACAGCGCGCCAGTCCCTCGCGCCGCCGTTCTGCCGAAAGAGCCGCGATTTGTTATGCGGCCGAGTCCCGGGTCCGGAGTCCCGAGTCCCGCTTTTCCGGTTCCCGGTCCCCGGTCCCCGGTCCCGCCACTTGAACGTGCAGTTCGGCAAGCTGTTTGGCGTCGATCGGACTGGGCGCGTCGGTCATCAGGTCTTGCGCGCTGGTGGTCTTGGGGAAGGCGATGACGTCGCGGATCGCATCGGTGCCGCCGATCAGCATCGCGAGCCGGTCGATACCGAAGGCGATGCCACCATGCGGCGGTGCGCCCATTTTCAACGCATCCAGCAGGAACCCGAACTTGGCGCGCGCCTCGTCCTCGCCGATGCCGAGCAGGCGAAACACCGCGCTCTGCATCTCCGGGCGATGGATGCGAATCGAACCGCCGCCGATCTCGGCGCCGTTCAGCACCATGTCGTAGCCGCGGCTGACCGCGTGAGCGGGATCGGCGCTGAGCGCCGCCGCGTCATCGACCTTCGGCGCGGTGAAAGGATGATGCAGTGCGACGTAGCGTTGCTCGCCTTCGTCGTATTCGAACATCGGGAAATCGGTCACCCACAACGGTTTCCAAGCTTCGCCGACCAGGCCGCGGTCGCGCGCAACCTTGAGCCGCAATGCGCCCATGAATTCGCTGACCGTTTTCCATTTCCCTGCGCCGAACAGCAGCGCGTCGCCGTCCTGCGCGCAGGTCTTTTGCAGCATCCTCGCAAGCGTCGCCTCGTCGAGAAACTTCGCGATCGGCGAATTCACGCCTTGCAGACCTTTTGAGGCGTCCTGCACCTTCAGCCATGCGAGACCCTTGGCGCCGAACTTCGCTGCGTGCGCGGCAAGGTCGTCGATTTGCTTGCGCGAAAGATCGGCGCCACCGGGAACCCGCAGCGCCGCGACACGGCCGTCGGCATCATTCGCCGGCCCCGAAAACACCTTGAACTCGAGATCCTTCACCATGTCGGCCACGTCGACCAACTCACCTTCGATGCGCAGGTCCGGCTTGTCGGAACCATAACGACGCATCGCTTCCGCCCACGTCATGCGCGGGAACGGATCAGCCAGTTCGATGCCGCCGACATCAAAGAACACGTCGCGGATCAACGCCTCGACCGTGTCCTGCACGTCGCGTTCCTCGACGAATGCGAACTCCATGTCGAGCTGGGTGAATTCCGGCTGGCGGTCGGCGCGCAGGTCCTCGTCGCGGAAGCAGCGCGCGATCTGGTAGTAGCGGTCGAAGCCCGCGATCATCAGGAGCTGCTTGAACAACTGCGGCGATTGCGGGAGCGCGTAGAATTGCCCCGCGTGCACGCGTGAAGGCACCAGGTAATCGCGCGCGCCTTCCGGCGTGGCCTTGGTCAGGATCGGCGTCTCGATGTCCTGGAAACCGCGCGCATCTAGCCAGCGGCGCAGCGCCTGCACCAGCCTGATGCGCGTGCGCATCAGCTTCTGCATCTCCGGGCGGCGCAGGTCGAGGTAGCGGTATTTCAGCCGCATCTCCTCGTTGGGATTTTCGTGCAGCGCGAATGGCAGATCGCGCGCGGCGTTCAACAACTCGATGGATTCGGCGATGACCTCATAGCGGCCGGTCGGAATCTTCTCGTTGATGTTCGAGCGCACGCGCACCGTGCCGGTCACGCGCAGGCAATCTTCGTAACCGACTTTCGACGCGATCCTGAACACTTCGGCATTGTCGGGATCGGCCACGACCTGCACGATGCCTTCATGGTCGCGCAGGTCGATGAATACCACGCCGCCATGGTCACGGCGCGCGTCGGCCCAGCCGCACAAGGTGGCCGACTGCCCGACTTCGTTTTCCCCGATCAGACCGCAATAGTGGCTACGCATCGCCTGCTGCCCGTTGCGCCCGCCTTCCGGAGGGCAAACCGCAAATGCTAAGCGCCGCCATGCTGCGGCGCAATCCGGAACGTGGCTCCAGGTCGGCCAAGAGCGAGCTTTGGTGAAAAATCAGGCCATGCAAGGCCGTTCTGGGCCGTTACGACCGCGAAAGGCGACGAGCAATCGGATCAACCCTGGAGCAGCGATCACGGACGATCGCACATCAATGTCTCGCGCGTGAACCCAACAGCATCTTGTCCGCGCGCCGCAGGGTGGATTCCAGCGACTCGTCGGCTTCTCGCAGCGCCCAGCCGATCGAGAACACCGCCGGCATGCCGTCGCGCGAGGCCACGGCCAGACGATCGGCCAGCTCGCGCACGCCGTGCTCGGTGGTGTGCGGCATCACGATCGCGAATTCGTCGCCGCCGAGACGCACGACCACGTCGCCGGAGCCGGCGGTATGGCCGAGCAGCCGTGCCAAGTCTCGCAACACCTCGTTTCCGCGTTCGTGCCCTTCACTTGCGTTCAGCTGCCTGAAGTAATCGATGTCCACGACCACGCAGCCCCACGCCTGGTCGTGGGTGGCCTGCATCGCGAACAGTTCCAGGAACCGCCGCGTGCGGCAGCCGGTCAAGGTGTCGCGCTGGTTCTGGTCGCGCAAGCGCAATTCATAGCGGTGCCGCAGGGTCACGTCCTGCGCGGAGCCCAACACGTACGGCGTCGGCTCGGCATCCGGATAACAGACGAATTGGTATTGCCACACGCGCCGCTCGCCGTTGTGCGCCACGAAATGCAGCACGCCACCATCGCGCCGCAAGCTGCGGATGCCATCGAGATAATCGTTCCAGTTGGCATCGGCTTCGTCGGAAACGAAATCGGCCAGCGGACGCCCTACCATGTCGTCGCGGTTGTAGCCCAAGGCTTGCGCCATCGCCGCGTTCACCCGCAGCAAGCGGCCGTCCAGGTCGTGCATCCACACCAATGCGAGACCCGATTCCACCAGGTCGTCGTAGCGCGAGGCGCATTCGCGCAGCGCCTGGCGCGAGGCGTGTTCGGCAGAGAGGTCACGCACCAGCATCATGCGCGCGGGCACTTCGGCGTGCGGCAGGTTGCCGAAGTCCGTGAGCACGTCGAACGACTCGCCGTTGGCACGGCGATGCTGCCAGGCCACACTGCCCGGCGGCACCGCGCGACCGGCGTCACGCAGGTAGGCGCGCAGACGTTCGGTTTCCGTCGACGCAAACAAATCCGAAACGCGCAACTGCCGGAAGCGCTGGCGCGGGTAGCCATAGCACTGCTCGGCCGCGGCGTTGGCGCTCAGGATGCGCAGGTCGGAACTGGCAAACACCACCACGGGCAGCGGATTCAGGTCGAACCATACGCGCGTTTCGTCCACGCGCCGGCGCGTCAGTTTTTGCAGTTCGAGTTCGTCGGTGATGTCCCGCGCCGCGCCGACCAAACCCGAAACCCGTCCGTGCAAGTCGTGCAGCGGACGCTTGGAAACCAGGAAGCTGCGTTCACCGGACGGCGTCGCCTGCACTTCACGAAACATCGTGGGCAGGTCGCGATCCAGGCACACGCGATCATTTTCTTCCCAGGCGAGCGCATCGGTACCGGGCTGCAGTTCACTGTCACGCCGGCCGAGCACGTCTGCCGGCCGGCGTCCGATCAGCGCCGCCGCCGCTTCGTTGACGAACCTGTAACGCTGCTCCGCGTCCTTGACGAATACCGGGCACTCGCCCTGCTCGCAAAGGGTTTGCGTCAGTTCGGCCAGCCGGCGCAAGCTGCCCAGGGTCCACGCCAGCAACACGCCGGCACCCGTCAGTGCGCACAGCCCGGCCACGCGCAGCAATAGCGCGACGCTGCCCGCCCGCAGGATGTCGCTGCCGGTGGTTGCAAGCACGGCCAGCACGCCTGCCGGAATCACCAGCAGGCCGATACCGAACCACCCGAACCAGCGCAGCAGGACATGTCCACCGGGAATGGCCCCCAGTACGCCGAATTGTCCCCTGTGTTCCGCCACAACGTCTCCTCGACGTGTTCTCGCGCCCCGCACCAGCGGCGCCCACCCCGGAAGTGCAAGAGGCATGCTCGCGCCCGCACTGAGCCCACCAGCGTGACAGTTGTTGACCGGCTGAACGGCGGTTTGTTGACGCGCGTCTCACTTGCCATGCGATCGTCCATGATCGCTGCTTCGTCGAACCCATTTCACGTTGTTGGCTTTTCGCGCAAGAGCACCAGAACGCCCCTCCATGGGCTGACTTTCCAAAACCGTTGTCGCGATCATCCCTGATCGCTGTTTTGTTGAATTCCATTGCACCTTGCTGGGTTCTCGCGCAACCAGCACCAGAACGCCCCTCCATGGGCTGACTTTCCACAACAGCTGTCCCGGTCGAACTGGTCCGGCGAGCAATCAGGCACGCATCAGGGTGGATTTTCCGAACAGGCTTTCGACCAAGTCGACCACCAGTTCGGCGGTGCGGTTGTGTTCGTCGAGCGCCGGGTTCAGTTCCATGATGTCCAGCGAGGCCGCGCGCCCGGTGTCGGCGATCATTTCCATGCACAACTGCGCTTCGCGGTAGCTCGGCCCGCCCGGTACCGTGGTGCCGACCGCCGGCGCAATCGAGGGATCAAGAAAATCCACGTCGAAACTGACGTGCAGGTGGGAGTCGTCGTCCAGGCCGTCCAGCGCCTGCTGCATCACGCCGCGCATGCCGACCTCATCGATGTAGCGCATGTCGAAAATCTCGAGCCCGGCCTCGTGCACCAACTTCTTTTCGTTGGGATCGACCGACCGGATGCCGATCTGGCGCACCGCATCCGCGGCGAGCGCGGGCGCCGCGCCGCTCATCCCCGTCAACTCGCGGGGACCGAATCCGCACAGACACGCCACCGGCATGCCGTGGATGTTTCCCGATGGCGTGATTTCGGCCGTATTGAAATCCGCGTGCGCATCCAGCCAGAGCACCCGCAGTTTGCGATTGTGCGCACGGCAATGCCGCGCCACCGCACTGATCGATCCGATCGCGAGGCAGTGATCGCCACCCAGCATGATCGGCATCCGCCCGGCTTCGAGTTCGGCTGTTTCGGCATCGAACACCGCGCGGTTCCAGGCCACCACTTCCGCAAAATGCCGATAGCCCTCGTGCGGCGGCTGCCACGGATTCAAGGGGCCAACGAGGTTTCCGCGATCGACGACCTCCATGCCGCGGCCAGCGAGCGCTTGCGGCAGGCCCGCCACGCGCAAGGCCTCCGGACCCATCGAGGCGCCCCGGGAACCCGCGCCGATGTCGGTGGGGACGCCGAACAGGGAAATCGATTTCGTTGTGCTCGCCACGCGCCATCACCCGGTGATTGTGCGGAACCTGGAAGCATAGCCCGCGGGTGGAGGCAGGGCCACCCGGGATCTACGCCGCGACGATGGCAGCGTCCAGCACCACTGTCAGCAACGCGACCGCCGCCGTTGCGAGATCGCGTTCGCGGCATGGCATGCGCCCGGACAACAGGCGATCCAGATTGCGCGCAGCATCACCCACCGCGTCGAGTCCATAACACGGCGCCGAGCCTGCCAACTTGTGGGCCACGTCGCGCAAGCGCAGCCATGGCGCTTCATCGCCGCCGTCCGTGCAGTCGCCCCACGCCAACGCTAGCGCGGCGCGACGGCCGGGCAGTTCCTGCATGAAATGCAGGCGCAGCGCTTCGATCTGCGCCTGGAATTCCGCTTCGCGGGGATCCAGTTCCGCACCCATATCACTTGCTCGTCCCGTGACACTTTAACGGATTGGTGCGACAGTCTGACT
>DATFGT010000009.1:0-2498 GCA_035249175.1 Rhodanobacteraceae bacterium
CTTCCAGTTTCCGTCGCAGGATCGCGTCACCGCCAACCTCATCGACCTCACCTGGGATCACGTCGCGCTGTACCGCGCCGGTTTTCCGACCAGGGATCAAATGTTCCGGCCGTCGCTGGTTATTCCGATGGACTGGAACTACGGCAGCGCGCTGCAGACGGAGAAACGCGACGGAAAGCGCATCGACTTCAAGCCGGTACCATTCAACACGCTGGTCGATTCGCCGGTGATCGCGGGCAAATATTTCCGCGAGATCGATGTGACGCCGAAGGGCTCGTCGGTGCATCGCTACCTCGACATGGTCGGCGACAGTGCCGCCGCGATTGCGATCAACGACCAGCAAAGCGCGGGATTCCATCATTTGATCGAGCAGGCGCAGGCACTGTTCCATTCGCACCATTACGACAGTTACCACCTGCTGCTGACCCTGAGCGACCACACCGCCAAGGGCGGCCTGGAACACCACCAGTCGAGCGACGACAAGGCGCGCAGCGGCTCGAAGATGTTTGCCGACCCCGCGCATTTCATGCTCGACGGCTCGCTGCTGCCGCACGAATACACGCATTCCTGGAACGGCAAGTTCATGCGTCCCGAAGGCTTGTGGCGGCCCGATTTCGAGCAACCCGAAAAGCCAAAGCTGCTGTGGGTGTACGAAGGGCTGACGGTTTATCTCGGCGACACGCTCACCGCGCGCAGCGGCTTGTGGTCGCCGGAAACCTGGCGCGATGCGTTGGCATATCGCGCCGCGGTGATGGCGCACCGCACCGGACGCGAATGGCGACCGCTGGTCGACACCACCATCGCGGTGGATTACGGCGCGCCCGAAGCATGGGCCAACTGGCGCCGCCAGAACGATTTCTATCGCGAAGGCGAGCTGTTGTGGCTGGCGGTGGACATGAAGATCCGCGACTTGAGCCACGGCAAGCGCGACATCGACGATTTCGCGCGCGCATTCTTCGGCATCGACAACGGCAGCTTCGTTACCCACACCTACGACTTCGACGATGTGGTCAAAGCGCTGGGCAAAATCCAGCCGTACGACTGGGCGACGTTCCTGCACACCTGGGTAGACGGCACGGGCGATCAGGTGCCGCTGCTGTCCGGCATCGAAGCCAGTGGCTGGAAACTGGTCTATACCGACAAGCCATCGGCGTACGAAAGCGCGCTGGAAAACGTCGGCATGGGCGAGCTGGAAGGCCACGGCATCAACGCGATGTTTTCCGTCGGCATGTTTCTTTCGACCGATGGTCGTGTCGAAGACGTGTTGTGGCAGGGGCCGTCGTTCAAGGCCGGTCTCGCGCCGGGCATGAAATTGGTGTCGATCGATGGCCACGCGTGGAGCGCGCAGGTGCTGCACGACGCGCTCGCCGCCGCGCAGAAAAGCAAACAGCCGCTGCGGATCCAGGCGCGCAACGATGGCGCCGTCAAAACCTACACGGTGCACTACGACGGCGGGCTCAAGTATCCGCATCTCGTGCGGGAGCAGGGTAAGCCGGATCACCTGAAGCCGTTGCTGGCGCCGAAGCCGGTCGGGAGTGGCGCGTGAAAACATCCACGCGCGGACTCAGGTCAGGGTTGGCGAAAACGTCTTTTCGTCATTCGCGCGAAAACGGGAATCCAGTGCCTTTCAGGCGATGGGCGAGTGCGCAAAGACACTGGGCCCCGGATATCGCTTCGCGGTTCCGGGATGACGATCAAAATCAAAGCTTCCTTCCCGCGTTCAAGTGTGCTGCCTTGCTGGCATTGATGTTGTCACTGGCGCTGCCGGCGGCGGGCATGGCGTCCGGCGTTCCTCCGGTGGTCACGGGCAATGTTGCTTTGAACGAGGTCGTGGGGCTGGTCACCGCCGGCCAATTCAAGGCAGCCGAAACCCGCATCGGCGCGGCGCTGAAGCAATCCAATTTGTCGCCGGACGCGCGGCGCGCATTCGAGTTCCAGCGTGAACGCATGCAACGCGTGCGACTGGATTTCGGCCTCACCGCCGATCAGGTCGAAGCCAAGCTGCGCAAACGGATTCCCGATCTTACCGACGCCGAATTCGCGGATTGGACCGTGCACGGCCTGTTCGAACACATGGCCATCGACGGGGAGCGGGTGTACTTCAATCGCGCGCCCTCCAACCTGTTCCACTTGAGCGCGGCGGCGGTGGCGCGGCAGAAGGGCGGCACGACCTACGTCGACAGCGGCCTGCCGAAAGAGATCAACGACAACTACATCGACTTCGACCGCAACGTGATCGCGCAGGCGAAGGCGACAGGAAGGTCCAGCGTATTGCCGCAACGTGTGCAGGTGACGCAAACGTTGACCGTCGATGCGGACGCCGTGCCCGCGGGCAAAACCATCCGCGCATGGATTCCGTATCCGCGTGCCGACAAGGGCCAACAGGAGAACATCCGGTTCATTTCCAGCCAGCCATCCGCCCACCAGGTTGCACCGGAATCCGCGCTGCAGCGCACCGTATACCTGGAGCGGACCGCGCAGGCCGGCAAGCCGACGGT
>DATFGT010000010.1:0-57930 GCA_035249175.1 Rhodanobacteraceae bacterium
CCTTGCGCAAAGCCTCGGCGCGGTCCGTCGCTTCCCACGAAAACGCGGTGGCGGTTTCCGACTTCTTCACCAGCTTGCTGTTTTCGCGGTCTTCCCACTTGTAGGTGAGCTGGAACGGCTTGCGGCCGAAGTGGCCATACGACGCGGTCGCCTGGTAGATCGGGTGGATCAGGTCAAGCATCTTGATGATGCCGTACGGGCGCAGGTCAAAATGCTGGCGGATCAGCTTCTCGATCTTGTCGTCCGAGATCTTGCCGGTGCCGAAGGTGGTGACCGAAATCGAAGTCGGCTCGGCCACGCCGATCGCGTAGGAAATCTGCACTTCGCAGCGATCGGCGATGCCGGCCGCGACGATGTTCTTGGCCACGTAGCGCGCGGCGTAGGTCGCCGAACGGTCGACCTTGGACGGGTCCTTGCCCGAGAACGCGCCGCTGCCGTGGCGGGCCATGCCGCCGTAGGTGTCGACAATGATCTTGCGGCCGGTCAGGCCGCAGTCGCCCACCGGCCCACCGATCACGAACTTGCCGGTCGGGTTGATGTGCACTTTGTTCTTGGGCAGCGCGGCGTACCACTTCTTCGGCAGCACGGGCTTGAGGATGAATTCGCGCACGCCTTCCACGAGGTCTGCATACTTCACCTCGGGGTCGTGCTGCGTCGACAACACCACCGCGTCGAGGCCGGCAACCGTGTGGTCGTCGTTGTAGTGCAGCGTGACCTGCGACTTCGCGTCCGGGCGCAGCTACTTCAGCTTGCCGGCCTTGCGCACTTTCGCCTGCTGCTCGACGAGGCGATGCGAGTAGTAGATCGGCGCGGGCATGAATTCCGGCGCCTCGTTGCAGGCGTAGCCGAACATCAGGCCCTGGTCGCCGGCGCCCTGCTCCTCGGGTTTCTTGCGCGCGACACCCTGGTTGATGTCGGGCGATTGCTTGCCGATCAGGTTCAGCACGCCGCAGGTCGCGCCGTCGAAACCGACGGTGGACGAGTCGTAGCCGATGTCCAGGATCACCTTGCGCGCCAGCGCCTCGATGTCGACCCACGCGTCGGTGGTCACTTCGCCCGACACGATCGCGACGCCGGTCTTGACCATGGTTTCGCAGGCCACGTGGGCACGCTTGTCCTGCGCCAGGATCGCGTCCAGCACGGCATCGGAAATCTGGTCGGCGACCTTGTCGGGGTGGCCTTCGGACACCGATTCGGAGGTGAACAGGTAACGGCTCATCGTGGTCTATATCCTTTGATACGGATGGAAGGATGAAGCAAGTCCGCCATGATACAGGGAGCGGGCGCGCGGTGCATCGCCGAGGGTACCGCGTTCAGCCGCGGATCGGTCATGCCGCAACGGCGAATTCGCCCGGCACCCCGGCCGCCAACGCGTCGAAATAGTCCTGGGTCAGGCGCCGCTGCTCGTGCGCACTTTCTCCGGCATTTACCGCGGCACGGAAGGCCGCATTTTCGGGCTGATCCTTCGCGTACCAACCCAAATGCTTGCGGGCGATCCGCACGCCCGCCGTTTCGCCATAGAACGCGTACAGGTCATCGAGATGTCCAAGCAGGATGTCGCGCACTCCGACGAGGTCGGGTTCGGGCAACGGTGCACCGGTCGCCAGGAAATGTGCGATTTCGCGGAAGATCCAAGGCCGCCCCTGAGCGGCGCGCCCGATCATCAGCGCGTCGGCGCGGGTGTAATCCAGCACTTCGCGCGCCTTGGCGGGCGAATCGATATCGCCGTTCGCGAACACCGGAATCGAAACTTCAGCCTTCACCGCCGCGATCGTGTCGTATTCGGCGAACCCCTCGTATTTTTGCGACCGCGTGCGGCCATGCACAGCCAGCGCCGCGATGCCGCAGTCTTCTGCAATGCGCGCAATCGACATTGCGTTGCGCTGTTCGGGTGTCTGGCCGGTGCGAATCTTCAGCGTCACCGGTACTTCGACGGCACCCACCACGGCCTTGCAGATGCGCCCCACCAGCGGTTCGTCGGCCAGCAATGCCGAGCCCGCCCAGGCATTGCAAACTTTCTTGGCGGGACAGCCCATGTTGATGTCGATCAATTGCGCGCCGTGTGCGACGTTGTAGCGTGCGGCTTCGGCCAGCCGCCCGGGATCGGATCCGGCGATCTGGACAGAAACCGGATCGGGCTCGCCCGCATGGTCCATCCGGTGCAGCGACTTGCGGGTCTGCCACAGGCGCGGATCGGACGTGGTCATTTCCGACACGGCCAAGCCCGCCCCCAGCCGCTTGCACAGCTGCCGGAACGGCTTGTCGGTGATGCCGGCCATGGGTGCCAGCGCCACCGGCGGGTCGATGCGGACGGGACCGATCTGCATGCGGGAATTGTACTGGCCCGGTCCTTGCAGCGAATCGCCCGGGGTCCGATCATGGCTTCGCGGAGAGGCTGATGCGGAAGTTGCTTGCGGGGCTGTTGCTATGGGGAGCGCTGTCGGCGGCATGGGCCGCGACGGCGCCGTCGCCCGTCGAAATGCGCAATCTCTCCACCAGCGATCCGCACGCTTTGATCGTGAACGTCCGGGCCGCGCTCGACGCAGGCGCCTACGCGGGCAATTCCGCGAGAGAACGCGAAGCCCTTTGGTGGATGGGCCATGCGGCGATCAATGTTGCCGATGACGCCGCGGTCACCGAAGCCGTGGCGCGTCTGAAGAGCCTGGGCAGCGTCGGCCACGACACGCTGGCTGAATCGTACGCCGGATTCCTCAATGCCGACCTGCGCATCGCGCACGGCGATGGCGGCGGCGTCAGCGATGCGCTGCAGGCCGCCGCGCTGCAACTGGACAACGCCGATCCCGCGCATCGCGCGCTGGCCAAGTTCCAGTTGTGCGACGTTTACAGCATGGCCAACCAATACCATCATTCGCAGCCCTTGTGCCAGGAAGCCGACGCGGCCTTCGCCGCGCTGCACGACGATTGGAACCAGGCGCAGGCCAAGAATGACGAAGGCAACAACGCCTATGGCATGGGGCAGTATGCGGCTGCGGGCGCGTTCTACGAACAGGCGCGCGCGCTGTACGAGAAGGTCGGCGATCATTCGCAGGCCTTGATGGTGGGCGACAATCTTGCGCAGGTGCTGCTGAAACAGGGCAAACCCAAACAGGCGATCGCGTTGTCGCGGGCTTCGCTGTCGGACGAACGCGCGGCGGGTCGCGAATCCGACGCATTGATTTCGCAGCACGATATCGCGCGCGCGATGGAAGCCATGGGCCAACATCGCGAGGCGATGGACCTGATCGCGTCCACCGTGGACGAGGCGCGCAAGGCGCATCTCGATGGCCTGCTGCCGGATCTGTTGCAGGAACAATCGCGGATGGCCGAGCGCAGCGGCGACCTCAAGCTGGCGCTGGCGGCCGCACGCGAATCCGCGCAGGTCGCGCGCACCCACTGGACCAGCAGTCTGCGGTCCCAGCAGGCGGAACTCGCGGCCCGTTATGCCGCGCGCGAAAAGGAAATCCGGATCCAGGAGCTGGAACGCAACAACCAGATCAAGAACCTGAAGCTGAAGGCCGCCGAAGCCGAAGCCGAGCGCAACGCGATGCAAATGCGCCGCCAGCGCACCACCTTGACTGCCACGCTGGTCGCGGCCATCGGACTGATGGTGGGCATCATTTCCTTGCTGCTGTGGCTGCGTTCGCAGCGTCGCCACACGCAGGAATTGCGGCGCCAGGCGCTGGAAGATCCGCTGACCGGCGTGGACAACCGGCGCGGCTTCTTCCGGCGCGCCGAAAAGCTGCTCGGCAAGCGCGATTCCGACAGGCCGCCGTTGCACGCGCTGTTGTTGTTCGATTTCGACTACTTCAAGCGCATCAATGATCGGTGTGGCCATCCGTTCGGGGACATCGTGCTGAACGTTTCGCTGCAGCGCCTGCGCGAAGTGGTCGGCAAGCGCGGCCAGCTCGCCCGGCTGGGCGGTGAGGAGTTCATCGTGCTGTGTCCGCGTATCGGCGGTGCCGCGGCGCTGCGCCTGGCCGAGGACATGCGTGCCGCCGTGGCCTCGCTCGACTTCCCGAACGCACCGGATGACCTGGAAGTCACCATCAGCATCGGCATGGCATTGTTCGATGGCATGCGCTGTCACGACGTCGGCAGCTGGTTGCGCAGCGCCGACGACGCAATGTACGCGGCCAAGGCGCGCGGACGCGATCAGATCGTCCTCGCGCAGGAAGTCGATCAGTTGCTGCAGCAAGTCGGCGCGCCGATCGCGGACTAGCCCGGCAGGACTGCCGATCCGAACGCACCATGATCAAGTCCGGGCAGGTGGCGAGTAGTGACGTTCAGCTCGTTGTGGTCACTCCGGGCGATTGCCGTGCGCGGATGGGAATGCCGGATTCGCGACCGCGCTGGTGGCCGCTCAATCCCATGCCCACCCGCATGCCATAGCCGATCCGCTCGGCGTAACCAATCATCAGCGTGGCCGATTCGGCATCAAGCACCTCGCTGGCGGTTTCGCGCCACGACGCCAGCCAGCGCTGGAAATGCTCGACACCGACCGGCAACGGCTGGTGTTTGGCCAATGGATTGCCGCGGTAGTGTCCGGAGCGCAGCGCGATCGTCGCCCAGAACGAGGTCATCAGCACCTTGTGTGCATCCCAGTCGTCGATCCGCGGGTTGAACACCGGGCCAAGCAGCGAATCGACGCGCACCTTGTCGTAAAAGCGATCGACCAGCGTCGCGAGCTGGTTTTCATCGAGATCGGCGGGAATCGATTGCGGCACGCCGCCAGCGTCGCGCCTCGCGGCCACGGCGGCCATGACTTGCATCAATGACGCGCATCAATGCGTTGCGTTGGAATTTGCGACACAGTGCAGTTCCGTCGTCCCCGCCATTGCCATGACCCACGTTGTTACCGACAACTGCATCAACTGCAAGTACACCGATTGTGTGGAAGTGTGTCCGGTCGATTGCTTCCACGAGGGTCCGAATTTCCTGGCGATCGATCCCGACGAGTGCATCGATTGCACCCTGTGCGTGGCCGAGTGTCCGGTCAATGCGATTTTTCCGGAAATGGATGTGCCGGCCGGGCAAGAGCATTTCCTCGCCATCAATGCGGAACTCGCGAAGGAGTGGCCAGTCATTTCCAGCAAGATTGCCGCGATGGATGGCGCCGACTTGTGGGACGGCATTCCCGACAAATTGTCGTTGCTCGATCACGGTGATGGCAGCAAGGCGCGGACGGCCACGCGAGAAGGCGCAACTTGACGTACGCTTCACCGCCTTGGGCTAGACTGGCCTGATTGGCGGGGCCACCGCCCGCGTACCGTTTCGTGATGCACCCAAGGAGACTCCGCATGTCCAGCACCCATTTCAAGGGCAATCCCGTCCATGTCGACGGCCAATTTCCAAAAGTCGGCGACAACGCGCCCGCGTTCAAGCTGGTTGCCGGTGATCTCTCGGAAAAATCGCTCGCTGATTTCGCGGGCAAGCGCAAGGTGCTCAACATCTTCCCGAGCGTCGATACCGGGGTGTGCGCCGCTTCGGTGCGGCATTTCAACCAGGACGCGACGGGTTTGAAGAATGCGGTGGTGTTGTGCATCTCGGCCGATCTCCCCTTTGCGCAGAGCCGTTTCTGCGGTGCCGAAGGCATCCAGAACGTCACCATGCTGTCGATGATGCGCGGTCGCGAGTTCCTGAAGAATTACGGCGTCGCGATGACCGACGGTCCGCTCGCGGGCTTGGCCGCGCGCGCGGTGGTGGTGCTGGACGAACACGACAAGGTGATCCATGCGCAGATGGTGGACGAGATTACCCACGAACCGGACTACGACGCGGCGCTGAAGGCGCTTGGCTGATCTTCGGGTCCGCCCGATTCGGGACATGCATGAGGCGCCGGCGGATGTGCCGTTGGCCATTCGCACCAGTACCAGCCGGTCCCCGGGCGTGAACCGGGGGCGATGAAAGTTATACTCGCGCGTTGCCGGCCCGGTTTCGCGTCATGCTGCGATTTCTCTATACCGTCGCGATGTATCTCGCCACGCCGGTGATCGTGTGGCGCCTGACATGGCGCGGATTTCGCTACCGCGGTTATTTCAGGCGCTGGCGCGAGCGCTTCGGGCGCTTCCCCGATCCCGGCCTGCACGATTGCATCTGGGTGCACGCGGTTTCGGTGGGCGAGGTCAACGCGGCGGTGCCGTTGATCGAGGCGCTGCGACGTCGCTATGCGCCGCGCCCCATGGTCGTCACGACGGTCACGCCGACGGGCTCGGAGCGCGTCCGCAAATTGTTCGGCGACGAGGTATTCCACGTTTACCTGCCATACGACCTTCCACGCGCGGTGACGCGATTCCTCGATCGCATCCGTCCTGCGCTGGCGGTCGTGATGGAAACCGAGATCTGGCCGAACCTGTATCACCACTGCGGTCGCCGCGGGATTCCGTTGGCGGTGGTCAATGCGCGGTTGTCGGAGCGCTCGTTGCGCGGCTACCGGCCCATCCGTCCGCTGGTAAAGCAGGCACTGACCCATGTAGCGCTGGTCGCGGCGCAGTCGCACGCCGATGCGCGCAGGTATCGCGCTTTGGGTGCGCTGCCGGAGCGCGTGCAGGTTTCCGGGAATCTCAAATACGACATGCCGTTGCCGCAGGGTGCCCGGCAGCGTGCCGACGACTTGCAGGCCAAATGGGGTCGGACGCGACCGGTGTGGATGGCGGCCAGCACCCACGAAGGCGAGGATCTGGCGATCTTCGAGGCGCACTTGAAGGTCCTGGCCCGGATGCCGGATGCATTGCTGCTAATCGCGGCGCGACATCCGGAACGTTTCCGCGTGGTGGAGCACGCCGCACGCAATCTCGGCTTTTCCGTCGCGACCCACACGGCGGCCGATGCCAATCCGGAAACGCAGTGCCTGGTGATCGATGCGATGGGCGTGATGATGCGCTACTTCGCAGCTTGCGATCTGGCGTTCGTCGCGGGTTCACTGGTGCCGATCGGTGGGCACAACGTGCTGGAGCCCGCGGCACTGTCCAAGCCGGTACTGATTGGCCCCTACACTTTCAACTTCGAGGAAATAACCCGCACCATGATCGGTGCTGGCGCTGCGCTTCGAGTCGCCTCCTCGGATGAACTGGGCGCGGCCGTGCTTGAGCTGTTGCGCAATCCGGCCCAGCTTGCCCGCATGGGCGCCGCGGCACGCATGGTGTGCGCGCGCGAACGCGGCGCCGCGCGGCGCACGATGGTATTGCTGGGCAGGATTTTCGCGCGCGCCCGGTTCGAGGGCGGCAATGGCGTTGCTACTGCAGCAGTGCGTTGACGGCTTCCAGGTCCTTCACCGACAGCGTGCCAGCCGCGAACTTGAGATTGAGCTGGTTGATCACGTAGGCGTGGCGTGCCTGCGAGTAATTGCTTTCCGCCTGGAACAGCGTCTGCTGCGCGAACAGCACGTCGATGATGGTCTGGCTGCCGACTTCGTAACCGGCCTGGGTGGATTGCAGCGCCTTCTGCGCGGAAATCACCGCTTCCTTTTGCGCCTGCACCTGGCTGATGCCGGCCCGGATCGAATTGAATGCGTTGCGGGTATTGGCGACGATCTGGCGGCGATCCTGCTCCAGTATGTCGCCGGCCTGGTCGCGCTGGGCGATCGACTGCTTGATCTGCGCGTGGATGCCACCGCCGGCGAACAGCGGTACCGAAAGCACGAGCCCCAGCGTGGTGCCCGTGGTGCGGCTGTCCGTGCGCGGCCCTCCCGTGGTGAAGTCCACGCCGCCCCACGACGGATTGCGCGAATAATTCACCGAGGCATTGAGGGTCGGCAGACGGCCGGCGCGCGCGGCGCCTACATCGTGTTGC
Organism: Rhodanobacteraceae bacterium; assembly: GCA_035249175.1. Lineage (GTDB taxonomy): Bacteria > Pseudomonadota > Gammaproteobacteria > Xanthomonadales > Rhodanobacteraceae > 66-474. The sequence goes on from DATFGT010000010.1 coordinate 7,789, forward strand.
GCCGCTTCGACCTGCTCGCGTTGCGCCTGCAGCGAGGGATTGGTGGCCAGCGCCGTGTCGACCCATGCTTCGGGGTTGTCGGGTTGTGGCGGATTGAGCGGCAGCTTGTCGGTCAGCACCCTCAGATCGACAGGCGCCTTGCCGGTGATCTGTGCCAGTGCTTCCCGGTCGTTGTAGAGCGTGGTGCGTGCCTGGATCACCGATGCTGCGGCCGCGGCTTCCTGGGCGCGCGCGGAATCGGCATCGGTGATGGCCGACAAGCCCACGCTGTATTTCGCCTGCGCCGCGTCGAGTTGCTTTGCCAAGGCCTTCTGGTTGGCTTCGGCATAGCGCAACTGGTCTTCGTCGTTCAGGACGGTGAAGTAGGCGGTCGACACGCGCAGGATCAGGTCCTGCTCGGCAGCGGCGTACTGGGCCTGGGTCGCCCTCGCGTTGGCCTTGCTGGCGCGCCATTGTTCGAACCGGCCCAGGTCGAACAGCACCTGGTTGAGACCAACCGACTCGCTGCGCGAGCGGCCGCCGGTATGTCCGGTCGTGTCGATCAACATGGGCGTGCCGTTCGGACCCAGCACCGTTTGCGGGCCCGTCTGGGTGCCGTGGCTGTCGTTGAACGAAACGCTGCCGTTGAGTTGCGGCAGCAGCGCGGAACGCGACACTTCGGAACTCGCCTCGCCGACCCGGCTTTGCGCTTCCGCCTGCATCAGCACCGGGTCGGATTGCAGCGCCTGCCGATAGGCATCCATCAAATCTTCGGCGTGCGCCGAGGCCGCGCCGGCAAGACCCAGTGCCGCGATGATGGCGACAGCACAGGCGCGCAAGGCAAGGGGGCGGCGAGGGGCAGGACGAGAAATCATGCGAAAGGAATCCTTGGAAGGCGTGCGGCGCTGAAGACGATGGGCGCGGATCACGTCGGTCGGGTTACAAATGAAAGATGGGCTTGGGTTCAGCGCCGGCGAGATAGGGCACATCGGTTTCGAACAGTCGATCTTCGATCCAGCCGCCATCGGCGGCGCGCTGCAGCAGCAGCGCCTGCATCGCAGGTTCCGCGCCGCGCACCACGAACATGCGGCCGGCCGGTTTCAGCCACCCGCTGAAAAGGGCAGGCAGCTCGGCGACCGCGCCGGTAACGGCAATCGCATCGAAGGGTTGCGAAGGCGCGAAATCCGCCAATGCGTCCGCATGCAGGCACTCGACGTTGGCGATGGCAAGCGACTGCAGGCGGGCCCTGGCGGCGTCCACGAATTCGGCGCGGCGATCAATGCTTGTGACCCGCGCACCGAGTCCGGCCATGCAGGCCGCGAAATAGCCACTACCCGTGCCGATTTCCAGCACGCGTTCCCCCGGTTTCGGCAGCAGCGCCTGCAACGCACGACCCTCGACCACGGGTTTCCACATCACCTCGTCATGCCCGAGCGGCAGTGCCACGTCGGCGTAGGCAACGGCCTTGTACGCCGGCTGCACGAAGGCGTCGCGCGGCAGCGCCGACAGCACGTTCAGGACGCGCGCGTCCAGCACTTCCCAAGGCCGCACCTGGTTTTCGACCATGTTGCGACGTGCGGTTTCAAGCTGGGCATTCAGGTTCATGTCGATCACGTTTCCTGCATGGATCAAAATCGCCCAAGCATAAGGCGTGCAGCGCAAGACGGGCAATGCGTGCAGCGTGCCGGTTGCCTCGCCGCCCACGAAGTGCCGGAAGTCACCGCGCTGCGGTGACAGCGGTCATCTGCGCAAGCGGGATCGTCGAAGCATGTTCCGGGCCAACGCGGCGCGCGTCGTTTCACTTTTCAAACCAATGACATGCAACGGGCCGACGCATGCCGGATGTGTCCGCGGACGAGTCGCGGACACCGCGGACAGGGGATTGTGATCTGGGTCATTCGGCCAAATATGTACTCAAGCGTATACTAACCATGCGCAATCCTCGACGAAACGTGTTTGCAAGCCCATGAATGCCGTACCTGAACGTTGCAGTGGGCCCGGACGGCCCAAGGATCTGGGAAAGCGCGCCGCCATCCTGGAAGCGGCCAAGCGCTTGTTCCCGCAACACGGTTTCGAGGGCACCAGCATGGATGCCGTCGCGGCCGAGGCCGGCGTTTCCAAGCTCACGGTGTACAGCCACTTCGGTGGCAAGGAAGCGTTGTTCATCGAAACCGTGCGTTGCAAGTGCGATGGCCTGCTGCCCCGCACGCTGTTCGAAGTGGACGTGAACGCGCCGGTACGCGGACAGTTGCTCGGTGTCGCGCGGGCGTTTTTCGGGCTGATGATGAGCGGGGAGGCATTGGGCATGCACCGCACGCTGGTCGCGAGCTCCCAGCAATCGCCAAAGCTTGCCAAGCTGTTCTGGGAAGCCGGTCCCATGCAGGTGCAGGCCGCGCTTGCCGCGATGCTGCAGAAAGAAGTGGATGCCCGGCAGCTCGACATCACCGACACCCATCGCGCCGCCAGCCAGTTCTTTTCGCTGCTGAAGGGCGAGCACCACGCGCGCATGCTGTTCGGTTGCGGTCAACCCACCACCGAGGAAGCCGAGGCGCACCTGGAAGCGACGGTGGACATGTTCCTTCGGGCTTATCAGTGCGATCGTCCCTGATCGCTGCTTCGCCGAGGCAAAACTCAACCATCGTGACCCTCGGTCAACTGCGCCAGAACGGCCGTCCCTGTCCTGACTTCTCACAGCAGCCGCTTCGAATGGCTTTCACTGGCGCATGACGGCACTTGAAGCGCGCGCGTTCGCCATCGACCCATAAACATGCTTCAATATCGCATTGAAGCGGGGGTGCCGGCGACCATCCGGCTGAGACAGACCCTTCGAACCTGGTTCGGTTAGTACCGATGTAGGGAGCTTCGCCGCACGTCGTTTGCTTGCGTGCGCTTGGCGCCACCCGTTTTGATATGCGAATCCCTTCGCGGCCCCGGCACGTCCGTGCGGACTTTCGCGAAGCAGGTTTCGCTGACCTACATCAAACGGGATCGACGCCAATGAATGCCCAACCCTCCGAACTTCTGCGCCAGGCACAGACTCTCTCCGAAACCGTCACCTCGCCGATCCGTGGATCGCGCAAGACGTATGTCCGCGGCAGCCGCGACGACATTCGCGTGCCGATGCGCGAAATCGTGCTGACCGACACCCCGGCGATGTTCGGCGCGGAAGCCAATGCGCCGTTCACCGTGTACGACACCTCGGGGCCGTACACCGATGCGACGTTCAGTGCCGACCTGGTGGCTGGATTGCCAAAATTGCGCGCCGCGTGGGTCGCCGAGCGCGGTGACACCGAGCTGTTGCCCAACCGTACGTCTGAATTCGGTCGGCGCCATGCCGAGGCCGTGCAACTCGCTGACGTGCGCTTCCCGAACCTGCCGAAACCTCGGCGCGCGAAGGCGGGCGCCAACGTCACCCAGATGCACTACGCACGGCGTGGCATCGTGACGCCGGAGATGGAATTCATCGCAATACGTGAAAATCAGAAGCTCGAAGCCTTGCGCGGTAGCGCATTGGCGCAGCAGCATCCGGGCCAGTCGTTCGGCGCCTCGATTCCGCGCGAGATCACGCCCGAGTTCGTGCGCGACGAAGTCGCCCGCGGGCGCGCGATCATCCCGTGCAACATCAACCATCCCGAAACCGAGCCGATGATCATCGGCCGCAACTTCCTCACCAAGATCAACGCCAACATCGGTACGTCCGCCGTCACGTCTTCCATCGCGGAAGAAGTCGAAAAAATGGTGTGGGCGATCCGCTGGGGTGGCGACACCGTGATGGACCTTTCCACGGGCAAGTACATCCACGAAACCCGCGAATGGATCATGCGCAATGCGCCGGTGCCGATCGGCACGGTGCCGATCTACCAGGCGCTGGAGAAGGTCGGCGGCGCGGCCGAGGAACTCACATGGGAACTGTTCCGCGACACCCTGATCGAGCAGGCCGAGCAGGGCGTCGATTACTTCACGATCCACGCGGGCGTATTGTTGCGCTTCGTGCCGCTCACGGCCGAGCGCGTCACCGGCATCGTTTCGCGAGGCGGTTCGATCATGGCGAAGTGGTGCCTGGCGCACCACGAGGAGTCCTTCCTCTATACCCATTTCGAGGAAATGTGCGAAATCATGAAGGCGTATGACGTGGCCTTCAGTCTCGGCGATGGCCTGCGTCCCGGCTGCATCGCCGATGCCAACGATGAAGCGCAGTTCGCCGAACTCGACACGCTCGGCGAGCTCACCGACATCGCGTGGAAGCACGACGTGCAGGTGATGATCGAAGGTCCCGGCCATGTGCCGATGCATCTGATCAAGGAGAACATGGACCGGCAACTGGAGAAGTGCCACGAGGCGCCTTTCTACACGCTCGGTCCGCTCACCACCGACATCGCACCCGGCTACGACCACATCACCTCCGCGATCGGTGCCGCGATGATCGGCTGGTACGGCACGGCCATGCTTTGTTATGTGACGCCCAAGGAACATCTGGGACTTCCCGACAAGAACGACGTGCGCGAAGGCATCGTCGCCTACAAGATCGCTGCGCACGCGGCGGACTTGGGCAAGGGCCATCCCGGTGCGCAGGCGCGCGACAACGCATTGTCGAAAGCGCGCTTCGAATTCCGCTGGGAGGACCAGTTCAACCTCGGCCTCGATCCGGAAAAAGCAAAGGAATTCCACGACGAAACCCTGCCCAAGGACGCCGCCAAGACCGCGCATTTCTGCTCGATGTGCGGACCGAAGTTCTGCTCGATGAAGATCACCCAGGATGTGCGCGACTACGCGCGCGAACACGGCGTCGACGCAGCCGAGGCGCTGAACGAGGGCATGGCCGAAAAAGCCGTCGAGTTTCGCGAGCAGGGTGGCGAGGTTTACCGCAACGCGTGATAGTTGTATTCAATCAATGCGATCGAAACCATGAGTTGGCGCCGGTCACGAAGCCGGGGTTAGACTGATCGTCCCTCTATACAGCGCATGCAGCGAAAGGAGTAATGCGATGGCTACCAAGAGCAAGCCATTTCTGACCGACATCCAGACCATTCGCAGGCGCGCGCGCGAACACATTCAGAAGGGCGCGGTCACCGAGAGTTACAAGGCTGATCGCGAAACGGTCATCCAGCTTTTGAACGAGGCGCTCGCGACCGAGATCGTGTGCGTGCTGCGGTACAAGTACCACTACTACATGGCCTCCGGCATCAATGCCAAGAGCGTCGCCGCGGAATTTCTGGAACATGCCAATGAGGAACAGGGCCATGCCGACCAGATTTCGCAGCGCATCACCCAACTTGAAGGCGCGCCCAACCTGTCGCCCGATGGTCTCTTGACCCGCAGCCATTCCGAATACGTCGAAGGGGACGACCTGGTCGACATGATCAAGGAAGACCTGGTCGCCGAGCGCATCGCCATCGAAACCTACAGCGAAATGGTCCGTTACCTCGGCGATGGCGATCCGACCACCCGGCGGATGATGGAGGAGATTCTGGCGATGGAAGAAGAGCATGCCGAGGATCTGTCGACCATGCTCGCGGAACTGGGCCACAAGGGCGAACCGGCCAAGCCGCGGCCGGAAAAACACCACTAATCTCGTACGCTGACCTTAGTCTGGTTCGCTGTCGGGCCATGTCCCGGCAGCGGGTCGCGCCTGCCCGGGATTGCCGCTGCCGATGAATACTTCGAGTGCTGCCGACGATTCCCGCCCGTGGCGCTGGCTGGCGCTGTGGTGCGCGTTGTTGTTGCCGCTGGCGGTCCTGTTTCCCCCGATTCCCATCGACGAGACGCGTTATCTCACCGCCGCGTGGGAGATGTTCAATTCCGGCCAGTGGCTGGTGCCCACCGTCAATGGCGCGTGGTATTCCGACAAATCGCCGCTGTTGTTCTGGCTGATCGCGGGCGGCTGGGAGATCGTCGGCGTGCACACCTGGGTGGCGCGCATCGAGGCGTTGATCGTCGCGCTCGGCATGCTGCTGACGTTGCGTCGGTTGGCCGCACGGCTCGGGATGGATGCCCGCGGTGCCGAGACCGCGATGTGGTTCCTGGCCGGGTGCCTCGGCTTCACCGTGTTCAGCACCGCGATCATGTTCGACCTGTTGCTCTCGCTCACGGTGTTGGGTGCGTTGCACGCGTTGCTGGACCTCGATGAGACGCGATGGAAGCGTGGCATCGTGTTGCTGGGCGTGATGGTCGGGCTCGGCATCCTCGCCAAGGGCCCGGTGATGCTGCTGCACCTCGTTGCCGTCGCGGTGCTGGCGCCCTTGTGGAGCGATACCGCGCGGATGCACAGGGTGCGCTGGTACTTCGCATTGCTTGCCGGCTTGCTGATTGGTGTGGCCATCGCGCTGTGCTGGCTGTTGCCGGCGGCGTGGTACGCGGGACCATCCTATTGGCAACCGTTGCTGGACAAGGTCACCGGCCGCATCGCCAAGAGCTTCGCACACAGCCGACCGTGGTGGTGGTACTTGCCGCTGGTACCGGTGCTGCTGCTGCCGTGGCTGTTGACGTTACGCGCGCCGCGTACGGCGTGGACCGGTTTGTGGCGTGGTCGTTTCGGACGGTTCCTCTGGTGCTGGTGGGTCGTGCCATTCGTCGCGTTCTGCGCGATCAGCGGCAAGCAGATCCATTACCTGCTGCCGCTGCTGCCGGCGTGGGCGCTGGCGGGTGCATGGTTGTTGCAACAGTCCGGCGCGCGCCTGCGACCACTGTTGTTCGTCCTGCTCGCGGTGCTCGCGGCAATGGGGATCGCAGTATTGCCCTGGCAGGCGGCGAAGATGTTCGACTATCCGGCGCAGTCCCCGATTGCCGTCTTCGCATCGGTTGGTTTGATCGTCGGGGTTGGCGTGTGGCGCCTGTGGGGGCGTGATGCGCGCTCGCTGGCATTGTCCGCGACCGCGCTGGCCTCGGCGGCCATGCTGGCAGGTGCGCTGGCGTATCTGCCCGCGTTGGACGTGCGCCCCGAAGCTGCGTTCGTGGAACAGACATTGCAGGCCCACTTGCCGGTCGCGCACGTCGAATGGCACAACGGTCTGTTCGGTTACACCGGGCGCCTGCGCCAGCCGCTGCCGTGGATTCCACGCGACCAAGTGCAGGCGTGGTGCCGCGCGCACCCCGACGGCATCCTGTTGACCAGCGATCGTAGCTCCGAGCCGGGTGACGTGAAGCCGTTTCGAACGTGGCCTTATTTCCTTTCCGGCAACCATCGCGTCGCCGCATGGCGCGCGCGGCAAATACTGGCGGCAGGCGCACACTGACCTTCGTCACGTGCAATCGCGCGGCGGCAGGGCTACGCTCGGCGGTTGCCATTGGAGGGAAACATCATGCTGCGCATCCGCACGCTGTCCACTCTGGTCGCCGGTGCCCTGGTGACCGCCGCGGCTTTCGCCGCGCCGCCACCCGTGAATACCCATCCCGAATTGCACGCAATCGCGGGCATGGTGAAGGCGTCCAACCTGCACGCGACCGACTCCGCTTTGGTCGGCTTCGGCACCCGTCACACGCTTTCGACCACCACTTCGAAAACACGCGGCATTGGTGCCGCGCGACGCTGGGTGGCGTCGCAGTTCGAGACGATTTCGAAAGGCTGCGGTGGCTGCCTGGAGATCGTGAAACCGTCGCAGGTGTTCACCGGCGAGCGCATGCCCAAGGCGGGCGCCGAAGTGATCGACGTCGTCGCGATCCAGCGCGGCACCAGCGACCCGGATCGCGTGATCGTGATGACGGCGCACCTCGATTCGCGCCGCAGCGATGTGATGGATGCAACCGGCGACTCGCCGGGTGCCAACGATGATGCGGCCGGCGTCGCCGCGCTGATCGAAACCGCGCGCGTATTGTCGAAATACAAATTCCCCGCAACGCTGGTGTATTCCGCCGATTCCGGGGAAGAGCAGGGCCTCTACGGTGGCAAGATCATCGCGCAGTACGCGGTCGATCACGGCTGGGACGTCGAAGCCAACCTCAACAATGACATGGTCGGCAACTCGCACGGCGGCAACGGCGCCTACGATCCGCACACGATCCGCGTGTTCTCGGAAGGCACCAAGTCCAACGAGACGCTCGAGCAGGCTGCGTATCGCCGTTACCACGGCGGCGGCGTGGATTCGCCATCGCGCAACATCGCGCGCTACATGCAAGCGCTGGCCGAGCAGTACCTCGACGATTTCCGTGTGCGGATGGTTTACCGTACCGACCGTTGGGGACGTTCGGGCGACCAGGTGCCGTTTCTTGAACAGGGTTTCCCCGCAGTACGGTTGTCCGAATCGAACGAGGATTACGATCGCCAGCACCAGAACGTGAGGGTCGAAAATGGCGTGCACTATGGCGACGTGGTGTCGGGCGTGGATTTTGACTACCTCGCCAATGTCACGCGGCTCGATGCGATCACGATGGCGTCCCTGGCGATGGCCCCGCCGCCGCCCGAGCTTGGCGTGAAGGGCGCCGTGGCCTACGACACCACGCTGTCCTGGAAACCGTCGGCTGGCGCGGCGAGCTACAACGCGTGGTGGCGCGAAACCACCGCGCCGCAATGGCAGCATGTGCAGAAGGCGGGCGACGCCGATTCGGTGGTATTGAAGAACATCATCCTGGATGATTTCTTCTTCGGCGTGTCGGCGGTGAGCAGGGACGGTTGGGAAAGCCCCGTCGAATTTCCCGGTTACGCCGGCAGCTTCGCGCGTTCGCCCAAACTCGGTCCGGGCGGCAAACCGGCGAACGAGTTGTATCCCAGTCTGTTCGGAAAATACGGCGGTGATGCGGTCGGCGAACCTTCATGGCGGAAGAAACCGGGCGGGTGATGCTCAGGGACATTTTTCCGTTCGATGGGCTGGTGTCGTCTTCCAACGGTCGTCCGTCCGGGCGAGACGGAGCATTGCGATCTGCTGACGTCCATGGCAACGCGAGTCAGTGACGTGGCTTGGCGCGATGGGTGGGCAGGGCACGCCAAGGATCATCCGGCCACGGATGGCGCGGATAGCGTCCCTTCAATTCCTTTTTTACTTCGGGATAGGTGCGGTCCCAGAAGCCGCGCAGGTCCTGCGTCACCTGGATGGGCCGGCCGGCAGGTGAGAGAAGATGCAGCATCACCGGCACACGGCCGTTGGCGACGCGCGGAGTTTCGGCAAGCCCGAACAATTCCTGCAGCTTGACGGCGAGCACCGGCGAGGCGGTTGCTTCGTCGCTGTGCGTGGCCACGGCGTAGTCGAGCTTGCGCGTCATTCCGCTCGGCACCGTGATCGCGTCGGGCGCGGCTTCGTCCAGCAATTTGCGCTGTGGCCAGTCGAGCAAGCCTGCAAACGCGTTCGACAAGGCCTCCGGCGACAGCGCATCCAGCTTGCGCTTGCCGGTCAGCGTCGGCGCAAGCCAGGCTTCCAGCGAATCCAGCAGCGCCGTATCGGAAACATCCGGCAAGCCGGCATCAGGCATGACCCGGCGCAACCATCCGACGCGCGCGCGCAAGCGCATGGCCGCGTCGCTCCACGGCAGTGCGGCCACGCCGCGTGCGCGGATGGTCGCCAGCAATGCCGGAAGGGCGTCGTCCAAGCTAGCCGGAACGGCGCGCCGTTCCAGCGCGATCGCGTCGAAGCGTGTTTCTTCGAAGGCTTCGACCACATCGCTCGCATTCACTCGCACCACGCGTTCGCGTTTGAACCGCTGCGGGTAATCGCGTTCCAGCAGCGCGGCGTCGAAGGGTGCGGCCGCAAGAATCAAACTGTCGCGGGTGTCGAAGCGCGCCTCCACGACGACGAGCCAGGGTTCGCCGAACAATCCCGATGCTTCGTGCAAGCGTGCGCCGCGGCCGTTCGCGAGCTGGTAGCGGCGCGGATCTTTTTTACCCTGCCTGGCAATCCGGTCGGGGAACGCGTGCAGCAACAGATTGCCCACGCTCAGCGCATCGGGTGTTCCGCTGGCACCATGCCGGGTGCCGAGGCGCTTGCGCCAACCGCGCGCGGATTGTTCGATGGCGGACAACGCGCCGGTGTCGGCATTGCGCACCGCACGCGTACCACCATCGCGGTATCGGTGCAACGCAGCTACGCGCGCGCGCAAGTCGTCGTTGAAATCGCCGCGCAGCGGCGAGCGCGCTTCGACCAACGCGAGCAGATCGGCGGTCAGCGGGCGCAATGCGTCCGGGGCGCGCAGCGCCGCCGAGGCCATGCGCGGATTGGCGCCCAGTTGCAACATGTCGCGGCCCAATGCAGTGATGCGTAGCTCGGTATCGATCGCACCAAGCCGTTGCAGCAGGCCGCGCGCCGCGGACAAGGCGCCCGCGGGGGGTGCGTCCAGCCATTGCAGCGCCGACGCCGCATCGGCGCCGACGCCCCACGCGGCCAGTTCCAACGCGAGTCCGGACAACTCGGCCTGTGCAAGCTCCGGCGTGCGCGATGCTTCGAGGCGCTTGCTTTCCGGCCACAGTCGGTAAGCGTTGCCGGGCGCGATCCGGCCCGCGCGTCCGGCGCGCTGGTCGGCCGACGCCTGGGAGATGTTGACGGTCGCGAGCCGCGTGAAACCCGAGTTCGGGTCGAAACGCGGTTCACGTGCCAATCCTGCGTCGATCACCGCCCGTACGCCCGCCACGGTAATCGAGGATTCGGCAACGTTCGTCGCAAGGATCACGCGACGCCTGCCCGCATCGGCCGGCGCCAGCGCGGCCTGCTGGTCGGCCAACGATAGTTCGCCGTGCAGCGGCAGGACTTCGACCTGCGGAGTGGATTCCGCCACCATCCCTTGCGCCTGCGCGATCTCGCGACGTCCCGGCAAGAACACCAAAACATCCCCGGCAGTCTCCTCGACTGCCTGCTGCACGGTGCGGCGCAACTGCGCGAGTTCGTTTTCGCCGCGTCGCGTGGCCGGGTATTCGATGCGGACGTGAAAGGCGCGGCCTTCGCTGCGCAACACCGGGGCGGACAACCACTCCGCGACACGCGTGCCCTCCAGCGTCGCCGACATCACCACGATGCGCAGGTCGGGACGCAGGCTGGCTTGTACATCCAGCGCCAACGCGGCACCCAAGTCGCCCGCCAAGTGCCGCTCATGGAATTCGTCGAACACGATCGCGCCGACCGCCGGCAGTTCCGGATCGTCCTGCAACATCCGTGTCAGGATGCCTTCGGTCACGACTTCGATGCGGGTGGCGCCGGACACGCGTGACTCGAAACGGATGCGGTAGCCGATCGTCTGCCCCACCGCTTCGCCGCGCTGCGCAGCCATGAATTCCGCCGCCGCGCGAGCCGCGATCCGGCGTGGTTCCAGCATCACGATTTTCTTGCCGTCCAACCATGGCTCGTCGAGCAACGCGGGCGGCACCTGTGTGGTTTTGCCTGCACCGGGAGGCGCCTCCAGCACCAGCCGCGGATGCGCAGCGAGACTCTCGCGAATGCGCGGCAGCAGGGGAGTGATCGGAAATACTTCGCCGTTCATTGTGGGATTGGGGGAATGATCCCGATATTCTCCATGACGAAACCCTTGGTGTCCGCATCACATACATGGCCTGCCTGCACCTGATCGACATCGGCGCCAATCTCACCCATGAATCCTTCCGCCATGATTTCGACGCGGTGCTGGATCGTGCGCGCGAGGCCGGCGTCGAGCAGATGATCGTCACCGGCGCGTCGCGCGCGGGCAGCGAACACGCCCTGGAACTCGCGCGCAAACGTCCCGGCACGCTCTACGCCACTGCGGGCGTGCACCCGCATCATGCCGGTGACTACGGCGCGGAGACCGACGCGCTGCTGCGCGTGCTGGCGCGTGAGCCGGAAGTGGTGGCGGTGGGCGAGACGGGGCTGGATTATTTCCGCGATCTGTCGCCGCGTCCCGCGCAACGCGCGGCATTCGAAAAACAACTCGCGATTGCCATTGAACTCGGCATGCCGCTGTTCCTGCACCAGCGCGACGCGCACGACGATTTTTTTGCACTGCTGAAGTCCGCGCGCGATCGCGTGCCCGGCGCGGTGGTGCATTGCTTCACCGATGATCGCCGCGCGCTGTTCGATTACCTCGACCTCGATTGTCACATCGGCATCACCGGCTGGGTCTGTGACGAACGCCGGGGCACGCATCTGCGCGAGTTGGTGCGCGCCATACCCGCCAACCGCCTGTTGCTGGAAACCGATGCGCCTTACCTGTTGCCGCGCGACATCCGGCCACCGCCGTCGGATCGCCGCAATGAACCGATGCATCTCGCGCACATCTGCGAGGCCGTGGCGCGCGAACGCGGCGAAGAGCCGCAAGCCACTGCCGAACAGACGACCACGAACGCCCGCGTGTTTTTTGGCATCGAGCAATAGGGCGGGAGGAGCGCAGCGATCCCGCCACCGGGTTCCCGGAGGCGTTGCCACCCGTCCCTACACGCGCCCCGCGCGCAGGCCGAGTGTCCAGCGCACCGGCCGCACGTGCTCGGGTTCGTGCCACGCCGCGGCCAGTTCTTCCGCGACCGATGCGACGGCGTCCTCACCGGTGGCCTTCAGGTATTTCTGCGCGGCCGACCACGACGTCAGGTATGCCAGCAGTTGTGGCAGGTTCCATTCGACGCGCATCTCGAAGGCGGGCATCTCGACGGACGCGAACGGCAGTGCCAGCGATGCATACCCCTCGTCCACGAGTTTTCGTTCCGGTGACCAGTACGTGCCGAGGATGTCTTCGTACAGATGCGCGATCACGGCGTCGACCGGGGGCGTCACGCTGCAGTTGGCATAGCACCATGCCGCGAACAGTGCGCCCGGCCTGGCGACGCGGCGCACTTCCCCGCTGAATGCCTCGATATCGAACCAGTGCAGCGCCTGCGCGATGGTGACAGCATCGACGGATCGATCCTCGATCGTGGTGTGCTCGGCGGCCTCGTTGCGATAGTCGATGCGCGGATTCGCGGCGGCGTTACCCAGTTGTTTTTCGCTGGGATCGGTCGCGATCACTTTTTTGAAACGCGCGGCGAGCGCGACGCTGGCTTGGCCGTTGCCGCAGCCGGCGTCCCATGCACAGGATGTCGCGGGCGCTTCGGCGGCAATCCAGTCGAACAGGGGATCTGGATAATGCGGGCGCGCACGCACGTACAAATCGGAGTGGCCGGAGAAAAGGTCCTTGAATTTCATCGGCGTGTTTCCCTCGATGCGAGTATGGCGCGGGAATCGACGACGCGATGCGCACCGGGCGCCAGATCGCCAAGCGCGTGCTCGCCGATGCGGGTGCGAATCAGGCGCAGCGTCGGAAGCCCGACCGCTGCGGTCATGCGCCGCACCTGGCGGTTGCGGCCTTCGCGAATCGTGAGTTCGATCCAGGCATCCGGGACGATTTTGCGAAAGCGCACCGGCGGATCGCGCGGCCACAAACCCTTCGGCGCGTGCGGCAATACGCGCGCCTCGGCGGGACGCGTGAGGCCGTCGCTCAGGGTCACGCCGCGGCGCAGGTGTTGCAGCGCGGTTTCGTCCGGCGTGCCTTCCACCTGTGCCAGATAGGTTTTCGGCTGCTTGTGGCGCGGGTCGGTGATGCGATGCGCAAGCGCGCCGTCGTCGGTCAACAACAACAAGCCTTCCGAATCCCGGTCCAGCCGGCCGGCTGGGTACACGTTCGGCGGCAAACAGAATTCCGCCAGCGTGCGTCGCGGTTGCGCACTGCGATCGGTGAACTGGCACAACACGTCGAAAGGTTTGTTGAACAGGATGAGCATGCCCAACCTCCAGGGCACGTCAGTGAACCGTGGCAGCACTCGCCGGTGAGGACGAAGCGGCCGCTGGCGCGACACTATTCGCCGATGCGGGGTCGGCCGCAAGCCCCGTGTCCGGCGCCGTGACCACATCGCCGCGCGCCTGCAGTGCAGCGAGGTAGCCTTGCGGATCGAGCAAATCGTGCATCGGCAGTACGGCGAAAGTCTGGCGGTTCGTGGCCAGCGCGGCATCCGCGGCGGCCAGCCACACCCCTTCCATCCGTTGGGGCAGGTTGTCGATGCCCAGCGATTTGGCGAATGCCGCGCCGGTGATCGCGGAACGGCAGGTATCGCGATAGGCGCTTTCCGGCACCGCTCGCAGCGTGTCGATATCGCCGGTGGCCCAGGCGTTGGCGCGCGCGCGGAAATTCGGCAGGTCGCGTTCGACCGCGTCCAGCACCAACCCAAGGCAGGCGGTGCCGTCCAGTCCGGATGCCGCGAACGCTTTGACAGCCTGACGCGGCTCCCTGATCTCCAATGTGGTTTCCGGCTTCGTCACCCGGACACCGTGCTGCTTCGCAAGTGCCGCTACGGTATCGGTGACTTCGCCGGCGCCGCGCAGGCCATTTGCCTGCAGCGCCTTCTGCATCAATTTGACGGCCGCGATGATGGGGCGATAGCGCTCGATCGAGTATTCGTCGCCGAAGTAACGTTCACGGGCGTAATACCAGCGCGCATAGAGGGTGGGGGGCAGCACGTCGTGCAAGGTCTTGCCGTCCGGGTTGCGCTGTGCGCGATAGATCGACGGCAACAGGAACAGCTTGCCGAACCAGTTGGTATCGACCTTCAGCTTGACGCCGGGCGATTGCAATACCGCCTGCGAAGCCGCGATCGTTTGTGCGACCTGGTTCGAGCGCCATTCGATGCCGGCCGGCAAGGTCGGCACCACGCCGAGTATCCACAGCACGTGATCGCCGCGCGCGACTTTCCACAAGCCCGGCCCCGGCACCACGCCGGTCACGTTGATCGCCTGCAGCGTGACGATCGACGAAGCGGACCCCGGCTGCGCGGCTGTCGAGCTCGTTACGGCCACGGGGGCCCCGGCTGCGGGCGTCTGCGCAGTGGCGGTGCCTGCAAGGGCGACCGAGGCGCACAACGCGATCCACCTTAGTCGCAGCAGGCCGGCGCGAGGCGAGGGCGCGATATTCCCGGCGATCGACGGAAAATTGGCAAGATATTGCGTCGGCTGCATGCGAGTCCTTGTCGGCGATGCGCATCGCCGTTTCAACGACGACCCGCGTCACATTACCTGCCACAGACCATGAACGATGCCCCACGGTTCCGGGCGTTCCCGCATCCTGCCAGAACGACATGACCTTATGCCGTTCGACAACGGGCCGAAGGGGCGACTTGGTAAGCTCACGGATTCCGATGCTTGCGTGAGGAACGCATGCTAGAAGCCGACGACAGCATTCCGGAATTCCTGCCGCACGATGGTCCCCTGCGCGAGGACGTGCATCGGCTGGGCATTCTGGTGGGTCAGATGCTCGCCGAGCAGGAAGGCGAAGCGTTCTATCGGCGGGTCGAAGCCGTGCGTACCGCGGCAATCCGCCGGCGGCGCGAGGGTGACTCGGTGGACGATTTGGCCGAATCATTGGCAGGCTTGGGCGCCGTCGATGCCGAAGCATTGGCGCGCGCGTTCTCGGCCTGGTTCCAGGCCGTCAATACCGCCGAGCGGGTGCATCGCATTCGTCGTCGCCGCGACTACCAACTGGCGGGCAGCGCGCCGCAGCCGGAATCGCTGGCCGACGTGCTGGCATCGCTGAAGGCGCGCGGCGTTGGAGCCGAAGAACTGCTGGCGTGGCTGCAACGCGTGGACATCGAGCCGGTGTTCACCGCGCATCCGACCGAGGCCGTGCGCCGCTCGTTGCTGGAAAAAGAACAGGCGATCGTTCAGGCGCTGGTGGAAGGTTTCGATGCCGCGCGCACCCCACAGGAACGCGCGGTTGATCACCAGCGCCTGCTGACTTCGCTCACCGCGAGCTGGCAGACCGCCGAAGCCTCGGCGGTTCGACCCAGCGTGCAGGACGAGTTCGAGCACGTCAGCTTCTATCTCGCGGGCCCGCTGTATCGCGTGCTGCCGGTGTTCTACGAATCGCTTGAACACGAACTCGAGCGGGTGTACGGCGTGAAACCCGAGTTGCCACGGCTGCTGCGTTTCGGCTCGTGGGTGGGGGGCGACATGGATGGCAACCCTGCTGTCGGCGCCGACACCATCAGCGAAACGCTGCGCACACAGCGGGGCATGGTGCTGGCGCGTTACCAGGCCGAGTGCGCGCACCTGGACCGCCTGCTCAGCCAGACCGACGATCGCGTGCAGGTGTCTCCGGCGCTGCGCCGACGGCTCGATGACTATCGGCAGCGTTTGCCGGAAGCGGCGGCCGCGATCCGTCCACGTCATCTCAACATGCCGTATCGCTGCCTGCTTGCCTTGATGGGGGAGCGGCTGACTGCCACCGGCAACGATGGCGCGGAAGGTTATGGGAACGCAGCCGGATTCCAGGCCGATGTGGAGCTGATTGCCGAAAGCCTCGCCGCGAACAAGGGCGAACACGCAGGCCTGTTCGGCGTGCGTCGATTGCTGCGGCGGGTGCGCACCTTCGGATTCCACCTGGCACGGCTGGACGTGCGACAGGATGCACGCGTGCACGATGATGTGCTCGCCGTGTTGCTGGACGATCCCGAATGGGCCGGCCGATCTGCGGACGAGCGCGCGGCGCGCCTGCGGGGGCTGGCGGCAGGTGACAAGACCTTCACCGCGCACGCCGATCCATCTGTCGAACGACTGCGCGCGGTGTTCGCCACGCTGGCGGACGCGCGGCGGCATTACGGCCCCGACGCCACCGGCCCCTACATCATCTCGATGGCGCGCACCGCCGCCGACGTGCTGGCGGTGCTGGCGCTGGCGCGCCATGGCGGCCTTGCCGAGGACGACGGCGTGCCGTTGGACATCGCGCCGCTGTTCGAAACGGTCGAAGATCTCGAGCACGGCGCGGCCACGCTGCGCGCGCTGCTGGAAAATCCCGTGTACCGCGATCACCTGTCGCATCGCGACGATCGCCAGTTGATCATGCTGGGTTATTCCGACAGCGCCAAGGATGGCGGCATCCTCGCCGCGCGCTGGGCGCTGCAGCGTGCGCAGGTGGAATTGCTGGAGGTGGCGCGCGAAGCCGACATCGCGTTGACCTTCTTTCACGGCCGCGGCGGTTCCGCCAGTCGCGGCGGCGGCAAGGTGACGCCGGCGCTGATGGCGTCGCCGCGCGGCGCAGTGGCCGGGCGCCTGCGCGTCACCGAACAGGGCGAAGTGATCCACCGCAAGTACGGCATCCGCGCGCTGGCGCTGCGCAACCTCGAACAGACCACGGGGGCGGTGCTGCGCGCCAGCGTGCGGCCGCGCGGACCGGAATCGCGCGAGGGATTGTGGCGCGAACGCATGGGCGTACTCGCCAAGCACAGTCGCGCGGCGTACCGCGGATTGGTGGAGCACCCCGGCTTCGTCGATTACTTTCGCGCCGCCACGCCGATCGACGTGATCGAACGCATGACCATGAGTTCGCGCCCGGCCAGTCGCCGCAGCATGCACGGCGTCGCGGACCTGCGCGCGATCCCGTGGGTGTTTTCGTGGACGCAATGCCGCTCCATCATTACCGGCTGGTATGGGCTGGGCAGCGCGCTGGAACGTGGTGCCGAAGCATTCGGCGACGCGGAGCTGGCGGAAATGGCGCGCGAATGGCCGTTCCTCGCCAACGTGCTGGACGACGTGGAAATGCTGCTGGCCAAGTGCGACCTCGGTATCGCAGAGGCGTTTTCGAAACTGTCCGGCCCGCTGCACGCCGAATTCTTCGGGTTGATCGAAAAGGAATTCACGCGCACCCGTCACTGGCTGCTGCGGCTGAAAGGCAGCGACAAGCTGTTGCGCGACGATCCGCGGCTGGCGGTGTCGATCCGCTTGCGCAATCCCTACGTCGATCCGATCAGTCTTTTGCAGGTGGACCTGCTGCGGCGCTGGCGCGCGAGCGGCGGTAGGGACGACGCACTGCTGCGCGCGCTGGTTGCCTGCGTCAATGGAGTGTCACAGGGATTGCAGAACACCGGTTGAGGCGTTTTTCGTGGATTGCCGGCCGCGGTCGAAGAACACCAACGCGCGCCATTGCATGGATGTTCGGCAAGCCCGAAAGCTGGGTCATGCGATCAAGGATCTTCTCGGGAAACGGCGATGAACCTGCGCCACCGCGTGCGCGGGCCGCCTTGCGCGCTACGCGGCGGCGTCATCGTTTGCGCCGTTGGCCGGGGATGGGAGCCCAAGCAGCTCGATGGTCAGGCGCGCGACCTCGGCCGTCGTTGCATCGTCCAGAGGCAGCGCGCCCATCCGCGGACCGAAGGGTCCCCATTCGGCGGGATGGGTGGCGTTGAACAAGCCGACCGTTGGTGTGCCGGTTGCCCAGGCCAGGTGCATCACGCCGCAATCGGCGCTGACGTACGCGTCCAGGTTCGCGATCAGGGCCGCCAGTTTGCGAACGTCGCTGGAGTAGAAGCAGGCAAAACGATCTTCCAGCATCGACTTTCCGAACGCGGGCAGGATCTCCACGATACGCGTGCCGGGTGCGCTTCGCCGGAAGGCTTCGATGAAATCCAGCCACCAGCCACCGGCGAGCAGCTTGTCGCGGGTGGCATTGGCAAAAATGCCGATGCAAGGGCCGCCGGCGCCGGGCTGATGCTTCGACATGAGGCGTGTCATCGTGCGGCGTCCGCATTCCAGCTCCGCATCCGTCAGCATCAGGGTGGGCTGCGGATAGTCGCGCGCCGCGGGATCTTGTCCCGTTGCACTGCGCAACAGATAGACCGGCGTCATCGCCTTGTGCCGAAGATCCGCCGGGATCATCACGCCATGGGTGAGCGTTCCGCTCTTTTTGGGGCCGACATATCCCAGCGAATACGTGGCGTGCGCGGAGAGGGCGAGCAACCGGCCCGATTGCGATTGCGGATCGGGGTCGATGACGAGGTCGTAATGCGTGCGACGCATCGCATGCAAGGTGCGTGCAGTCGCCAACAGGTGGCCCGCGACATGCCGTGGCATCCGCCGCACGTTGCGCACATTCGGAAAGGTTTTGAACAAGGCATCCGCGACCGGGCAGCCGCACACGACGTCCACTTCGGCGCCTGGATAAAGTTCGGCGAGCTCGGTCAGCAAGGGAGTCAGGGTCAACGAATCGCCGAGGGTGTGGACGCTGCGACAGATCAATACCCTGTGAATTCCGCTGCGCGGTAGCCGGGCGCCGCCCGCGCCACCCGCGCGAAACACGCCGCGCATCATGCGCGCGGTCACGCGACGGCGGAGGTCCTCGATTCCGGCGGAGAAGCTCAACGCGGCTAGTGCGGTCATGTGGGGGCGATCAATCGGAGTGACACGCGATCCGGCGCGCGCCGTTTCGCGATTCGCTGGCTTGCATACGGCACGCATTCAGAACCGGTGGATGAATCCCACCTGGAAGCCGCCGGGCAGCCAGCCGAGGATCAATGGCGAATCGCGATGCGCGGCCCAGATGCCCACGGCCGTGCCGATGGCCCAGCCGGCCAGCACGTCGCTCTGCCAGTGGCCGCGCACCTTGACTCGCGCCACCGCGTCATACAGCGGCAGCAGTTCCAGCGCATACACCGCGGGGTGGTCGTCGCCGTACGCCACGACGAACGGCGTCACGGCGCCGGCAATGGCGGTCACTTCGCCGCTGGGGAAACTCTGGTAACGCGTGCCCTTGAACCACTCGTTCGGGTCGCTGGTCTCCGAGGGGCGCTCGCGCTGGAACGTCCATTTCGCGCCCTGCGCGATCACCGACGACACTGCGATCGAATCCAGCGAACGCCAGAACGTATCGCCCAACTTGTCCTGATCGCCAAGGGCGAACGAGCCGCCCACCACGGTGAGTATGGTTGCGCCCAACAGCACCTTCTGATTGCTGCGGGCCCAGATGCCGCTGTTGTCGTAAGCAATGCGGTGATCGATGCCGAACGGCCCGCTTGCGGCGACCGCAGCGCGAAGCGGCGCCACCGCGCAGATGCTTATCAGCAGCAGCATCGCGAATCGTCGCATGAGAATGCGAGGCTTCATGACAATCGTCACGGGCGTGTGCAATGCGGATAATTTGCCGCCGCATCCTTAGCGCCTGCTTCGCCGCGGCTTTCGCGAACCTTGCAAGCCTGCCGCACGCGCTGCGCACCCCCGGCAGCTATTCGCATCGGCGGATCAGGGATCGGCTCCGGCCCACGCGGTTCCTCGATAATGTCGACGTTCATTCATGCGCCGGCGCGGCGGCCGCGGCGCGGCCCTCCAGCGCGGGGCCGTTGCCGGCGCGTTCGGCGTGCGGCCCCCGCCTTGTTCGCGCTTCGCGATGGCTTGGCCGCCCCGCTTGGTGGTGGCAGCGCGCGCGCGGTGTTAGTTTTCCTGTATTGCGTGGCAGGTATCGCCCATGAAGCTGCTGCTGGTCGAAGATTCCGAGCGCTTGCGTGACAATCTCGCGCGTGGCTTGCGCGCGACGGGTTTCACGGTGGACGTCGCCAGTGATGGCGTCGAAGCGACCGGGTATCTCGCGGGCTATGGCTACGACTTCGTCGTGCTGGACCTCGGGCTTCCGCGGCTGGATGGACTCGGCGTGTTGGGCGCGCTTCCCGCCATCGGCGAGCGTCCGCGGATACTGGTCCTGTCGGCGCGCGACCAGGTGGGCGATCGCGTGGAAGCGCTGAATGCCGGCGCCGACGATTACCTGGTCAAGCCGTTCGCTTTCGAAGAACTCATTGCGCGCCTGCACGCGCTGGCGCGACGTCCCGCCGCGACACACGCCGACGTCCTGGAATACGCAGGCGTGCGGCTGGACGCACAGGCGCACCGTGCAATCGCGAACGGCAACGCGTTGCAACTCACGCCGCGCGAATTTGCCTTGCTGGAATTGCTGCTGCGGCATCGGGGCCGGGTGTTCCCGCGCGCCGACATCCTGGAAAGGATTGCTGGCAGCGGAAGCGAGGCTTCGGATCGGAGCATCGAGGTGGTCGTGTTCGGTGTGCGGCGCAAGCTGGCGGATGCGGGTTGCGCGGGTCTGATCGAAAACCGACGCGGTGCCGGATATCTCATTCCATGAGCGCACGCGCGAAAACCTTCTCGTTGCGTGCGCGTTTGGCCTTGCTGTTGGCGCTGGCGGTGCTGGTGGTTTTCGGCGCAGCGGCCAGGATCGTGGATTGGCGTGCCGATGCCGAGATGCAGCAGCGCTTCGATGCTTCGTTGCTGTCGCGTGCGCAATCGCTGGCGGCGCTGACACAGATCGAGAACGGCCGCGTTGCCGTGGACGCCGACAACGCCGCGGCGGCCGTGTTTCCAGGCAACGCGGAGTCGAGTTGGTACGATTTGCGGTGCAGCGGCGCAGTGATTGCGCGCAGTGCGGAAGCGCCGCCATCCATTGCCGTGGGCGTCGAACCCACGTTCGCCGACGCGCGCTCGCGCACTGGCCGTTCGCTGCGCGTCGTCGCGTTCCGCTTCACGCCCATGTCCACCGGCCACGCCGTTGCATCCTCTCCTCCGCCAACTTGCGTACTCATGTATGCGCTCGACAGCGGCCCGCTGGATGACCTTCTGGACACGCTCGACATCATCCTTGTGGGTTGCCTGCTGGGCGCGTGCGCGCTGGTGATGCTGCTGACACCGTGGCTGGTACGCCGCGGGCTGCGTCCGCTCTCCGTGCTGGACCGCGCGATGGCCGGCATCGGCCCGGATGCGCCGGGTGGCCGGTTGCCGGCGAGTGACACGACCGAGCTGGCCCCCCTGGTCGCGCGCTTCAACGAAGTGCTGGCGCGGATGGACGAGGGGCTGGCCCGCGAACGGCAGTTCGCCTCCGGCCTCGCGCATGAATTCCGCACGCGGCTCGCCGAGTTGCGCACGCTGGTGGACGTCGAACGGCGTTATCCGAGCGGGCGCGATGCGCATGGCCTGCTCGGCGAGGTCGGCAGCATCGGCGCAGAGCTGGAGGCGACCGTCACCGCCCTGTTACAACTGACGCGCCTTCAGTCGGGACTGGAGCAGTCGCGCCCCGAACACGTGCCGATCGGGCCGCAGCTTGCGCGGGCATGCGAGAGACACCACGAGGCTGCGCGCGCACGCAATGTGCGGATCGAAATCGTGGAATCGCACGGGTCGGATCCGGCCATCGAAACCGATCCGGCCCTGCTCGAAATCGTGCTCGACAACCTGGTCGGCAACGCGGTGGCATACGTGCCCGCTGGCGGCACGGTCAGCGTGCGGGCGTGGCAGGATGGCATCGAAGTGCGCAATGCCGCACCCGTCTTGCACGCCGACGATCTGGCCATGTTCGGGCAACGCTTCTGGCGCAAGGAAGCGCAAGGTGCAGGTCACGCGGGGCTTGGCCTCGCGCTGGCTGGCGCCGCCGCGCGCGCGCTCAGGATGGCGCTGTCATTTGAATTGAGCGACGGCGTGTTGCGTGCGCGCGTGCGCTGGCGCGCGGGCGATTGATCGCGCCAGGCTATTCGGACCGCCTGGGACGCATCGCCAGCGAGTACAGCACCGGCATCACCAGCAATACCAGGGGTACGGCTGCAAACATGCCAAAAATGATCGCGATCGCGAGCGGCTGCTGCATTCGGGAGCCCCGGCCGAACGCGAGCGCCAACGGCGACAGGGTGAGGATTGCGGCAATGGCGGACATCAGGATGGCGCGGGTGCGCCGCTTGCCCGCGTCGATCAGCATTTCGCGGAGCGAAGGGTTTTCGTCGCTCTCCGCATGGGCCCGGATGTCCGCAAGTTCGGAAAAATAGAATATGGCGAGTTCGGTGACGATACCGACGATCATCGTCATGCCCATCATGGCCGAAATGTTGAGTTCGATGCCGGTGATCCAGAGTCCGATGAAGACGGCGCAGATGGCCAGGAGCGGCTGGATCATCACCACGATCGCGGCGCGGAAGCTCTCGTACAGGAACAGCAGCAACGTGAAAACCAGCGCGATCGCCGTCAGCAACACGATCGTCAGGTCGTGGAAGGCGATCTGCTGTTGCAGGTACAGGCCGCCCAGTTCGTAGTACATGCCGGGCGGCAATTCCCCGCGCACGTCGAGCGCCTTTTTCACGTCTCGCATCGTGGATCCGAGATCGCGTCCGCTGATGCGCGCGGTCACCGCCAGCATGCGTTTCAGGTTTTCATGGCCGATCTCCGGCTGGCCGCGCTGCTGGCTCAGCGTCGCAACGCGCGACAGCGGAAACACGTGGCCGTGGCCGTCGCTGATCGGAAGCGCCGCGAGCTGTTCGATCTCGGCGCGGTCGTGGGGCGGTACCCAGACGCGCACGTCCACCATCTTCGGCCCCTGCGGGAATTCAGCGGCGACGGTGCCGGCGACCGCGGCCGAGACCTGGGCGGTGATGTTTTTCGGATCGAGTCCCAGCAGCGCGGCCTTGACCGGATCGACCTGCACCTCCAGCGCGTCGCCGGCAGGATTGATGCCGTTCAGTATGCCGACCACGCCCGGGATTTTCGCCAGTTGCGCGGCGACTTTCTTCGCCGCCGCATCGAGTTGCGCGACATCATCGGAGAACAGCTTCACCTCGATCGGTTGCGGCACTTCTGTGAGATCGCCGATCAGGTCTTCCGTCAATTGCGAAAGGTCTACGTCGAGCCCCGGCACCTTGCGCTCGATTTGTTCGCGGATGCGTTCCATCACCACCGAAGTCGACGGCCGCGAACCGTTCTTCAAACGCACGAAGAAATCGCCGGTGTTGGCTTCGGTAAGGCCGCCGCCGAGTTGCAGCCCGGTGCGGCGCGACCAGGTATCGACGTACGGGTCGGCGCGCAGGATGGCGCCGACCTGTTCGAGGAGGCGGTTGGTTTCGTCCAGCGAGGTGCCCGGCTCGGCGATGTAATCCAGGGTGAAGCCGCCCTCGTCCAGCTTCGGCATGAAGCCGGTGCCGACCGACCTGTATGCGAGTGCGCCAAGCAGCACCAGCGGGATCAGCCCGATCAACAGCAGCCCCGGCCACTCCAGCACGCGCAACAGGACGGTTTCATAACCCCTTATCAAGTGCTGCCACCAACGTGTGGGCGGGCGTTCCGTCGCGTGGCGCTCATCGATGAGTCGCTCCGCCAGCAGCGGCACCACGATGAAGGTGAGCAGGTAGGAAATCACCAGTGCGCTCGCCATCGTCAACGAAAGCGCCTTGAAGAACGCGCCGGTCACGCCGGTCAGGAATGCCAGCGGCAGAAAAATCACGATGGTGGCGAGCGATGAGCCGGTCTGCGGGCGCGCAAATTCGCGCGCGGCCTGGGCGATGCGCTGGCCGACTTTGGCAGGCGTGCCGTCGCCGCTGGTGGCGCGCAAGCGACGCATGATGTGCTCCAGCATCACCACCACGTCGTCGATCAACAAGCCCACCGCGGCCGCCATGCCGCCCAGCGTCATCATGTTGAAGCTCATGCCCAGCAGCTTCAGTAGCAGCACGGTGATCGCGAGCGTCGCCGGCACCACCAGCAACGCGATCAGGATCACGCGGGTGTTGCGCAGGAACACGAACAGCACCAGGCCCGCAAGCACGATCCCGACCAGGATCGCGTCGCGCACGCTGCCCGCCGCGCCCCTGACCAGTTGGGTCTGGTCGTACCAGATGGCGAGCTTCACGCCTTTCGGCATCTGCGGCGCGTACGCCGCGAGGCGCGCCTTCACCGCAGCGACCATCTGGATGCTGTTGGCGGCGGGTTGCTGGAACACCTGCAGCAGCACCGCCGGCTTGCCGTCCGCCGTCACCCGGATCCACTGTGGCGTGGTGCCCCGCGTTACCGCAGCGACATCGCCTACCCGCACCACGCCATCCGGGCCTGCGCGCACCACCACGTCACGCAAGGCCTGCGCGCTGCCGGGCTGGTTGTCGGCCAGCAGCAGGAACAATTTGTAGTGATCGGCCAAGCGCCCGAGTGCGGAGATGTCCGCGGCACTGGAGACCGCGCGCACCACGTCCGCAACCGAAAGATCCTGTGCGCGCAGCTTGCGAAGGTCGACATCGACATGGAGTTCCCCGATCGCGCCGCCCTGCACGCCCACCTGTGACACCCCTTGCACGCCACTCAGCAGCGGGCGCAACTGGTATTGCGCCAGGTCGTACAACTGCGTTGGCGTCAGGGTCGCGCTGCGCAGGCTGTAGGCCAGGACCGGAAAGGTGGTCGGGTCCATGCGCCGCG
This sequence comes from Rhodanobacteraceae bacterium, assembly GCA_035249175.1. GTDB lineage: Bacteria > Pseudomonadota > Gammaproteobacteria > Xanthomonadales > Rhodanobacteraceae > 66-474. Next base: position 32,661 of record DATFGT010000010.1, read on the forward strand.
CGCTGATGCGGGTATCCGCGGGCAAGTCGGGAAGGACTTGGCTCATCGCGGCATTCACATCCAGAAAGGCGCGGCCCATGTCCGCGCCCCAATCGAAGGTGACGTTGATTTCGGCGCTGCCGCGGCTGGTGGTGGATCGCACGTCGCGAACGCCGCGCACGCGCCGGATCGCTTCCTCGACCGGCGTCGTCACCGCGACCACCATCTGGGTGGCGGGTCGGTCGCCTGCGTCGATGTCCACGCGGACGCGCGGAAACGAAACGTCCGGAAACAGTGCGACCGGCAGGTTGAACACCGATGCCAGCCCGCCCAACGCGAGCACCAGGACCAGGAACAGCAGCGAACGACGGTGCGCCTGGAACCACGTGGCGATGTTCATCGCGTTGCGGTTCCGTGTGAGGCGGTCATCGTCGGGGGCGACGCGCGAACCGGATCGCCATCGGAAACTTCATAGCTGCCCAGCGTGATGACCGGCGCCTCCGCGTCCAGCGCCCCTTCGACGCCGACCGGACTGCCATCCGGCGCGAGCACTTTCACGTCGACCCGCTTGGCCTTGCCGTGTTCGATCTGATAGACGTAGTTGCCTTGTGCATCGCTCTGCAGCGCGTTGCGTGGCACGGCCCAAGCCTTGAACGGGGTGGTCGCGATGGTCGCGGACAGTGCGGTGCCCGCGGGAAGGTCGGCTTGTGCGTCGAGATTGGTGATCACGTCGACCTGATGCGTTTGCGGATTCACCGCATCGCCCACCAGCGCGACCGTGCCATGCAACGTATGCACTTCGTGCGTGGCGTAAACCGGCTTCAGCGCCACGCGCATGCCTGTGCGAACGAGTGCGATGTCGCCGGGATCGATTCCCAGTTGTGCATCCAGCGCGCTGGCCGGCGCGAACTGGATCAGGGCCGCGCCCGCCGCCACGCGCTGGCCTCGACTGGCATCCAGCGCGGTCACCGTGCCGGCGGCCGGTGCGTGCACCGTCGCCATGGTTCGCGCGCCACCGAGCTTTGCCTGTGCGTCCAGCGCGGCTTGCGCATCCGCCATGGCTTTGCGGGCGGAATCGAGTTGCGCGTTGGTGGCCAGCTTCTCGGCGTGCAGGTGCTCGGTGCGCGCGAGATCGCCACGGGCAACTTTCAGTGCGCTTTGCGCCTGCAGCCACGCGCTGTGCGTGGCGGGATCGGTTTCGAGTTCCAGCAGCGCGTCGCCGCGCCGTACCCGTTGCCCGGCCACAGCCGGTATCGCAATGATTTGCCCGGCCTGCGGCAAGCTCAGGGTCATCGCGTTGCGGGTGCCGGCGGCGAGTTGTCCGAACGCCGTGACGCCGGCGTGGAAAACTTTCATCTTCGGCATTGCGGTCTGCACCGCGACCGCGGGTTGCGCTTCATTGCCCGGATTGCCGGAAGAACACCCGGCCAGGAGCAACGAGAGTCCGCCGATCCATGCAACGGATTGCCAAGCGGGGTGAATGAGATGGATGCGTTTTGTTTTCATGGCGCTTATTCGTGTTTGAGGCGCGCGGACTGCCCGTCGCTTCGTGCGAGCGACGCGCTTGGCCAATTGCCCACCAAGGCATCCAGCGCAATGCCGGTTTCGTGGACATCCCGATCCAGCGCCAGCAGCGCGGTGTCGGCGGCGAGCGAGTTGGCACGGATTGCAAGATAGGTGGGCCAATCCAGCCGTCCCGCGGCGTAGTTGGTTCGCGCGGCGTCGCGCGCCCGTGCAAGTTGCGCGGCATGACCAGCAAGCGTGGTGCGTTGCGCGCGATCGCTTTGCAAGTCCGCCAGCAGGTGCTGGACTTGGTTGCGATCGGTCAGCAGGCGTGCCGAATATTCGTCGTGAAGCTGTTGCCGCGTCGCCCGTTCGACGGCGACGTTGCCGCGGTTGCCATCGAACAGGGGCAGTGAAAGTGAAATCGAGAATCCATTGCTGGAGATGTTGCCGTTGTCGCGTGCTTTCACGAAACCGACCGAGATTGCCGGAAACTGCGCGAGGATCGCCGCGCGAAGTGCCTGGTCCTGCGCGCGGTAACCGGCCTGCAGGGCCAGCAGGTCCGGACGCCGCTTTGACATGTCGCTGAGCGCGCGCTGCACTTCTGCCGCATCGGGTTCAACCATGAAGGGACCGCCGGTGAGGTGCAGCGGCACCGAAGCATCGAGTCCCAGCAAATCGTGCAGGTCGCGTTCTGCGAGATTGAGTTGCCGCTGCGTTTCGGCGAGCTGGTTGGCAACGTCCGACGCCGCGTTCAATCCGGCGCTGGCCGAGTCGTAAGTGAGATCGCCTGCACCCAGCGCGCGCTTGATCGCGACCTGGATCGGCGCAAGCGCTGCGTGTTCGCGTTGCAGTCGTGCAGCGAGCTTGCGCAGGTAGTACGCGCGATCGAACAGCGTGCGCGCTTCGGTGATCGCCTGCCACTCGCCCCACAGCAGATTCAAGTCGACCTCGCGGGCGCCGGCACGCGCCGACTTCACGCGCGCTGGTCGTGTGATCAGGTTGCCGAGATCGAACGTCAGCCCCGCCGTGTAGGCATCGGTCGTGCCTTGCGGGTAACTGCCGGTCGGACGGTCGTGTTCGTAGTTCAACTGCGGATCGGGCAACAGCCCCGCGGCAAAGGCCTGTGCATGCGCCACGTCGGCCTTGTCGCGCTCCACCTTCAACTGCGGATCGTTGGCGACCGCGAGCATCGCAACTTCGGTGACGTCGAAGCCGTTCATCGGATCGAACGGGTGCGACCGCAACTCCGCTGTCGGCATCGACGGGGCCGGGACCGTCAAGTCGGCGATGCGCTGCGGTCCGCGCCCATTGTCGAGTGGCAACGCGTGATACGTCGCGCAGCCGCCGAGGGCGGCTGCAATCGCGGGCACGGCCAGCCATGCGGAAATGGGGCGCATGGCCGGGCAGGGTGATGGAAGACCCTTAGGTGCTGCTTAGGAACGCCGCCGCCGCTTTCCTGTGTCAAGCACGCTTGACAATGCAAAATCCGTTCTATAGAGTCGTGTTGTCAAGGTTGCTTGACAATGGCATCGATGAGCACACGGGGAACTGCAATGGGACGAATGGACGAATGGCCGGCCTGGCGGCGATGGGGCGTGTGGCTGCTTGGTTGGGTGTTGTATGTCGGCGCGTTCTGGATGCTGCTGGCGATCAACAACCTCGCGGTCCGGATCATCGGACTGGCAGGCGTGTGCGCGGGGCTGTGGGTGCTCACGTATTCGTCGAGGGCCGTGTTGAACGAGCGGGTACGCAGCATCGACCGCTGGCAACTGCGCGTGATCGTGCCGGCCTTCGTGGTGTACATGTTGCTGGTCGTGTTCGTGCTGCCGCTGGTCAACGGCGTCGCCGCGCCATGGTTGAAGGCCGTGGTGGTACTCACCCCGATGGCGCCGGTGCTATTCATCGCGTGGGCGATGGTCCGCTACGTCAACCGCTGCGACGAGCTGGAACGTCGCCAGCATCTGGAAGCGGCGGGCGTGGCGGTGCTGGTGGTGAGCATTGCCGCCATGTCGCTGGGCCTGCTGGCAGCCGCGGAGCTGGTTGCGCTGGACGCCGCCCTGGTGTTGCTGATGGTGCTGCCGGCGCTGTGCGTAGTGTACGGGTTGACCTGCACCTGGTCGAAATGGCGGAACCGTGCGCGATGAAAAATCGCGTGCGCGAGTTGCGCGAGGCGCACGGCTGGTCACAGGGCGTGCTGGCCGAGCATCTGGACGTGTCGCGACAAACCGTCAACGCGATCGAGAACGGCAAATACGATCCCAGCCTGCCGCTGGCGTTCAAGCTGGCAAGGCTGTTCAAGCAACGCATCGAATCGATGTTCGAACCGGGTGAGGGACGTTGAATGAAGATGAATTCGCGCATGCTCCTGCGCATCGCCATCGTGGTGATCGCGGTGGCGATAGTTAGCTGGCAATGGTGGGGCAAACATCACGTGCAGAATGGCTCCGCAAACGCCGACGTTCCGGCGCCCGGGGCTTCGACGTCTGCATCGCCCACGCCGATCAAACCCGCGCCGCCGGCGAAACTGAAAGTGGGTAGCCTCACGCTGACCGCGTGCGAGCTGAAACAACTCAACTCTTCCGCGACCACGCCCGCCTTCTGCGCGAAATTTCCGGTGCCGGAGAATCGTGCCGATCCGGGATCGCGCAAGATCGATCTCAAGCTCGCGATCCTGAAAAGCGACTCCGCGGTACCGGACAAGGATCTGGTGGTGTACCTCGCCGGCGGTCCCGGCCAGTCGGCGATCCAGACCTATCCGGAACTTGCTCCGGCTTTCGCACCGTTGCTGAAACATCACGACGTGCTGCTGCTCGACCAGCGCGGCACCGGCGATTCGAACCCGCTCGAATGCCCGATCGTCGAAAAAGAGATGAAACAGCTCGGCAATACGCAACTGACGCCCGCGCAGCGAGCCGGACAGGTAGGCAAATGCGCCAGCGAGGTCGAAAAAGATTCCGACCCGCGCTACTACACCACCACAGATGCGGTTGCCGATCTCGATGCGGTGCGCGAGGCGCTTGGCGCGTCCAGGTTGAACCTGATCGGCGTGTCGTACGGCACGCGCGTCGCCCAGCACTTCGCCACCGCGCATCCCGGCGCGGTGCGCAGCATCGTGCTGGACGGCGTGGTGCCCAACCAGATGGTGGTTGGCGAAACCTTCGCCGAAGCGCTGGAACATTCGCTGAAACTGCAAAGCGCCGCGTGCAATGCGACGCCCGCCTGCAAAAAGGCGTTCGGTGACTGGTATGCAACCCTGCATCAACTCCACGACAAGCTGAAGAGCGCGGCGCCGCAACAGGTCACGTTTGAAGATCCGTACAGCTACAAGCCTGTCACGAAGAGCTTGACTGCCGACAACCTGGTCGGCGTGGTGCGGATGTTTTCCTACAGCACGATCACCGCCGCGTTGTTGCCGCTGGCGGTCGATGAGGCCGCGCATGGCAACTACGCGCCGCTGATGGGCCAATCGAAAATCCTGAGCGGCGATCTTTCCGAGTCGATGCAGGGCGGCATGCAGTTGTCGGTGATCTGCACCGAAGACGCGCCTTTGATGAAGCCGCGTCCGCAGGATGGGGAGTTGCTGCTGGGCACGGAACTTGCGGACGGGCTGCTGGCGGAATGCAAGGTCTGGCCGCACGGCCCGATGCCGAAGGATTTCCATGCGCCGTTCAAGTCGTCGACCCCCACGCTGCTGATCTCGGGCGAGCGGGACCCGGTCACGCCGCCCGCCTATGCCGATGAAGTGCTGAAAGGACTTTTGGACGGGCGTTCGCTGGTCGTGAAGGGGCTGGGCCATGCCGAACCGATGTATGCCGGCTGCATGCCCGACCTGGTAGAGCAGTTCGTCACCAATCTGCAGCCGAAAAAACTCGACGCGCGTTGCCTCGACAGGATCGGGCCGATTCCCGCATTCGTGAATTTCAACGGAGCTGCGCCATGATCGAAGTGAAAGATCTGCACAAGGCGTTCGGCACGGTGAAAGCCGTGGACGGCGTCACCTTCACTGCGCGTGACGGCGAGATCACCGGCTTGCTCGGTCCCAATGGCGCCGGCAAAACCACCACGCTGCGGATGCTCTACACGCTGATGAAGCCTGATTCCGGGCAGGTGCTGGTGGACGGCGTCGATGCCGCGGTCGATCCCATCGCGGTTCGCCGTGGGCTGGGCGTGCTGCCTGATGCGCGCGGCCTGTACAAGCGCCTGACCGCGCGCGAGAACATCGAATATTTCGCCCGACTGCACGGCATCGAGACCCAACTGATGCACCAGCGTCGCGAGAAACTGGTGGACGCACTGGAGATGCGCGACATCCTCGATCGCCGAACCGAAGGCTTCTCGCAAGGCCAGCGGGTGAAGACCGCGATCGCGCGCGCGCTGGTGCACGACCCGAAGAACGTGATTCTGGACGAGCCCACCAACGGTCTCGACGTGATGGCCACGCGCGGCCTGCGTGCGTTCATGCGCAACCTCAAGGCCGAAGGGCGCTGCGTGCTCTTCTCCAGCCACATCATGCAGGAGGTCGCGATGCTGTGCGATCGCATCGTGGTGATCGCATCGGGCCGCGTGGTCGCCGACGAATCGCCCGACGCGCTCCGCGCACAAACCGGTGAAGCCAATCTCGAGGATGCGTTCGTGAAATTGATCGGCAGTGAAGAGGGATTGGTGGCATGAAACCGGCCAACCAGAAAGAGCTGCGTCAATCGGAGTGTGGGGCATGAGCGCAATGCTGACGGTGTGGTGGAAGGAAGTGCGCGAAAACCTGCGCGACAAGCGCACGGTGTTCAGCGCGCTGATCTACGGGCCACTGATCGGGCCGATCATGTTCGTGGTGATCATGAACGTGCTGGTCGGCCACGAAATGAAAAAGGCCGAGGGACCGTTGAAGGTGCCGGTGATCGGCGCCGAGCATGCGCCCAACCTGGTCGGCGCGCTCAAGCAATGGGGCCTGGTGCCGGAGCCGCCGGTTGCCGATCCCGACAAGGCCGTACGCGATCGCGATGCCGATGCGGTGCTGCGCATTCCCGCCGATTACGGCAAGGCGTGGTCGAAAGGCGAACCCGCGCAGGTCGAAGTGATTTTCGATGCTTCGCAGCAGAACAGCGGCACGCCGACCAAACGTCTCGAGGGCTTGCTGAAACGCTACAGCCAGGAGCAGGGCGCGCTGCGCTTGCTGGCGCGCGGACTGTCGCCCAGCATCGCCGCGCCGATCATCGTCAGCGAACGCGATCAATCCACGCCGCAGTCGCGCGCCGGCATGGCGTTGAGCTTCCTGCCCTACTTCTTCGTGATCGCGGTGTACATCGGCGGCATGTACCTGGCCATCGACCTGACCGCGGGCGAACGCGAACGGCAATCGCTGGAACCATTGTTTGCCAACCCGGTGGCGCGCTGGCGGATTCTGGCCGGCAAGTTGGGTGCGATCTGTTCGTTTTCTCTGGCGAGCTTGATATTGACGGCGGTCGGTTTTTCGATCGCGGGCCAGGTGATGCCGGCCGAGAAACTGGGCATGGTGTTCGACCTGGGACCCGGCTTCATCGCCGACGCGATCCTGCTGGAATTGCCGTTGATCGCCGTTTTCGCAGTGCTGGAAACCCTGGTGGCGGCGTTCGCCAAGAGCTACCGCGAGGCGCAGACCTATCTCGGCCTGCTGATGATCATTCCGATCATCCCATCGATGATGATGGGCTTCCTGCCGGTGAAACCTGCGCACTGGATGTACGGCATCCCGTTGCTCGGCCAACAGATCGGCATCAGCGACTTGTTGCGCGGCAATCCCGTTTCGGCAGGCGATATCGGTATCGCGCTGGTGTGCGGGTTCGCGCTGGCGCTCGTGATCGGCGTGGGAACCGCACTGGTCTATCGCAGCGAACGACTGGCGATTTCGGCCTGAAGGCGGCGGGCGCTTGCCGCTTTTTCCCGCGGCCACGCACACGGCGGGCGTGTCTCACGGGGCGCGTGGTGGCCTCGAAATCCAGGCCCCGAAAATAAAACGGAAGTATGTACCTAGCTAAAGGCTGACGCAGGACACGAAAAAGCCGCAGAGGCTTAACCTCTGCGGCTTAGAGAGTTGCTAGAATGGGAATGCCCTCGGCGGGACTCGAACCCGCAATCCTGCCCGGAGGCGGCTTCCAAAGCCGCTGCGTTTACCAGTTTCGCCACAAGGGCATCGTTCCTTTCGCTTCACCTCAGGCCATACCAGCGATCCTTTACAAGGGGACAACCGCCGGTATGGCCTTCTTGTTCATCGCCCCTTGTCGCCGGTGATGGGCGATAAGGCGCTCTCGACTCTCCTCATAGCACGTGCTCCTCTTGCCTCGTGACGCACGGTAGCAGGTCTCCGCCTGATGTGGAAGTGCATCTTTCTGATTGGCTGATAGCGGCGCAGATTGCGGATCAATCTGATTAGGAGTAGATTGGGCTGCGTCCAATCACGGAAGCGCAGCCATGAATGATGAAGCGTTCCAGAAAACCAAGAAAGATCGGAGCCCGAACTTTCCGTTCATTAACTTGGAAACGGCATTACGGCGTGCCCAGGAGTTCTATGACAAGGAGAAGCGGTCCGCCGCGCCGCTAAACGTAGCCGCTAAAGACTGGAACTACAGTGTAAGCAGCAGCGGTGCATTGCAGACGGTGGCCGCGCTTAAGTCGTATGGACTTATGTCCGACGAGGGATCGGGCGCAACACGCACAGTGCGGCTGACCGAGTTGGCGCTGCGGATTCTATTGGACTTACGCCCGGACTCCATGGAACGCCCCACGTATATGCGGCAGGCGGCGCTAAATCCGTCAGTTGCTGCAGATGTGTATGCTAAATGGCCGGACGGCCTCCCGTCTGATGCCAACATGCGACATTTTCTTGTCTTTGACCTCAAGTTTGCAGATCAGGCAGCGCTTAAGGTCGTAAAAATTATTGAAGAAAATGAATCACTTACAGGATCATTTAGTTCCGTGATAGGCTCTGGAGATGCGGATACAGTATCTGATACATCTGGAGCTAAGAACGTGGAGACAGCGGTGCAGACGCAAAGTCGCGCGCAAAGCATAGCGTCAGGTATCCCCCAAGTGCATATGGAGCGCATCGGCGCACCAGACGGGACTTACGTGGAGCTTCGTTTCTCAGAGGCCCCCACGAAAGAGGCATACGATTTCCTTGAGAAGTACGCGGCCTTTCGAAAGGGCGTGATGCCAGACGCGCCAAAGGCGACGGATGCTGAGTAAAATTGTACTTGACTAAATAGTTTAGTCATGTACAATGTTAGCCATTGAAGGGGGACGACAATGGCTAAGGTTCAAAATCGCTCGACTAAGAATGATCCCGTGCTAGAGGCGCTTCCTCTGGCGTGTGCCGATGAATCTGCGGCTGTCGCCTTCATGGAAGCGCAGCGTTGGGGCGAGCATCCAGCCTGCCCGCGCTGTGGCAGCTTGAACGTATACCAGATGCGCGACAGCAAGACCGGCGAGCGTCAAGCGGATCATCGTTGGCGGTGCCGCGAGAAGCATCCGTCGCAGCAGTTCACCGTTCGCACCGGCACTGTGTTTGAAGACAGCCGTGTTGAACTTCGCCACTGGTGCTTTGCATTCTGGCGCGCCTCCACGTCGAAGAAGGGCGTGAGCGCATTGGAGCTTCACCGCCAAACGGGTCTTAGCTATAAGACCTGCCTGTTCATGCTTCACCGCATCCGCTTTGCGATGGCGGATTCTGCGCCCGGCATGCTGTCGGGGGACGTTGAAGTCGATGAAACGTATGTCGGCGGCAAGCCGCGCCACAAGGGCGTGAGCAAGCGTGGACGTGGCACCAAGAAGCAATGCGTGTTCGCCATGGTGGAACGCGGTGGCAAGGTCAAGACGCGTCCAGTTGCGAACGTGACGGCAAAGACGTTGAAGCAGGTGATTCGCGAGAACGTTCACCCGTCTTCGGCGTTGTATACGGATGAAAACTCGGCCTACACTGGCATCGGCAGTGAGTTTGCCGGTGGTCATCAGACCACTTGCCACAGCAAGCGCGAATACGTGCGTGGCGATGTTCACAGCAACACGATTGAGGGCTTTTTCTCCATCGTGAAGCGCGGCATCAATGGCATCTATCACGCCGTTAGCAAAGAACACCTGCACCGTTACATGAGCGAGTACGAGTTCCGTTACAACAATCGCGAATTGGATGATGGCGACCGCACGGCGGCTGCCATCAAAGCATCCGAAGGCAAGCGCCTCATGTACCGCGAACCACGGCAGCAAGCATGACCAAGCTGAAAGAACCCAAGCGAACCGGCCCGAAGCCGGATATGGTCAAGATCAATGTGCCTTGGGAGAAGGCTGTCGGCGATGCGCTGAAACGCAAGCGACCGCCCGAAGGCTGGCCGGATCAGCCGAAGCCCAAGCCGAAAAAGAAGAAGCCCGCGTAATGCGGGCTTTCTCTTGTGCGTCAAAACGTCCTAGCCTTTAGCTAGGTACATACTTCCGAAATAAAATGCCCCGCGAAAGCACGGAGGGAGCTCTCGGCCGCCTCGAGCTGAGCCCGTTGTCGTAGTGGGACAAAAAAATCCAGGGCGGAAAATAAAATGCCCCGCGAAAGCATGGAGGGAGCTCTCGGCGGCCTCGAGCTGAGCCCGTTGTCGTAGGGGGACAAAAAAACCAGGGCGGAAAATAAAATGCCCCGAGAGCCAGGGGGGAGCTCTCGGGGCGGGCGAAGCCGAACCTGGGGAGGGGTCCGACTCCGTGGGTTCGCTCAGGGAGGTGAGTGAACCGGGACGCCGTTGCGTGCGTCCGATACGTTAGTGCGGGCTCCCTGCCAAAAGTTCAAATTCCTTTTTCCGGTGAATTTAAACTTCGTTCATTCGCCGGATCCAGCCATGACTTTGGTCATGGTTTGGACGTCCAAACAGCGGGGGGTCGAGCAGTGGCCAAGCTGGCTTCAAACCCTTACATGGGCTGCTTTGGTGAGAATCAGGCCACGGAAGCCCGTTCCGGGTGTGGGTTCCGAGATGTTGCCGCCGCGGGAATGGTCGACCAAGCCGCGTTCATGGACGAACGCAAAGCTAATGCGCTTCGTTCCAGTTCGCGCCGTGCCCGATATCGACCAGCAGGGGCACGCTGAGTTCCGCCGCGCCCTGCATACGTATGCGAACGCCTTCGTGCACCGCCTCGACGGCGTCCGTCCGTACCTCGAAGACCAGCTCGTCGTGGACCTGCATCAACATGTGGGCGTCGTCGTCACGTTTTCCTAACCAGTCGTCGATCGCCACCATCGCGCGTTTGATGATGTCCGCCGCGGTGCCCTGCATCGGCGCGTTGATCGCGGCACGTTCCGCGCCGGCGCGCTGCGCGGCATTGCGCGAGCGCAGGGCGTCGAGGTACAGCCTCCGTCCAAACAGGGTTTCCACATAGCCATCCCGGCGCGCGCGTTCCCGGGTCGAATCCATGAATGCCTTCACGCCCGGATAACGTTCGAAATAGCGCTGCACGTACTCGACCGCTTCGCCGCGCGGAATCCCCAGCCGTTGGGCGAGGCCGTGTGCGCTCATGCCATACATCAGCCCGAAATTGATCATCTTTGCGACACGTCGATGCTCGGGCATCACTGCGTCCAGTGCCACCCCGAACACTTCGGCGGCAGTGGCGCGGTGCACGTCCTGGTCTTGCTGGAACGCACGGGTCAGTCCCGGATCGCCGGACATATGCGCCATGATCCGCAGTTCGATTTGCGAGTAGTCCGCCGCCAGCACCCGCCAGCCTTCCGGGGCGATGAATGCTTCGCGGATGCGCCGCCCTTCCTCGTTGCGCACCGGGATGTTCTGAAGGTTGGGATCGGTGGATGAAAGCCGGCCGGTCGCGACTGCCGCCTGGTTGTAGCAGGTATGCACGCGGCCGGTGCGGGGGTTCACCATTTCCGGCAATTTGTCGGTGTAGGTGGAACGCAGCTTCGCCAGTTGCCGGTAATCGAGCACCATTCGCGGCAGTTCGTGCTGCCCGGCGATGGCTTCCAGCGCTTCCTCGTTGGTGGAGGGCTGGCCGGTCGGCGTCTTCAGTTTCGCCGGCAGACCGAGTTCGTCGAACAACAATGCCTGCAACTGCTTGGGCGAATCGACGTTGAACTCGCGCCCGGCGATCTTCTGCATGCCCGTTTGCAGCGCGAGCATGCGCTTGCCGAGTTCCTGGCTCTGCAGGCGCAGCGCGCCCACGTCGATCAACACGCCGCGCTGTTCCATCCGCGCCAGCACCGGCACCAGCGGTATCTCGATGTCGGCGAACAACTTTCGCTGCGCGGGTTGCGCCTCGAGCTGCGGCCACAGCGCGTGGTGCAAGCGCAGCGTGACGTCCGCATCTTCGGCCGCATAGTCACGCGCTGTGTCGAGGTCGACCTGCGAGAAAGGAATCTGCTTGGCGCCCTTGCCGGTCACGTCCTCGTAATGGATCGTGTCATGATCCAGCCAGCGCTTGGCCAGCGTGTCCATGTCGTGGCGGTTCGCGGTCGCGTTCAGCACGTAGGATTCCAGCATCGTGTCGAAGGCGATCCCGCGCACCGCGATGCCGTAGTTCGACAGTACGTTGCAATCGTACTTGGCGTGCTGGCCGACCTTGGGACGCGCGGCGTCTTCCAGAATCGGCTTCAACGCCGCGAGCGTGTCAGCGAGGTCCAGTTGCTTCGGTGCACCGGGGTAATCGTGGCCGACCGGCACGTAGCAGGCTTGGCCCTCTTCGACCGAGAACGAAAGTCCGACAAGGTGCGCCCGCATCGGATCGAGCGAAGTGGTTTCGGTGTCGAAGGCGATGAGTTGCGCGGTGCGCAGCTTCGCGAGCCACGCGTCGAGTTGTTCGCGCGTGGTAACGAGTTCGTATCTGGTTTCGGGACTCGGGACTCGGGACTCGGGACTCGGACTGGGGATGCCGGGATTGGCTCTGGATTCGTTAGTGGACTGAAGTGCGCGACCCGCATTGCCAAGCGTAGGCACCGCTTTTTCAAGTCCCGAGTCGCGAGTCCCGAGTCCCGGCTCTTCAAGCTCCTTCAGCGCCTGCCGGAACTCGTACCGCGCATACAACTCGCGCAGTGCCTCGACATCGCGCTCGCGCAGCAGCAGGTCAGCGGGACCATGATCCAGCACAACGTCGGTCTTGATGGTCGCGAGCTGGCGCGACAGCGGCAGTTGCGCGAGCGCGGCGCGCAGGTTCTCGCCGATCTTGCCGCCCACCTTGTCGGCGCTGGCGATCACGTCGTCGAGCGTGCCGTATTCGTTCAGCCACTTCGCGGCCGTCTTGGGGCCGCACTTCACGACGCCCGGAATGTTGTCGATCGCATCGCCCATCAACGCGAGGTAATCGGTGATGCGTTCTGGTGGCACGCCGAACTTTTCGACCACGCCGTCGCGATCCATGCGGGTGCGGCTCATGGTGTTGACCAGCGTGACGCGCGGCCCGACCAGTTGCGCGAAATCCTTGTCGCCGGTGGAAACCTCCACCTCGATCCCGTCCATTGCTGCGCGCGTGGCCAGCGTGCCGATCACGTCGTCGGCTTCCACGCCCGCGACGCGCAGGATGGGAAACCCCAAGGCCTCGACGATTTTCATCATCGGCTCGACCTGCGCACGCAGGTCGTCCGGCATCGGCGCGCGGTTGGCCTTGTATTCGGCGTAAAGATCGTCGCGAAAGGTGCGTCCCGGCGCATCGACCACAAACGCGGCGTAATCGGGTTTTTCGTTCAGCGTCGCGCGCAGCATGTTGACCACGCCGAACAGCGCGCCAGTCGGTTCGCCCGCGGCATTGGCCAGCGGCGGCAATGCGTGAAATGCGCGGTACAGATAGCTGGAGCCATCGATGAGCGTGAGCTTGGCCATCCGCCGATTGTCGCATGGTGTTGTCGCATGCACGCCGCGCTCACGCGGCCCATGTATGCTGGCGATGCAAGCCGTCGCTCCGGGAGATGTATTGTGAAAGCACTTGTCTGGTTTTCCGCGTGTACGTTGTTGATGGGCATGCCCGTCGCGCATGCGCAACAGGTGCTGGCGACTTCTTCGTCGACCGCGCCACCGCCGGGTTCGGCCTTGCCGCCACCCGGCATCAACGAACCTGGTGAAAAGCCCCAGTCGGTACCGCTGCCCAGCACCGGCATTCCGCCGTCGGTCGCCCCCGCGGCGCGGCAGAAGGACCGCAATGGCGACAGCACCAACGTCAGCGTTCGCACCGATGCCAATGGCGACACCATCGAGGAATACCGGCGTAGCGGCAGCGTGTACATGGTGCGCGTCACGCCCAAGAACGGCGTCACGCAAACCTATATGGTCAACAACAATTCGAACGGCAGCCTGATGCACGATCCGAAACAGGGACCGGTGTCGCCCGTGTACTACGACATCTACAAATGGGGCGGGCCGAAGAAGCCGGCGGGCAGCGCGCCTGCCGGGGCATCGACCAGCGGCGGGTAACCATCCGGGTAGTCTTCATGATGTTGGGCGCCGGCCGGTCGGCCTTCAGGCGGCGAGTAGTCGATCAAGCAACCGTCCTTGGTGCTGGGCGGTGACGCAGCCGATGCCCCGGCATCGGCTAAACGCGTCGCCTCACCCTCACCCATCCAGTTCCGGGTAGTGCCTGAAGATGCCGTCGTTGTTGAATGGAATGCGGCGCGGCGATTCCAGGTAGGACGCGAGCGCGGGGCGCGCGGCGATGTGTGCGTGCAGCGCCACGCTCAGGGGAAATGAAGGTTCGAGCCGGCGCATCGCATGGGGAAATGCGTAGCGCAGTCCTTCGATGATCTGGAACAACGACAGGTCGGCATAGCTGGTCGCGTTGCCTGCGAGGCACCGATGCCGTCCACGCGCGTTGCCCGTCAGCACGCGTTCGAAATAGCCGAGAAATTTCGGCAGACGTTCGCGCCGAAAGTGAGCGCTCCGGCGCTTGGCTTCATCGCGCTGGTCCTCGTAGTAAAGGCTGCCCGCGATCGGATGGTGACAGTCGTGGGTTTCGGCCACCAGATCAGCGACGGTCAGTTGCAGTTGGTGTGTCCACAAGCGGCCTGTTTCATCGCGCGGAGCGAGCAATAGGCGTGGGCCGAGGAACAGCAGGATGTTCGCGGTCTGCGCGATCACCCGGCGGCCGGCCTTCAGGAACGGCGGCGCGAATGGCGCGTGACCGACCGCTGGGTCGTCCATCCATTTGAGCAGTGTCGTCTCGCCGCCACCCGAGCCTTGGGGTAATCGCGCCATGTCGACGTAGTCGGCGCCGGCATCCTCCAGCGCGAGGCGCACGAACTCGCCACGTCCCTGGATCGTCGGCCAGTAATAGAGTTCATAGCGCATGACCAATCCGCCCTGGCCTCCAGAATGGCTTGAAAGCGTCGCGAGCGAAGGCAGATTGCGCGTCGTCGCGGCGCAGGAACCGGAGTGTACACGTCAGTACATGGATTGACTCGCCGTCCGCGACTCGCTCGTCGGGCCATCGGTTTCGCCGATGTTCGCTTCGGCGTCCTGCCTCCGCACCGCCAGCGCGCGCAGCAGTTCTCGAGCCACTCTTAGTGGCGGAAGTGGCGCGTCCCGGTAAACACCATCGCCATGTCGTGTTCGTCCGCGGCCTCGATCACTTCCTGGTCACGCATCGAGCCGCCGGGCTGGATGATCGCGCGCACACCGGTGCCGGCCGCCAAGTCGATGTTGTCGCGAAACGGGAAGAACGCATCCGAAGCCATCACGCTGCCGTCGGTGGAAAGCTTGGCGTCGGCCGCTTTCATCGCGGCGATCTTCACGCTGATCACGCGGCTCATCTGACCTGCGCCGATGCCGACCGTGGCGCCGTCCTTCGCGTACACGATCGCGTTCGACTTCACGAACATCGCGACATGCCATGCGAACAGCAAGTCGCGGAGTTGCCCGGCATCGGGTACCCGCCTGGTGACCACTTTCAGGTCGGACAGCATCAGGGTGTCGAGGTCGGTGTCCTGCACCAGCACGCCGCCCGCGATGCTGCGCAACTGGCGCCGCGCAATGTCCGGTTCGGCCGGCCAATCACCGGTGGCAAGCGCACGGACGTTGGGTTTCTTGCGCAGCGCGGCCAGTGCTTGCTCGTCGAACGCGGGTGCCACCAGCACTTCAACGAACTGTCTGGTCAGAATTGCTTGCACCAGCGCGCCGTCGATCGGGCGATTGAAGGCGATGATGCCGCCGAACGCGGAGGTCGCGTCGGATGCGAATGCGCGCTCGTAGGCCTTGATCGGATTGGCGTCCAGCGCGACCCCGCAAGGATTGGCATGCTTGACGATCACGCACGCTGGCGTCTTGTCGAAAGCCTTCACGCATTCCAGCGCGGTATCGGCGTCGACGACGTTGTTGTAGGACATTTCCTTGCCGGCCAGCAGCGTGGCGCCCGCGACCGTCCCGGCGATGGCACGGCCGTCCAGGTACAGCGCGGCGGCCTGGTGGGGGTTTTCGCCGTAGCGCATTTCCTGTGCACGCCGCAAGGCGAGGTGCAGCGTGGGCGGATACGCCTCGCGTGGTTCGCCATCGGCGCGCGCCGAAAGCCAGTCCGCGATCGTGCCGTCGTAGCGCGCGGTGTGCGCGAATGCCTTGGCCGCGAAACGGCGGCGTTGCTCGAACGAGGTGCCGCCGTCCCGGCGCAGGGTTTCGATGAGTTCCGGATAATCGGCGGGATCGCACACCACCGCGACGCGCTCGTGGTTCTTGGCGCCGGCACGCAACATCGCGGGACCGCCGATGTCGATCTGCTCGATGGATTCCTCATACGTCGCGCCGGCCCGTGCGATGGTGCGCGCGAACGGATACAGGTTCACCACCAGCAGGTCGATTGGCGCGATTGCATGTTCGCGCATTACGGCGTCGTCGGCGCCGCGCCGTCCCAGCAGTCCACCGTGCACCGCGGGGTGCAGCGTCTTGACGCGGCCATCCATGATCTCGGGAAATCCCGTGAGCTGGCTGACGTCGCGCACCGGCACGCCTGCTTCGCGCAATGCCGCCGCGCTGCCACCGGTGGAAACGAGTTCGACGCCCAGTGCATGCAACGCGCGCCCGACGTCGGCCAATCCGGTCTTGTCCGAAACGCTCAGCAGCGCGCGGCGCGTGGTGACGATGCCGGATCCGGTCATTGCTTGTCCTTGTATTCAGTCCAGGCCGAGTTCGCGCAGCTTCTTGCGCAAGGTGGCGCGATGGATGCCCAGGATCTCGGCGGCGCGGCTCTGGTTGCCGCCGCTCCATGCCAGCACTTCGCGCAGCAGCGGCGGTTCGATTTCACGCAGCATCCGTGCGTACAAGCCATCGCGGCATGGCGTGCCGTTGAGGTCGGCGAGGTAGCGGCGCGCGTTCAACGCCATGCAGTCACCCAACGTCTGCGCGTTCCCGCGTGCGGGAATTGCGGCATCGATGGAAGCCGGCGGTGCGTTCGGCGGAAGGTTGCTCATGAAGCGTCTGCGTGTCGACCTTGTGCGCGCCAAGTCCGTGCGCGTGTGAACCGGAGAGTCTAGCAGCGGATGCCGCGCAGCGAGCCCCGCGTGGTCACTCGAACCCGAACTGGAACGCTACCGCGCGCTTGCCGGGATCCGCCACCTCGAAGGCCACCGCCGCGGTTGCGCCCGCAGCGATGCCGGTGGCGCGTCGCGCCGGAGCGGTCATGTATTCGGCGGGACGGAAGCGGCGCATCGCGACCGGATTGTTGTCGAGGTCGGTGAGTTGCACCACCACGATCGGCCAGGGCTGGCTGAACGCGGCGTTGTTGCGCACCGTCGCCGTGATCATCAATGCACCCTCGGCGTTCGGATCCGGCCGTACGTCGCGCGAAAGCAGTTCCAGCTTGGCAGTCTCCTTGATCAGCGGCAGGTTGCAGGGGACGCTCTGGCAGACGCGTGCCACCCAGGCGTGCGTGGCCGGATTCCGGAAGAGCTCGACGCGGTTCGCCCACGCGAGCTGGGTGGCCAGCAGCAGGGCGAGCAGGACACAGCCCACCGCCCACATTGCGCTTGCATGCGAAAAGCGGCGACGCGGTCGAACATAGATGGGAGCGGGCGCCGTCGATTGCGATTCCGCATCGATGGGCGCGTATTCGATCGAAGTGTCGGCGGAGCGGGGTTCGCCGTCGGTTTCCGCCGCATCTTCGGCGGATGGGTCGAACCCGCGCGGGGATTCATCACATACCGCGTCGGCATCGCCCGATGCGGAATCCTGCGGCGCGTCGATATCGAGCGCTTCAGGTACAAGCTCCTGCAGTGACTCATCGGCCGGCGTCGGCGACACGGTATCGGAGGATTCACCGGGTTCACCGGATTCGACAGATTCAACAGGTGTGCCGGCGGCCTCTTCGATTTCCGCAGCCACGCGGTCGCTGCCGATTTCCTCGGGCAACTCCACGGTCCAGATCTCGTCGTTGGTATCCGTTGGTGCGGAGTCGGACAGCTCGTCGGTTGGCGCGGCGGCCAGCTCGGATTCCATGTTGGCAAACCAGTCGTCAGCGCTTTCGCCCCGCTGCGCCTCGGAAGTCGCGGGCGCTGGTGCGGCTGGGGGCGGCTCCTGGCGCGTCTCGCCATCCGGGTCGGTCGGGGTGTCCTGGACGCTGCGTTTCTTCACGGCCCGTTCGATGGTCGACGGCGGCACCGCGTCGGTCAGGGTCGGCGCGCGTTCCGCGGGATCCTGCTCGGGGAGTGGGCCGACGGGTTCGATCGGAAGTGTGTCACTCAGCGTACGCAGCGCGTCGAACCGTTTGTCGCAGCGGCCGCAGCGCACGATGCCGAGCGAAGCCTGCAAGGCATCCTCGTCGATCTCGTAGATCGTCAGGCATTCCGGGCACTGGGTGTACATGAAACCGGTACGGGAAGTGGAGGGCGAGGAAAGCCTAGCAATATCGCGCCCGTCCGGCACGAACTGGCACCTTCCCGCACAGGATCACGCCCTGCGGGGAAAATATCCATCGAGGCGAAGCCAGGCTTCGCGGCGGGTGATGCGCAGATCCGTGAAACCGCAGCCTCGATAGCGCTCCAGCAATTCATCTTCCTGCCCGGCAAGGATTCCGGAAAGCGCGAACGGCGCGTCGGGCTTGCACAGTGCGGCGAAGCGTGGTGCGAGTTCGCCCAGCGGACCGGCAAGAATGTTGGCGACGAAAACTTCGGCTTGCATGTCCCTCGGCAACTTATCCGGCAGGCAAACGTGCAGGTTGTTCGCGACACAATTTCGTGCTGCGTTGTCGCGCGTGGCGACGAGCGCTTGCGGATCGTTGTCGACGGCGATCGCGCGCGCGGCGCCAAGTCTCAGCGCTGCGATCGCCAGTACGCCGGAACCGCAACCGTAGTCGACGAGGGTTTTGCCTTCGAGGTCGAGTCCGTCCAGCCATTCCAGGCACAGCGCGGTGGTCGGGTGCGTGCCGGTGCCGAACGCGAGACCGGGGTCGAGGCGGACGACGACCGCCGCTTCGCCGAGGTCGCTCGGTGGTTCGATGTTCCACGGATAAATCCATAACCGTTGCCCGAACGGCATCGGTTGGTACCGATCCATCCACGCGCGCTCCCAGTCCTGGTCGGCGACTTCGCGAAACGCGATGCGATCCGGTGCGAGATCCGGCAGCGCGTCATGCAAAAGATGCACCAGGTCGCGCCGATCACGATCGGCCTCGAACAGCGCCAGCAGCGTCAGCGAACGCCACAGTGGCGTTTCGCCCACGCCCGGTTCGAAGATCGCGGTTTCATCGGGCGTGTCAGCGTCGGCGTCCATCAACGTCATCGACAGCGCACCCAGCTCTTCCAGCGCGGCTTCGGCGCGGGGTTGGTCGGCGGCGTCAACGGTGAGCTGCAGTTCGAGCCAGGGCATGGAATGAAGAGAGGAGGCGTAAATAGAGAAATCGGCGGCTGTGCGGCCTGCAAAGGATCAAGGGAAACACGAGGATCCGCAGTTCCCTGACTCTTTACGGCGCCGAAGGCGCGACTTTACAGCGAGCGACTTCCCGCATATCCGTCAATCAGCTTCCCAACCCCATTCCTTTCTCTTTCTGCTCACGGATGCGCTTTTCGAGGTAATGGATGTTGCGGCCGCCATGCTTGAAGCCCGAGTCGGCCATGATGCGTTGTTGCAGCGGCAGGTTGGTCTTGACGCCGTCGATCACGGTTTCGCTGAGCGCGGTGCGCATCCGCGCGAGCGCGGTCTTGCGATCGACGCCGTGCACGATCAGCTTGCCGATCATCGAATCGTAGTTCGGCGGGATCTTGTAGCCGTCGTAAAGGTGCGTATCGACGCGCACGCCGGGGCCGCCCGGAGCCTCGAAACGCTTCACGGTGCCGGGGCTCGGCATGAACGTGTCAGGGTCTTCGGCGTTGATGCGGCACTCGATCGCGTGGCCACGCGGCACGATGTCTTCCTGTTTGATCGACAACGGCTGGCCGGCCGCGATCAGCAGTTGTTCGCGCACCAGGTCCACCCCCGTGATCAGTTCGGTCACCGGGTGTTCGACCTGGATGCGGGTATTCATCTCGATGAAGTAGAAGCGGCCATCCTGGAACAGGAACTCGAACGTACCGGCACCGCGATAGCCGATGCGGACGCAGGCGTCGGTGCAGATCTTGCCGATCTCGGCGCGCATTTCCGGCGTGATGCCGGGCGCGGGCGCTTCCTCGACCACCTTCTGGTGGCGGCGCTGCATCGAGCAATCGCGCTCGCACAAATGGATCGCATGGCCCTGTCCGTCGGCCAGTACCTGGATTTCCACGTGGCGCGGGTTCTCGAGGAATTTCTCCATGTACACCATGTCGTTGCCGAAGGCGGCGCGCGCCTCGGCGCGCGTCGTCGCGATCGCGTTGCCAAGGTGTGCTTCGGTGTGCACGTCGCGCATCCCGCGGCCGCCGCCGCCGCCCGCGGCCTTGATCAGCACCGGATAGCCGATCTCGCGCGCGATGCGCAGGCTGCGTTCGACATCGTCGTCCAGCGGCCCGTCGGAACCCGGCACGCACGGCACGCCAGTCGACTTCATGGCCTTGATCGCTTCGACCTTGTCACCCATCAGGCGGATGGTTTCGGCGCGCGGGCCGACGAAGATGAAGCCCGACTGCTCCACCTGTTCTGCGAAGTCGGCGTTCTCGGACAGAAACCCGTAACCCGGATGGATCGCCGACGCGTCGGTGACTTCCGCCGCCGCGATGATCGCCGGGATATTCAGATAGCTCTGCGCGGATGGCGCCGGACCGATGCAGATGGATTCATCCGCCATGCCCACGTGCTTCAAGTTGCTGTCGGCGGTGGAGTGCACCGCGACCGTCTTGATGCCCATGGTCTGGCACGCGCGCAGCACGCGCAGCGCGATTTCGCCGCGATTGGCGATCAATACTTTGTCCAGCATGGGCATCAGCCGATCACGAACAACGGTTGATCGAACTCCACCGCCTGGCCGTTCTCGGCCACGATGGCAACCACGGTGCCGGCGACTTCGGCTTCGATCTGGTTGAACATTTTCATGGCTTCGATCACGCCCAGCGGATCGCCGACCTTCACCTGCTGGCCGACCTTGACGAAAGCTTCGGCGCCGGGCGAGGCCGCGGCGTAAAACGTTCCGACCATGGGCGAGCGCACCACCGTTCCCGCGGGCAGGCCAGGTTCCGTCGGTGCGACGATGGCAGTCGGCGATGCTGCGGCCATCGGCACAGACGCCGCAGCGGGCGCGGCCATGGCGGGGACCGGCGCGGCGATCGTCTGCGGCACGGCAACGCCGCCGGTCGGAAAGCGCGACAAGCGCACGACCTCTTCACCTTCCTTGATTTCCAGTTCGGAGAGGTTCGATTCTTCCAGCAGTTCAATGAGCTTCTTGACTTTGCGCAGATCCATGATGGTCTCGCTATGAGGTTTGAACAAGATCAGTGTGTGGCCAGCCGTTTGATCGCGGCGTCCAGCGCGTAGCGGTAACTGTCCGCGCCGAAACCGGCAATGACGCCAAGCGCCAAGTCGGAGAAATACGATTGGCGGCGGAACGGTTCGCGCCGGTGTGGGTTGGAAAGATGTATCTCGATGAACGGGATCGCCACGGCAGCCAGCGCATCGCGTAACGCCACGGAGGTGTGGGTGAAGGCGGCCGGATTGATCAGGATGAACGCGGTTGCATCCCGCTTCGCCGCCTGCACCCGCTCGACGAGTTCGTGCTCGGCGTTCGAGCGATAGCTGGTCAGCGTGTGACCGGCGGCTTCCGCTTGGCGGGTCAGCGCGGTGTCGATGTCTGCCAGTGTGGTGCAGCCGTACACCTCCGGCTCGCGGTCGCCGAGCAGGTTGAGGTTGGGACCATGAAGAACCAGAATCTTCGCCACGCTGCGAGCGTAACCTGGGGCCGGGCCGAAGCGGCGAAGTCTGAACTGTCATTCACATTTTGTCCAGCGATGCCAGATGGATCGCCGGAGTTTGGCGAAGTTGCTTGCGCGTTTGCGAGACCGAAAGCTTTTCAGGACTTTGTGGTCTTGGCTTGCTTCAGCCAGTCGTCGAGCAGTCCCTCGTCCAGCGGGCCGAGCTTGGTTTCCAGAATGCGCCCGTCGCGGCCGACCAGCACGCTGTAGGGCAGCAAGCCCGCGGTGTCGCCGAACACGGTGGTCGGCACGGGATCGGCGTCGATGCCGATCAGGATGGGGTAATCGATCGAGACGCGCTTCATGAAAGCTGCTGCCGACTGCGTTTGCTCCATTGCGATGCCGACTACCTCCACGCCGTCAGACGTGTGCTCGCGCTGGAACTTCGCCAGCAGCGGCATTTCCTTGAGGCACGGCACGCACCAGCTTGCCCAGAAGTTCAGCAGCACGACCTTGCCGTGCCATTTCGCAAGTGCGGTGGCATTGCCCTGCAGATCAGGCAATGCGTAGCTGCTGGCCGAATCGCCGACCGCGAACGTCCTGATTCCCGCCGGCGCAGGAGGCTGGTCGGGCATCGGATTCATCCAATGGTTCTGCAGCCACCAACCGCCGGCGGCGGCCATGCAGGCGAGAACAAGGATCACGACCGTGCGGCGATCCATCATCGCGGCGCCGGCTCCCTGTCGGCATGGACCAGCGCGTTGCGGACCAGCGATGCGGTCAGTACGGTCGGCAGCGCCTGACCCGCGCCGCCGCCGCGCGGATACACCACGTACAGCGGGACGCCCGGCGAATGGAAGGATTTCAGGTAGGCGCCGATTTCGGGATCGACGTCGGTCCAGTCTCCCTTCATGTACACCGCGCCGGTTCGGGTGAGCAGGTTGTGGAAGGTTTGCGTGTTCAGGACCGCGTATTCATTGGCCTTGCAGGTGACACACCAGTCGGCGCCGATGTCCACGAATACCGGTGTGCCCGCATCGCGCAGCGACTGCAGCTTCGTGGGGCTGAAGGCGACGATGTTGGAATCTGTCGTGGTCGTGCGAGCGGGCGGTGCAACCCGCGCAACGCCATACACCGATGCCGCGGCAGCCAACGCCAGTACCGCGGTGAAGGCATGTCCCAGTTTGCGCCCCGGCCGGCTGCGCCCGTGCCACCACAGCGCCGCGGCCAGTACCACCATCGCGACCAATACCAGCGCCACCGCATCGGCGCCGCGCTGGTGCGCCAGCACCCACACCAGCCACACCGCCGACAAGTACATCGGGAACGCGAGGATCTGCTTCAGGGTTTCCATCCAGCGGCCGGGCTTCGGGAGCAGCCGCGCTAGCGCGGGCACCAGTCCGATCAGCGTCAGCGGCAACGCAAGGCCGATGCCCAGCACCAGCATGACCAGCAGTTCGTGCGAAGCGGGCGCAATGAAGGCGTAGGCCAGCGCCACGCCCATGAACGGCGCGGTGCACGGGCTGGCCACGATCACCGCCAGTACGCCGGTGAAGAAGTGTCCGGCCGCGCCGCCGCGACGCGTCAGGGTTTCGCCAACATTGCCAAGCCGCGCGCCGAACTGCGCCACGCCCGACATCGACAATCCGACCGTGAACAGCACGCAGGCGAGCACGGCGACGATGACCGGTTGCTGCAGTTGCGTACCCCAGCCGACCGCATGGCCGGCGCTGCGCAGGCCGAGGATCGCGAGCCCGATCGCAAGAAACGTGGCGATCACGCCCAACGCGTAAGCCAGTGCATCGATACGGGCGCGCTGGCGGGATTCGCCGCTTTCCAGCACGCCGACCGCCTTGATCGCCAGGATGGGCAATACGCACGGCATCAGGTTCAGGATCAACCCGCCCGTGAAAGCAAGCAGCAGTGCGAATGCGAGTCCCGTGCTGATCGGGCTCAAGCTCTGTGCGCCGGCTTCCGGCGCGGCCGACGTTGGCCCGCTCGAAATTCCCGCCGCCAGCGAGGCGGTCATCGGACCGCGGGATGCGCCGCCATCGACAGTGTTTCCGCCGCCGGTGGCGGCAATCGGCCCCCCGCCGGACGTCGGCAGGATGAACGTTTCGGTGTTCGGCGGATAGCAGATCAGCGGCGGCACCTCGTGGCAGCCCTGGTAGCTCACTTCCACCTTCAGCGTCACCGGTACGGCGCCGGCCGCGGTGTAGGGCAGCGCTGCGTCGGCGGCGCCGTGGTAGATCTCCACGTCGCCGAGGTAGGGGTCGTGTTCCCTGGTTCCGGGCGGCGTCTGCAATGCGCCGGGGCTGACGCCGGGGGTCAGGACTTTCGCATGGATGCGGCCGCGATACAGGTAGTAATGCGGCGCGATGTCGAAATGCAGCGCGACCGTGCCGGGCTTGTCGATGGTGGCCTTGAGCGCGAACGCCTGCGTGACCGGTAGCAGGCCTTCGCCGGGACTTGCGCTTTGGGCGTTCGTGCCCAGGACGACGAGGAGCAGGGCCGCCGGCAGGAACAGGCGCAAGAGCAGTTTTCCGGGGAGTGGCATCATCATGACCGCAAAGTAAGACCGGCGCCTGCCGCCATTGATTTCCGGGATCCGTGTTTCGGCAGGCGATGTGGCGGCGGCGCGTGAACGCGAACCGCAAGTTGAGCTGCATCGCGCAGCGGTGACAACTTGCACGAGCCGAAGCCTGAAAGGAATTGTCGCAGGCACGCGTGCGCGCCGCCACTCACCGGCTCGCGGTTTCCGCGCCCAGCCAGTCGAGATACGCACGATGGCCATCGACGATTTCGACAGCGACCAGCTCGGGGACATCATGAGAGTGCAGTTGGAGCAGCCGCGTGCGCAGGGCTTCGAAGCGCTCGCGCGTGGTCTTGATCAGCAACAGCACTTCGACATCCTCATGGATTTGGCCTTGCCAGCGGTACGTCGAGGCGATGCCGGGAACGCGATTCACACACGCCGCCAGCTTTTCCTCGACCAGCGCGCGCGCCATTTTCGCAGCGCTTTCCGCATCGGGGCACGTGGAAAGGCAGAGCAGGGGCGTTGACATTCCGGCAGGGTAGCAGCCGCTTTGCATGGCGGGTCTCGGATGCCGCGCATGCGTTGCCAGCACTCGCCGGCACCCCGCCCCTCGGCGAGTCTCAGGCATCCGGGCCGGTACCAACTGCCACTGACAGTGGGCGGCGCCCGTTTCACCCCTTGAAACCCCGCTTTCCGGACCTACAATTAGCACTCGTCGTTGTTGAGTGCTAACAACGCGTCCCTTTCATCCCTACGCAGCTGGAGTCGTTATGAAGCTTCGTCCGTTGCACGACCGCGTCATCATCAAGCGCCTCGAGGCGGAAACCAAGTCCGCCGGCGGCATCGTCATCCCCGACACCGCGACCGAAAAGCCGATCAAGGGCGAAGTGGTCGCCGTGGGCACCGGCAAGATCCAGGAAGACGGCAAGGTCCGCCCGATGGCGGTCAAGGCCGGCGACAAGGTGCTGTTCGGCAAGTATTCCGGCACCGAGGTCAAGGTCGATGGCGAGGAACTG
>DATFGT010000011.1:0-65162 GCA_035249175.1 Rhodanobacteraceae bacterium
TGACGCCGCCCAGCACCGCGCCCGCGCCGTGTCCGATCAATCCGCCCAGGATGCCGCCTATGTTGGTGCGCTGGGCATTGCCGTTGCTGTTGGCGATATCGGGCACCAGCACGTAATCGGCCGCTTTCATTTGGCCCTTGCCGATGTTCGAGCCCACGCGCATCTCGCCTTCGCCAGCCAGCGAACGTTCCTGCTCAGCGGCCTGCAAGCCCTTGCCGCGATCGACCAGCGTGAAGCAACCCGATTGCGAGACATACACCTTGATCAGCGCGGCCGGCGATTCGAGGTTCATCGACGTCCACCACTGGTTGCCGTTCTGCGGTTCCTGCACCGCCAGCGTGCCGATCCTGCTGTTGCAGCGTGGCATCTGCGGCTGTGCGTTGGAGTTGGCACCAGCCGCTGACGCAATGAAAATGCCTCCGCCGACCGCCAGCAAGCCGACCCAAAGCTTGGCTCCCGAACCATTGGTATTCATGCCCAACCCTCCCTCGTGGCCTGCAGAAAAGACGCATTGATCGATGGCAAAACCCGCCACCACCTCGTTCGGGCGGGCGACACCCGGTGACGGGCCGGATTATGTGATCCAGTTCACAGTTTCCTCTGCGGGTGTATACGCCCGCAGTGTTCAGGTGTCAATCAAGGCCTCAGCCGCCCTGGAACAAGCCAAGGTTGCACCCCGCGCAACGCGAATCGGCAAGGAATCGAGGGTCGCCAGTGGGTAGCGCGAGTCACCGAACGTGGCGAGCTTCGGAAAAGCTCAGGCCATCCCGCCGTTGACGCCAATCACCTGTCCATTGACGTAAGACGCCGCATCCGAACACAAGAATGCCACCACGCCTGCGACCTCGGCGGGCGTGCCGGTGCGCGCGGCGGGGATCATCGCCTTCACCTGTTCCGGCGAAAACAACGTATCGGTCAAACGGCCTTCGATGATGCCGGGGGCGACCACGTTGACGGTGATGTTGCGCGAGGCCATCTCGCGCGCCAGCGACTTCGCCGCGCCGTGCAGCGCCGATTTCGCCGCGGCGTAATTGACCTGCCCGCGGTTGCCCAGCGTCGCCGCCACCGATGACACCGCGACGATGCGCCCGAAGCGGGTGCGTGCCATCGGCAGCAGCAGTGGTTGCGTGACATGGAAAAACCCGTGCAACGACACGTCAATCACCCGCCGCCATTGCTCCTCGCGCATTCCGGCCAGCGGGGCGTCGTCATGAATGCCTGCGTTGTGCACCAGCGCCTGGATCGGCGCGATTTGCAACAGGTCTTCGATCGCCGCGTGTGTCGCCGCCGCGTCGGTGAGGTCGAACATCGCGACCTCGGCTGACTTGCCTGCTTCGCGGATGGGCGCCGCCACCGCTTCGGCACGCCCGCGATTCGCGTTCGCGTGCACGATCACCTGCCAGCCGTCCCGCGCCAGCGCGGCGCAGATCGCGCCGCCGATGTCGCCGCTGCCGCCCGTGACCAACACCCGCTTCGGGTTCATTCCAGCGTCCCCATCAATCTGCCATCGAAACCGCGCGCAACATCACGGCGGCGCGACCGCTCGCGAGCACGCTGCCCCGATGCTCGACGCGAAAGGCATATTGCAGGCTGTCCGCCATCGCGATCAAGCACTCGACGTGCACCTGCAGCCGCCCTTCCAGATCATCAATCCGCTCGACGCTCAATTCCACGTCGCGCAGCGCGACCAGGAATCCCGGACGCGCGTTGCCGCCCGCCTCGCATTCGCGCAGCGCGCCGTGCACCGCCATCGCCTGCGCCGCGTATTCGCACAGGTTCACCGCGTGCAACATGCCGTCGGCGCGCAACGGGTTGTCCGCGCGCTGGTGCGAGGCGCTGCGTGCGTGCAGGTGCATCGCGTCCCAGTCCATCACTTCGTCGAGCAAGCACATCGTGCCCGCGTGCGGGATCAGGTGTGCCCACTCCGGTTTGGAGAGCTTGCGCGGAAGCATCGCGTCACGGCTCCGGACGCAGATGGTCGGCCGGCGCCATCAACACCGACAAGGTGAAATGAAACGCGACACCCAGCGCGACCGTCAAACCAATCGCTCGCAGCACCGGCACGCTTGACAACGCGAGCACCCCGAACACCAGCAGCGCGGAAGCGACACACACCAGCGTCGCGTGCAACGTGCGCAAGTCCTCGCGTTCGTCGCCGGTGCGGCGCTCGAAAAACAACGCGTAATGCAGGCCCAACCCCGCCGCCAGCGTCAGCGACACCAAATGGAACAGCGACAGCGGAATCCCGCACGCCCGCAGCACCACCAGCACCAGCAGCGTCGCGAGCGTCATCGGACCCAACACGTGCAGCGCGCGGCGCAGGCTCCGCAGCGCCAACGTTACTGCGACGCACAACAGCAGCGCGGCGATACCCAGCGCGATCAGGATGCGATGCCGGTACGCCATCACCAGTGATTCGGTCGAGGCTTTGAGATCCAGCAGATGCACCGTGCCACCCGTCGCTTTGGTCAGCGCATCGAACGCGGCCGAATCATTGACGCCGCTGAGCGTTCCCAATCCGACCCAGCCATCGCCTTGCTGCACCAGCATGGATTCCAGCCGCGCACCCAATGGCGATTGTTCGAATTTTTCCGGCATCAATGGCGGCAGCGTGCGCGCAGCCTCCACGTCGGCCACGAACGGCGCGAACACGCCCGCACGGAACGGCAGGCCTTCCATCGCCCGCTGCAACGCGGCCTGCAATTGCGCGGCGTCGGGCAGCTTCGCCTGTCGCGCTTTTTGGGTCGCCGCGCTCGGCAGGAATCGCGACGGCAACTCGAAGCCATCCACCGCATGGCTTGCTACGAGTCGTTGCACGCGTGGCGCGATGCGTTCGGATAGCGCCAGCACGCCTTCCGCGCTCGGCCCGCGCAGCACCAGCAGATAACGCACGTCGGGTGCGCCGAGTTCGGCGCGCAGACGCGCGTCGCGCTGCAATTCGGCTTTCGGGATCGGCGTCAGCGCAGACAAATCGTTCTGCCAGAACCTTCCCGGTGCGAACGCGACGACGAGCACGCCGGCCACGGCGACCAGCCACGGCACCCAGCGCGGACGCGGCAGGCGCGCTAGAAAATGCCATGCTTGCGCAAGTCCCGGCGTCGCGGCCATGTCGCGTCGTGCCGACGGCACGATCAACGGCAGCAGCCAGCGCGTGCACAGGCCCGCGACGACCAGGCCGCCGATCGTGAACACCGCGAGTTGCTGCAGACCCGCCACACCCGACGCGAAGAACGCGAGATAGGCGATGCACACCGATACGATCGCCGTCGCCAGCAGCGGCCACAATTCACGGACGCATTGCGAGGTTTCGACACCGACCCGGCGATGGCTGAAAACGCGCAGCGGGTATTCCTGCGCGACGCCCAGCAGTGTGAAGCCGAATGCGACGGTAATGCCGTGCGCATGTCCGAAGATCAGCGCGAGCAATGCGAAGCCGACCACCGCTCCCGACAGCAGCGGCAAAGCGGTCACCACGATCGGCACCGCGCTGCGGTAGGCCAGCAGCAGCATCAGGACGAATCCGATCGTGGTGATCGCACCGAAGCGGTCGGCCTCGGCGCGCGTGTTGCGGCTGGCCTCGACGCCGAACCAGCCCGGGCCGCTGATCACGAGTTTCGTTTGCGTCGCACCCGGCAGTGATGCGAAGTGCTGCTGCAGCGATGCGATGGCCGCAGCCTGCGCGCCGGGATCGAAACCTGCGGCCTTGGTCTCGGTGACCAGCAGCGCCTCGCCACGATCCGAGAACCACACGCCGTCGACCAGTTTCGGTTGGCGCACTGGCGCCCACGATTGTGCAAGCTTCAGGGTTTCGAGGGTGGGGTCGCGCTTCAGCCAAGGCTCCAGCATCGACGCCGCGGGCGAACTCAAATCCTCGACGCGCTGCTGCAACTGCGCACGCAGGTACGCGGCGTCGAAGCGATGCGCATCCAGCGTGGGCGACAGCAGATAGCGATACGGCAGAAGACCCGATGCGATCTCGGCGAGGTCGTTGCCACCGTTGGCGACCTGCGCGAACGCGGGATCGTGTGACAGCGCGTCCTGCAAGCCGCGCGAAATCGCCGCCAGCCGATCCTGCGGCGCACCCGAAATCGCCAGCAGCAGCAAGCGTGAACCCGGCCCCTTGCCGATCTCGTCCAGCAGCAATTTCTGGTCAGCGGTGCGCGCCGGCGGCACGAAATCGCGCAGGTCCGAACTGATCTGCAGATGCCGCGCGACGCCCCAGCCGACCGCGGCGATCAGCGCGAGCCATACGAACCAGATGGCGACCCGCGCCGCACGCGTCATTGGTTGCGACAACGCGCCGCCAGCGCCGACTCCAGCGGTGCGGTGCTGCGCAGGCCAGCTTCCGCCATTGCGCCGACCAGCGTGATGCTGCTGTCACCATCGGCATCGGTCACGGTCAGGCAACGTGGCTCGTGTGCGCGGCCGTCGATCACTATCGACGCGAGCTGGCGTTTGAGCTGACTGGTGCGCGGCGCGAGCGTGATCACCCAATGCGCATTGCCGCCTTGCGCGGACAACGTGAAATCCTGCTGGAGCGCGGATACGTCGCCGCCCAGCAGCGCACGGAATCCGGCCAGCATCGCGCCCGCCTGTGGCGCACGCGCGAGCGGCATCCGGTGCGCCTCGCCGCTGCCGCGCTGCACCGACAACTCGCCGTCGCCGATGTTCGCGGTTTCCTTGAACGGTTTGTCGATGTCGCGTTGCATCCGGTCGCCGCCCAGCCAGCGCAAGGTGCCGGACACCACCAGCGGGCGATCCAGCATGCCGCGATAACTCACCTGCACGAATGGCGTCGACACCGGCGGCGTCTTGGCCATGCCCGACAGCAGCGATTCAGCCAGACCGGGTTCGGCGGCCAACGCACCGCATGACGCGAGAAGCGCGAACGCCATCAGCGCGTCACGAAGAGTGCGCCTGCTGCAGATTCGGCTGGATCGCGTGAGGTGCGGCGAGGGTCGTGGGGGGCTGCCAGAAATCATAGAAGTTGAACCAGTTGCAGGGCGCTTCGCGCAGGTGATGTTCCAGACGCTCGGCATAATGGCGGATGTATGCGTCGAGCGCGGCATTGCGATCGCTACGCGGCAGTTCCACCTGCTCGGCCAGCGTTTCGAAGACCAGATCATAGCGATTGCCGCCGCGGTACATGCCGAGGCACAGCACTACCGGCACCTTCAAGAGCGCGGCGATCTGCCAAGGCGCCGCCGGAAACGCTGCGTCCGTGCCGAGGAACGGCACCTCGCGCATCACCTCGTGCGGGCGACCGCGATCGCCGAGCAACGTGATCATCGCCCCTTCGCGCGCGGCTTCGGAAAGCGCGAGCACGATATCCATACCGCCGCGCGCGGTGTCGATGATGCTGTCCGACAACTCCGGCGCCAGCGCTTCCAGCAGCCTGGTCAACGCCGGCGTCTTGCTCTTGTCCATCACCAGCTTGAGCTTGCAATCCGAACGCCCGGCGGCCAGCACGCGCAACACCTCGAAACTGCCAACGTGCGCGCCCAGCAGCATCACGCCCTTGCCGCCATCGAGATGACGATGCAGTTCCTCGACGCCCCGTGTGCTGACGCGGAAGCCGTCGATCCCCTGCGCCAGCAGGAACACGCGATCGAGGATGGTCGCGGCGAACGCATGGATCAGGCACATCACCTGCCAGGCACCACCCGGTTTGCCGGTGAGGTGCCGGAAGTAATCGCGCGAGGCGCGGCGCTCGGGACCGCGCCTGAAATAGAAATACAGCGTGATCGGATACAGGATCAATCGCGCGAACGCACGCCCGAAATGCAGCCCGATGAAACGGATCAGCCAGATCGCAAACCAGCCACCGGCTTCCGGACGATCGAGCCAGTGCCCGCTCGTCCCCTGACCTTCTTCTTCCATGATTTCCCCTGTTCGATTCATCGCCGTCGTCCAATCATGCACGCGCGGATCGCAACGTGCCACGTGCCAGCGGGACGCCATCCGCGCGCGTCAGCACGAACCGGATGCGCGCCGCGTCCGCGTGCAGATCGATCACCGCATCTTCGTCCGGCCGCAGCGGCTGCACGAACTTCGCATCAATCTTTTGCACGCGTTCCCCGCGCCACGTCTGCAGCGCCGCGGCCACGCGCTCCAGCATCACCACGCCTGGCACCACCGGGTTGCCGGGGAAGTGACCGGCCAGTGCCGGGTGGCCCCGATCGATTCGAAATGCGCTCTGAAAGACATCGTTCATGGGACATCGTCTTCGCCGCGCACCAGCGCCGGCCAGCGCCGCACGATTTGCGTCACGAAACGCCGCACCGGCGGATGCGGGATGTGCCGCAAGTACCAGCGCCGGAATGCATATTCGCCCGCGAAGGCTGCCAGCAAGACGATCCAGCAACCGGCTTCCGGATACCACGCCAGCAGTGAACCCGGCAGCATGAAGGGCGCGGCCACGCCGAGCGTCGCCAACCACCCGCCGGGCACCGCGCACAGCGCGATCGCCAGCGACAACACCGCCATCGCGCCGAGCAGGCCGGCCCAGAACACAGTGACGCCACGCGTGTAGCCGCGCACACCCGGCAGGCTCACCCTGTCCTCGCCTTCGATCACGCGGACGAATCGGGCGACGAGGGGTTCCCGGTTGCGCCTGAGCGTGCGCGCGAACACCCATGCGATCGCGGTGAGAAACACCATCGGCAACGCCATCAGCGCGAGTTCCGGATGCCCGGCCAGCGCCGGCACCAGCAGCAGCGCCGCAAGCGCCATCCACACCGACAGCGCAACCCAATTGCGTCGCCGCCACACCGAAGGAACCCATGCCAGCAACAGCAGCGCCGCCGCAGCCAGGCTGAGTTCTTGCCGGTGCGACAAGCCGCCCGTCAGCGCGAGCACGCCGCACGCCAGCACTACCAACAACAACCACGGTACGCGCGGCGAGGCAGCAGACTGGCGTTGGACGGCGGGCGTGGACATGCGACGAGGCGTTCGGATGCGGCGATGAAGTCTATATGATAGGTGGGCCACTCGATCACACCATGAACCACGGAAAATTGAAGGGAATGGACGGAGGCAATACGCCAGGATTCGACTGCGACGTGTTGGTCATCGGCGGGGGACCGGGCGGTTCGACGATCTCGACCCTGCTGGCACGCCGCGGCTGGCGCGTGACGATGCTCGAGAAAGCCGCGCACCCCCGTTTCCACATTGGCGAGTCGCTGCTGCCGGCGAACATGCCGATCTTCGAGGCCATCGGCGCGCTGGAAAAACTGCGCGCGCTGGGCCGCCTGAAACTCGGCGCGGATTTCCCCCGCGACGACGGCAGCTACTACACGTTCCGGTTCGACCGTGCCTTGGGCGACACGCGTCCCTACGCGTTCCAGGTCAAACGTGAGGAAATGGACCAGATGCTGTTCGAGCACGCGCGCGCGGGCGGCGTCGATGCCCGCGAGCAGGTGAAGGTCGAACGCGTGGAATTCGATGCCGATGGCGTGACGGCGCACATCGATACCGCAAACGGGAAATCCACGCTGCGCGCGCGCTATCTCGTGGACGCATCGGGCCGCGACACCTTCCTCGGCAGGCAGTTGATGCTGGTGGAACGCAGCGACAAGCACCAGAGCGCGGCGATGTTCGCGCACTACGAGGGCATCGGCTACAACCCCGATGATCCGGACGGCAACATCATCAGCGTCAATCGTTTCGCGCATGGCTGGGCATGGTTCATTCCGCTGCCCGGCGGCATCACCAGCGTCGGCTGCGTGTGCAAGCCGAGTTACCTGAAAACGCGGCAGGGTGCCAACAACGATGAGTTCATGACGAAGACGCTGATGATCGTGCCGGGCGCCGAGCGGCGGATCGCCAATGCCAGGCGCGTGTCGCCGGTGCGCTTCACGGGAAACTATTCCTACACCTGCAGCGAGATGGCCGGGCGTCGCTGGATCCTGATCGGCGACGCGTGGGCGTTCCTCGATCCGGTGTTTTCATCGGGCGTCTTCCTTTCCATGTATTCCGCGCAAAAAGCTTGCGAAGTGGTCGATGGCTCTCTCCGCGAACCGGCACGGGAAGCCGCGCTGCAGAAACGCTACGCGAAGCATTTGCGGAAGGGTTACGCGCGCTTCGCGTGGTTCATCTACCGCTTCAATTCGCCGGTGATGAAGGCGCTCTTCGCCGATCCCCGCAATGTGATGCAGGTGGAACAGGGCGTGATCTCGATGCTGGCGGGCGACGTGTTCGACAACCAGCTGGTGCTGTCGAAGCTGCGCATCTTCAAGACCATCTACGCGATCGCCTCCTTGATCAACCTGCGTCGCTGGGCCGCCGATCGCTTCGACCGTCGCCGCCAGAACCGGATGCGGGTCGCCGCCGACGCCGCGGAATGATCGTCGCGTGATCGAACCCGTCGAACTCTGCATCGCAACGCCCTTCGGCGAACTCGCCGCGCTGCAATGGGGCGATGCCGATGCACCGCCACTGCTGGCGTTGCACGGCTGGCTCGACAACGCCGCGAGCTTTGCGCGGCTGGCGCCGCTGCTGGCCGCAAACCGACGCGTCATTGCGCTGGATCTGCCGGGCCATGGCCATTCCGCGCACCTTCCGAGAAGTGTGCATCGCTATAACAACCTCGATCAGGTCGATCACGTCCTCGATTTCGCCGATGCATTGAAGTTCGAACGCTTCGACCTGCTGGGTCACTCGCTGGGCGCCGGCATCGCATCGCTGACCGCAGCCGCGGCGCCTGCACGCATCGGAAAACTGTTGTTGATCGAAGGTCTGGGCCCGTTGGCGGATGACGGATTGCAAACACTGCAACGCTGGCGCGATGCCCACGCCCAGCGCGACGTACCCCGGCGGCAACCACGCGTGTTTGCGTCCGTCGACATCGCGATCAGGGCGCGCGTCGCGGCCGGCGGACTCGATGCCGACGAAGCGCATCCGATCGTCGAACGCAATCTGCGCGAAACCGCTGGCGGATTCGCGTGGCGCAGCGACCCGCGCCTGCGGCTCACGACGCCGTTGCGCATTGATGAACTGCAGTTGCGGCGGCTGCTCCAAGGCATCGAAGCGCCGACCCTGCTGTTGCTGGCTGAACCCGCGACGCCGTACCTGCCACCAGCATTGATGGAAGCCCGCGCTGCCTGCGTCGCCGACATTCGCGTCGAACACATTGCCGGACCGCATCATCTGCACGTCCGTCGTCCGGGCGAAGTCGCCAACGTCACGTTGGAATACTTGCTGGATCGTTAGTTCCCGCTGGAGAACAGCGCTCGCGAGACTGCCTCAGCGTCCGTAACGCCGCTTGCGGCGCTGGTAGGTACGCACCGCGCGCAGGAAATCGATGCGGCGGAACGCCGGCCACAGCACGTCGCAAAAATAGAATTCGCTGTAGGCCGCCTGCCAGATCAGGAATCCCGACAGCCGCTGCTCGCCGCTGGTGCGGATGATGAAATCCGGGTCGGGTACCCCACCGGTGTAAAGAAAACGCTCGATGTCGCCGGCTTTCAGATCCGACGCGACCGACTCCAGCGATCGCCCTTCGGCGGCGGCAGCGGTGAGCAGGCCCTTCACCGCGTCGGTAATTTCCTCGCGCCCGCTGTAGGCCAGCGCGATGGTCAGCAGCATGCCGTCGTGGCCCGCGGTGGAAAGTTCCAGCGCTTCGCTGGCGGCCACCACGCGTTCGGGCAGGCGCTCGCGCTGGCCGATGATCTTCACGCGCACGCGCCCGGACTTCAGGCGCGGTTCTTCGAGCAGGCGCGCGCTTTCCCGCACGAACAGGTCCAGCAGACATTCGACTTCGGCAGGCGAGCGGCCGAAATTTTCGGTGCTGAAGACGTACAGCGTCACGTGTCCCACGTCGAGCTCGAGGCACCATTCCAGCACCTCGCGCAACTTGTTCACCCCGAATTGGTGCCCCAGCGTCGCCTCCAGTCCGATATCGCGGGCGAACCGACGATTGCCGTCCAGGATCAGTCCGATGTGCGCGGGCACCTTCTCACTCGTCACGTGCCCGGCGAGCGCGTGCTCGTACCAGCGATAAAGTGGATAAAGCAGCGGTTTGAAGATGCGCCATGGACGGTGACGCAAGTCCGCATACGCAACACGCAGCCACCCGGGAGCGGTCACTCGCGGACTTTCCGCCGCGAGTGGCTCGGAAATGTTCGAATTCATGGCGGAGCATTGTATGCCCGCACGGACGCACCATGACATGGCGCTGGCCGCTGTTTCGCGGGACAGCGCGCATTGGTTCACGTTCTGGCGGCACGAAAAAGCTCGCGCAGGATCGCCGCAGGTTGCCAGCAACCACTCGCGCGGCACGCAACGAAAGCGGGCATGTCCCCTTGAGGGCGCATGGAATCGTCCTCACACATGACCGGAATGGTGCCGCGATGTTTCGCCGATACGAAGCCCGCGGCGCCCCACTGCGGCCAGCGGACCGGCCACCCTGCGGAGTTGAGGATGAGCGGGTTCGACTGGCTACCCTGGCAACGGCCACCGCCACCGATTGACGATGCGCTGTGGCGCGATGCATTGGCCGTGTGTCCGCTTGCGCAACGGCTGGCCCCGGACGAGCGCCAGCGATTGCGGTTGCTCGCGGCGCGCTTCCTGCAGCGCAAGCGATTCTTTCCGATCGATACGGAACTGGATCCGACGCAGCGGTTGCTGATTGCCATGCAGGCGTGCGTACCGATTCTGAACTCGGGATTTCGGCTGCTGCGCGGCTGGCAAAGCGTGATCGTCTATCCGGGCGAATTCAAGGTGCGCCATCGCCACCACGACGCCAGCACCGGCGTGGTCACCGAACGTGACGAGGTGCGCAGCGGCGAATCGTGGCAGATCGGACCGCTGGTGTTGTCATGGGCCGCGGTGCAACAGGACCTGCTGCAGCCCTGGGACGGATTCAACGTCGTCGTGCATGAAATCGCGCACAAGCTGGACATGCTGGACGGACCGCCGGACGGCGTGCCTCCGCTGCCGCGCGGGATCGAATGGCGAAAATGGATCGACACGTTCCAGCGTGCCTACGATCGTCTTTCCGACGACGTCCACCTGGGTCACGCCACCTTGATCGATCCCTACGCCGCCACCAACCCCGGCGAATATTTCGCGGTGACCAGCGAGCTGCACTTTTCCGATCCGCGCCGCCTCGCGCAAGCCGAGCCCGACGTCGCGACGCTGCTGCAGGCGTATTACGGGCCGTCGCCAGCGCCGTGACGCCGCAAGGCCGGATTCGGAACCACGCCGATCGTTTGCATCCAGTGTTCGGCCAGTTGCGGCCAGCGCGTAATCGGAAACCCCGTGCGGCGCAAGCCAAACGCGTGCCCGCCGTGCGCGTACAGGTGCATCTCCGCCGGCACGCGTGCCTCCGCCAACGCGGTGTAGTAAACCAGCGACTGGTTCACGCCATCGACGTAGTCATCTTCGGCTTGCACCAGGAAGGTGGGCGGCGTATCTCGGGAAACCGGCACGTTGGGGTTCAACCTGTTGTTGTCGGTCGCGAGATGACCGGGATAGATGGCCATCGCAAAATCGGGGCGGGCACTTTCCTGGTCGGCTTCATCCACCTGCTTGTACAAACGCCGCTTGAATTGCGTGCTGACCTCGGCCACCAGGTAGCCACCCGCCGAAAATCCGATCACACCCAATCTGTGTGGATCGATGTGCCAGCGCGCGGCATGGAAGCGCAGCAGCCGCAGCGCTCGCTGGGCATCTTCCAGCGCGGGCACCGAGAGTGCGAAATCATCGGGGCGGCATTTGCAGTGCCAGTCGTAGGGCACGCTCGGCACGCGATACTTCAGCAGCACGCAGGTGATGCCCTCGGACGTCAGCCAGTCGCAAACCTCGGTACCTTCGAGGTCGATGGCCAGCACCTCGAAACCGCCGCCGGGAAAGACCACCACCGCGGCGCCCGTGTTTCTTCCTTTCGGCGCGTGGATCGTCATCGTGGGCTGCGACACGTTGCGTATGCCTGTCACGGGCTTGCCAGCGAACTGCGGCCTGGTGCTCGTCCCGGTCACCGCATATTCCGGCCCCGGCGCCGGCTGCGCATCGGGCGGCGTTCCCGGCCACAACGGCATTTGCGTGTGGCCCGCAGAGGGTTGCCACACCGTCCTTGCATGTGCGTTTGCGAAAACGGCCAGCAAACACAACACAACAACGTGAACCTTCATGTTGCCCACCGATTTGTGACGAGCCAAACCGTACCATCGATCGGGCAGCACCCAGCCTGCGCTCTGTCGATTGGCGGCAACCGCGCGCGCCCTTCAGTGCACCATACCCGGCTGCATTACTCCGGGCGATGCGGACGTCATTCCCCGCGCAACCAACGTGCGGCATCCAGCGCGTAGTACGTCAGGATCGCATCCGCGCCGGCGCGTTTGATCGAAAGAAGGGCTTCCATCGCGCACGCGCGCTCGTCGATCCAGCCGTTGGCGCCAGCGGCTTTCAGCATCGCGTATTCGCCCGAGACCTGGTACACGAAGGTCGGCGCGCCAAAACGTTCCTTTACGCGCCGCACCACATCGAGATACGGCAATCCCGGCTTCACCATCACGGCGTCTGCGCCCTCTTCCAGATCGAGTTGCACTTCGCGCAGTGCTTCGTCGGAATTACCGACGTCCATCTGGTAGGTGTGCTTGGAACCTTTGCCGAGGCTCGACGCCGAACCGACCGCGTCGCGGAACGGACCGTAGAAGCTGGACGCGTACTTCGCCGAGTACGCGAGGATCCGCGTATGGATCAAGGCGGCCGATTCCAGCGCGTGGCGGACCGCGCCGATGCGCCCGTCCATCATGTCGGACGGCGCGACGAAATCCGCTCCCGCGTGCGCCTGCGACAACGCCTGCTTCACCAGGACCGCAATGGTTTCATCGTTGAGGATGTAGCCGGTGTCGTCGATCAGGCCATCCTGGCCGTGGGTGGTGAAGGGATCGAGCGCGTCGTCGCAGATCACGCCCAACTCGGGGAAGCGTGATTTCAGGGCGCGCACCGCACGTTGGACGAGGCCGTCGTCATTGAAAGCTTCACTTCCATCGGCGGTTTTCTTGTCGTCCTCAACGTGCGGAAACAGCGCCAGCGCCGGCACGCCCAACCGCTGCGCTTGTTCAGCCACCTTCAATAGTGCATTGATCGACAGGCGCGCCACACCCGGCATGGTGGGCACCGCATCGCGCACTTCGCCCAACCCCTCCTGCACGAACACCGGCAGGATCAGGTCGGAGGGCGTCAACACCGTCTCCCGCATCAGCGCGCGCGAAAAGGCGTCATGGCGCATGCGACGCATGCGGATTGCGGGGTAACTCATGGTGATGGTCCGTGCGGCATCCGAACGGGAATTTTAGCGGGCCATGGGATCGCCCGCCGCGGACTGCGCATGCGCGGGGCTGCGCGGCTTTCGCGAAAGATCAGGTCGCAGCGATCAAGGACGATCGCGCAACAATTCCGCAGCGTGACGCCCGTCTCGCCTCCGGGGCTCCTTCTGGCACGAATCCTGCTGCCTCAAGTCTGTCAACGAAAAACCGATACAAATCCATGAAGCGGCAGTCACGCCCGGCTCAGGTGGTTGCAGTTAAATTACGGTTAATGCACAATCCGGTCCATGTGATGGGCAATGTTTCGAAGGCAAAAACTTCAAACTGATCGCAATCAACTGAAAGTCCTATGATTTCGTCGCTGACCATTGTTCTGACCCTGATGTTGGTAGCGGTCGTGGCCGCACTCAGCATCAAGCGCATTCCGGAAGGGCAGGTTTACACGTTGCGGCGGCTTGGCAAGCCGGCCGGCACCTTGGCGGCGGGCACCCATCTGGTAGTGCCGCTGGTCGAGCGCATCGCGCACAAGATCAGCATCACCGGCTACACCCTTGCCGTGGATGAGCGGATGGAGCCTGAAACCATCACGGCACGCACATTGCGTGGGCGAATCTGGTGGCAGGTGCTGGACCCGGAGCGCGCCGATTCCGTGATCGACCGCGCCGATGACCTGATCCGGCTGCGCCTGCGCGACGCCGTGCAGGGCGCCACCATCGAAGATCCCGATTTGCGTTCGCGCAACCAGCGCATCAAGCAGACATTGAACGGCAGCCTTCGCGACCGCGGCGTGCTGGTGACGCGGGTCGAACTCGACCTCGCCGCCTGAAGCCGGACCAGCCAGGGAGAAACGGTGAGCCCGCCCCTAGTGCGGGCTCCTGTTTTTTTATTTGTATCCGTGCGATCGATTCATGATCGCTGCTCCGCTGGGTAAATTGTCCAACGACGCCGTTCCGTGGTTCATCGAGACCAGGACGGCCTTCCAGGGCCCGACTTTTCGCAACAACCGCTTCAGGCAGGCACTGGTGCACACAAATGGAACTCGCGCAAAAGCTCGCCGATGGCCTCGCCGCAATGCCGCTGGCGCTGCCGGAAGGCGCACAGGAGAAATTGCTGGCATACCTCGACCTGCTGGCGCACTGGAACCGCGCGTACAACCTGACCGCGGTGCGCGACCGCCGGGAAATGATTCCCCGTCACTTGCTGGATTCCCTGGCGGCGCTGCCGTTCGTGCACGGCGAAGCGCTGGCCGACATTGGCAGTGGCGCCGGCTTGCCGGGTATCCCGCTGGCGATCGCGCGGCTCGATCTCGCGGTCACCCTGATCGAAAGCAACGGCAAAAAGGCCCGCTTCCTGCGCGAGGCCGTGCGCAGCCTGCCGCTTCCGAATGTCGCGGTGGAACACGCGCGGGCCCAGGACGCGACCGGCACCTTCGACACTGTCATCGCACGGGCCTTCGCCAGCCTTGCCGACATGCTCGCGTGGGGCGGGCACTTGCTGGCCGAAGAAGGGCGTTGGTTGGCGCTGAAAGGACAAGCCGATCAGGATGAAATCGGGGGGATTCCCGATACTTTTCGGGTAATCGCCGTGCATCCAATTCACGTTCCTGGCACGCAAGGCGAACGAAATCTGATCGAGTTGGCGCGAAGCTGAAGGACCCCGCCGAACCCGCGAGCGCTGTCCACGGCCTATTCCGATGATAGGCTAGTGAGCCCGTTTCATCGTTTCAGTCGTTGCGACCCATGACGCGCATCATCGCCATCGCCAACCAGAAGGGCGGCGTCGGCAAGACCACCACCGCCGTGAACCTGGCTGCCGCGCTCGCGGAGACCAAGCGACGCGTGCTACTGGTGGACCTCGACCCGCAGGGCAACGCCACCTCCTCTGCAGGCGTGGACAAGCGCGCCACCAAGCCCAATGGCTGCGAGGTGCTGCTTGAAGAAGCTCCGATCGAGGTCGCGATCATCCCCACCGAGGCCGGCTTCGACCTCCTGCCCGGCAATCGCGATTTGACCGCGGCGGAATTGAAGCTCACCGACGCGATCGCGCGCGAATCGCGACTCAAGGAACAACTGGCGAAATTGGGTGACCGTTACGCGATCATCCTGATCGATTGCCCGCCTTCGTTGCACCTGCTCACCCTGAATGCGCTGGCCGCCGCGCACAGCGTATT
This sequence comes from Rhodanobacteraceae bacterium, assembly GCA_035249175.1. Lineage (GTDB taxonomy): Bacteria > Pseudomonadota > Gammaproteobacteria > Xanthomonadales > Rhodanobacteraceae > 66-474. The sequence goes on from DATFGT010000011.1 coordinate 15,442, forward strand.
GATCCCGGTGCAATGCGAATCGATGGCCCTGGAAGGGCTGACCGATCTGCTGGACACCGTCAAGGCCGTGCGCGCGCGCCTCAACCCGCAGCTCGAGGTCGAAGGCCTGCTGCGCACGATGTTCGACGTGCGCACCGCGCTCGGCAACGACGTGTCCGCCGAACTCACCAAGCATTTCGGCGACAAGGTGCTGCATTCGGTGGTGCCGCGCAACGTGCGCCTGGCCGAAGCTCCCAGCCACGGCAAGCCCATCAATCTTTACGACCGCGAATCGCGTGGTGCGATCGCGTATCTCGGCTTGGCCGGCGAAATGATCCGCCGTACTGGCCTCGGTCCCGCGCGCGGCGGCGGCGCGCCGCCGCGCGAAAACGAACCCGCCAAGCACAATCCGCCTCCGCCGAATCCACCGCGCACACCGATCATGAAGGTTTCCGCATGAGCCCAGCCAAACGCCGGGGCCTCGGTTCCCGCGACCTCGACGTCCTGCTGGGAAACCCGAACGACGATGCAGCGAGCGATGCGCCGGAGGGCGAAACGCTGAGCAGGCTTCCGATCGCATCGATACGCTCCGGCCAATACCAGCCGCGCCACCATTTCGATGAAGCCGCGCTGGACGAACTGGCCGCATCGATCAAATCGCAGGGCCTGATCCAGCCAATCGTGGTGCGGGACGCCGGTCGAGGCCAGTACGAACTGATCGCCGGCGAACGTCGCTGGCGGGCGGCCAGGAAAGCCGGGCTCGCGGAAATTCCGGCGGTGGTGCGCGACATTCCCGCGCAGTCGGCGCTCGCGGTCGCGCTGATCGAAAACATCCAGCGCGAGGAACTCACTGCGCTGGAAGAGGCGCAGGCGCTGCGGCGGTTGATCGACGAATTCAAACTGAGCCAGCAGCAAGCCGCTGATGCCGTCGGCCGCTCGCGCGCAGCGGTCGCCAACCTTTTGCGCTTGCTGGAATTGCCCGAAGCCATCCGCGATCTGCTGGATGAGGGCCAAATCGAGATGGGCCACGCGCGCGCGCTGCTGACCCTGCCCGCGCCGCGCGCGATCGCGTTGGCCGAAAAAGCCGCAACCCGGGGCTGGTCGGTGCGCGAACTGGAACAGGCGGTGCGTTTGGCGCAATTGCCCAAATCATCAGGCAAGAGCACATCGCGCGATGTCGATCCCGATGTCGCCGCGCTGGAGCGCGAACTTTCCGAAAACCTCGGCACCCGCGTCGAGATCGCGCACGGGCGTGGTGGGCGCGGCAAGCTGACCATCCGCTACCACAGCGCGGATGAGCTGGAAGGCATCCTCGAAAAGCTGCGTTGAAGCCCGCGCCGGCGTGCCACGCACGTAAGCTGCAGGCTTCCGGAACGGTCCTGTACGGCGTGGACTTGAGACAACGCCAATTCGATGCGCTGGTGCACGCCCATGCGGGCGACTTGTACCGCTTCGCTTATTGGCTGTGCGGGGATCATGCGCGCGCCGAAGACCTGGTGCAGGAAACCATGTTGCGTGCCTGGCGGGCGCTCGATTCGTTGCACGACGCTGCCGCGGCCAAACCGTGGCTGCTGACGATCCTGCGCCGGGAACACGCGCGCGGATTCGAGCGCAAGGTGCTCGAACTCACCAGCCTCGACGACGGACTGAAAGACAGCATCGCCGACGAGGCATCGGGCATCGATCCCGAACAGGCGGGCAGCGATGCGCAACTGCGCGAAGCCATCATGAAACTGGATCCCAAATATCGCGAGCCGCTGCTGATGCAGGTGCTGGGCGGGTTTTCCTGCGAAGAAATCGCGGCGGAACTGGACGTCAAACCCGGCGCGGTAATGACACAGTTGTTCCGCGCACGCCACAAACTGCGCAGGTTGTTGTCAGGCGAAACCGTCACCGGGGAGACCGCACATGGAGTGTCTTGAGTTCCGCCGCCGGCTGGCCGCCGAGCCGGGGTCGCGCGAGCCGGAATTTCTTGAGCATCGCGATCACTGTCACGCCGGCTGCACCGAAAGCTGGTGGCGCGCCCAGCGCTGCGAACGGCAACTTCGGAACGTGCTGCAATCGGTCGAGGCACCGGCTGACCTGGGCGAGCGCGTGCTGCTGACGCAAGCCACGTCGCTGCGCGCGCGGGCACGACGCCGCCGGCAGATCGGGCTGACGCTTGCCGCTTCGCTGCTGGTCGCACTGATCGTCGCCGGCTACGCGTGGAACCTTCGCACGCCCGCGGACGGCGGCCCGCTGGCCGGCATGGCCATCGCGCACGTGCGCAGCGAAGCGTATTCCCTCGCCATGACCCGACCGATCGACGACGCGCAACTGCGACCCGTATTCGCAGAACGCGGCGTCACCCTGCGCGACATGCCGGTTCATGCCGTATTCGCAGCCGATTGCAGGGTCGGCCCCTATCGCGCGGTGCATCTCGTGCTGCGTGAAAACGGCGAGCCGATCACGGCGTTGTATGTCGTCGGGCACCGCGTCACCGAAACGCGGGACTTCAACCGCGCCGGCTGGCGCGGGCGCGAAGTGCCCATGGGCAACGGCACGCTGGTGCTGCTGGGCAATGGCAGCGCAGGCTTCGCCGCCGCCGAACGCGCGCTTTCCAGCGCGGTGCTCGGACCGCTCCGGCAAACGGTCGAGCCGACGTGACGACACGCATCGCCCAGGGATAGATCCAGTTTGCATACCGTTCACCCTGAGCGTAGGCCCGCATGGGCCGAAGTCGCGGGATGATGGCGCATCGACTCCGGTTCGCTGCGCCCACTACGCTCAGCGAACGGCTCGAATTCCCAACCCGCCATCCGCTCGAGCAAGTGCATTCCGCATCGGCGATAATCCGCCCCTGTCCCACGCAAGGCGCCGACGATGCCTGAGCTTTCCGTAGTCGTGCCCGTGTTCAACGAGCGCGACAACATCCCGCCACTGCTTGCCGAGATCGCCGCGGCGCTGCGCGGGCGCGTCGATTACGAAGTGGTGTACGTGGACGATGCGAGTTCGGACGATTCGCTCGACGTGCTGAAAGCCGAACGCACGAAGCAACCCGAGCTTCGCATCGTGCGACACCTCAAGCAAAGCGGCCAGAGTACGGCCATCCGGAACGGCGTGCGCGCGGCGCGCGGCGCCTGGATCGCAACGCTGGATGGCGACGGCCAGAACGATCCTGCCGACATTCCAAAGCTGCTCGATGCGCGCAAGAACGCCGCCGACGCGGTGAAACTTTTCGCCGGCTGGCGCACCACCCGCCGCGACAGTTTCAACAAGCGCATCTCGTCGAAGATCGCCAATGGCGTGCGCTCGCGGATGCTGCGCGACGCCACGCCCGATACCGGCTGCGGCCTGAAACTGTTCGAGCGCGATACCTTCCTCGCGCTGCCCTATTTCGACCATATGCATCGTTATCTGCCCGCACTGGTCAAGCGCGCAGGATTCGAGAGCATCAGCATCCCGGTCGGGCATCGCCCGCGCACCCGCGGCGTCTCCAAGTACGGCATGCTCGACCGGCTGTGGGTCGGTCTCGCCGATCTGCGCGGCGTCGCGTGGCTGATGCGTCGCGCGAAGGTGACCGAAATCGAGGAACTGTGACCGTCGCCGTGCCCGACCTGGCCGCGCAGGCACGCGCGGTGCTGTGCGACGTGTTCGGGTATGGCGCGTTTCGCGACCACCAGCAGGCCATCATCGAACATCTTCTGGCGGGCGGCGACGCGCTGGTGTTGATGCCGACCGGCGGCGGCAAGTCGCTGTGCTACCAGATTCCCGCGGTGCTGCGGGATGGCACCGCCATTGTGGTCTCGCCGCTGATCGCGCTGATGCAGGACCAGGTGGAAGCGTTGCGACAGCTCGGTGTGGCAGCGGCGTTCCTCAATTCCAGTCTCGATGCGCCGGCGCAAAACGGTGTCGAGCGGCGCTTCCTCGGCGGCGGGTTGAAACTTCTGTACGTGGCGCCCGAGCGGTTGCTCACCGGGCGCTTCCTGGACCTGCTCGAACGCGCCGAAGTGTCGCTGTTCGCGATCGACGAAGCCCACTGCGTGTCGCAATGGGGTCATGATTTTCGCCCCGAGTATCGCGAACTCACGGTGTTGCACCAGCGCTTTCCCGGCGTGCCGCGCATCGCCCTCACCGCAACCGCCGACGCCCCTACCCGGCGCGAGATCGTCGAACGCCTGGCGCTCGGCAAGGCTCGGCAGTTCATCTCCAGCTTCGACCGGCCGAACATCCGCTATCGCGTCGCGCAGCGCGACCAGCCGCGCCAGCAATTGAAGGCGTTCCTGGCCGGGCACCGCGGCGAGTCGGGAATCGTCTATTGCCTGTCGCGGCGCAAGGTCGAGGAGACCGCGGCCTGGCTTTGCGAACAGGGCATCGAAGCGCTGCCCTACCACGCCGGGCTCGATGCGGCCACCCGCGCCGCCAACCAGCAGCGCTTCCTGCGCGAAGACGGCATTGTCATGTGCGCGACCATCGCGTTCGGCATGGGCATCGACAAGCCGGACGTGCGTTTCGTCGCGCACATGGACTTGCCGAAAAGCCTCGAAGGCTATTACCAGGAAACCGGGCGCGCCGGCCGCGATGGGCTACCGGCCGACGCGTGGATGACCTACGGCCTGAGCGACCTGGTGACGCTGGCGCAATTCATCCAGCAGTCCGACGCCGACGAAGCGCGCAAGCGCCTGGAACGAAGCAAGCTCGACGCGCTGCTTGCGTTCGCGGAAAGCACCCGCTGCCGCCGTCAACAATTGCTGGCGTACTTCGGCGAAACGCTGCCAGAACCCTGCGGCAACTGCGACAACTGCCTCGACCCGCCGCCCACGTGGGACGCGACCGAGGCCGCGCAGAAGGCGCTGTCATCCGTGTACCGCACCGGCCAGAGGTTCGGTGTCGGCTATCTGATCGACGTGCTGATGGGCAAGGACAACGAGCGAATCCAGGCGCAGCGCCACGACCGTCTTTCCGTGCACGGCATCGGCACGGAGCTCGACGCGCGCCAATGGCGCGGCGTATTCCGGCAACTGGTCGCCCGCGGGCTGCTGAGTCCCGACCTCGAAGGCTACGGGAGCCTGCGCCTGACCGCGGCCGCGCACCCTGCCCTGCGCGGCGATGAACCCGTGCACCTGCGACAGGAACCGGATCGCGCGCAACGCCGCGCCGGTCGCCGCGCCAGCGCCTCGGGCAACCGCCGCAGCCTCGACATCGCCCCGCACGACGAGCCGCTGTGGAATGCCCTTCGCGATGTCCGCGCGAAACTGGCCAAGGAACAGGGTGTGCCGGCGTATGTGATCTTCCACGACGCCACCTTGTACGCGATGCTGCGCGAGCGTCCCAAGGACCGCGAGGCGCTGGCCACGATCAGCGGCGTCGGTGCCCTCAAGCTGGAACGCTACGGTGCGCGCTTCTTGGCCGTGCTGCGGAATGCCTGATCCTGGTGACATCTAGCCGCGGCAGCGTTTGCGGCGTCTCGACAAGCAGCAACTTGCCGCGCCGATGTCGGGGGACGGAAGGCCGTTCCGATGCTCCCCTGACCGGGAGAAGGTTTCGTTGGCGCGCGCCTGCCGGCGGCGATCAGGGACGATCGCACGCTTATTTCTTGCCCTTCGCCAACGGCAGATCCGCGCGCCGCCAGGCATCCAGCCCGCCGGCGAGCGTGGCGACGTTGGTGAAGCCGGCCTTGACCAGCCGCTTGGCAGCCTTGCCCGACTCCATGCCGTTCTTGCACACGGTCACAACCTGCAGGTCCTTGGCCTTGGCGAGGTCCTTGTTCTCGGGATCGAACTGGCTGGGCGTGACGTGTTTCGAGCCGGTCACGTGGCCCTTTTCGAAATCCGCTGTCGCGGACAGGTCGATCACCAGCGGCTCGCCGCGGTTGATCATCTGCACCAGTGCGCCAGGCGTCAGGTCGCGGAAGCCGCGGAAGTTGCGCGACACCTCCAGCGCGATCAACGCCAGGACGATCACGACGAGCGCAGCCACCAGCAGGACGTGGTTGGCGATGAAAGGCGGCAGACGGGTCAGGGTTTCGTGCATCGAAGGGTGTCTTGATCCGGAGGTAAGCCAGGCATTATCGGCGAGATCGCGCTGCTGGCAAGGATGACCACCTCACCGGAAGTTCAGGGGACCAAAGCCATGATTTTCCACGTCCCCACAAGCATGGGAGCATTCTCATGAAGACAATGACATGCAGGGAATTGGGCGGCACGTGTGACAAGAGGCTTTCGGCCGATACATGGGACGGGATGGTGCAGACGATGACCAAACACGTCATGGAGAGCCACCCCGACGTCGCCAAGAAGATGGAGAAGATGCACAAGGAAGACCCGAAAAAATGGGGCCGGGAAATGAAGCCGAAGTGGGATGCCGCGGCGGCGAAATGAGCCAGGCAATTGCCGCTATTGCTGCGGCGAGATGTCCGGCAAGCCCGATTCCAGCCACCAATGTTTGGCCTTGGCGTCCCAGCGCCAGGTCTGATGATCGATCACGCTGTAAACGCGCTGGCTGGCTTTGACGATCAAGCCGATTGTCGCGGTCTGCTCGATGGTGTCGGGGCCGTTGGCCGTGGGGCCGGACGCATCGTACTCGGCGACACGCACGGTGTTGTAAAGCGCTTTCTGCTGGGCGGTGAGCGGATGCGTCGCACGCACCGCGGGGTCGACGTAATTCCACGCACTCCGGAAATCGCCCCAGCGCAATGCAGCGGCGTAACCATCCAGCGTGTCGTCGCGCAAGGTGTTCTTGTTCTGCAGCGTTGCACAGCCCGCCAGCAACAGCAGCGCGACACCCGCAAACACGATTCGGCGCATGATGATCTCCGGCAGCGATCCAGCGATTGTGCCGGAATGCGCCTATGGGCGCAGCTTGGCCACGAAGCGCGCGGTCAGGACCGCCGCGGCGCCCTCGCCGCCGGCCAACTCGCAGACCACGTCGGCGCGCCCCTTGCCACGCCCCTGCAGCGCAGCGGACAGCTTCTCCAGCGCGTCGGTTTCGACGAACCGTGCGACGCCGCGCAATTCGTTCCATACGGGTTCGCGATAACGCAGCCGCGAATCGCCCACGTAGATGTCGCAGGCGAGGCCCCGCGCCTGCAAGCCGAGTTCGATGAGCCCCCAGCCGGCCAGCGTCAGCAACGAGGCCATGCTGCCGCCGAACGCACAGCCCTTGTCATTGACGTTGGGCGCGAGCGGCGCGGTCATTTCGAGCAAATCGCCGGTGTAGCGCCGGACCTTCAGATCCATGGCGTCAGCCAGTGGGATGTTTTCGAGGATGTGCGCTTCGAGCGCCGCGGCGGCGGATTTTTTCGTGTTCATCGCGCAAGTGTGTCGTGACGCGGGCGGCGCGACAAGACTTGCGTGCGCTGGCCTATCATCGGCGCATGACTCGCCATGGTCCTCTCGCCGGTGTACGCATCGCGATCACCCGGCCGGCCGGCACGGGCGCTGCGTTGGCGCGGCGCGTCCGTGAACTCGGTGGCGCGCCGCTATTGCTGCCTGGATCGACCTTGCGCGAAGCGCCCGACGCAGCCATTGCGCGCAAGACGTTGCAAACTGCACTGGCGTGCGATATCGCGATCTTCACCAGTCCCGCGGCGGTGCGCTTCGCGCGGAGGCTGGGCGTGTTGCGCAGCCGCGCGCCCATGCTCGCGCCGGGTGCGGGCACGCTGCGTGCGGTGCACCGGGCGGGGTTCCCGAATGCCGAAGCGCCCGCGCGTGAGGACAGCGAAGGCATCCTGGCACTGCCGGCACTGCGGCATGTCCGCGGTTTGCACATCGGCATCGTCGGCGCTGCCGGCGGACGCGGCCTGCTTGACCGCGAACTCACGGCCCGTGGCGCAACGGTCGTGCATGCACACGTCTATCGCCGCTTGCCGCCACGGCTCGATCGACGCCATGCCGGCGCGCTGCTCCACGCGACGCACAAGCCACTGTACGTCCTGCTGTCCAGCGCCGAAGCGCTCGCCAACATCCTCGCCGCGCTGCCCGGCGATGCGCATCATGCATTGCTCGCCGGCGCGGGTGTGGTCAGCAGTGCCCGGCTCGCAACCGCGGCCCGCAAGGCAGGTTTCAACCGCGTGCTGCGCGCGGCATCGACGCACAGCGATACGTTGCTTGCAACGGTTATTGTTGATTCCACGCTGTTCCAATCGAAGCGGCTGTCGTGAATCGTCAGGCCACGGATAGCCGTTCTGGCGCCGACTGATCGAGAACATCGATGATGGCCTTGCACGCAAACGACGTGGCGATCAGGGACGATCGCACAAATGACGGCCTGCTAGCATGCCTCCATGATCGAAGACCCTGCCGAAGCCACCACCATCGAACCCAAACCACGCAAAGCGCGTGGACGCGCGCCTAGTCTGGCCGTGCTGGCGGCGATCGTCGCGATTGTGGCCTTGGCCGTGGCGGCAGGGAGTGTGTGGCGCCTGCAACGCTTCACGCATGCGGAAGAAGCCGCTCGCAAACAGGACGCAGCCACCATCGCGAACCTGCAAAGCCAGCTCGCGGCCGGCGCCCAGCAGGCGCAGGCAGGCAACCATCGCCTCGGCAACCTGGAATCGGGTCTGGAGGATTTGCGAACCGGCACGCAAGGGCTCGGCCGCCGCATCGCGAACCTCGAAACCGCCATCACCAATTTGAGCGGCCAGCAGCAGTCGGGCCATGACACCATGCTGCTCAACGATGCCGAAATGTTGCTGCGCACCGGGCAACAACGCTATGACCTGTTCCACGACAGCACCGGGGCGCTGAAAGCGTATTCGCAAGCCATCGAAGTGTTGGCGCAGGTGCAGAACCCGGCGTATGCGCCGGTGCGCGCCAGTGCCACCACCGAACGCGACGCGCTGGCCACGGCCGCGCCGCCCTCGCGCCAGGCCGCGCTGGACACGCTGTCGCAACTGCGCGGCAAGGCCGTATCGCTGCCGCTCATCGAGGAGGGCCGGCCCGCATCGGCATCATCCGCAAAGCCGGGGTTCTGGTCGCGCATCGGGCGCACGTTTGGCGGCATCGTCAGGGTCACGCACGACAACGGGACCGCCGAGCCGCTCGCCGACGCGCGTTTCGCGCCGCAGGCGCTGGCGCTGGACCTTGCGCAGGCGCAGGAAGCGCTGTTGGCGTTCGACGAGGCGGGATACCGCAACGCCTTGCAGCGTGCCGATGACTTGCTGGCGGCGCAATTCGATCCGCAGGCTGCGCATGTGAAGGATGCCCGCGCACAAATCGCGAGCCTGCTGTCGCAGCGGCCCGCCGGGCCGGCACCGCAACTGGGCGGCGCCCTCGCCCAACTGCAGAGCCTGCGCGCCAGCCAGACGCCTCTGCCCACGGCGCCTGCGTCAACCAGCAGCGGGGCGAAGCCATGAAAGGCAAGCGCTGGCTGGCCATCGCGATCATCATCATCGCCTTGGCCGCAATCGCGTTCGTGTGGCTGGCGTCCGACCCCGGCTACGTACTGATCCGGTTCCGCGGCTGGCGCATCGAAGCCACCGTGATCGGTGCAGTGGCGATCCTGGTTGCCGCGTGGATCGCGATCGGCATCGTATGGTGGCTGCTGCGCTGGCCGTTCGGCGCGCTGTCGCGGCGGCATCGCCGCATCAGCCAGGAACGCCTCCGTGACGGATTGGTCGCGATGACCGAAGGGCGCCACGTCGAGGCCAGCCGCACCTTGCAGCGCGCCGCGCAATATTCTTCGCTGCGTTCACCCGCACTGCTGTCGGCGGCCGACGCCGCGCATCGCCACGGCGACACCCAGCGCGCGCTGGAAGCGCTGGACGAAGCCGCGCAGCACGCACCCGAGGCCGCGCGGATCCTGCGTGCGCGGATCCTGCGCGAGAACGATCGCGCCGAGGAGGCTTTGCAACTGCTGACACCCGGCGCCGAGGCAGGCAAGCTGCCACCGGCCGGCTGGCACGAATATGCCTTGGCCGCGCTCAGTCTTGGCCAGTCCGGGAAAGCGCGCGCGGCGCTGGAACCCTTGCGCAAATCGGACATGCTGGGCGCCGCGGGTTACGCGGAGCTGGTCGACCGGGTGCAGGGCGCCTCGCTGCGCAATGCGCCCGACGCCGCGGCACTGCAGGAATTGTGGAAACGCGCGAACCGCCAACAACGCCAAATGCCCGCGTTGCTGGATGCGTATGCGCGCCGCGCAGCGGCGCTGGGCATCGCGCATGACGCGCTGGATGCCATCGAAGACGCGTTGAAGCGCGAATGGAATCCGCTGCTGGTCGCGGCATACGGCGACGCCACGCCACCCACCGAAGCCGCCGCACGCCTGCGCGTCGCGACCCGCTGGCTGGACACCCACGCGGGCGATGACGCCTTGTTGCGCACGCTGGGCGTGCTTTCGATGCGCGCGTCCGATCCGCGCGATGCACGCGAGTACCTCGTGCGCGCACTGACGCTGAGGCCCACGGCCGCAGGCTGGGCGGCGCTCGGCGACGTGCAGTCCGCATCCGGCGACGCGGAAGACGCCATCCGTTGCTATGCCAACGCATGGAAGTGCGAACAGGGCGAAGCCATCGCGCCGGGTCCGCACGAGGCCGGCATCGACACCGCGCACGTCACGCCGGAAGAACGCGACGAGCACGGCATGCCGCGGTTGCCCGGCGAGCCATCGTCACCCGCGCGGTAGGCCATGGCCATCTGGAAACAGCACGTCGATCTGGAAACGGTGAATGCGTGGAGCGCACGCACCCTGATGCAGGCGCTCGACATCCACATCACCGAAATCGGCGATGATTTTCTGCGTGGCACCATGCCGGTGGATGACCGCACCCGCCAGCCCTACGGCATCCTGCACGGCGGCGCTTCGGTCGCGCTGGCCGAAACGCTGGGCTCGAGTGCGGCGATGCTGTGCTGTGAAGACGGCCGCGCCACGGTGGGCCTCGAGATCAACGCCAACCACCTGCGGGCCGTACGCGAGGGCACGGTCACCGGCACCGCGCGACCGATCCACGTCGGGCGCAGCACGCAGGTGTGGGAAATCCGGATCGAGAACGCGGCGGGTGAATTGACCTGCATCGCGCGGCTCACGATGGCGGTGGTGCCGGCAGGAGGTTTTTCGCTGCAAAAGTAGCCATCTCACGTCCTGCGACGGTGCGGGCCCAACTTGGGCCGCATCCGCTCCTACAATCCGCAACCATGTCCGTCGAACTCGTCCTTGTCCTGGTTTTGATCGCGGTCGCGATGCTGGCACTTGTCACCGCCGGCATGTGGATGCGCGAGCGCTCGCAAACCGCCGGCCTGCGCGCCGGTGCGGTCGCCGCCGAGCAGGCACGCGACGAGCATGCGGCGAGGGTGCATGATCTGGAATCGCGCCTGGACGCCATCCAGCCACGTCTGGAAGCCGCCGCGGCCGACGCCGCCCGCCTTGCCGGCCAGGCCGCACGCATCGCCACGCTCGAAGATCAACTGGTCTCCGCGCGTACAGCAGGCGATACCGCCAACGCGCAAGCCGCGGAGTTGCGCCAGGGCAACGCGCTGCTGCAGAACCGCATCGAAGGCGCCAAACAGCGCGAAGTCGAGATCCGCAAGCTGCTTGAGGACGCACAGCATGCACTCAAGGCGGAGTTCGAAAACGTCGCCAATGCGATCCTGGAAACGAAATCGAAGTCGTTGAACGAGGAAAACCGCAAGACGCTGGACAGTGTGCTGGAACCATTCAATCGGCACCTCAAGGACTTCAAGATCGCCGTCGAGCACACCCACGAAACCGACATTCGCGAACGCAGCAGCCTCAAGGCCGAAATCACCCAACTGACCAGCCTCAACAAGACGCTGGGCGCGCAAGCGCAATCGCTCACCGATGCGTTGCGGGGACAGGCCAAGGTGCGCGGCACCTGGGGCGAGGCGATCCTGAAACGCGTGCTGGAGGAATCCGGGTTGCGCGAAGGCCACGAGTTCACCGTGCAACCCTCGTTCACCACCGACGAAAACCGCCGCCAGCAACCTGACGTGGTGGTGAACCTGCCCGAGGAACGCTTCGTCATCGTCGATTCGAAACTTTCGCTGGTGGCGTACGAGCGCTACACCGCGGCCGACGACGAGGTGTCGCGCGCCGCCGCCCTGCGCGAACACGTCGCGGCCATGCAGAGCCACATCAACGAACTGTCGCGCAAGGATTACGCAAAGCTGTACGGCCTCAAGACGCTGGACTTCGTGCTGATGTTCGTGCCGATCGAGCCGGCCCTGATGCTGGCCCTGCAGGCCGCGCCGGAGCTGGCCGACAACGCGCTCGCCAAACACATTGCCCTGGTATCGCCCAACACGCTCTATACCAGCCTGCGCACCATCGACTACATCTGGCGCGTGGATCGCACTTCGAAGAACATGCAGCAGATCGTGAAACTGGGCGGCCTGCTCTACGACTCGGCCACGCTGTTCGCGGAATCCATGCACGACATCGGCGATCACATCGACAAGGCGGGCGCGGCCTACCACCAGGCGCGCAACCGCCTCACGGGCGAACGCACCAGCATATTGCGCCGCGCGGAACGGCTGCGGGCGCTGGGCGTGGCGAAGCAAAAAAACATGCCCGCGAGCCTGCAGGACGAACTGGGGGAAGACGAGCAGCCCGACCCGGAAGCGCCTCGCCTGGGCACCGAGGCAAGCAATGACGATTCGCGCTCGGCTTAAGACAGGAGCGGTCGCGGCTGGCGCATCGTGACGCTAGACTGGACCACTCGAACTCTCCAGAGCCAGACCGATGAGCGAACCCCGCAAACCTTCGCTGTGTGCAGCCGCCCGGCCGACCACGCCCGAAGTGACACGCGAGCAGGCCATGGACGCAGTGCGCACGCTGCTGCGCTGGGCCGGCGACGAGCCTACCCGCGAAGGCCTGCTCGACACGCCCAAGCGTGTCGTGAGTGCCTACGAGGAATGGTTCTCGGGCTACCACGAAGACCCGCAAGAATACCTCGCGCGCACGTTCGAGGAAGTCGCGGGCTATGACGAAATGATCGTGCTGCGCGGCATCCAGTTCGAGTCGTTCTGCGAACACCACCTCGCGCCGATCATCGGCCGCGCGCACGTCGGCTACGTGCCCGATGGCAAGGTGGTCGGCATTTCCAAGCTGGCACGTGTGGTGGATGCGTTCGCACACCGCTTCCAGGTGCAGGAAAAACTCACCGCGCAGATCGCGACCTGCATCAGCGAGGTGCTGCAACCGCGCGGCGTCGGCGTGGTGATCGACGCCACCCACCAGTGCATGACCACGCGCGGCGTGCACAAGCGCGGCGTTTCGATGATCACCAGCCAAATGCAGGGAAGCTTCCGCGAGGACGCGCGCACCCGCGCGGAGTTCCTGCGCTTCATCGACATCGATGGCGGGAAGTGATCTCTGCGATCGCCCATGATCGCTGCACAACGAATCATCAGGAATGCCGAGCCCGCTTTGCTTCGACAAGGCCAGGACGGGCATCAAAGCCATCCATGGCCGAGAGATCTGTCCTGACTTCCCACGAAAGCCGCTGCGATTGGATGCCCGGGCCACCACGTTTCGGCGACCCGACGCGCCAACGAAACCTCCAATACGCGCCACGCGCCGCCGCTAAAATCGATCTCTTGCCTGCGATCGCGCGACACGTTCAATGACCGAACCCCAGCAGATCGAACATCCGCGCCGCCGCGCGGCGGTGATCTTCATCTTCGTCACGGTGGCCATCGACATGCTGGCGTTCGGGATCATCATCCCGGTGCTGCCGCACCTGATCGTCGAATTGATCGGCGGCAGCATCGCCAAGGCCGCGGTGTGGTCCAGCGCCTTCAGCACGCTGTTCATGCTGATGCAGTTCGTGTGCTCGCCGATCCAGGGCGCGCTGTCCGACCGCTTCGGACGGCGCACGGTGATCCTGATTTCGAGCTTCGGCCTCGGCGTCGATTTCATCGTGATGGCGCTGGCGCCGTTCCTGTGGCTGCTGTTCATCGGTCGCGCGGTGTCCGGCATGTGCGCGGCCAGCTTTTCGACCGCGAATGCCTACATCGCCGACATCACCCCGCGTGAAAAGCGCGCGGCCGCGTTCGGCCTGCTGGGCGGCGCGTTCGCGGTGGGTTTCATCGTGGGGCCCGCGCTGGGCGGCTTCCTGGGCCACCTGTGGATCCGCCTGCCGTTCTGGGTGGCCGCGGTGCTGTGCCTGGTCAACTTCTGCTACGGATTCTTCGTGTTGCCGGAATCGCTGCCGAAGGAACGCCGCGCGCCGAAGTTCGACTGGCGCCACGCCAATCCGCTCGGCTCGGTGCTGCTGCTGAAGCGCTATCCGCAGGTGCTGGCACTGGCTGCGGTGTTTTTTCTTCTCGCACTGGCGCAGTTCTCGATCAACTCCACCTACGTGCTTTACACCGACTTCCGCTACGGCTGGGGTCCGCAAACGGTCGGCTACACGCTGGCGCTGGTCGGCGTGCTGACCGGCGTGGTGCAGGCGCTGCTGGTGCGGCGGCTGATGCCGAAGCTGGGCGAACGCCGGATGATCCTGACCGGACTCGTGTTCGTGGCCATCGGCTATTTCGTGTTCGGCTTCGCACCGGAAGCGTGGATCTTCCTTTCTGGGATTCCGTTCCTGTGCCTCGGCGGCTTGGCGGGGCCACCCGCGCAATCGCTGATCACGCACCAGGTCGATCCCTCCGAACAGGGCCGCCTGCAGGGCGCGCTGACCAGCCTGCAAAGCCTCGCCGGCATCTTCGGCCCCGCGCTGTTTGCCAACCTGTTCGCGCTCTTCATCAGCAAGCGCGCGCCCACGCCGCACCTTCCCGGCGTGGCTTACGTACTGGCGGCGGTGCTGGTGCTGGTGGCACTCGTGTTGACGGTGCGCGCAACCCGCGACATGCCCCAACCTGTTTCCGCGGCGGAGCCGAAAGCCACATGACTTGCCTCCGCGTTGTCGCGGCCCCATGTGAACGTCTCGCGCGCCCATTGTGGAGAACGCCGCAATGATGACTTTCCTGTTGTGGTTGCTGCTGCTGATTTTCTGCTGGCCACTGGCGCTGCTGGCGCTGATCCTGTGGCCACTGGTGTGGCTGGTCTCGCTGCCGTTCCGGTTGCTCGGCATCGCCGTGGACGGTGTGTTCGATCTGCTGCGCGCAGTGTTGCGCCTGCCCGTGCGCATCCTGGGAGGGCGTGTTCGTCCCACTTAGCTTCAATCGCGAATTATTTATTTCGTCATTCCGGGGCTGTCCGCGTTTCGCGGGCAGAACCCGGAATCCATCTCGATGGTCGCGTGGAACAGATTCTGGATTCCGGGTTCCACCGCCGATAAAGCCGGCGGCCGCAATCACGAGACCTCAATGCATCAACCCAGCCTGCTGGGCGAGCTTGATTCCAGAGCCCAGCAGAGAATCCCGTCTTTTCACCCAGGAGATCAAACCATGACCCTCTCGATGTATCAGGCTTCCGTTCCCGTATTCGTGCGCGCACTGACCAACCTTTCCAACGTGCTGAAGAAGGCCGAGGCGCACGCGAAGGCAAAAGGCGTCGAGCCCGACAATCTGCTGCAGCAGCGATTGATCTTCGACATGCTGCCGCTGATCAAGCAGATCCAGATTGCCTGCGACACTGCCGCGCGCGGCAGTGCCCGGTTGGCGGGCGCGGAACCGCAATCATTTCCCGACAATGAAACCACGCTGGCGCAGGCGTTCGACCGCATCGCGCGCACCATTGATTACATCAAGTCCTTCAAGCCCGGGCAGATCGACGGCAGCGAAGCGCGCAAGGTGGTGATGAAGACCCGCCACGGCGATGTCAACTATGTCGGGCTCGCCTACCTCACCGAATACGCTCTGCCCAACCTGTTCTTCCACTGCACCACCGCCTACGACATCCTGCGCGTCGCCGGCACCGAGATCGGCAAGAAGGATTACCTGGGCGATCGGTAAGGCTGCCCGCCGGCCTTATTCAAGACAAGGCAGCATTTCTTTAACAAGCTGCCGCCCTATTCAAATCAGCTTGGATAAGGGCGAGGTCACGAAGAGGCAAACGCCACCTTTGCGAAAGATTCGCCCCAAATTTTTCTCAAGATGAGCCAGACGCCCCGCTTGCGAAAGCGGGGCGTTTTTATTGGCACGGTCAACGCTTGCTTGATGCTCACCGCTCGCTCGCGCTCGGGTCCGCCTTCGTCGGTCCAAATTCGCTCCCGGCGAATCTGTCGCCGCTGCGCGGCTGCTCCCGCCCTACTTGGTTCTGCGCGCGGCTTCGATCGTGGCGATGTCAATCTTCTTCATCGTCATCATGGCCTCGAAGGCGCGTTTGGCGGCGGTGCGGTCGGGATCGGAAACCGCTTCCATCAAGGCGCGCGGCGTGATCTGCCAGGACAGGCCGAACTTGTCCTTGCACCAGCCGCACTCGCTTTCCACGCCGCCGTCGCCGACGATTGCGTTCCACAGGCGGTCGGTCTCGGCCTGGTCGGTCGTGTAGACCTGGAAGGAAACCGCTTCGTCGAACTTGAACTGCGGGCCGCCGTTCAAGCCGAGGAACAGCATGCCGAGAACGGTGAATTCCACCATGATGACATCGCCCTCTTTGCCGGAGGGATAGTCGCCGGGTGCGCGGCGCACGGCATCGACGTGCGAATCCGGGAAGGTGCGGGCGTAGAAGTCGGCGGCTTCCTCGGCCTGGCCGTCGAACCACAGGCAGGCCGCGATGTTCCTCGTTGCGTTGGCGTGGGACATGTCTTGAATCCTCCTTCGGTGGCGGGGGAAAAACGCCGAATCGCGCGTCACATTCTCGTGCTTGTGGATGCGACGAACGAAGCTGTCGGAATTCGACAGGCTGCGGAGCAGCCGCGAGGCCGTAAGGCGGGAGAAGCGCAGCGCATCCCGCCGATCATGATCCGCCGATGGCGGGATACGCCGCTGCGCGGCTGCTGTCGCCCTACGCCCCATGCGACATTTGGTTACCATGCCCGCTCTCGATTGCACGGAGCACGCCGGATGCCCATCCTGATTCTCGGCCTCGTGATTTTTCTCGGGGCGCACTCGGTGCGGATCTTCGCCGATGGCTGGCGCACGCGGATGATCGCCCGCATCGGGCTGAAGCCCTGGAAGGCGGTCTACGCGCTGGTTTCACTGCTCGGTTTCGCGCTGCTGGTGGTCGGCTTCGGCGTGGCGCGGCACGCGCCGACGCTGCTGTATGTGCCGCCGCTCGCGCTCAAGCACCTGAACGCGCTGTTCACGCTGATCGCGCTGGTGCTGTTCTTCGCCTCGCACGCACCGCCCAATCATTTTCGCGCATGGCTGCATCATCCGATGGCGGCGGGCGTCGCGGTATGGGCGGCGGGGCACCTGATGGCAACCGGTTTCGTGCACGACGTGGTGCTGTTCGGCGCGTTCCTGGTTTGGGCGGTCGTCGATTTCATCGCGGCCCGGCGGCGCGATCGCGTGGAAAACACACAATACGCTGCCGGTACCGCCAAGGGCGACATCGGCGCGGTGGCGATCGGCGTGATCGTGTGGGCGCTGTTTGCATTCTGGCTGCACGGCCTGCTGATCGGGGTGAAACCACTGGTTTGATGGAACCATTCGAATTCACAGGCATCCAATCCATACAGCTTCAGGCATCGGGGGCGATGTGACTCGGCACAATTCGGCTACCGGCAAGATCGCGGGCGCGATCGTGGTGATCGTGATCGTCGCAGTGGCGGCGTGGTGGTATTTCACGCGGATGCCGGGCGTGGATTTCACGCGCCACGGTCCCGAGCCGTCCGCGCCGGCCAAGGCCAGCACCGCGCCGGCACCGATCGAACATCCCATCAGCGAGGCGCAAACCGGGCCCGCGCCCGCCACCACCACGCCATTGCCGCCGCTGGATTCCAGCGACAATGCCGTGGCTTCGGCGCTGGCCGCGATTCCGGGCGCGGAAGGATTGTCCGAACTACTGCTCGCGCGCGGGCTGGTCCCGCACATCGTCGCCACCGTGGATGCTTTGCCACGCCGCAGCATCGGTGCCAGCATCCTGCCGGTGCGAACACCCAAGGGCGTGTTCGCGGTGGACACGTCCAGCGGCAAGCCGGTGCTGGATGCGAAGGACTACGCGCGCTACGGACCGTACATGAAGATCGTCGAGGCCGTGGACTCGCGCACGCTGGTGACATGGTACGTGCGCTGGTATCCGCTGTTCCAGGAAGCGTATCGCCAGCTCGGTTATCCGCAAGGCTATTTCAATGATCGTCTGATCCAGGCGATCAACGACATGCTGGCCGCGCCCAATGCGCGTCCGCCGGTGGCACTGGTCGCGACACCGGATGGCCATTACCAGTTCGCCGACCCGACATGGGAATCCCTTTCGGTCGGGCAAAAGCTGATGATCCGCGTCGGCCCCGAGCACGAGCGCGCGCTGAAAACGAAACTGCGCAGCATCCGCGCACTATTGCTGGGCCAGGCGCCGGAGTTCCACTTGATGGCGCCGGCGCAATCTTGAGCGGAGCTTCCCTTCTCCCTTCGGGAGAAGGGGGCGCGCAGCGCCGAATGAGGGTCCGGGTTCGCGAATGACACGACGCTTGCCGGTCAATCTCGCAGCGCAAGCGCGTACTCTCACCCGCCCTTCGGGCTCCCTCTCCCGGTGGGAGAGGGGAAAATCAAAACTGCAGCGCGGTCTGCCCCTGCGCCACGCCCTGTGGCCCGAAGCGGCGTTCGATGATGCGACCGCCGCCGCTGCGATCCAGCGCGATCAGGGTGGTTGCACGCGTGCCGTAAAGTGCGCCGCGCACGAACAGCGGCGACAGTTGGCGCTCGCGCTCGATGCCGATGCCGGTGTCCGGCAGCCCCGCATCGGGCGCGATCGTTTCATCGGCCAGCGCGGTGAACAGCGGGTCGAAATCCTCGCTGCCCGAATCGAGCCAGTCGCGCAGCGCTGCGGTGGCGCGCTGCACCTTGGGCCACGGCGCATCCAGATCGCCATTCGAGAGGCCGTGCACGCCCGCGGGAATTTCCCGCACGCGCACGGTCGGATGATTGGACACGAAATGTGCGGTGCCGCGATCGAACAACAGCAGGTTGAACGGGCGATAGCGTGCGGCATCGGCTTCCAGCGCATCCAAATGCTGTGTCGCGCGGTCGGCGCCGCGAAGGAAATCCGACACCAGCAGCCCGCGCGACGCGCGATCGAGCGCCGCACGCGGATCGCGCACATTGGTCACCACCGCGGCGCGCCCGGATTCATCCACGCCCATCCAGGTGCCGCCCGCTTCGAGATCGCGGCCTGCGAGGATGCCCGGCGCATCGGCCCAGCGCGCCAGCGGTGCGGACGGCCGCGCGTGCGCCTCGTCGCGGTTGCCGATCAACAGCAGACGCCAGCGCGGATGGCCATTCCACGTGAAAGCCAGGACACACATTGTCACAAGCCTAGCGCAACCACGTGTCCATCCGTGACCCGGCGCACGTTAGCGCATCTCGGTACAGATGTTAGACTCGGGGTAGACATTGCCGCGAAAGGATTAGGGGCCGGCATGAGGACGAAATTTTCACAAGTGTCGGTGCTGGTAGTCGAGGACCACGACTTCCAACGCCAAGTGGCCATGCGCCTGTTGCAGCAGATGGGCATCGGGACCGTGCTGGATTCCGCGGACGGACGCAGCGCGCTGGCCGCGCTCGGCCGCCAGGAACATCCGGTGGACGTGGTGCTGGTGGACCTGGATCTGCCGCACATGGACGGCATCGAGTTCATCGGCCACGTCGCACGCGAGCGGCTTGCCAACGCGGTGGTGGTATTGACCGCCCTCGATCCCGCGCTGCTCAATACCGTCCGCATCATGGCACGCGCGTCGGGCATGCGCGTGCTGGGCACGGTCGAAAAACCGCTGACGCAGTCCAAGCTCGCGGAAGTGATCGACCTTTATTTCACCGCCGACCTGTTGGCCGACGAAGACCCGCATCCCGACATCGATGAAGGCCTGCTGGCGGAAGCGCTGGCCAACGACGCGTTCGAGGCGTGGTTCATGCCGCAGGTCGCGATCGACAGCGGCTTCGTCAACGGCGTCGAGGCGCTGGCGCGCTGGTCGTTGAACGGCCGGGCGGTGTCGCCCGCGCGCTTCATTCCCGAACTGGAACGCTCGGGCTTGATCGATGCGCTCACCGACCGCATCCTCGCGCAGACCTGCCGCTGGCGACAGCGCTGGCGCGAAGCCGGCATGCAGCTCCGTGTTTCGGTGAATGTTTCCATGCACAACCTCGACGACACCTCCGCGGCCGACCGCTACCAGGCCATCGCACAGGCCGCCGGCGTGGATCCGCACGACGTGACGCTGGAAATCACGGAGTCGGCGATGATGCATGAAGCCGCGCAGGTGCTGAACGTGCTGGCACGCTTGCGCCTGAAGGGTTTCGGGCTGTCGGTGGACGATTTCGGCACCGGCTGGTCCTCACTGTCGCAACTGGCGCAACTGCCGGTGACGGAACTCAAGATCGACCAGGGCTTCATCAACGGCGCCGCCGACAATGCCCGCAACCGGGCCGTGGTCGAGGCCAGCGTCGAACTCGGCCGCAAACTGAAACTGACGACGGTGGCCGAGGGCGTGCGCAGCGTGGACGAGTGGCAGATGCTGGCCGAACTGGGTTGCACCCGGGCCCAGGGCGAACTGATCGGCATGGCGGTACCCGGCGAGCAGCTCGCCGCGGCCATCGAGAAGTGGCGCCGCCGGCAACCATGAGGCGCCGCTTCTGGACCGTCCGCCGCCAACTCCTGCTGCTGTTCGGCGTGATGCTGGTTGCCGCCGGCTGCGTGCTGGCGCTGGACGCGATCTATCAGCGCAACCACGAGGCCACGCTCAATCGTCTCTACGACAATGCGCTGGGCGGCCAGTCGCAGGTGAAGGCGCTGAACGATGCCTACGGCATCGCCATTATCGGCGTCACCTTCAAGGTGCGCAACGGACTGATGACGTTCGACCAGGGCCTCGCCGCGGTCGGGGGCGCGCAAAAGCGGATCGGCCAGGCTTTCGCGGCGCTCGAGTCGGAAAACATGCCGCCGCGGCAGCATGAATTGCTGGTCGCGATCCAGCAGGAACGAACACCTGCCGATGAAGCGATCACGGCGTTGCGCGAGCAACTTGCGGCGCACAGCATCGATGGCCTGGGACATTTCGCCGACACCCGGCTGTTTCCCGCGCTGGACCCGCTGTTGAGCGACCTCGGCCTGATGGCCGACTTGAAAATCCTCGACGCGCAGGAGCAACTGAACGACGACCATGTCCATGCGCTGCGATTGAACGCGTGGCGGATCGGGCTGTCGCTGGCCGCGCTGGTGATCGTGCTGGTGGCGGGCAGCGAAGTGCTGCGCAATGTGTACGGCGGCATCGAACAATTGGTGCGGATGACCCGTGGCATGCGCGAAGGCAATTACGACGTGCCGGTCGGGCTGCCGGTGCGCGGCGAAACCCGACAAGTCGTGAATGGCTTCATTGAAATGCGCGAAGAGGTGAAGCAGAAGGATGCGGCGCTGCGGATGAGCGAGGCGCGCGCGCAAGAAGCCAGCCGCGCCAAGAGCGCATTCCTCGCGACGATGAGTCACGAAATCCGCACGCCCATGATCGGGATCACGGGCATGCTGGAGCTGCTGGAGCACACGCGACTCGACGCCGAACAACGGCGCAGCGTCGCGATCGTGCAAAGCTCCGCGCAAAGCCTGTTGCAGATCATCGGCGACATCCTGGATTTCTCGAAGATCGAAGCCGGGCGGATGGACCTTGCGCCACGCGACATCGACCTGCGCCGGCTGATCGAGCAGGCGATCAGCAATTACCTCGGCATTGCATCCAGCAAGGGCTTGACGCTGGAGCTTGCGATCGACGATGCGCTTGCACCCGCCCATGTCGCCGACCCGTTGCGCCTGCGCCAGATCCTTGCCAACTTCCTTTCCAACGCGCTGAAGTTCACCCGCACCGGCGGCGTCACGGTACGCGCCGAGCGGGTGGCGGTGCTCGAGGACGGTCGCGAAAGCATTGCCCTGCGCGTGCGGGACTCGGGTATCGGCATCAGCGACGAACAAAGCGCGCTGCTGTTCCAGCCGTTCTCGCAGGCCGAAAGCGGCACGGCGCGCACCTTCGGCGGCACCGGATTGGGGCTTGCGATCTGCCGGCAACTCGCCGAATTGATGGGTGGCAAGATCGAACTGGCCAGCAAACCCGGCATCGGCAGCACCTTCAGCCTAGTCCTGCCGCTCGCGAAAGGCGACGCCGCGCGGGTCGAACCCGAACGCAGCAGCGCGCCGGAGGAAGATTTCCCGACCCGGCCCCTGCCCGGCATCGAAACGGCACGCCGCGAACACAGCCTGGTGCTGGTGGTGGACGACCACGCCACCAATCGCGAAGTGCTGACGCGCCAGCTCGCACGCGCAGGGTTCGCCTGCGAAACGGCGGCGGATGGCGAGGAAGGCCTGCGTCGCTGGCACACCGGCGACTACGCGCTGGTACTCACCGACATCCACATGCCCAAGATGGACGGCTACCAGTTGACCGCCGCGATACGCAAGGCAGAACGGCTGGAAGGCCGCGGGCGCACGCCGATCATCGCCGTCACCGCCAATGTCAGCAAGGGCGAGGCCGAGCACTGCATCGCGATGGGCATGGATGCGTTCCTCGGCAAGCCGCTGCGCATCGCGCAACTGTCCGCGCAGCTTCGACGCTGGCTGCCGCAAGTCGAGTTTTCCGCAGCTTCCGGCGTACCCGCGAACGAAGCGGCGGTCCACGGTCCCCTCGCGGATGACGACGTGCTGTCTGCACCGGGGGCGCCGGTGGATCGCGCGGTACTGGGCGAAATCGCGGGCCACGACACGACCCTCGCGCGCAATCTGCTCAATGATTTTCTCGCCGCGATCCGCAAGGACTTGACCGGCTTGCGTGCCGCACAGGCCGCCGGCGACCTCCCCGAGGCGATCCGTCAGGCCCACCGCATCAAGGGCGCCGCCGCGCTGGTCGGCGCACGCGACGTGCAGCAGGCGGCGGCCGATGCGGAAGCCGCCGGACGCGCAAACGACGCGAGCGCCTTCGAACGCGCGTCACGTATGCTGGACCAGGCGATCGATGTGTTGGCACTATGGGTGGAAAGGTGATCCACGCGAACGCGCGTCGTCCTCAGCGATAATCGCCGCGATGCACCTCCCGATTCCAAGATGGCGACGACGCCTGCCGGCGGCAGCGCTGTGCGCGTTCATGGCGTCCGCCGGCATCGTCCATGCCGACGAACCACCCGCTTCGTCCGGCAATGATACGCACGCCCAGCGCGAGGCCGCGGCCAAGGCCAGGCTTGCCGACGTGCGTGCGCAGATCGCGAAGATCGCCGAGGCGCAACACGCGACCGCGGCCAAGCGCCACACGATCGACGCGAAGCTCGCCGAACAGGCCGCGCAACTCAGCGAGGCCGCCAACGCGGTGCGCGACTCCGATGCCGCGATCACGGCCAAGACGGCGGCGCTGGCCAACCTCGAACAGCAGCGCACGCAACTGGAACAAAAACTTTCTGGCCAGCGCGCCGCGCTGGCGGACCTGCTGCGCGCGGCTTATACGCTCGACCGCGGCAGCGACCTGTCGCTGCTGCTGGGCGACGACGACATCGCGAGGATCGATCGCGCGCTGGCGTATTCCCGCCATTTCCAGCGCGACCGCGTCGCGCGCATCCGCGCGCTGCTGGGCGAAGTCGCGCAACTGGACAAGGTCAAGGCGTCGATCGAAACCGAAACCGATGCACTGAAACAGCAGCGCGAGCAACGCAACGCGCAGGCCGTGCAACTCGAACAGGCGCGCGCCGCGCAACAGAGACTGCGGGACGAAGCCGACGCGCAGCTCGCGCAGCAGAAGGACAGGATCGCGGCGCTGCAGCGCAACGCCGATGCGCTGAATCAACTGCTGAAGCAATTGCAGGATGTGTTCGCCGATATCCCGGCCCAACTCGGCAAGAACATTCCGTTCGCGCAATTGCGGGGCAAGCTTGCGTGGCCGGTCGCCGGCAAATCGCACGCCGGCACGGGCACCTTGGCACAGGGCATCGTGATCGCCGCGAAGCCGGGCACCGAGGTGCACGCGGTCGCTTACGGACGCGTCGCATGGGCCAACTTCATGCGCGGCTACGGCATGCTGGTGATCATCGACCACGGCGACGGCTGGATGAGCCTGTACGGCGGCAACGAAGCCGCACTGGTCGAAGCGGGCGACTGGGTGAGACCCGGCCAGCCCGTGGCGACCGCCGGGCGCGACCCCGAACAAGGCGGCGCCTGGTTCGGCCTGCGCCGCGACGGCAAACCCATCGATCCGCAAGGCTGGTTCGCCAAGTAGCCGCGCCCATGAAATGTCGATGCGAGGCTATGCGCCTACAATGAACCGCCGCGCCCGCGCGCGGTCATGATTGGTGTCGGCTCATACGGTGCGGTCGCAATGATTCGAAATTCGCAAACCTGGCTGGGTTGCCTGTTGGCTTTCTCCACGGGCATGGCGTTCGCTGCCCCACCTCCCAACACCCAGCATCCCGCACCCGCGCCCGCGCCCGCGGGCAGCCTGGCGGCGCCGGCCAAGGCTTCCTCGATCGCCAACGCCCCCGGCGACGTGCCGAGCCTCGAACAGATCCAGACGTTCACCCGGGCATTCGAGATGATCAAGCAGGCCTACGTCGATCCGGTCGGCAACGACCAACTGATGCGATTCGCGATCCGCGGCATGCTCTCGGGCCTCGATCCACACAGCGAATTTCTCGACGAGCGCGAACTCAGGAATTTGAACGAGGACACCTCGGGGGCGTATTCCGGTCTCGGCATCGAGGTGGCGCAGGTCAATCACCAGCTGGTGATCGTCGCGCCCCTGGACGGCGGCCCGGCCAAGCGCGCCGGAGTGCTCGCCGGCGACGTGATCGAGGCGATTGATGGCGTCGCGGTGCAGCCCGACGCGATTGACGCGGCGATGAAGCGGCTGCGCGGACCGATCGGTTCCAGGATCACCCTGACCATCCTGCACCCCGACGGCGACAAACCGGTGACGATCGCGCTGGTGCGCGAGCGCATCCATGTTGCCAGCGTCACCACGCGCATGCTGGAGCCGGGTTACGCGTACATCCGCATCAGCGAGTTCCAGGAAGACACCGCCAACGAGTTGACCGACGCGATCGAAAAACTGCAGAAGCAGCACGGGCCACTGCACGGCGTAGTGCTGGACTTGCGCTCCAACCCCGGCGGACTGGTGACCAGCGCGGTCGGCGTCGCCGATGATTTCCTCAACGACGGCATGATCGTGAGCACACGCGGACGACTGCGGCAATCCGACCTCAAGTTCAGCGCGACACCGGGCGATCTGCTGGACGGCGCGCCGATGGTGGTGCTGGTGGACAACGGCACCGCGTCAGCGGCGGAAATCGTCACCGGCGCGCTGAAGGATCACCACCGCGCGCTGGTGATGGGTCGGCGTACGTTCGGCAAGGGTTCGGTGCAGACCATCCTGCCGGTCGGCAGCGGCGATGCGGTGAAATTGACCACCGCGCGCTACTACACGCCCGACGGCACTTCGATCCAGGTCGCTGGCATCACGCCGGACATCGTGCTGGGCAATGTCACCGTGCAAGCGGACCGCAACCCGTCACTGGACGATGACGAACACGAAGGCGATCTGCCGAACCATCTGCCCGGCAGCAAGGTCACGATCACCCCCGACACCGGCGCACTCGCGATCAAGGATTACGCGTTGTCGGAGGCGCTGCACGTCTTGAAGGGGCTCGCGCTGACGCGGCATCCCGCGATCCGCACGCCAGCTTCCAGCGTGCATTGATTTTTCTCGAAAGCGTTCCGAGCGAAGCGGCTGTTGTGAAGAGTCAGGGCAGGATGCCCGTTCTGGTGTTTCAGCGTTTTTGAATATTCATGCGTACCGGGTATTCGACCATGCGGCGATCAGGGACGATCGCACAGAACCTTCTGGATGGATTCCAGCTCGCGTCCGCGGGTTTCCACCCCGCTGCGCCACAGCATCGCTCCGGCGATCGTCATCGGCACCGCGATCACCAGCGCGGATACCACGAAGCTGTCGAACAGGCCGGCGACACCCAATATCGCGCCGAGGATGCCGCCCGCCTTGGAACCAGCGGCAATCAACCCGGAACCCGTGCCGCGCAGGTGCACCGGATAGATTTCCGCGGCGTAAGGGATCATGGTCGCGATCACGCCGCTGATCGCAACCAGCAGCAACACCGTCGCGGCGATCGTGAATGACTCCGCGCGCAGTCCGCCGACCTCGATGACCGCGAACGCGAGCAGCGCCAGCACCGTCAACGCCACGAACAGCACCAGCGTCCTGAAGCTGCTCCAGTGCTGGTATAGCCACACCACCAGCGCGATGCCCGGGATTGCCAACAGTGCCGATTGCGCCATCAGCGCCCCGGCCGCCTGCGTGTCCAGCCCGAGTTTGTGCAGGTTGGCGGGCAACCACAACACGAAACCGAAATTCACCAGCCCCCACGCGAGTCCGCAGGCCATCAACGCCAACGTGATGGTGGCATGGCGACCGCGCAGCATCTCGCCTAGACCGGCGCGTGGCTGGTGGATTTCCAGAACGGGCGCCTCGGCCGCGGCGGCGTCCTTCACCAACGCGTCTGGCGAGCCCGCGAAACGCGCCAGCACCGCACGCGCCTGTTCTTCGAGACCTGCATTGGCGAGAAAGCGCGGCGATTCGGGAATGAAGCGGTTGAGCAACACGATCAGCGCGCCGGTCGGTAGGTTCAACAGCCACAGCGCGCGCCAACTGAAAACGGGTTCCAGCAAGGCCGCGGCGCCCGAGGCAGCCAGATAACCGGCCGAAGTGCCGGCACCACCCAGTGCCACCAGCAGCCAACCGCGATGCCGCGCGGGTACGGTTTCCGCCATCAGCGTGAACGCGATCGGCAACATGCCACCCGCCGCGGCGCCCATCATGAAGCACATCACGAGGTTCCACCCGAATGACGGCATCGTGCCGCAAATCGCGGTGCCCATGAACAACAGCGCGGAAAGCAGGATCGCCGCGCGCCGCCCGAACACGTCGGCGAGCCTGCCCCATACCACCGAACCCACCGCCGTGCCGATCAACGCGGACAATGCGAGATAGCCCGCCTTCGACATCCCGATGCCGTATTCGTGCGCCATGCCCGGCATCACGAAGGCGATCGACGCCGGTTTCATCACGTCGATCGTCAAAGCCAGCGCCAGCACCGCCACCAGCTTCCAGTGCTCGACGTTCAAGGGCACGCCGTCCGCCACGTGCCAGTGCAGGCGACCGCCGCCGCGCGTGGTCATGCGAACCTGCACCAGGCGCGGCATCAAGCCCCAGGCCGCCAGCAGCACGCCACCCGGAATCAGGATCATCCCGAGCAACATCTCCGGGTCCATCGGCATGCCGGCGAGATGAAAATGCATGGGGGCCGCCATCACGTACATCGGCAGGTGCAGGCATACGCCTGCCGCCACGACCAGGCAGCCGAACCAGAACGCAACGGGGTGGTGAAACGTAATGCGCATCGGCGATCAAGGATGAACCAACAATAAAGCCTAGCAGGCGCGATGCGGGTGAACGAACCCTGACCCGCACCGCGCGCATTCACGCATCGTTGATCGATGCGTGCCCAAGCTGGCTGCGGATGTTCGAACGGAGATACCACCATGCAAAAGCATCTGCTCGCTGCCGCGCTCTCCACGACCTTGTTGCTCGCCAGTGGCGCCGTGCTCGCCCAGGACGCCCCGATGCAAACCACCACGACCACGACGACGACTCGCGTTGGTTCTCCCACCGGCGCGCTGAGCGAACCGGCCATCAAGGCCGACATCGGGAACGCCGGCTACCAGGAAGTGAAAGGCCTCAAGTTCAAGGATGGCGTTTGGCAGGCCAAGGCGCGCGGCGGCAATGACAAATGGGTACACATCAAGGTCGGCCCGAGCACCGGCAAAGTGTACGAAGCCGACGCGCCTTCCCGGCTCAACAAGAATGAAATCAAGGCCAAGTTGACGGCGCAGGGTTACCAGGACGTCGATGACGTCGATTTCGACGACGGCCTGTGGAGCGCCGAGGCCAAGAACCCGGAAGGCAAGAAGGTTGATCTGCTGGTCGATCCTGACGACGGAAGCGTCGTGGCCATCAAGCAGGATTGACGACTACTGCTTCAATTTCCGGCGCCGCGTGCCTCCATCGGCACACGGCGCTTTCGATTCATCCGCGAACTGAATCAGGCGATGTGCACGGCCTGCCGCAAAACCGCTTGCGCCTCGCGGAAAAGCACCGCTTACGCGCTGCGGGGTATTTGCGGCGATGAGGATGATGCGGCCGGCTTCTGTTCCGTGGCGTGCTTGCCGTGCTTGATCGGCCGCAAGGGCTCCACCGTTACGTTGCCGGTGCGGTTCTTGAGGAAAACCGGGTCGTAGGGATCGTCGCTTTGCTGAAACTGCCGATAGGCGACCGAACCGTCGATCGAACCACCCTGCAATATCGCCGCAGCGGTGGTAGTGGTTTTGATGGGTTGACCGCCTGCATTCAGCGAAACCGGAGTATGCCCGCCATCCAGGATGCCCGCCGAGAGTTCTCCAGTGGCTCCGCCCACGCGGGTACCCGTTTGATGCGTTCGCACGTACGCCCATTGCGCCTTGGCGCGCCGGAGCGCCACCTTGTCGCCATAGGTCTGCTTCAACTGACCCCATAGCTCGTCGGTTCGCGCGAACTCCGACTGGCTCAGCAAGGTCACCATCACGTCGCGAGCCTTCACATATCGCGCCTCGCCGCGCTCCGCCGCCAGCACCATCCATGCCGCGCCGCGCGCACGGTCCACCGGCACGCCCTGACCCTTGAAGTACATCACGCCGAGGTTGTACTCAGCCGGTTTGTACGCCCATGACGCCGCGACCTTGTACATGTCGATGGCGTGCCGGTAATCGCCCTTGCGGAATGCCTGCACCCCGAGCGTGAAAAATTTCACGCCGGGACGGCCGTCCGACTCGGGTGTATTGAAATTGCCATCCGAAAAGTTGCCAGTCGCCGCGCCCGAACGGTAGTCCGGCGCGGCCACGATCTCAGATTGAATAGTGGATTGCGCCGGCGAAGGCAGCGAGAGCATGAGCGCCACAACACCGGAGATCGCCCCGATGAAAACTCCCTTGCGCGATGTCATGAGGCCCCTCCTTGCTCAATGCAATTCTGCCTGACCATGACGGCGGACTCCTTTCAGGCCCTAACCGGATTTTTATACGCCGCCCCCGTTTCATCCGCAAATCACGATTGCCGGACCCAGCCATCGGCATTCCCTTACTGACGCAACACCTCGCCGAGTCAAAAAGCCGGGGCGCCAGCGCGTCGGCTTTTCAATGCACAGCGTATCGTCAGTCAGCCGTTGTGTAAGGGTTGATCCGGACCCAATGAATCTTCACGGTCGTTCTGCTTCGCCTTGTCGTGGGCGGATTTCACCTGCTGCAGCGACTCGACCGACACGATGCCGCTGCGGTGCTTCAGGAAGACCGGATCGTAAGGATTTTCGCTCTGGTGGAACTGTTGGTAGGCCATGTCACCGTCGACCGACCCCCCGGATAAGACATCCATCCAGGAACTCGAGTAAGTTCCGGCGCCGCCGCCCGCGTTATCGCCCATCGGAGTACGGAAGGAGCCGCGTCCCGCGGATATCCCGACCCGCAACTCACCTACCGTTCCACCAACGCGCGTACCCGTCTGGTTGGACTTCGCAAATGCCCAATGCGCCTTGGCGCGCCGCAACGCCGTTTCGTCGCCGTATTTCGGCTGCAGTTGCTGCAGCAACTCGAGGGCTTTGGTGCGTTCCGCATAGCCCAACTGGGAGACCAGCATGTGGCGCGCATTCACGTAGTCCGCCGCACCGCGCTCTGCCGCAATGAACATCCACGCCGTACCCAAAGGCCGGTTTACAGGAACATCGCCCTCACCCTGGAAATACATGACCCCCAGGTTGTAGGCCGCCGGCGCGTAAGCCCAGTATGCCGCCAGTTTCAACATGTAAATGGCGTGCTCGATGTCGCCGCGGTGATACGCGGCCATGCCTTCCTTGTAGAACTTCACCCCGGGCCGGCCGTCCGACTCCGGGGTATTGAAGTCGGTGTTGGAGAGAAATGCGCTCTGGGGTGCCGAACCGTAATCGGGCCGCGACAGTTCGCCATTTCTTCCAAGCGTCTGTGCCGCCGCGGGAGTAGCGATTGCCGTTGCCGCCATCGCGCACAACAGCGATGTGAACAAGCCGCGATTTGCCATGACACTCCCTCCATTGGCACTGCGTTGTTTCTTTTTTACTCCCCAGGATGCGCGGGCGCAAGGCGACATTCCCCTACAACGTTTGGCGGCACGGACCGCTGGCGGCCACGCGACACGAAAGAGGAGTATCAATCCTGGACCTGATCGGGGAAAGTGCATGCGCAGCGAACAATGCGGCACTGGTTCAAACATGACCCAGCGGCACGCCAGCATCCCGATCGCCGGGCCGCGGGGAGCGCGGGCGCTCTTCGCATTGTTGC
Source organism: Rhodanobacteraceae bacterium (assembly GCA_035249175.1). Lineage (GTDB taxonomy): Bacteria > Pseudomonadota > Gammaproteobacteria > Xanthomonadales > Rhodanobacteraceae > 66-474. The sequence continues at coordinate 45,835 of DATFGT010000011.1, forward strand.
TGATGACTTTCGCCAGCGGCGCGCACGCCGCCTCGATCTACAAGTGCGTCGCCGCAGATGGCCGGCTCGCGTTCCGGGATACGCCGTGCGCGACGAACGCGCGGCAGACGAAGTTGAACCTGACTGGGCTGCCGCTGATGGATCCAGGCGCGCCGCGGCATGCCATGGCGTCGCGCACGTCGCGATCCCCCATGCATCGCCACACTCGCCGTACATCGTCCGAAAAACGCGAGCACAAGCAGCCGATGTCCTGGGAGTGCCGCGCCGCGGACGGCGAGGTGTTCTATCGACACGCGCGCTGTCCCTCGTCGATTCCCGGCGACGGAACCGTGCGAACCGCCTACGCGGAAAAAATGACGCGCCAAAATACGAGTCGAAGCCACAACGCATGGAGCCGCGTGCGCGTCCATGGCGTCAAGATTCCGCGGGCGGAAGCGTGCCGACGCATCCAGTCCGCCGGCGCAGCGGGCCGTGACGGACACCTGCGCGACGACCGCGTCTCCACCTATGACCACCTGATGGGGCGCGACCCTTGCAACGTGGGGTGAACGCCGAGATTTACGAAGCGCGCTTGCGTCGACGAGGTATGCGCGCAACGGCTGACGATCGTGCCGCGGACAAACCGATCGGCGGCGCGGCGCGGAATCGGGCGGCCTCGTCCAACAGCCATTCGCGGAACGCCATGAATCCAGCGTGTTTGCGCGAACGTTCCGGATACACGAGGTAGTGCCATCGCCTGGCTTTCATCAACTGCGGGAACAACGCCACCAACTGCCCGGTTTCGATCAGCGGACGCACCATGGTCGTTCGCCCCAACGCTACGCCTATGCCCTCCACCGCCGCGCGTTGACGTGATTCGGAATCGCTGAAAGAAGCCGCGTAACGCCGCGGCGGCTTGCCGCCATGCAGCGCAAACCATTCCTGCCACGGGTCTTCGGGACAGAGCAGCGGCAGCTCGCCGAGATCTTCCAGGCGCGGGTGCTTGCGCCCGGCCAGCAGCGCCGGGCTGGCGACCGGCGTCAACCATTCCTCCAGCAGCGACTCGACGACCAGGCCGGGCCAGTCGCCCACTCCGTAGCGCAAGGCGGCATCGTGGCGGCCATCGGCAAAATCCACCAGTTCGATCGAGGAGTCGAGGTTCAATTCGACCTCGGGATGCCGTGCGACGAAGCCGGGTAAACGCGGCAGCAGCCAGCTCGACGTCATCGATGGCATCGCGGACAGCGCCAGCGCGTTGTCGCAGCGCGTGCACAGCGGCCTCAATGCGTCCTCGATCGCCTCCAGGTGGGGCGCCACGTTGTCCAGCAAGCGTTGTCCCTCGGCGGTGAGTTTCAGGCCGCGCGGACCGCGCACGAACAAGGCGCAATCGACACGTTCTTCGAGCAGACGGATCTGATGGCTGAGTGCGCTTACGGTGAGGTGCAGGCGCTCGGCGGCGCGGGTGAGGTTTTGCGCGCGCGCGGCCGCCACGAAGGTCTGCAGGGGGTTCAGCGGGCTTCGACTCATGTTCGATTTTCCTCAAGGCTCTTTTGAAAAATCATCGCTTCCTCAGGCAGCGAGGACGGCCTAATTTAGCGCTCCACAGGGCATTTTCGCAACACGGATGGAGGTGCAACATGTTGAGGGAATTGGCAAGGCTGTCGGGCGGCATGCTGTTTCAGGGCGGACACCTGACCGATGTCGAAACAGTGCGTTTGCTGGCACGCGACGAATCACCGCCACCACGACGCCGCGGCGGATGGCGCGCGCGCAGCAGAGGACCACGAGGCCGCGACTGGCGTACGCCGATAGAGCTGTTGTTGCTCGCGGCAATCTGGGGCGGCTCATTCCTGTTCCTCAGGATCGCCGCACCGAAGTTCGGCCCGGTGTCTCTGGTGGACATGCGCCTCGCGCTGGGCGCGCTGGTGCTGTCGCCGTTCCTGTGGCGGGCCCGCCGACAGCTTGCCGCAGCGGGCTGGTTCAAGATCGTCGCGATCGGCCTGGTCAACACGCTGCTTCCATTCCTGTTGTTCGCGTGGAGTGCGGAACGCGCACCGGCCGGCGTCAGCGCGATCGTCAACAGCATGGCGGTGCCATTCGCGGCACTGGCGGCATTCGCGCTGTTCGGAGAGCAAATCAGTGCGCGCCGGTTGACGGGGTTGGCGATCGGGTTGGTCGGCGTGTTCGTGCTCGCGGGTGGCGACGTCGACGGCGCGGGCATCGGTCCCGCTGTCGCGGCCGGAACCGCCGCGGCATTCCTGTACGGTGTATCCGCGAACCTGGTCAAGCGCCATTTCTCCGATTTGCCGGCCTCCGCGGTCGCCGCGGCCACGCTGGCGTGGGGCGCAGTGCTGCTGGCGCCGTTTGCGGCATGGCAATGGCCATCCGCGCACGTTCCCCTGCAGGCATGGCTCAGTCTTGTCGCGCTGGGCGTGGTCTGTACCGGCATGGCCTATGCCATTTACTACCGCCTGATCCAGCGCATCGGCGCGCCGCGCGCCACCACGGTGACGTATCTGGTGCCGATCTTCGGCGTGCTGTGGGCGTGGCTGGCGCTGGGGGAACCGCTGACGATCAGCATGGCTTTCGGCGGCGTGCTGATCCTGGGCGGCCTGCTGCTCGGACAATTGCAAGGCCGCGTCAGGCACACGCGACCTCGAGCGGCATTCGCATGGCCCGCACGACGCCGCGCGCGCAGCGGTTGTTGAGGGATCACGGCCATGAACGAGAGAAAGTTGGCGCCGATCGCGGAAATGCTCGAAGCCGTGCGCGTGAACGATGTGGATCCGGTTGTCGTCGGACCGGGCTGTGTCCGTCGCGACTTGCCGAGTACGGACGATCTGCGCGTGTGGATGGTGGACATGGCGCCCGGCAGCGTCTGGCCGGTCGTCGACGAACACGACAGGGGCGAAGAAGTCTATGTCGTCGAGGGCGAGGTCATCGAAGGCGAACGCTGTTTCGGCGCCGGCACCTACCTTTACTTCAAGCCCGGGAGCCGGCACAGGCCGCGCACCGAAAAGGGCGCGAGACTGTTCGGAATCAATCCGCGGAGAAAAGCATGAAAGCGCGTTTTCCGTCTGCGGACGAGTACTCGTCCGGGAAGGTTCGTTACGCCGCGCTGAAGGTGGTTGACATACCCGCCCACCAACTCGCCATCGAGGAGGCGTACCGGAACGACGTGTTGTCGAACGTCAACGACGATTGCATCCGGCTGGCGGTTTTCGAGGGCGAATACCGCTGGCATTGCCACCCCGACTCGGACGAACTTTTTTTGGTGGCAGCGGGCAAGCTCCAAATCGATTTGGCCGGCGGCAACACCGTGGAACTGGACGAGTGGCAATACCTGGTGGTGCCGGCGGGCATCATTCATCGGACACGAGCCATCGGCCGTACCGTCAACATCACGTTTGAAAGGCAGCACGCCAAAACCGTCTTCGTCGAGGCAACCGATGGCTGACGAGCAACGATCGTGCATGGCGGCTACACTGCGGGCATGACCAGGCTCGCCCGTACGCTTCCGATTCCCGTGCTTGCGTCCCTCGGCATCGCCGTGGCGCTTGCGATCGCCGCCTGCTCGCAGCAAGGACCAACGCCACCCGCCGCGCCTTCGGCCTCCGCGCAGGCCGCCGCGAACGAAGCCGCCGCCGACAAGGAATTGAAGCTCTACCAGCAGATGCTGGCGGAGCACAGCGAGGCACTGGCGGCGCCGGTTGGCGAGGAGATCGTCCAGAAATATCCGGGCACCTCCGCCGCCGCCGAAGTGCAGAAAACATTGCCGCAGATACAGGCGAATGCGAAGGCCAAGGCCGAACACGACCGGTTGGCGAACCTCTGGTACTACCAGACCGCGAACGTGGATGGCATGCAGAACACCGCCAGCATCTATTCCGCTCCCGCCAGCGCGAACAGCGTGCGGCTGGTGCTGCGCCGCCACGTGAAGTGGGGCGAGAGCGTTTACCTGTTCGCGCCCGATGGCAGCAAGGGTTTCGTCTGCAAGGGTTCGTGCAATGTCGTGATGCGTTTCGATGGCAAGCGCGAAACCCGGAAGGCGTATCTGCCCAAAACCGGCGAACCGGCGATGTTCATCAAGGACGAGAAACGCTTCATCGCGGCCATGCAGAAGGCCAAGGTCATCGAGATGGACGTCACCAGCCGCGAGCACGGCAAGGAAACCCTGAAGTTCGAAGTCGGCGGCTACGATCCGGCGAAATTCCTGCCGATGCCGAAGACGTGATCGCGCCGTCCATCGGGCAACTCGACACCGGTTGATTCCGCGCGCACGCCGGCGCAATATCCGTGGCGTGCGACGGCGATTCACGCCGCGTCGGTGGGGACCGGGGATGGACGAGAAGATCTGCATCTTCGAAGACGTGTACAACGGCGTTTCGGCGCGCGCGCAGGCCGAGCGGGACAAGCTCGGCGCGTTCGGGATGCTGGCGCGGATGAAGCTGTGGGACCGTCCGAAGGAAACCGAAATCACGCTGGCCAACACGGAAAAGCGCTACGAGCCGTTCTGGATGGCCAAAGCCGCGCGGCGCACTTCTTATACCCGCAAGCTGGCTTACCACATCAGGATCGAGCACCCGTACGTCGTGGCGGTGGAACTGCTGGGCCACAAGCTGCCGGTAGACGCGCGCCGCGAACTTCAGCTTGCCGCGGTGGAAGACTGCGAGAACGTCACGGCACTCACCCATTTCGTGGACGCATTGCGACACGACACACCGGAAAAAAACCTGGTCGACTACGCCGGCCGCTTCGCGTTCCGCGAACTCGCCGACAGCACCCAGCCGCAATTCATCGCGCCGACCGTCACCGCAGCATCGGTACTGCAGCAGGTCAAGTCGCGGCTGTCCGCGCCCATCGAGGCAGATTCGATCGCCAGCGATGAAGTGGACATCGAATCGTTGACACTGTTCTACCGTCCGGTGTATGCCTTCCAGTTTGCATGGAAGGACAAGACCGGGGTGATCGAGATCGACGGCCTATCGGGTCGCGTCAACAAGGAAGGCGACATGCTGGGCGGCGCGGTGCGCAAGCTCGGCAACCGCGACGCGTTGTTCGATCTGGGCGCCGACTTTGCGGGCATGGTCGTGCCAGGCGGCACCATCGTCGTGAAGCTGATCGACAAGCTCTCGAAGAAACATACCGCCTGACGCAACCCCGCCCATCTTCGAGCGTTCAGCCCGCAGCAGGACTTGTCGACGTTCCGTTCACCCTCCTTCGGCCAGACTTCAGGGCGCATCCCTACCAGGAGGAACGGCAACATGCGCACGCAAGACTCATTCAGACGGATTCGCGGCCGCAAACTGGCGGTGTTGATGGGCGCGGCCCTGCTCGGCGCGGCTGGCTTTGCCGTCGCGGGCACGGCATCGGCTGCACAGCCCGACCTCGACTGCAAATTGACGTTCTCGCTGAAAGGATGGTCGGCCATTTACCAACACGCCGACGGCAGCGGGAGGGTCACCTGCGCCAACGGTCATTCGATGCCGGTGCACATCCGCATCCGGGGCGGCGGCCTGACCGCCGGCAAATGGCGCATCAACGACGGCCACGGCAAGTTCACCGATGTCTACAAGATCAGCGACGTGCTGGGCGACTACGCGGCGGCCTCCGCAGATATCGGCGCGGTCAAGTCCGGCACCGCGCAGGTTCTCAGCAAGGGTACGGTGTCGCTCGCCCTGAGCGGCGTCGGCCAGGGCATCAACCTCGGCATCTCCGGATCCAAGTTCACCATCAGCCGCGTGGATTCGGCACATCACGATTGATCGATGACGGTGATTTGCGCTCACGAAAAAAAGCGGCGCTTCGGCGCCGCTTTTTTGGGCACCCACCCGCAACCGGTTATTTGATCGTCACCTGTGCGCGGTTGTCGCCGGACACGCGATCGACCAGTTCATTGAACGGATCAATGCCGGCTTCGTAGGGCTTGCCATCCACGATCGCCGTGAGGGTGCTGTCGCCATCGCTGACCGGCATTTTGGTGAGATAAAGCGGCTTCTCGTCCTGCTCCTCGCCATCCTTCGCTTTCGTGAACACGCCGATCTCGATGGGAATGTCCAGTTTGGCGCGCGTTTCCTTGCCCTTGCCATCCGCGTAGTACTTGGCCGCGTGCACGTGCATTGTGACTTCGTATTTGCCGTTCGCAAGTTTCTTTGCCATGGCCGAAACCATGCGGTTATCGAACAAGGTGATCTTGTCGAAGAAGTCGGTGATGAGCCCTTGATATTGCGGGCCGGCCTGCTCGCGCAGATCGGCAATCAGCTCGCGGGTGTCGGTGTAGGGCGGTTGCTGGAATTTCACCTTGTCGAGCCACTTGCGCAGCGCCGCGTTCACCTTGTCCTCGCCGATGTAATCGGCCAGCGCGTAAAAAATCACTGAAGCCTTGCGGTAGTGGATGTAAGGCTGGTTCTCGACCAGCGCCAAGGGTTCCTCTTCGACGCGTTCTCCCGCGCGGCCGGACAAGTAGCGATCCAGCTCGTACTTGAGGAACTTGCGCATCCGGGTCGGCCCGTACAGGTGTTTCATCACCATCAACGCCGAGTACTGCGCCAACGATTCGTCCAGCATCGTCACGCCCTGCACGCTGGCACCGATGGCCTGGTGCGCCCACCATTGATGGCCGATTTCGTGCGCCGTCACGTAGGTGACGTAATCGATGTCGGACGGCTTGCGCAGGTCGGCGATGAATCCAATCGCTTCCGAGAACGGCACGGTATTGGCGAACGATTGCGCGAACGAGGCGTAATCCGGAAATTCCAGGATGCGCAACTGGCGGAACTGGTACGGCCCGAAGTGCTTGTCGTAATAGTCGAGCGACAACTTCATCGCCTTGAACATCCGTTTGACGTTGTACGGATGCTGCGGGTCGTAATAGATCTCCAGGTTCACGTCATGCCACTTGTCGCGGGCCACCTTGTAGCGCGCCGACTGGAACGAGAAGAAATCCAGGATGGGCGTGTCCTGCACGTATTGGAAATAACGCCGACCATCCTTGACCCATTCCTTCTGCAGATAGCCCGGCGCCAGCGCGATCTGGTCCGCGCTGGTGGAAAGCGTGGCCTGGAAGTGCACCCAGTCGGCATCGCAGGAAATCAGGTTGTTGCCGTGCGCCGCGGCGTCATCCCGCTTCGGCAGGCGCTGCGCGGGGCCCAACCCATATTTGCGACGATCGTTGTTGTCGTTGAGCTGGCGATTTTCGTCATAACAGAAGTGCGGAAACGCGAAGCTGTCGATGAAGGTGCCGTTGTGGACGATCTGCTCGCCGACGGGCTCGTTGGCGAAGCCGTTGTAGGCCACGTGCATGCGGAAACCGAACTGCATCGACGTACCTGGCGCCAGCGGCTGCGCGAGCTTGTAGAGGTAGAAACCCTGTTGCCGGTCCGCAAGCGCGACGGTATGCGCCGGGAAATCCAGATCGACCTTGTAGTCGCGGGTCGGGAACGTCGGCAACTGCACCAGCAATTCATCGATCGGCTTGTCGTGCTTGTTGACCAGCACGTAATGGCCATCGACGTCGATGCGCCGTTCGGCCGGATGCATCGCCACGTCCACATTGACGTCCGTGATCCGCGGCTGGGCCATCCCCATGTACTTCCGGTAATCCTTCTCGTATTGCGCCTGCAGGCGCTGCTGCTGATCGTGGGTCTGGTAGCGATACAACCCGTGGGTGTTGTGGAAATTCCACGCACCCATCGCAGCGAAAGCACCTAGCGATACGGCCAGCATGGCCACCGCCGGCAGCCCGAGCCGCTGCCGCGCGATCCGCAAACGCGCACGCCAGCCGGCAACATTGCCACGCGGCCAGAACAGCGTGGCCGTCACCAGCAGCGCCGCCGCGAACGCGCTCCAGTACGCGCGAAACCACAGCGTGCCGATCCAGAACGATCCGAATCCGTTCATGTCGGAGTACGGCGTGGCGGGCGCGCTGCCGTAGCGATACAGGTGATCGGCGAAATGCAACTGGGCCATCGCGATGGTGACGACGATGTACGCCACCAGCAGCCCGTAGCCCGCGAACTTGTTGTTGGCCCACACCTGCAAAACCACGGCCAGGATCGCGAGCAACAGCCAACTCAACACGTCCAACCCGATGTACTGGAGATACAACAGTGGCTGCAGGTGGTGATAGCCGTGGCTCAATTGGTAGGCCACGCATACCAGCGACCCCAGCACGAGGAACACCACCACCACCATCGCGAGCGCCGCGATTTTCGAGAACAGCGGAATCCAGTCGGGCGTCGGGAACGCGTCCACGACTTCACCGATACGGCCGTCGCGCTCGCGCCACACCAGTTCACCGGCATAAAAGCCCACCACGATCAACAGCAACCAGGTGTAGCTGCCGGCCATCTCCTGCGCCATCTGGTGCGTAACCGGCAACGTGCTGGTCCCGAACAGGTCGCCGCCAAGCACCAGGTTGGCGCCGAGGTTCATCAGCCCGAAGATCAGCATCACGAGAAATGGCACGCCACGCAGCGCTCCGCGGGCATCGAACCAGGCGAGCTTCAGGAATTGCCGCAGGCGCGCCAACGGGCTGCTGCGCAAGTTCACCACGGGCAACACGATGGGCGCCGGCGCGACGGCGCGGCTGGCATTCGGCGGAGCCGCCGGTTTGCGACGACGAAACCAACGAAGGCCTTCGCGACCAGGCTTGAACAGTGCAAAGGCGATGGCCAACAACGCGGCGCCAACCGCGATCCACAGCACCCGATTGCCCAGCAGCAGGCCGGCAAGTTCGGGCAAACGGATGTTGCGATCGGCCGGCGTCCAGTAGCGCGTGATCAGGTCCAGCGCGCCCATGCCGAAGGGATCCATCAGCGCGCCTGCGGTCTGGTGCTCGATGTTGCCGCCGCCCATCGTGATGCCGGCGATGCTCCACAGCATGAAGAAGGCGATCACGCCGACGTAGGCCCCCAGCATCGAGCGCGTCAGCGTGGCCAGAAGGAACAGCAGCGCCGAGAGAAAGAACAAGTTGGGCAGCACCAGCACGACCAGCGCCCAGCCATAGGCATGCCACGGTGTCGGACCCAATCGCGACGGATCCAGCCATGGCATCAGCGAACCCAGCCAGAATCCGATGGCGACCGCGACCAGCACCATCACGCTGATCCCCCAGCCCGCCGCAAACCGGCCGCCGAGATACGCGCCGCGCGACATGGGTGTGGCAAACATCATGTCCGCGGTGCCGGCGCTGAAATCGCGCAGGGCCGCACCGGCCACGAAGATGGGTATCAGGAACAGGCCGAGGATCGAGAAGATGCCCAGCGTCGTGATCACGACATAGGGCGCGTTGCGGTGGATGTTGCCGACGCCGCCGCCGATCGTGACCGTATCGGAAGACGCAGCCGCGAACGCGAATCCCGCAAGGATCGCCGCGATCAACCAGAACAGCGGACTTCGGAGTTGCTGGCGCAGCTCGAAGCGAAAGAATTCGCGGACCACGTCATGCCGCCCGGTCGGAAGCCGCGTGGTGCAACTGCCCGAAGTAAACGTCTTCGAGATCCGGCGCCACACTCTCGAATCCCTCTTCCGGCTTCGCATCCGCCAGCACATGGATCAGCGTCGCACCGCCCGCAAGCCTTGTCGACAACACGGTCATGCGCTCGCAGTACTGCGTCATCGCGGCCTTGTCGATCGCACGTCGCCACACCCGCCCTTCCAGTGCGCGAATGGTTTCCCGGGGTTCGCCGGTCAGGCGCACGCGGCCTTGCGCAATGATCGCCATGCGCGGGCACAGCTCGGTCACGTCTTCGACGATGTGGGTGGACAGGATCACCACCACACGCTCGCCGATTTCCGCGAGTAGGTTCAAAAAGCGCTGGCGCTCCTCGGGATCCAGACCGGCGGTGGGCTCATCCACGATTACCAGCTTCGGGTCGCCGATCAGTGCCTGGGCAATCCCGAAACGCTGGCGCATGCCGCCCGAAAAACCGCCCAGCTTGCGCCTGCGCACGTCCCACAGATTCACCTGCTTCAGCAATGCATCGATCAGATCACGCCGTTCGCCACGACGGGTGACGCCCTTCAGCACCGCGAAGTGATCCAGCATTGCCTCCGCGCTGACCTTGGGATACACGCCGAATTCCTGCGGCAGATAACCCAGCACGCGCCGCGTCGCGGGCTTGTCGGCCAGCACGTCGATGTCGCCCAGCTTGATGCTGCCCTCGTCCGGATCCTGCAGCGTCGCGATGGTCCGCATCAACGTGGACTTGCCCGCGCCGTTCGGACCGAGCAGGCCGAACATGCCATTCGGGACGTCCAGCGAAACATCGCGGAGCGCCTGCACGCCGTTCGGATAAGTCTTGGACAGGTTGCGGATCGTCAGCATCGCGTCGGCCCCTTGGCATCGGATTTCGGTTTGCCCGAGTCTGCCCGCTGTCGCGCCGCGCTGCCATCCGCCGTTGGTCACGGTGACTTTCGGCTCAGGCTGCCGCCATACATGACGCGGCGACGCAAATGCGCGAAACTGGGCGTCTTGCAGCTTTCCTGGAATCGAAGGAGCCGGACAATGGCAGACGTGCGCGAGGCGAAGGTGCCGGACATCGGCGATTTCCATGGCGTGCCCGTGATCGAGGTGATGGTCAAGCCGGGCGACCATGTGGAAAAGGACCAAGGCCTCGTGACGCTGGAATCGGCCAAGGCCACCATGGAGGTACCGGCGCCGTTCGCGGGCACGGTCAAGGAAATGAAGGTCAAGGAAGGCGACGAAGTTTCCGAAGGCAGTGTGATCGCGACGATCGAAGCCGAAGGCGTTGCAGCGGCAGCGAAACCCGTGGCCACCGAATCGAAAACCGCCGCGCCGGCCCCGGAGAAGCGCGAGGAGCAGCCGCAGTCGAGCGAACCGAAGCAATCGGAGAAAGCACCGCCGGCGCCGCAGCCTTCGCGCAGCGAGGGCGAGCACGCCGCCGAACGCCGTGCGCCGCCTGTTTCCTTCGACGCCAACTCGATCATGCCCGACAAGGTGCCTTACGCCAGCCCGGCCGTGCGGGCGTTCGCACGCGACCTCGGCGTGGATCTTTCGCACGTGGCCGGCAGCGAACGCGGCGGTCGCATCACCAAAGAGGACGTGCAGCAGTTTGTGAAATCGGCAATGACCGGCGGCGCACTGCCGAAAGCCGGCGCGGGCGGCGCGGGATTGAACGTGCTGCCGTGGCCGCAGATCGACTTTTCGAAATTCGGCGAAACCGAAGCCCGGCCGCTGTCGCGGATCAAGAAACTTTCCGGCGCCAACCTCGCGCGCAACTGGGTGATGATTCCGCACGTCACCCAGTTCGAGGACGCCGACATTACCGACCTCGAGGCATTGCGCATCGTGCTCAACAGGGAAAACGAAAAGGCCGGCATCAAGGTCACCCTGCTCGCTTTCCTGATCAAAGCCTGCGTCGCGGCGCTCCAGAAGTTTCCCGACTTCAACGCCTCGCTGGACGCGTCGGGCGAAAACCTGGTGCTGAAGAAATACTTCCATATCGGCTTTGCCGCCGATACGCCGAATGGCTTGGTGGTGCCGGTAATCCGCGACTGCGACAAGAAGGGCGTGCTGGACATCGCGCAGGAAATGTCGGCGCTGGCGAAGAAAGCTCGCGACGGCAAACTGACGCCGGCCGAAATGTCGGGCGGCTGCTTCTCGATTTCATCGCTTGGGGGCATCGGCGGCACCGCTTTCACCCCGATCATCAACGCGCCGGAAGTCGCGATCCTGGGCGTGTCGCGTTCGTCCACCAAACCGGTCTGGAACGGCACGGAATTCGCGCCGCGCCTGATCCTGCCGCTGTCGCTTTCGTACGATCATCGCGTGATCGACGGCGCCGCGGCGGCGCGCTTCGCGAGCCATCTCGCACAGCTTCTCGGCGACATGCGCCGGGCGCTGCTGTAGGCGACGTACGTCGTGGCAACCGCCGCGCCATTGCTGGAAGCCACGGCCGGGCGGACGGCCCAGGGTGCGCTCGACACCGTCAACGGCTGGCTGGCGACGAGCCTGCGGATCGGTGGCGTCACGCTGACTGTCGGTTCGATCCTCGGTGCGCTGGTGGTCCTGCTGCTCACCGCGTGGGCGTCGCGGCTGCTGCGGCGCGGGCTCGATCGCTATGCCAAGCGCTACCACACCAGCGAATCGGCGCGCTATGCGCTTGCGCGCATCCTGCACTACTTCGTGCTGGCGCTCGGAACCCTGTTTGCGCTTTCGGTTGCGGGCGTGCCGCTCAGCAAGTTCGCGCTGTTTGCCGGCGCGCTGGGCGTGGGACTCGGCTTCGGCCTGCAGGCGATCTTTTCCAACTTCATCGCCGGCCTGATCCTGTTGTTCGACCGCAGCCTCAAGGTCGGTGATTTCGTGGAACTGGCCAACGGCGTGCATGGCCAGGTGCGCGACATCCACATCCGCGCCACGCGCGTCACCACCAACGACAACATCGACATCCTGGTGCCCAACGCCAAGTTCATCACTGACAACGTGGTGAACCTGACCTGGCGCGACGTGTCGCGTCGCGCGCACATTGCGTTTCGCGTGCCGTACGGCGCCGACAAGGAAACCGTACGAAAAGCGGCGCTGGAAGCGGCCGCGGCGGTGCCGTTCACGGTGACGGACAACGACTCGCGCCAACCGCAGGTGTGGCTGACCGGTTTCGGTGAATCATCGATGGATTTCGCCCTGGTGGTGTGGCTCAACGCCGGTGCGGCCAGACGCTATCGCGGTGTGATTGCCGCTTACAACTGGGCGCTGCACGACGCGCTGGAACGTCACCATCTTGAATCGCCGTTCCCGCAACGCGACCTGCACGTGAAATCGTGGCTCGGTCTTTCCGCGGGTGAAGCGCGCGACTCGCTCGGCGGGCATATCCCTGATATTGCGCAATCCGGCCGCGACACTACCGACCCAGCATGACCGAACCAACCGGAATCAAAAGGAATGCAAGCCCATGGGCAAAACAACTGATCTCAAGGTGCCGGACATCGGCGACTTCCACGACGTACCAGTGATCGAGGTGATGGTGAAGGTCGGCGATCGCGTCGAGAAGGACCAAGGCCTGGTAACGCTGGAGTCGGCAAAGGCCACGATGGAGGTGCCGGCATCGGTCGCGGGCGTCATCAAGGAAGTGAAGGTGAAGGTCGGCGACAACGTCGAGCAGGGCGCGGTGATCGCGACCGTCGAAGCAGAAGATTCTCCCTCTCCCTCCAGTGAGGTTACGCAACCCGCCCAAACTTCCAGCCCCGACGCAAGCCAACAAACCGGGCGCAAAACGGAACCCGAACCCTCACCCGGCGCGGCGCGAAGCGCCACGCGCTCGGCCGATGGCCACCCTCGCCCGATGGGAGGCGGGGGGGACGTAGCACCCGCGCCCGTCCACGCGCGCGAAAGTGGTCGCGAGCCCGACATGCAATGCCAAATGCTGGTACTGGGTTCCGGTCCCGGTGGCTACAGCGCCGCGTTCCGCGCCGCCGACCTCGGCCTCGATACGGTACTGGTCGAACGTTACGGCACGCTCGGCGGCGTGTGCCTCAACGTCGGCTGCATCCCGTCCAAGGCGTTGCTGCATGCGGCCGAAGTGATCGACGCCGCCGAACTGATGGCCGCACACGGCATCGCGTTCGGCAAACCGAAGATCGATCTCGACAAGTTGCGCGACTTCAAGGACAAAACCGTCGGCAAACTCACCGGCGGATTGGCGTCGATGGCCAAGCAGCGCAAAGTGCGCGCGGTGCAAGGCGTCGGCACGTTCGTGTCGCCGCACGAATTGGAAGTCGTCAATGGCGGCGACAAGAAGCTGATCCGTTTCGAGCAGGCGATCATCGCTGCCGGTTCGCAGGCAGTGCGCCTGTCGATCTTCCCATGGGACGATGAACGCGTGATGGACTCCACCGGCGCGCTGCAACTGAGAGACGTTCCAAAGAGCCTGCTGGTGGTCGGCGGCGGCATCATAGGCCTCGAAATGGCGACGGTGTATCGCGCCCTCGGAAGCACCGTCACCGTGGTCGAGTTCATGGATCAGTTGATGCCCGATGCGGACGCCGACCTGGTGCGGCCACTTGCCATGCGTCTGAAAAACCAGGGCGTCGCGGTGCACCTGAAAACGAAAGTCACCGCCGCCAAGGCACAGAAGAATGGCATCACCTGCGAGTTCGAGGGCGACAGCATCCCCGAGAAGAAGCTCTTCGATCGCGTGCTGGTGGCGGTCGGCCGCAGCGCCAACGGCAACAACATCGGCGCCGACAAGGCGGGTGTCGCCGTCACCGAGCGGGGCCTGATTCCAGTCGACACGCAAATGCGTACCAACGTCGAACACATCTTCGCGATCGGCGACCTGGTCGGCCAGCCGATGCTGGCGCACAAGGCGGTGCACGAAGCACACGCGGCGGCGGAAGCCGCGGCGGGCCAGAAGCGCCACTTCGATGCGCGGGTGGTGCCATCGGTGGCGTTCACCGATCCGGAAATCGCCTGGGTCGGCGTGACTGAACGCGAAGCGAAAGACAAGAAACTCGACTTCGGCGTCGGCAAGTTCCCGTGGGCGGCTTCGGGCCGCGCATTGGGCATGGACCGCGCGGAGGGTTTCACCAAGCTTATCTACGACAAGGCGACGCACCGGGTGATCGGCGGAGGCATCGTGGGCGTGCACGCGGGCGATCTGATTTCCGAAGTCGCGCTGGCGATCGAAATGGGCGCCGAGATCGGCGACATCGCGCTCACCATCCATCCGCATCCGACACTCGGCGAATCGGTCGGCATGGCGGCGGAAGTGGCCGAAGGCACCATCACCGACTTGTACATCCCGAAAAAGCGGTAGGACCGCGCCTGCGCGAAGCGTTTGCTCCTTCTTCTGCGCGCGACCGGGTCGTGCCAGATCCGTCACCCGTCGGCAAACAACTCAGCCTGCGCCTCGTAGCTGTCGCGATCGACGAACCCGGCGAGACCGACGCCTACCAATCGGTAACGGGTACGCGGCGACAGTGGCACCCGCGAACGCAATGCGCAGGCGATTTCGGCGAGCATCTGCGCGGACACGGGGCGTTCGGTCGGTGTCGTGGTGCGGGTCAGGGCCCTGAAATCGGCGGTCTTCAGTTTCAGCACCACGCTGCGCGCGATGCGACCGTGTTCACCCGACGCCTCGCACTGGTGCGCGGCCCAGGTCTTTTCGGCGAGCCGTTCGATGTGCGGCGCCAATTCTTCGAGGGTCAAATCGTGCTCGAAGGTGTCCTCGGATGAAATCTGCAGGGTCGGACGATCCGGCGTCACTGGTCGTTCGTCGATGCCGATCGACAATTCGTGCAGGCGCCGGCCGTAGCGCCCGAAACGGCGTTCAAGCTCATCCGCATTCGCCGCACGCACGTCCGCAACGATTCCGATATTCAATTCCGCCAGCTTGCGCTGCATCACCTTGCCGACGCCTGGCAGGCGCTCGACCGGCAGCCACTCAAGGAACGCAAGTACCTCGCGCGGCCGCACCACGAACAGACCATCGGGCTTTCGAAAATCCGAAGCGATCTTGGCGAGGAATTTGTTGGGTGCAACGCCTGCCGAAGCCGTGAGCCGGGTGGCCTCGCGGATCTCGGCACGGATCGCCTCGGCCACGGCAGTGGCAGAACTCAACCCGGACTTCGGATGCGTGACATCGAGGTAGGCTTCGTCCAGGGACAGCGGCTCGATCAAATCCGTGTGGCGCGCGAAGATTTCCCGAACCTGCCGCGAAACCGCCTTGTAGCGCGCGAAATCAGGCGGAACGAATACCGCGTGCGGGCACAGGCGCTCCGCGCGCAACGCGGGCATCGCCGAATGCACGCCGAACCTGCGGGCTTCGTAACTCGCCGCGCACACCACCGAACGCACGCCCTTCCACGCCACCACGACGGGCCTGCCCCGCAAGGAGGGATCGTCGCGCTGTTCGACCGACGCGTAGAACGCATCCATGTCCACGTGCACGATCTTGCGCGGTAGCGCAGACATGCCCGTCAAGAGGATTGTTCGGCCGAATCCGCCGCGCGCTTCGGCTTCACCAGCACGCGCACGGCGACGATGCCCAGCTCATACAGGATCACCATCGGAATCAGCAGCAACAGCATCGAGGTGATGTCGGGTGGCGTGATCGCGGCCGCCACGGCCGCCGCGGCAACGATCGCGTAGCGACGCCAGTTCTTCAGCTTCTGCAGGCTCACCAACCCGGTCGCCGCCACGACCACCTGGATGACCGGAATTTCAAAACACAGCCCGAACGCGAAGAAGACCATCATCACGAAATCGAGATAGTGCGTGATGTCGGTCATCATCTCGACGCCGCTGGGAACGACTGCCGTGAGGAAGCGGAACGCGGCGGGCAGCACCAGGAAATAGGCAAACGCGCAACCGCAATAAAACAGCAGCATCGATGCGACCAGCAGCGGTCGTGCCAGGCGCTTTTCGTGCCGGTACAAACCGGGGCTCACGAACGCCCAAAGCTGGTAAACGATGACCGGCATGCTGACGAACAGCGCGATGTAAAACGCCAGCTTCAGGGGCGTGATAAACGGGCTGGCGACCTGCGTGGCGATCAGGTGCGCACCGTGCGGGAGGCGTTTGACCAGCGGCTCGGCCAGCCAGGTGTACAACCGGTTCGCGAACGGCACCAGGCACACCAGCACCACGACCACGCAGGCGATCGCCTTGATCAGGCGCGAACGCAACTCCAGCAGGTGCGAAAAGAT
The DNA here is from genome assembly GCA_035249175.1 of Rhodanobacteraceae bacterium. Taxonomy (GTDB): domain Bacteria; phylum Pseudomonadota; class Gammaproteobacteria; order Xanthomonadales; family Rhodanobacteraceae; genus 66-474. The sequence goes on from DATFGT010000011.1 coordinate 62,479, forward strand.
GCCCTGTTCGAGATCGAACCCCGACTCCTTGTCGGATCCCGGATCGTGCTCAGGCGTCGCCATCGCGGGTTTCCTTCGAAGCAGCGTCGCCTTGCACCGCATCGGCAGTGTCCGCGATTTCGGTGACGGTCCGGTTGACCGACGCATGGGCCGAATGCATCTGTGCATCGGCAGCCTTTCGCATCTGGTCGGCCCGATCGGCGGCTTCCTTCGCGGCGCGGCGGATTTCCTCCATCTCGAGTTCGCGTTCGACTTCGCCGCGCACGCTCTCCCAGCCGAGGCGCAGACGCCTCAGCATCGCGCCAGCCATGCGCGCGGCCTTGGGAAGTTTCTCAGGCCCCAGCACCACCAGTGCAATCACGGCCAGCAGCAGCAGCTTCGAGAAGCTGAGCTCGATCATCGCGGTGCTTCGCCCCGATTACTCGGGCGCGTGCTTCGACTCGGCGGAATCCCGCTGTTCCTGGTGCGTGGCGCCTGCCGCGGGCGGTGGATCGGCCTGCAACTTCTCGCCGGAAGCGGCCTCCTTGGCCTTCCCTTCCTCGTTTTCGCCGTTCAGCGCCTTCTTGAAGCCGCGCACGGCATTGCCGAGATCGGGACCGATCTTGGTCAATTTGCTGGTGCCGAATAACACCAGCACGATCACAAGCAGGATCAGCCAATGCCAGATGCTGTCAAAACCCATAGGGACCTCGTACGGACTGCTACCCTTCGCCGCAAGACGCGACTCGGGTTTTCCACTTGCGCCCAGTGTAGCGCAGGCCACCCTCGCATGATCGCAGGCCGCACCTGGCGTGCTGTGGCAGACTGCGCGGGTTCATCGCCCTTCGCGAGCAGGAATGCGCGGTATGCCCCGTTACCTCGGTTTCCCGGACCAACCATCCGCCGATCTCAGCACCGCGGTTTTGCTGCTGAATCTGGGCACGCCGGCCGCGCCAACCCGAGACGCAGTCGCGGAGTATCTGGCTGAATTCCTTTCCGATCCGCGTATCGTGGAATCGCCGCGCTGGCTGTGGTGGCCCGTCCTGCACGGCTACATTCTGCGCACGCGGCCGCGCCGGTCGGCCGAGGCTTACGCGAAGATCTGGCGCAACGATGGCTCGCCGCTGCTGGTGTTCAGCAAGCAACTCGCTCAAGCCCTCGGTTCGGAAATCTCCCGCCGCGCCGGCGGCGAGGTCGCGACCGCGTTGGCGATGACCTACGGCGAACCTTCGGTTGGCAAAGTCGTTGCCGGGCTGATGCGAAGTGGCGTGCGTCGAATCTTGGCGATGCCGCTCTTTCCGCAGTATTCGGCAACGTCCACCGGCGCGGCGCTGGACGCCATCGCGCGCGCGATGCAATCCCTGCGCTGGCCACCCGAACTGCGCACCATCGACAACTATCACGCGGATGCCGGCTATCTCGCAGCGCTTGCAAGCAGCGTACGCGCCCATTGGGCACAGCATGGTCGTGGCGACAAATTGCTGCTCAGCTTCCACGGCATCCCCGAAAAATATGCGGCAGCGGGTGATCCCTACCCCGATCAATGCCGCGAAACCGCGCGGCGTCTGGGCGACGCGCTCGGAATGGACGACGACTTGCTTGTGACGTTCCAGTCGCGGCTCGGCCGCCAACCATGGTTGCGCCCCTACACCGATGAGATCATCGAACAGCTCGCGCGGCAGGATGTCGGGAACCTGGATGTGTTGTGCCCGGGCTTCGCCGTGGACTGCCTGGAAACGCTTGAAGAAGTCGCGCTGCGTTATCGCGCCATATTCCTCACCAATGGCGGCAAGCAGTTTCGGTACATTCCCGCGCTCAATGCGAGCAACGCGCATGCGTCGGCGCTGGCCGAAATCGCGTTGAAGCGTCTCGCAGGCTGGATCTGAGGCTGCACTCTTCTGGCAGGCACAGCAAAACGGCCACCCGATTGGGTGGCCGTCTCGACTTTTTTAAGCCCCTGGCAGTGTCCTACTCTTGCATGGCGAATGCCAAACTACCATCGGCGCTGGTGCGTTTCACTTCCGAGTTCGGGATGGGATCGGGTGGGACCACACCGCTATGGCCGCCAGGGAATCGGTGCGATGCGCGCAGTTGTGCGCGTCATCAGCATGGGGTCGGGATGTGACAGTGTCTTGCTCCGTCCGGGTCTCGATGTTTCGTCGAGGCGGCGAAGCGTCTTGGGGTTATATGGTCAAGCCGCACGGATCATTAGTACGCGTAAGCTGAACACATTGCTGTGCTTGCACACCGCGCCTATCAACCTCGTGGTCTTCGAGGGTCCTTCAGGGGGCTAAAGCCCCGGGAGATCTCATCTTGGTGCGCGCTTCCCGCTTAGATGCTTTCAGCGGTTATCGCTTCCGTACGTAGCTACCGGGCAATGCCATTGGCATGACAACCCGAACACCAGCGGTACGTCCACTCCGGTCCTCTCGTACTAGGAGCAGCCCACCTCAAATCTCCAACGCCCATGGCAGATAGGGACCGAACTGTCTCACGACGTTCTGAACCCAGCTCGCGTACCACTTTAAATGGCGAACAGCCATACCCTTGGGACCGACTACAGCCCCAGGATGTGATGAGCCGACATCGAGGTGCCAAACACCGCCGTCGATATGAACTCTTGGGCGGTATCAGCCTGTTATCCCCGGAGTACCTTTTATCCGTTGAGCGATGGCCCTTCCATACAGAACCACCGGATCACTAAG
>DATFGT010000012.1:0-30173 GCA_035249175.1 Rhodanobacteraceae bacterium
TCGGTGGACTTGTACATGCCCATGCCGGTGGCCTGGTCGGGCCGGATGGTGCTTTCGCCGGTGCCCACGTAGATCACGTTCGGATCGGACACCGAAACCGCAATCGCGCCGATCGAGCTGGTCGGCTGCTGGTCGAAAATCGGTTGCCAACTATTGCCGTAGTCGGTGGACTTCCACACGCCACCATCGTCGTTGCCGATGTAGAACACGTTCGGCTGGCTCGGCACGCCCGCGACCGCGCGGCCGCGACCACCGCGCAACGGCCCGATCGGCCGCCACTGCATCTGCGAAAACAAACCTTCGTCGTACGTGCGCGCGTGCGCCCCGGTTTCCCAGAACACGCCGCAACCTGTCACGACCACGATTCCCAACGCAAGCAGAACGCGTTTCATCGCACACGCCTCCGAAACATGGAATGCTCCGGCTCCCGAACGGAGTCAGGCAGCCGGTCATAAATACCACGTCGGGGCGCTCGACTCATCCCCCATTGGTTGGGTGGTGCCTCAGTTTCGAGTTACAAGTACTCATTCGCGCTGAGCCCTTCAACGGGCTCAAGTCCGGCTACGCGCCCAAAGGACGTGAAGTCGAAGCGCCAGGGTGATGTCCTTCGACTTCGACGCTCCGCGTCTGCGCTCAGGACGAACGCAGTTTCAGGCCAAGATATCGCCTCCTGGACGAGTGGAGTGAATTCAGCCGGCGATAGGGGTGAGATGAACCGGCGTCGCCGCTTCAGCGCTTCGCGGTTTCCACGATCGGCTTGCCGTTCACGATCGTGAAGTGGAACACGTACCATAGGCTGAAGGGTTTGGCCGTCAACTCGTAGGTGCCGTCCCCGTTAGGCTTCTGCACCCATAGCGGCGTGAACGTCCATTGCATCGCGGCGTGCTCGACCGCCGCTTCGAACAGCGCGTGATCCGCAGCCTTGCCGGTATCGGAAACCGGATAGACGCCTTGCACGCGTCCGTCCTTGTCCATGACCAGTTGCGCGACCACCGTCACCGACGACTCGCCCGGATGCACCAGCGATGGCGGATAAACCGGCGCGACTTGTTTATCCTGCAGCGGCTGGACCGCCGTTTCGCCGGGTTCGAGCGTGTAACGCGGCACGCCTTTCGGTACGACCATTTCGTAACTGGTTTTCGGCTCTGCGGTCGGCTTGAGCACGGTCCGTGTGCTGCAAGCCGAAACCACGCCTGCGATGAAAAGCAGCAAGATGATTCGAGACATATTTTTCATCGCGTCGCCGCTCCCGACTCGCGAAACGGACTACCCACAACATTCGTCATTCCGGGGCCGCCCGCACTGTTTGCGGGCGGAACCCGGAATCCATGTTGCACTCGAAGGCCGCGGAGCTGGATTCCGGGTTGCCACGCCAAGAAGCCGGCGTGGCCCCTGGAATGACGCGGCTGTCAGGCATCACGATCAGGCACGACACTCGATCAAGACGACGCGGGCGCCGAAGACTTGGCGATGCAGGAGAACGACTTGCCCTCGCCCTGCTCGTAGCGAAACCCCTTGGGACACGGCGACTCCCCTTCGTTCAACGAGAACCTCACGGGCACCTCGATCCTGCCGCCGACCGGGTGCCCGTTCTTCATGCCGGGATTGAAGCGCCAGTTGCCCGCGGCCTGTATGGCGGCCGTCTGCAGAATCGCGGGTGCGGTCGAACGTTTCGGATCAGCGGTCACCCCTGTAACCTTCCCGGCCGCGTCGACCGTGATGTCCAGCAACACATTGCCCTGCTCGTGCTTGTGGATTGCTTCGGCCGGATAACGCGGCGGGTTGCGGTTCTTGTAGCTGATGTCCACGGTCGGCGGGGAGGATTTGGAACCGGCCTGGGTTGCAGCGGCGACGGGCACCTGTCCGCCCGCGACATACAAACCGCCCGCGAGCAATGCGGCAATCGCAAGAAACCCGGCGCGGCGGCGATGTGCGCCCGGCGGAATGCGGGTGATCATGGCAATCCTCTCCTTGAGTTGCGGCTCGGCGAGCCAGGGAATCAGCGCGGGCATCGGTTGCACCGCCACGCTGTCGAGCAGTGCGCGTGCGTAATCCGCGTTGTGCTCCGGCACTATGCGCAACGATGCCGCATCGCAGGCGAGTTCCTGATCAAGCCGGAACCGCGACCGCGACAGCCATGCCAATGGATGGAACCACAGCAACGCGGAGGCGATCTCCATCGCGAGACTCCACCACGCGTCGCCGCGACCTGCATGGGTGAGTTCGTGGCGCAACACCAGCTCGCGGGTCGCCACATTGCTGAAACGTTTCGGGAAATCGGCGGGCAACAGGACCAGCGTGCGCGGCAGCGCCCAAAGCACCGCAGGACCGGCGTCATGGAGTCGCACGCGCCGCGCGTCGAGATTCGGCGCGACTTCGGCCAGCATGCGCGTCCACGCTGCCGGCACGGTGTTCATGCCGCGCAGCAATTTGACGTACTGCAGCGCGAGCCGCAGAAACCCGACCGCAGCACCGATCAGCCACAACGCGACCAACCAATGCGCCCAGTCCATCGCAATGATCGGCGATGCCGCAGCGGTCGTGGCATGCGGCGTCACCGTCAGACCCGGCAGGACCACCATTGCCGTGGGCGTCCATTCCTGCGGCAACAGCGGCGCCAGCATCAACGCGACCGGCAACAGCCACAATGCGAACGCGGGGCCCGCGCCGGACACGCGCCGTGCGGGACGACGCAACGCCAGCGTCAGCGCCAAACCTAAGGTCGCGCCAAGCAACATCCGCAACAGGACATCAATCATGCCGGCGCTCCTTCTTTTCCAGTTGATCGACCAGCTTGCGCAGTTCGGCCACGTCCTTGGCACTCAACTTCTCGTTGCGGCTGAAGTGAACAAGCAGCGGCACAACTCGACCGCCGAACACGCGGTCGAGCAGTCTGCGACTTTCGTGCGATTGCCATTGTTCGCGCGTCAGCACGGGCGAATACAGGTAGCGCCGCCCTTCGCGTTCGGCGCGCACGGCGCCCTTGCGAACGAGGCGATTCAGTAGCGTCCGCACCGTGTTCTCGTGCCAGTCGGTATCAGGTCGCAGCGCCGCAGCCAGGTCTTCGGAACCCTGTGGCGCGATCTGCCACAGGATCTCCATCACGCGGCTTTCGGCTTCGCTGATCGCGGGATCGATACGTTTGGACATGGGTGCACGTATCCACGACAGGTGTAGTTTTAGTAAGACTACACCTGTCGTTATATCTGTCAAGCATGCACCGCGGCGGTTCAGATGGCGACGACAGGCAGGCCCTCAGATACCTTGTAGCTGCGCGCCGCTGACGCGTTCGCGTCCTTCGATATCGCGTTCTGTGAACACTTCGACGTAACCGTGCGCGGCGAGCAGGTCACGGATGGCGGGGCCTTGATCGAAACCGTGTTCGAACAGCAGCCAGCCGCCGGGACGCAGATGCGCACGAGCATCGGGGACGATGCTGCGGATCGCGTCGAGGCCGTCAGGGCCGGAAGCAAGCGCGCCACGCGGTTCGAACCGCAAATCGCCTTCGCGCAGGTGCGGATCGCCGTCGGCAATGTACGGCGGATTGCAGACGATCAGGTCGAAACGCCCCTCCCCCAGCGCCGCGCACCAGTCGCCCTGCGCAAACTCGACCTCGCGCAATCCCAGTCGTTCGGCGTTCGCGCGCGCAACCTGCAACGCCGCTTCGCTCGCATCGGTGGCAATAACGCGCGCCCGTGGACGCGCTCTCGCAATCGCCAGCGCAATCGCGCCGGAACCGGTGCCAAGATCGGCCACTACGCAATCGGCATCCACCGGAATGCGTCGCAACGCGTGATCGACCAGCAATTCCGTCTCCGGACGCGGGATCAGGACATCGGGCGTGACCTGCAAGTCCAGCGTATGGAATCCGCGTGTGCCGATGAGATAGGCAATGGGTTCGCCTCTCGCTCGACGCGCGACGAGGTCATGAAAAACGTCCGCATGCACCGAATCGATGGGATCGGTTGCATGCGCTATCAGCCATGCTTCGGATGCGCCCAATGCATGTCGCAACAGAAGCGCGGCTTCGCGCCGCGCTTCGTCGCCGGGCAATGCGCGCGCGCCCTCGTCGAGCAGATCACGCACACATGACATGACGATCACCTGATTGAAGCCCGCGCAAGACCCGAACCCTTACCCCTGCCCCTCTCCCGGAGGGAGAGGGGTTCGTTTCATTTCATTGCGTGATCGATGCAGCGTTCTGATGCGCCTTCAACGCGCTGCACAGCACGATCGATTCGTGGGTCTGCGCAAATCCGCGCTTCAGGCCCGCCCCCTCCTGCCCCAACTCGGGCTTGAAGTAGTTCTCCACGCGCTGTGCCTCGGCATCGGAACAACCACCACCCGCGGCCAGCCTCGGCAGATAGCCGCCCGAGAACACGCCGGTGCGTGCGACGATCTTGTCGTAGTGCGCGGTGAACCAGTTCCACAAGCCGTCGCGCTCGGCTACGGTGTCGCGATCGTTGCGCAGCAGCATGCCCATTTCTCCGACCTTCACCTGGGGCGACAACGCGAAGTCGCGCACCACATCGGCCTGCGCACCCTTGGCGTAGCTGAGCGCACCCAGCATCGCGTTGCGTTTGACCGGATCGGTCGTCTTCGGGACGGCAGCGATCAATTCAGCGACCGCGGGCTTGCCCTTCTCTTCCACGGCCACCGACAGTGCGGTGCGCAGCAGGTCGGGATTGGCCGCCATCAAATCCGGCAAACCGTCCTTGCCGGTCTTCAACGCGGCTGCGCCTTGCTTCAGCAATGCCGCGCGCACTTCCGGCACCTCGAACTCCAAGCCCAGCGAGCTTGCCAGTGAGCTGCGCATCAACACGTCGTCGGCCGATTCGCCGGCGCGGCGCTGATAACCCAGCGCCTGCAGGCGCGGCAGGTAGGCCTTGACCACGGCTCTGCGGATCGCCGCCTTCTGCGCGTCGTTCTGAGCTTCGTGATCGTAGATCCAGCCGACGGTTTCGAGAGGTGCCAACGCGATCTGCCGCACCTTGGACGACGCCAGTTCACGCATCGCCGCCAGCACTTCGCCCGCATCCATCTGGCCGCGCTGGAAGGACGCATCGACCGCGTCGGCGTAGGCCAACTGCTCGCCATCGGTGCGCTGCGAGATGACCTTGGTCAGTGCGGCGCGATCGGTCTTGGCCATTTCGAAACGGTAGTAACCATCACCGTTGGCGTTCGGCATGTACCACGCCGGGCACTGGCCGCCGTTGATCTTCATGTCGGCGGATTTCTCGTTCAGCATCTGGCACTGCACGCCGTTCGGGAAACGCACGCACACAGGAATGCCCCACAGGCGGTTCGGATCGCCCGTTGAGCCCAGCGGCAGATAGCGGCTCTGCGCAAGGTCCAGCATCGCGCCGCCCTTGGCATTGCAATCGAGCTTGGTGGCAATCAGCGGGACGCCGTTCTGGTCGAGGAAACTCTTGAACGCTTTCTTGAACGCCTCGCCCTTGCCGGCTGCGGTCGCGATCGCGTCGACCAGGCCATCGGCGGTGGCATTGCCGAACGCATGCGCCTTGATGTACGCCTGCATGCCCTTCTGGAACACCTTCGGACTCACGAAATTCTCGAACATGCCGATGACGGCCGCACCCTTCTGATAGGTGATGCCGTCGAACGCGGTTTCGATGTCGCCGTTGCCGGTGATCGGCTGGCGGATCATGCGCGCGCTGGTGAGGCTGTCGTTCTGCATCGCGTATTGGCCACCGCTGATGCGATTGAGGTGCGCGTGCCAATCGGGATGGATTTCACCCTCGATCTTCTGTTGCATCCAGGTCGCGAACGCCTCGTTGAGCCAGATGTCGTTCCACCAATCCAGCGTCACGGTGTCGCCCGTCCATTGATGCGCCAGTTCATGCGCCTCGACGTTGAAGGTGCTGCGCACCGCGCTGGGCGCGGAATCCTTGTCCAGCAACAGCAGCCAGTCGCGATAGGTCACCAGCCCCGCGTTCTCCATTGCACCCGCCGAGAAATCCGGCAACGCGGCGAGATCGAGCTTGCCGAACGGATAGCCGAAACCGTAATACGCTTCCTCGTGTTCGATGATGCCCGGCACCATCGCCAGCGCGCGCGCCATCTTCGGGCCATTGCCCTTGGTCGCGATGCCGCGCACCGGCACGGGCTCCGAACGCCACTGGTTCGGCGGAATGGTCGGCCCGTTGACGATGTCCCACGGACCTACCAGCCATGCATACAGATAGGTCGGCAGCGGCTTGGTCTGGGCGAACGTGATGGTCTTCCAGCCCGCGCCGGCCGGCTTGTCGCCCGTTTCCGCCGCGTTCGCCACGGCCTTGTCGGCGTCGGGAATCGTCAGCGACAGGTTCAAGGGCACCTTGAAACCCGGTTCGTCGAAACACGGAAACGCGAGCCGCGCGCTGATGGGTTCCATCTGGGTCTGCAGGTACGCGTTGCCCGCGAACACCACCTTGTAATAACCCTGCAAGGTGCCGTTGTAGGACGCGGTGAAGTCGAGCTTCAGTTTGATCTTCTGCGGCTGCAGGGTGCTGCCGAAATCGACGCGCGCCACGCCTGCCTGCTCGGCATCTTTGGTGACGGCGCCGTCGTACTTGCCGGTATGCGCCTTGCCATGCGCATCCATGATCGTGACGCTGGAAACCTTCAGATCCTTGCCGTGCAGCCACAAGTGGTTCGTGGCCTTCTTCAGATCCACCGCGATCCTGACCGTGCCGTTGTAATCCGACTTGTCAGGATCACTCTTGATCGACAAATCGTACGATTCCGGTACCGCCCAGTCGGGCAAGCGCGTGAGCGGCGGCGCCTCGACGGATTTCGTGGCCGTCGCATGTTTCGCCGCCGCATGGGGCGACCGCGCCAAGGCCGAGCCGGACAACGCCAGCAGGCCCGCCATCATGAATACGGGGAACGCGCGCATCAGGTTTCACTCCTGGGCCGAGGGATAGCCGGAAACTCCAGCACGCTTGTCCGCGCATCGCAAGTGACGGAAGTCCCTGCGAGAGGGTTCGCGATTTTGATATTCAACTAACATTGACAGCCATATGTGATCGTAGTAACAATCCAGCCGCCGATTCGATGCCATGTCTCCGGGAGAGTGGACCATGAACAGCAGGCGCGGTGGGCTATCGCTTCATCTTTCGGCCGCGATCACCGCGGCACTCCTTTCGGCGCCGCTGGCACATGCGCAGAATGCGCCGCCGGATCAGAACACCACGAAATCGACGAAGAGCTCCGGCACTGCCACCACGCTTGGCACCATCGTCGTGACCGCAACCAAGCGCAGCGAGACGCTGCAAAAGGTGCCCATGGCGATTTCGGTGCTGACCTACCACGATATCCAGCGTGAGCATCTGCAGGACTTTGCGGACTACGCCGCCGCGACACCGGGCCTCGTGGCCATCGGTGACACACCAGGCGAAACGGCCCTGAGCATCCGCGGCATCGCCTCGGGTTCCCAACAACCCAGCGCCTCGATCGGCGTCTACATCGACGACACGCCGTTCGGGTCCAGCAGCATATTCGCTGCGGGCGCGGAATTGACGCCTGACCTCGATCCTGCCGACGTGGAGCGCATCGAAGTGTTGAAAGGTCCGCAGGGCACGCTGTACGGCGCCGGTGCGCTGGGCGGCGTGCTCCGCTTTATCACCATCCCCCCCGACACCGAAAACTATTCCGGGCGCGTGCAAGTCGGCGGCAACAGCGTGGATGGCGGCGGCAACGGTTTCGATGTGCACGGCATGGTCAACCTGCCGCTGGTCAAGGACAACCTGGCGATTCGGGCCAACGTCTACGACACCACCACAGCCGGTTTCATCGACGATGCCGGCCAGGGCAAGACCGACGTCAACGAAAGCAAAGCCAAGGGCGGCCGTGTCTCGCTGCTGTGGACGCCGACGGCAACGACTTCGCTGCGCGTCACCGCGCTGGCGCAAAACCTCACCTCCGAGGGCCCCTCGACCGTCGCTCTCGACCCCGGCACGTTGCAACCCATCTACGGGGACCTGCAGCAGCGCGCTGCCAATCTCGGCGGTGATGCTTTCGACGGACGCTATCGGCTCTACAACGCGACCCTCGACCATGATTTCGGCTGGGCGAAGTTCACCTCGTCAACCAGCTACAGCACCCTCGGTGGCGATATCCTCGGTGATGTGACGCCACTGCTGTTCCTCGGTTACTTGCCCAATGGTGATCCCTACGGCCTCCTCGAGGCCCAGCCGATATTGCAGAAAAAGACAACCCAGGAATTCCGTCTTGCATCGCCGGACTCGGAGCGCGTTTCGTGGCTGGGTGGTGTGTTCTGGACCAGGGAAACCGCCAGCAACACGCAGAATATCTACCCCACCGATTACTACACCGGAGCCCCACAGCCCTCGCCGTTGGGCATTCCCATTGGAGGCACCAATCAGCCGAGCACCTATGAAGCCTATGCCCTTTTCGGCAGCCTCACCTGGCACATTACCGACCGCTTCGACGTGGAAGCCGGCCTGCGCTACAGCCATGACAAGCAGCACTACACCGAATACGCATACGGGGCGGTCACCGGTCTGGGCGCCACGCCGGAATTGCAACAGGACTCGCGTACCTCGGACAGCAGCACCACCTATTCGTTCTCCCCGCAATTCCACATCAACGACAACAACATGCTGTACCTGCGGGTGGCTTCCGGCTTCCTGCCAGGCGGCCCCAATGTGGTCGCGCCCAGCGCTGTCGGCCACATACCGCCCACCTTCAGCCCGACCAAGCTGACCAATTACGAGTTGGGCTTGAAATCGAACTCGGACGATGGCCGGTGGAGCGCGGATCTCTCCGCGTACTACATCGACTGGACCAAGATTCCCTTGCTCACATACATATACCCCTACACTTACCTGACCAGCGCCGGTCAGGCCAAGAGCAAGGGGTTGGAAGCCACCGTCGCGGCCATCGTGGCGCGCGGCCTGAAGCTGTCGGTCAACGCCGCCTACAACAACGCCGATCTGACCAAGGATGCCCCCTTCCCGTCCAACGGCAAGCGCGGCGATCCGCTGCCCTACGCGCCGAAATTCACCCTCAGTCTCAACGGCGATTACGACTTCGCGCTGGGCGGAGGCTGGCACGGCTACGTCGGCGCCAGCTACCAGTACATCGGTGAGCGCTCCACCAATTACGCCTTCAGCTTTCCGATCCCCGGCGTAATGCCTCCGCTGCCGTCGAGCCCCACGATTCCGGGTTACAACACCATCAACCTGCGCGCGGGCGTGAACCACGACGAGTGGAATATCGACTTCTATGTGAAGAACCTGACCAACCAGCGCGGCATCGTGGAGGCGAGCACCTTCGCCAACTTCGTGCCCGTCGCCGGGCAGCTCAATCCGGTCACGGGGAAAGTGGAAGACAACGCCACGATCATCACGCCGCGCCTGTTCGGCATCTCGGTCAGCAGGACTTTCTGAGCCAAGGAAGCGGCGCATCGCTGCAAGCGATGGCGCATCGCGGATGCATCGCGCCGCAGCGTTCACGCAGGTCATCTCGAATGCCGTTGCAGCAACGCCGGTTCCGCATCACGCCCCATACGCCACAGGAGACATGTCATGTTGAAGCGCCTCGCCTCGTTGCTGTTGCTCGCCGGCGTATGCGCGCCGTGTCTTGCGCAAGTCCCGTCCGCCATCGCCACCAAGCCGGCGACGGCCACGTCGACGGCGCAGCCCGCGACATCGGCGCCACCGGCGGAAGCGGCCACACCAGCGGCAGCCGGTGCCACGCCGGCCCTGGAAGAGGCGGACCTGCGCACGTTCTTCGACGGGCTGGTGCCGTACATGCTGAAGCGCAACGACATCGCCGGCGCCGTGCTCGTGGTGGTCAAGGATGGCAAGCCGATTTTTGCGCAGGGCTACGGCTACGCCGATGTTGCCAAACGCACGCCGGTGATCCCCGACCAGACGCTGTTCCGGATCGGCTCGGTCTCCAAGCTGTTCACGTGGACGGCGGTGATGCAACTCGTCGCGGCCGGCAAGATCGATCTCGATGCCGACGTCAACAAATATCTCGATTTCAAGATTCCGGAGAAATTCGGCAAGCCGATCACCATGCGCGACCTGATGACGATGACGCCGGGTTTCGCCGAGGTGATCCGCGATCTCATCTTCGCCTCGCCGCGGCAACCGTTTCCGCTGCGTCAATACCTTGCCGAGCGGATGCCGCCGAGGATTTTCCCGCCGGGGAAAGTCGTCGCGTATTCGAATTACGGCGCCACGCTGGCCGGCTACATCGTGCAGCGCGTGTCGGGTGAACCGTTCGACAAGTACGTCGAGGCGCACATCCTGAAACCGCTGGCGATGTCGCATTCGACCTTCGTGCAGCCGCTGCCCGCGGCGCTGCAGGGCGACATGGCGACCGGCTACATCACCGCCACCGACAAGACCACCGTCCCGTTCGAGGTGGTCGAGCCGTATCCGGCCGGCTCGTTCACCTCCAGCGCGACCGACATGGCGAACTTCATGATCATGCAACTGCAGGGTGGCCAGTTCGATGGCAATGCCGTCCTCCCTGCCGCCACCGTGCAGCTGATGCACAGCCCGCATTACAACGCGGCGCCGGACATGAACGGCTACGACTTCGGTTTCTATCGCGAAAACCGCAACGGTCTGCGCATCATCGGCCACGGCGGCGACACCCTCGCCTTCCATTCCGACCTGCACCTGCTGCTGGACAAGGACATGGGCATTTTCATGTCGTTCAACAGCGCCGGCAAGGCGCCGAACGGTACGGCCGAGGGCGTGCGCACCGAATTGTTCCGCGCGTTCCTCGATCGTTACTTCCCTTACACGGCGCCGGCACAGCCCACTGTCGCGACCGCCAAGCAGGATGCCGCGCGCGTAGCCGGCTGGTATTGGGCCAGCCGCCGCGAGGACAGCGCGCTGCGGCTGATCTTCAGCCTGGGCCAGGCGAACGTCGCGGCGCTGCCGAATGGCGAGATCAGCGTCAGCATGTTGAAGGATCCTTCCGGCGCCGTGAAACACTGGCGTGAGATCGGCCCGTTGCTGTACCAGGAAGTGAACGGGCAATCGCGGCTGCGCTTCGTCACGAATCCCGACGGCTCGATCAAGTGGTGGACCACCGATGATTTCCCGCCGGTGGAGTTGTTCCAGCCGGTCCGCGGCCTGCAACAACACGGCTGGTTCGTCTTGCTCACCGAAATCGCCATCGCCGTGTTCGTGCTGACCGTGCTGGTCTGGATCGGTGGCGCGATTGCGCGGCGGCGTTTCGCGCGCAGGCCGCTGATGGCAACCACCGACCGATTTGCACTGAACCTGGCTTCGCGGATCGGCGTGTGCCTGATGTTGGCCGTCGTGATCGGCTGGCTGCTCCTGCTGACGGCATTTTCGAAACCCATGGCGCTGATGTACAGCAACTTTACGAGCTGGCTGGTCGTGCTGTACGTGCTGGGCGTGCTGGGAATCATCGGCGGCGTCGCGATCGTGCTGGAGGCGATTTCGCGGATCATGCGCGGGCCGGGCGGCTGGCTGGTGCGCGTCGGCGAGTTTGTCCTGGGCCTGTGCGCGCTGTATGGCATCTGGGCGGTCGTCGCGTATGGGCTGGTCAACTTCAACCTGCATTACTGACCGATGCACGGATCCCCGAACGAAGCCGCCAGCGCCGAGCTCGGCGCAGCCGGTTACACCCAGCAGCTCGATCGCCGGCTGAAACTGCGGCACCTGCTGGTGTACGGCATGGTGTTCATCGTGCCGATCGCGCCGGTCGCGGTGTACGGCTTCGTCGCGCACGCCAGCCAGGGCATGGTGCCGCTCGTGTACCTGGTTGGCATGGTCGCGATGTTTTTCACCGCGCTCAGTTACAAGCAGTTGAGCGCGGAGTTCCCGTTCGCGGGCTCGGTGTACGCGTACGTGCGGCGTGGCATCAATCCGTTCCTCGGTTTCGTCGCGGGCTGGATGATCCTCGCGGATTACCTGCTGGTGCCGGCGGTCATCTACATCTTCGTATCGAACTGGATCGGCGGGCTGGTGCCGGGCGTGCCGCACTGGGTGTGGATCGTCTCGCTGCTGGCGATCAACACCGCGATCAACGTGCTGGGCGTGCGCCTGCAGTCCCGCGCGCATTTCGTGCTGCTGGCACTCGAACTGGTCGCGCTGGCGATCTTCGTGGTGCTGGCGATCCGTTTCGTGTTCGTGCTCGGCCACGGCACCGGCGGGTTTTCCTGGGCGCCGCTGTACCAACCCGGACACCTGAGCTGGGGCTTCATCGCGACGGCCACCACGATCGCGGCGTTGAGCTTTCTCGGTTTCGACGCGATCAGCACGCTGGCCGAGGAATCGCAGAGCCCCCGGCGCGACATCGGCACCGCGACGGTACTGACGCTGCTGGTGCTGGGCGCACTGTTCGTGCTGCAAACCTGGCTGGCCGCGCTGGCGCACCCGGATTACGCCAACCTCGACGACAACCTCGGGTTTTTCCAGATCGCGCGCGACGTCGGCGGCACCGCGCTGTTCGTGCTGTTCATCGTGGTGAAGGCCCTGGCAACCGGCGTGGCCAGCGCGCTGGCTTCGCAATCGGCGATTTCGCGCATCCTGTTCGCGATGGGACGCGACCGTGCCCTGCCCTTCGGCGGCTTCCTGTCGCGGGTCAATCCGAGCTTCAAGACGCCGGCCAATGCGATCCTGTTCGTCGCCGTGCTGTCGCTGGTGCTGTCGCTGAGCGTACCCATCGTGGTGTTGTTGCACTTGGTCAATTTCGGCGCGCTGACCTCCTTTCTGCTGCTGAATCTTTCGGTGCCAATGTATTTCTGGCTGCATCGCGGTGAACGCGCGCGCCCCTTCCGCCACATCGTGATGCCACTGTGCGGATTCGCGATCGTCGGATTCATCTTTACGGGCTTCGATCGAACGACATTCCTGTTCGGCGGCGCATGGCTCGTGGCGGGACTACTGATGGCCACCTTCAGGCGGCAAAGCCCCCTGCCGCTCGGAGCTTCACCATGACGCGCACGCTGAAATTTTTGACGGCATTCGCGCTCGCTTGCGCGTGCAGCGTCGCCCCCGCACAAGTTCCGCAACCCGCGCCACGCACGCCGACCGAGGGTGCAGCGCCCTCCCCATCGCCGCACGTCCTCACCGCGGACGATCTTTCGACGTTCCTCGGCGGCATGCTGCCATACATGCTCGCGCGCGGCGACATCGCGGGCGGCGCGATCATCGTGGTCAAGGACGGCACCGTGTTGTTCGCCCACGGGTACGGTTATGCCGACCTCGGAAGCCGGACACCGGTATCGCCGGCCACCACACTTTTTCGGGTCGGCTCGGTGTCCAAGCTGTTCACCTGGACCGCGGCGATGCAACTGGTCGAACAACACAAGCTCGACCTCGACCGCGACATCAACACGTACCTCGACTTCAGGATCCCGCCGCGGTTCGGCAAGCCGGTCACCCTGCGCGAGCTGATGACGCACACCGCAGGCTTCGAAGACACCACGCGTGACCTGTTGCCCGCGACGCTCGAGGGCGTGGACCTCGGGCGATATCTGAAGATGCACATTCCGGCGCGCATCTTCCCGCCGGGCAAGATCGTCGCCTACTCGAACTACAGCGCGGGGCTCGCCGGTTACATCGTGGAGCGTGTTTCGGGCCAGCCGCTCGATGCATATATCCAGGACCACATTCTCGCGCCGCTGGACATGCGGCACTCCACGTTCACGCAACCGCTGCCGGCAACACTGGCGCCGCTGCTGGCGAAAGGTTATGTCTCCGCATCGGACGGCAAGCCGAGACCGTTCGAACTGGTAAACCCGGCGCCGGCCGGCGCGATGACGGCCTCGGCGCTGGACATGGCGAACTTCATGATCGCGCAGTTGCAGGACGGTCGTTTCGACACTGCGCAAATCCTGCAACCGCAAACCGTCGCACTGATGCACAGCCCGCAGTACACCGCGGCGCAGGGCTTGAACGGCATGGACCTCGGCTTCTATCAGGAAAATCGCAACGGCCAGCACATCATCGGCCATGGCGGCGACACCATTGTGTTCCACAGCGACCTGCACCTGCTGCCGGACGCGAACGTCGGCATCTTCATGGCCTTCAACAGTGCGGGCAACCACGGCGCGGTCAATGACGTCCGCAGCGACATCTTCCGCGCGTTCCTGGATCGCTATTTCCCGTGGCAGCCGCCATCGATGCCCACGCGGAAAAGCGCGAAGGCCGACGCCGCGCGCGTGGCGGGCTGGTACGAAACCAGCCGCCGCAACCAGAGAGCGTTGCGCTTCCTGTATCTCCTGAGTCAATCACACGTCGCGGCGCAACCGGACGGGACGATCACCGTATCGACCCTGGTCGACTCCGCGGGCAACCCGCTGCGCTGGCGCGAGACCGGCCCGCTGCACTATCGCGAAGTGTATGGCCAGGCGCTGCTGGATTTCGTGACCGACGCGCACGGCCGCATCCTGTACTGGGCCGCCGGCGAAATCCCGGTGCTGGTGTATCAGCGCCTGCCAGGACGGATGGGCATGGCGGCGATCGGTCCGCTGCTTGCGATCGCCATCGCGACCGCGCTCGCGGCACTGCTGGTCTGGTTCGGCGGCGGATGCATTCGCCGCCATTACGGCGGCACGCTGGTGCTGACACGCGCTCAATTGGCGACGCGCCTGCTGTCGCGCCTCGGCGTGCTCGCCGCCGTCGCGGGATTGTTCGGCTGGTTCCTGCTGTTGGTCGCCGTTTCAGCCAACCAGTTGCTGTTGGTGCGCGGCGGCCTCGCGGCCTGGATGTATCTCCTTTATGCGCTGGGCGTGCTCGCTCTGTTCGGCGTGCTCGCGGTGCTTGCGAATGCGGCGATCGCATGGTTCGCGCCGCGCCGCAGCCGCTGGGTGCGCGTGGGCGAAGTCGTCCTGACGCTCGCAATGATTTATCTGGCGTGGTTCATCGTGGCCTTCGGGCTGGTCAGCTTGAACATCCGGTTCTGACAGCCGTCGATGGAACGCTCGCTCGCAAACAACAAGGAGACAACATGAGCGTACCCCGATCCATGAAATTGCACGCTGCGATCGAAAGACGGCCGATGACCGCGCCCTTGCACATCACCGGCTATACCTTCACGGGATTCGACGCGCTGGTGGTGACGCTGCGCGAAGGCGGCCATATCGGTCGCGGTGAAGCGCAAGGTGTGTATTACAAGCGTGACAATCCGCCCGAAATGCTGGCGCAGGTCGAAGGGTTGCGCGATCGCATCGAGCGGGGCATCACCCGCATCGAGTTGCTGGATTGTCTGCCGCCCGGCGGCGCACGCAACGCACTGGACGCCGCGCTGTGGGATCTTGAAGCCAGCCGCAGCGGACGACCGGCATGGCAACTCGCGGGCGTCGATCCACCACGCGCACTGCAGACCACCTTCACCATTGGCGCCGACGAGCCCGCCAACATGGCCGGTCACGCCCGCGCTTTTTCCCACGCGCGCGCACTGAAACTCAAGCTGACCGACGACGACCGCAACGCCGAACGTGTACGCGCCGTGCGCGCAGCGCGCCCGGACGTCTGGATGATGGTCGACGCCAACCAGGGACTCACCCTCGATTCGCTGGCGCACCTGCTGCCAACGCTGCAGCAATGCCAGGTTTCCTTGATCGAGCAACCCTTTCCGGTCGGCAAGGAGAGCTGGCTGGACGATCTGGATTGCCCGATCCACATCGCCGTGGACGAGAGCGTGCAGGACCACACCGACCTCGCAAAGATGGCCGGGCGCGTCGACACCATCAACATCAAGCTGGACAAGTGCGGCGGCCTCACCGAAGCGCTGGCGATGGCGAGCCGGGCGCGTGCGATGGGTTTCGACCTGATGGTGGGCAACATGTCCGGATCGTCGCTGGCGATGGCGCCCGCGTTCGTGCTGGGTCAGCAATGCGCGGTGGTCGATCTGGACGGGCCGTTGTACCTGCGCGAAGACTGTTCACCGGGCGCGCGTTACCAGGACGGCACGATCTGGTGTCCCGGTGAACTCTGGGGCGGCGGGCTGCCAGCCGCGGCCTGACCGCGCACGGCCATTCCGGTATTGCCTGATAATTGCACGACGATGACCCAGGACCTCAAGAAAAAAATCAAGAGCCGCTGGCATACGTTCACGGCATCGGAACAACGCATTGCGAATTATCTCGTGCAGAACCTCGGCGGTCTTCCCTTTGAAACCGCCGCGTCACTGGGCCAGCGCGTCGGCGTCAGCGCGATGACTGTCGGGCGTTTCCTGCGCAAGCTCGGCTATGCGGGCGTCGCCGAAATGAAGGAAGAGCTGCGCGGCGGCACGGGATGGCTGAAGCTCTACCATAGCCCGGCGCCTGCGGAGGGGCCGGACGCCCGCAACGAAAACCTCGAAGCCGAAATCCGCGCGCTGTCCGCGATCCATGCGCTGGCCCGCGGCGAGGAGTGGCAAGCCATCGTGCGCTTGCTGGCGACCGCCGACCGCGTGTCGGTGGCGAGCTTCCAGCTCGGCCGCTTCCTCGGCCTGATGTTCGCCACGCTGCTGCAACAGATCCGGCCGCACGTCGCGTATGCCACCGGCGTGGATGGCGCCTACACCGACGTGCTGATCGACTCCACCGAAAAGAGCTGCGTGGTGCTGATCGACGAGCGCCGCTACTCGCGGCATTTCCGGATTCTCGCCGGCGAAGTGGCGGCGCGCGGCATTCCGCTCGTGATCCTCACCGACTCCGAATGCTATTGGGCGCGCCAGTTGACACCGCACGTGTTGATGCTGCCCATCCAGCCGGAACGTGCGTGGCACAGCTTCACCGCATTCGGCACGCTGTTCAACGTGCTGCTGGGTGCGGTGATCCGCGCGCGCGGCAGCGACGCAGTCTACGAGCGCATCGAACAGATCACCGCGATGCGCCAGCAATTCATCGGGTTCAGCGGGCCCTCGCCTTCGCCTGAACCGGCGGGCGCGGCGCCTTCGCGCCGGGCCCGCAAGCGTCATCGCGCCTAGGGAACTCCAATTTGCTCGTCACCCCGGAATGACTGGCACCATCCATGGCGCTCGCGCTACGCGCCGCCTTCGGCGTTCGTATTTGCAATCCTGCAAACGCAGTCGCGAAGCGATATCCGGGATTCTGCGTCTTTGCATCGAACGCGTTGGAGGCAAGACACTGGGTTCCCGCTTTCACGGGAATGACGACGGGCAGGTCGATCAGAAATCTCCTGACGGCGCTCAAGCGGCTTGGGCGGCCGGGACGCCGGCAGCGGCCTCCTGCTGCTCCAGCACCACCGCCACCGCATGGATCACCGCCGCGATGCGCGCGGCGCTTTGCACCGCCTGCGCGGAAACATCGTGCTTACGCAGGGTGTGTTCGTGCGAAGCCACGCAACTGCCGCAGCCGTTGATGGCGGACACCGCCACCGACGCGAGATCGAAATCGACCTTGTCGCAACCGGGATTGGCCATCGCGTTCATCCGCAGGCCGGCGCGCAACGTGCCGTACTCGTCGTTCTCGACGAGGTGCAGGAAGCGGTAATAGATGTTGGTCATGCCCATCAACGCGGCGGCGGTGCGCGCACCATCGAGCTCCTTCTCGTCGGCATGTTGCGAGGCGAATTGCGCGATCGCTTCGGTCAGCGGCGCGTGGCGCGATGCCACCGCAGCCGCCAAGGCGACGATCGCGATCTGTTTCTGGCTCAACCCCGGCGCGCCACCTTCGCTCAATACCGATTCGAGGTTGAGGCGAAGGTCCTTGGCATAGTCGGGCAAGCTGGACTTGATGCGGTCAAGACTCATGATGGTTCTCCGTTGTCGTCTGAAAGTGGCGGCGGGATTGCTCCCGCCGCCTTGGGCGCCGCGCCGATGGAGGGGGAATCGGCGCTGGCTGCACACGAACGCCTTACGCGGCCTTCAGGGTTTCTTCGCCCTTGTTCCAGTTGCAGGGGCAAAGTTCGTCGGTCTGCAGCGCATCCAGCACGCGCAGCACCTCCGAGGGATTGCGGCCGACCGACCCTTCCGTGACGTACACGAAGCGGATCACGCCTTCCGGATCGACCAGGAACGCAGCGCGCTTGGCCACGCCCTCATCGTCCAGGATGCCGAGCGCACGGGTCAGATCCTTGTTGATGTCGGCCAGCATCGGGAAAGGCAGGTCACGCAGATCCTTGTGGTCCTTGCGCCAGGCCATGTGCACGAACTCGGAGTCGGTGCTGGCGGCGAGGATCTGGCAATCACGATCCCTGAACTGGGCGTCGAGATCGGCGAAACCCTTGATCTCGGTGGGACACACGAAGGTGAAATCCTTCGGGTAGAAAAACACGCACAACCACTTGCCCTTGTAGGTGGTGTTGTCGATATCAGTGAAAGCCTTGTCGAGGCTCTCGATGGACACAGTGGCCTTGAGGTTGAAGTGCGGGAAGTTGTTGCCGACGGTAAGCATGGAAAGCTCCTTGGTTGAAAAGGTTGGACAGGCGACGTCCGCCGCCGTTCAACGTCCAAGATAGGTTCGACTCACCAATAAATCAAATTGATTGTTGCAATGCTGTCGATAGACGATGTATATTGACAGTCTGACCGGAGCGGCTGTTGTGGAAAGTCAGGCCAGGGATGGCCGTTCTGGTGCAACGGGATCCGAAAGCAGCCCAGCTCACCACCTATCCAACGAGGCCGCGTTCAGGACGAACGCACACATATGAATCTCCGTGATCTCCACTATCTGGTCGCCCTCGCCGATCACAAGCATTTCGGCCGTGCCGCCGCGGCCAGCTTCGTCAGCCAGCCGACGCTTTCCACGCAAATCAAGAAACTGGAAGACGAGTTGAGCGTGACGCTGGTGGAACGCACGCCACGCAAGGTGTTGCTGACCGAAGCCGGCCGGCAAATCGTCGCGCGTGCCCGCCAGGTGCTGAACGAAGTCGAGCAGATCAAGCGCATCGCCCATCGCGACCGCGATCCCGAAGCCGGCACGATCACGCTGGGCATTTTCCCGACATTGGGCCCCTACCTGCTGCCGCACGTGATGGGCGCGATCCGCGAACGTTTCCCGCGTCTGGAGCTGCTGCTGGTCGAGGAAAAGACACCCGAGCTGGTGCAGCGGTTGCGCGAAGGGAAACTGGATGCCGCGATCCTCGCGCTGCCGGTGCACGACGACACACTGCACGCGGAATTCCTGTTCGAGGAACCCTTCCTGCTGGCCGCGCCCGACGCGCACCCGCTGGCCGGACGCCGCCTGCTGAAGCTTGCCGATCTCGAGGACCAGCACCTGTTGCTGCTGGAAGACGGCCATTGCCTGCGCGACCAGGCGCTCGAAGTTTGCCGGATGTCAGGCGCCGACGAGAGGCACGGTTTTCGTGCAACCAGCCTGGAAACGCTGCGGCAGATGGTCGCGGCCAACGTCGGCGTCACGCTGCTGCCGGTACTGGCCGTACAGCCGCCCATCGCGCAAACCGGCAACGTCCATTTGACGCCGTTCCGCGGTCATGCGCCCAGCCGTCGCATCGCGATGTTCTGGCGCAAGAGTTCGGCCATGCATGAATTCCTGCTGGCGCTCTCGGCGATCTTCAAGCAGCTCCCACCTGCCCTGCTCGATCCTGCCACCCTGCCCGCCGCCGAAGCGCCAGCCATTGAGAAACCGGCGCGCCGTCGGTATGTTGCAGGCAAGACCCAAGCGAAAAACTGACATGGAAAAGCATATGTCGATCACCCTCTCACGACTGGATGTGGAACGCATCGAAAGCCTGCTCGATACGCCGGCATTGCGCGAATCGCCCGTGGCGGCGCGCCTCCGCGAGGAATTCGACCGCGCGGACATCGTCGAGCCGACCACGATGCCGCACGACGTGGTCAGCATGAACTCCTCGGCCGACTGCGTGGACGAATCCAACGGCAAGCATCACACCCTGACGCTGGTGTATCCCAAGGACGCCGACGCCGACGCGGGAAAAATTTCCGTGCTGGCGCCGATCGGCAGTGCACTACTGGGTTTGCGGGTGGGCCAGAGCATCGACTGGCCGGGCCACGCCGGCAAGACGCACCGACTCAAGGTCACGGCGATCCATTACCAGCCGGAAGCCGCGGGTGACCTGCACAGGTAGTTTGTGCGGTCATTCCATATTCCATGACCGCTGCTGCGTGGGAATCAGTAGTCGATTGAAGCCCCTCTGGCCCGCGAACAGCAGAACCGCCTTCTCTGGCCCGACTTTCCACAACAGCGGCTTCGGGCTGGTTTTCACAACGGCCGCCCCAAAGCGCGGAGCTGATAGCGGCAGGCTATGGCGTCCATCGAACCAATCAATTTCATTTGGTGTCCAGTTCGGATTATCGTCATCTGACCGGCATCAGGCCGCGCACTCACCACATGAGAGGTCACACCATGGCAAACCTGAAGGGCTCCAAGACCGAGCAAAACCTCAAAGACGCCTTCGCCGGTGAATCGATGGCCAACCGCCGTTACCTGTACTTCGCCTCCAAGGCCGACGTCGAAGGCTACAACGACGTGTCTGCGGTGTTTCGTTCCACCGCGGAAGGCGAAACCGGCCACGCACACGGGCATCTCGAATATCTGGAAAACGTCGGTGATCCAGCCACCGGCCTGCCGTTCGGCGAAACACACGCCAACCTGAAAAGTGCGATCGCGGGCGAAACCCACGAATACACCGACATGTATCCGGGCATGGCGAAGTCCGCGCGCGACGAAGGCTTCGAGGAAATCGCCGACTGGTTCGAGACGCTCGCGAAAGCGGAACGTTCGCACGCGAACCGCTTCACCAAGGCGCTCAACGAACTGGGTTAGTCTCTGGCAGCACGAGGCGACATCCCTCCCTTTCCCACGCGCCTTTCGAGTGCGTGGTCGCAAAACAGCATGTAGGGCTGGAGCAGCGCAGCGCATCCCGCCAGCCAAGACGCGAAGGGCGGGTTGGCACCCGCCCTACCGGCATCGAAGCAAACAACGCGCCGTTGCACGATGCCGCGGCGTGCGACCGACCGCACGAGCACCGTGGGAAGTTTCGGCCATCGACATTGCCGAAACCGTCACGCCCGACGCAGTGGTGTCGAAACAGCAAAGCCGCTGGATTCCGGCCTTCGCTGGGATAGTGATGGAACGGCCACACCGGACCAACCTCGGCAACTCGCGAGGAACAAGCGAATGAGCAGTGACGTGAGTGGCAACCGCGAAGGCAACCTCGAAGCCCCGACCCGCCATCCGCTGGGCCAGGATGGCCCTGCCTTCTTCGACCAGGCCGCGCTCGAAAAGGAGATGGAGCGCATCTTCAACATCTGCCACGGCTGCCGCCGCTGCGTCAGCCTTTGTCATGCCTTTCCCACCCTGTTCGACCTGATCGACAAATCGGAAACGATGGAGATCGATGGCGTCGACAAGGCCGATTACGGCAAGGTCGTCGAGCAGTGTTACCTGTGCGACCTGTGCTACCAGACCAAATGTCCGTATGTGCCGCCGCATCCGTGGAATGTGGACTTCCCGCACCTGATGTTGCGTGCCAAGGCGTTCGAGTTCGAACGCAAGGGCGCCTCGCTTGGCAACCGGTTTTTGTCGGACACCACCACGGTCGGCCGGATCGCCGCGCGCCCGGTGATCGCGGAAACCGTCAATGCCCTGAATCGCAACAAGCCCGCGCGCACGCTGCTGGACAAAACCCTGCACGTGCATCCTGACGCGGAGGTTCCCGCATACAAGCACCCCCGCGCACGCAAGAGGCTGCGCAAACTGGACGCTCGTGGTGATGCCAAACCGGCGGGCCGCACCCGCGGCAAGGTCGCGATTTTCGCGACCTGCTATTGCGACAGCGTGCTCCCGCAAGTCGTCGATGATCTTGCCGCCGTGCTCGCGCACAACGACATTCCGGTGAAGCTGGTGTCGAAGGAAGTCTGCTGCGGTATGCCGAAGCTGGAACTCGGCGACCTGGCTTCGGTCACGAAATACAAGAACGAAAACGTCCCGGTGCTCGCGCAAGCCGCGCGCGAGGGCTTCGATCTCACCGCCGCGATTCCGTCCTGCGTGCTGATGTTCAAGCAGGAACTGCCCTTGATGTTTCCGGACGACGACGACGTCAGGCTGGTGCAGCGCGCGTTCTTCGATCCGTTTGAATATCTGGCCGAACGTCATGCGGCGGGACTGTTGAAGACCGACTTCAGGCAATCGCTGGGCAAGCTCGCCTGGCACGTGGCCTGCCATCAACGCGTGCAGAAGATCGGGCCCAAGACTCGTGACATCCTCTCGCTGGTGCCCGACACCGAAGTCGTCACGATCGAGCGTTGCTCGGGTCACGACGGCACCTACGGGGTCAAGACGCAAACCTATGCGCTGTCCCGCAAGATCGCGAAGCCGGTCGAAACACGCGTCAGGGATTCGGGCGCGGCGACGCTCACCAGCGACTGCCCGATGGCCGGGGCGCATCTCGCGCATGGTTTGAACCAGCAACCGGGGCAGCAGCATCCATTGTCGCTGCTGCGCAAGGCCTACGGCATCTAGTCCCTCTTCCATCAAAGGGGTTGGGTGGGTACGTATGCCCATTGATTGAAGTTGTTGCGCTGCCCGAACCTTCACCGGCGCTGCACGCCACCCTCTCCCCGTGGGAGAGGGAAACAGGAGTTTTGCAACATGAAACCACTTACCCAGACCGACCTCCTGCCCCTCGAACAATACGCGCGCGAGCGTGCGGCGTTCCGCACACGCGTACTCGCCCACAAGCGCAATCGCAAGATTCGCATCGGCGAGCACGTGACGTTGCTGTTCGAGGATCGCTTGACCATCCAGTACCAGATCCAGGAAATGCTGCGCGCGGAGAAGATTTTCGAAGCGGAAGGCATCGTCGAGGAACTGGATTCCTACAATCCGCTGATCCCGGACGGCAGCAATTTGAAGTGCACGATGCTGATCGAATACGACGACATGGAGGTGCGCAAGCGCGAACTGCTGCGCCTGCGCAATATCGAGCACGAGGTGCAGCTTGTGGTTGGAGACCGCGCGCCGATCAAGGCGGTCGCCGACGAGGACCTGCCGCGCAGCAACGACGAGAAGACCGCCGCGGTGCACTTCCTCCGCTTCGACCTGGATGCAGGGGCCGTTGCCGATTTCAGGCGCGGTACGGACGCGATGTTCCGCATCGAGCACCCGAACTACCGCGCCGAGGCCGTTCTCTCGGAGTCCCAGCGCAAGGCACTGGCGTCGGATTTCGATTGAAGTATCCTGCCGCTGAGCGGAAGGGGGTCCAATGCGGCGTGGCTCGACCTGGTTATTTTGCGCACTGGCGCTGGGACTCGGTTGGCTGTGGTGGAACGGCCGGCCGGTTGCACACGTAGAGGGCGTCATTGCGCCTGATGCACCGGTCCAAAGCGGCCTCGCCTCCCCGCAACCACCGATTCCGTTCAAGGACGCAGTACTGCATCCGCTGGCGTCGTTCTCGCTGACCGCGCGGGTCTTGGCACGCGACGACTACCGCTTCGACCCGCAGTCCGACCTCTCGCCCACCGACCTCGCGCTCGGCTGGGGCCGGATGTCCGATGGCGCCGTGCTGCGGGAAATAGACATCCGCCAGAGCGGACGCTTCTATTACTGGCGCACAAAGGCATTTCCGATTCCGCGGCGGGAAATCGAAACGCACAGCGCCAACATGCACATGATTCCCGCCGATGCACTCGTCGCCCATGAACTCAGACGCGTGCGCAGCGGCGACGTGATCTCGCTCGAAGGTCTGCTCGTGGAAGCCGACAGGCCGAATGGCTGGAAATGGCGCAGCTCCATGACCCGCGACGATACCGGCGACGGCGCGTGCGAACTCGTGTACGTGCAGTCCCTGTCCATCGGCCGCAGATAGCGGACCATGGTCGACGACGACCGCGTGCGGAGCATCAACGCGTGAGGACGCGTTTTGGCCGGATCGGCAACTTGCCGCGCCAGTACTGCAACAAGATGAAACCGCCTACGGCCCCACCCAGGTGCGCGAAATGCGCCACTCCGGATTCATACCCGCTGACGCCGAAGAAGAGCTCCAGCAGGATGTAGCCGATCACGAACACCCACGCCGGCATCGGCACCGGGAAAAAGATCAGGAACATCTTCATGCGCGGGTACATCACCCCGAACGCGACCAGCAGCCCGAAGATCGCCCCGGACGCGCCGATGGTCGGGTAGAACTTGTGGATGAAGAAGTGGCCGACCAGCAGATGTGCGACCGCCGCGGTCACGGCGCAGAAGAAGTAGTAGAACGTGTAGTGTCTCGCACCCAGCAGGTGTTCGATGGGGCCGCCGAACATCCACAGCGCGAACATGTTGAACAGGATGTGGGTCCAGCCGCCATGCAGGAACGCGTAGGTGATGATCTGCCAGAAGTGGAAGCCGACCTGAATCGCGCCTCCACTCGGCAAGCCCGCCAGCTGCGAGGCCCCGATCGGCCACAACGCGCCGTAGGCGATCAGCAGCGGGTGCAGCGAGGGCACCAGTTCGAGCAGGAAAATCGCGACGTTTGCGATCAGCAGCGCACGGGTGACGGGGGGCAGGTCGTAGAGCATCGGTTGTCCTTGCGAGCGGTCAAGGGTAACCGCGCACGCGTCCGCCGTCAGGTCCGCTCGTCCCTCGCCTGCAGCCGCTTGAGGAAAACCGCCTGACGCTTCTTCTCGATGTAGCCTCCACGCAGGTAAAAGCGATGCGCACGTTCGCGCAGCACGTTCGATCGCACGCGGACGCTCGCGATGCCGTGTTCGCGCGTCCACGTCTCCACCGCGGCGAGCAATGTCGCGCCGGCACCGGACCCGCGTCCGTTGTCCGACACGACCAACGCGGCAAGTTCGACGAAGGGTTCCGCGATCAGCAAGCACCGCGGCTCCGCGTGCGCAAAGCCGCAAACCGCGCCCTGCGGATCGACCGCGACCAGCACCACGCCATGATCGATCAAACCGCCCCCCATGCGCCGCAGGACCGCGGCGGCATCCGCGGGGTAGCCGAGCTGGCCGGAGAGCGAAGCCAACGCTTCGGCGTCGGTGGATGTTGCGACGCGAACGCTGATCACGACGCTGGTTTCCGATCAGGTCAAATTGCCTGCGCTGGCCTTGGCATGCGCGGCGACCACGCCCGCCACCACTTGCGACACCTTCTTGCCGGTCGGGATGTGCAGGAACTCGTTGGGGCCGTGCGCATTGGAGTGAGGGCCCAGCACGCCGGTGATGAGGAACTGCGCCCTCGGAAATTTTTCGCCCAGCATGCCCATGAACGGGATGCTGCCGCCTTCGCCCATGTAGGCCGCCGGCGCGCCGAAGGCGGCCTGCGACGCCTGCGTCACCGCACCATCCAACCAGTCGGAAAGCTGCGGCGCGTTCCAGCCGCTGCCGTCCTTCTCCAGCTTGAACGTCACTTTCGCGCCGTACGGCGGATCTTTTTCCAGAAGGCGTTTGACGAACTCGCCGGCCTTGCCGCCGTTGGCGGTCGGCGGCACGCGCAGACTCAGTTTCAGCGACGTGGACGGCCGCAACACGTTGCCGGCGCTCTCGAGTGGCGGCAGTCCGCCAGCGCCGGTCACCGCCAGTTGCGGTCGCCAGGTACGGTTCAAGATCAGTTCGACGCGATCATGGCTGACGGGACGAATCCCATCGGTCCACGGGAATTTCGAAAAGACCTCGTCGCCGAGGATCTCCGCGCACTGCTTTGCCTGCTCGACGCGTTCGGCAGGAATGTCGACGTAGAGTTCCTTCGGAACGATCGTGCCGGTGGCGGGGTCTTCCAGGCGCGACAGCAGGTCTCGCACGACCCGGAAACTGTCCGGCACCACGCCCGAGGCATCGCCCGAGTGCACGCCTTCGGTCAACACCTCGACGATCAATTCGCCCCCGGTCATGCCACGCAACGACGTGGTCAGCCACAACTGGTCGTAGTTGGCGCAACCGGAATCCAGGCACACCACCAGCGAAGGTGAGCCGATGCGCGACGCCAAGTGATCGACGTAATGCGGCAGGTCGTAGCTGCCCGATTCCTCGCAGGCCTCGATCATCACCACGCAGCGCGCATGCGGCAGTCCCTGCTCATGCAGCGCCAGCAGCGCCGACAGCGAGCCGAAAATCGCATAGCCATCATCGGCGCCGCCGCGTCCGTACAGGCGGTCGCCCTTCAATACCGGCGTCCATGGACCAAGGCCTTCGCCCCAGCCGGTCATCTCCGGTTGCTTGTCGAGGTGTCCATACAACAGCACGCAATCGTCGGCGCGCGCTTCGTTGCCGGACGCCGGCACGTCGATGAAAATCAGCGGCGTGCGATTCGGCAGGCGCACCACTTCGAGTGTCGCGCCCGGCAGTGATCCCAGCTTTGCGCGCGCCCACTTCTCCATCAGCGCAACCGCCGCGTCCATGTAGCCGTGCGCGGCCCAGTCCCTGTCGAACATCGGCGACTTGTTGGGAATCCTGATGTATTCGGTGATTTGCGGGACCACTTCGTCGTCCCACAGCTTGCTGATGAACGATCGAGCCTTGCCGGCATCCATCGGGCACACTCCTTGGAATGCAATGCGCCAGTGTAACAGCGGCGCGACGTCGGACGATTCCGACACGGCACCGCTGCGCCAGCCGACGCAACCTCGTGCCGTGCGCCGGCTGTATCCGTATGCGCCGCGCGGCAAGCTGGTTCCACGCGCCGCAGCTCGCGGCGATCACCGAAGAGGAAAACCCATGTTCAAGAAGACACTCTGCGCGCTTGCACTCTGCCTGGCCATGGCGTTGCCGGCCATCGCCGCCACGCCGGTCAACGTCAACACGGCCGACGCGCAAACCATTGCCGCTTCCCTGGATGGCGTCGGCTTGGCCAAGGCCCAGGCGATCGTCACCTACCGCAAGGCTCACGGCCCGTTCAAGAGCGTGGATGACGTCGGCAACGTCAAGGGCATCGGTGCGAAGACCCTCGCACGCAACCGCGATGCAATCCGGTTGAGCGGCGCCACTGCGGCCCCGAAGGCGGACGCCGATACCGCGGCCAAGCCAAAGCACACGAAGCGCCCGCACAAGCAGTGACGCAATGCCGATGGTGCGGGCCTCCGCCCGCACCATCGGCGTGCCGCGAGCCACGACACGCATTACACTCGCGCGCTTTCGCCACGCGAGTTTCCGTGTGATCCTGCCCCTTTACCGCATCGGTCCGTCCACCATTCCCGGCGCCGGCAAGGGCGTGTTCCTGGAGCAGCCACTGCCGCGCGGACGTATCGCCGTGGCGCCGGACCGCATCGACCAGACGTGGTCGTTCGCGGAAATCCTGTCCGATCCCGAGCGCGCGAAACTGCTGCACACATCGGTGCGCTGGTTCGAGGATCGCTACACGCTCTCGCCGGACTGGCCGGACGAGTGCTATGTGAACCACAGCTTCGAGCCGACAGGTTTGTGGCTTCTGGGTTTCATCTTCGCCGCGCGCGACTTGGAAGCGGCCGAAGAATTGACGGTGGATTATCGCCACCTGCTCGCGCCGGGGCAGGAAGAGGCATTCCGCGACGCGCACACCGGCCAGCCAATTGTCGGCTACGCGTGGGAAGAGAGCCTTCGCCTTGGGCTTGACGCGCTGCGCAAGTTGATCGCCTGAGCCAGCGACGGTCCTGGCTATCATCGCGCGATGTCTTCGCTGCAAGCCATTCCCCGCAATGTCCAGCGCGACGAAGCCTGGGCCAATGGCGCCGGCAGCACCACGGTGGTCCTGCGCGAACCCGACGACGCCAACTGGACCCTCCGCGTCAGCATCGCGAACGTCGAGCAGGACGGCCCGTTTTCCGATTTGCCCGGAACCCGCCGCACGCTGGTGCCGCTGGATGGCCCGATGACGCTGCGTTTTCCTGACGGTCGCGAACTCGCCGGCGCACGTTTCCAGGCACTGAGGTTCGACGGCTCGCCCGCGCCTCTTGGTGTTCTTCCGGATGGCCCCACCCGCGATTTCAACCTGATGCTGCGCGAGGGCGCCCGTGGCGAGGTACTGCCCCGCACGCTGGTTGACACCATGATCCTGCCTGCCGAGCCCAGGCTGCGCTGGCTGGTGTACCTGCATTCCGGCCGCGTCCAGGTCCATGCTGGCCCGGGCGGAAGCCTCGCATTGAACCCTTGCGATGCGGTACTGGTCATACCCGGCGACACGGTCGAACCTGCCCGGATCGAGGGCGCCGGCGAAATCGTGCTCGTCAAGCTGTACGCTTGATATTCTCTCCATTCCCTTCGGGCGGGGCATCGACATGCGGATGCTGGTAGTCGAGGACGATGCGGCAATTGCGGATGCGGTATGCGGCTCGCTGGAACGCGCCGGCCATGCGGTCGACCACCTCGCCAACGGCAAGGCCGCGATCACGGCGCTGCAGGAACACGCGTTCGCGCTGGTGGTGTTGGACCTCGGCCTGCCGGGCGAAGATGGCAGCGAAGTGCTGCGCCGACTGCGCGCCGCCCATGACGGCATCCCGGTGCTGGTGATCACCGCGCGCGAGGAGCTGGACCTCCGCGTGCGCACGCTCGATCTTGGCGCCGACGATTACCTGGTCAAACCTTTCAGCCTCGCCGAATTCGATGCGCGGGTGCGCGCACTGCTGCGCCGCCAGAGCAACAGCGGCGTGCCGTTCCTGCAACTCGGCAAGCTGTCGATCGACCTCGCCGGTCGTCGGGTGCTGCTGGACGATCACCCGCTGGACCTGACCGCGCGCGAATTCGCGCTGCTGGAAGTGCTCGCGTCGCGTCACAACCGCGTCACCTCGCGTGAACACGTGATCGAAGCGCTGTGCACGTGGAACGACGCGCTCACCGACAACGGCCTCGATATCGCCATCCACCGCCTGCGCCGCAAGCTGGAAGGCAGCGGCGTGAACCTGCGTACCGTGCGCGGACTCGGCTATCTGCTCGAGGCCGAAGATGGTTCGTAACCCCAGCCTGCGTCGCCGCTTGCTGCTGTTCGTGTCGATGCCACTGCTGGCGGTGCTGGTGTGCGGCGGCATCATCAATTACGTGATCGGCCTGCACTACGCCAACAAGGTCTACAACCGCTGGCTGCTGGACAGTGCCAATGCGATGGGTGACCTGGTCAACAGTGATGCGGGACGCAATGAGTTGAGCGAGCAGGCGCGCATCCTGCTGCAATTCTCGGCAAAGGATCGCAACGAGTTTGCGGTGCGCAGCCTGCGCTATGGCGTGCTGGCCGGTGACGAGGATCTGCCGCAGCCGCGCCCCACTCGCGCGTCCCTGAACGGACCGCCTGTATTCACGAACTTCAGCGACCAGGGTCAATCCATGCGGATGGTGTCGGTGTTCATGGCCAACAAGGCCGATCCCGGCGATATCCTGGTGATTTCCACCGCGGAGACGGTACGCAAACGCCAGGCGCTGGCGCGCGAACTGCTGATCTCCACCGTTCCGATCGAACTGCTGCTGATCTGCGTCGCGATGGTCTTGGTGTGGCTGGGCATCAATCGCGGCCTGCGCGTGCTGGAACCATTGGCGCACGAAATCCGGATGCGCGAAGCGGGCGACCTGTCGCCACTGCGGACCATCGATGCGCCGCTGGAAGTACAACCACTGGTTGCGACCATCGACGCGCTGCTGTCGCGTCTCGATCGCATGCTGCGCCAGCAACAGCGCTTCATCGCCGACGCGGCTCACCAGTTGCGCACGCCGCTGGCGGGCCTGCGCCTGCAGGCCGAGCGCGCACTGGCCGACCCGCGCCCCGATACGGTACGCGAAGCCCTGGTACACGTGGAGCGCCTTTCAGCCGGCACCGCGCGGGCGGCCGGCCAGTTGCTGGCGCTGGCTCGCGCGCAGGCGCCCGACGAATCATTGGGCGCAGCAGCGCCATTGGACCTTGCCGAAGTGGTGCGCGATGAAGTCGCGGCGCGCGTGCCGGAAGCCATCGCGCACGGCATCGATCTCGGCTACCGCGGTCCGGAACGCGGCGTGACCGTGGTCGGCGATGCCGTGCTGCTGCGCGAACTGCTCGGCAACCTGATCGACAACGCCTCGCGTTATGGCAGCCGCGGCAGTGCCGTCGTCACCGTCGGCGTGCAAACCGACGGCGACGGCGGCAGCGTACTGAGCGTGCAGGACAACGGCACGGGCGTCGCACCGGAGCTGATGCCGCGCCTTGGCGAACGCTTCTTCCGCGTCGTCGGCAACAACCACGAAGGCACAGGCCTGGGCCTCGCCATCGTGCGCGAAATCGCGGAACGCCACGGCGCCGAGCTGGTGTTCTCGAATCACGACCACCCACACGGCTTGCGCGTTGAGGTGCGGTTTCCGCC
>DATFGT010000013.1:0-75179 GCA_035249175.1 Rhodanobacteraceae bacterium
GATCAGGGGGTGGAGCGTGGACGCAGCAAGCGCGGCATTTACGGCACTGATGGTGTTTTGGCTGACCCATTTTGTGGGCGAGGACTACCGCAGATGGCGCGATGGAAAAGCTCTGGCCGCCGCACTGGCCGGCGAGGTCGAATCGTTCGTGTTCGCGATGAAGCTCGCTGGGAAAACCGCCAAGGCATTGCTTGAGCAATTGGAGAAGGGCGAGCCCTTGCCGCCGAGGCACATTCCCGAGGCGCCACAAAGCGTCTACGCCGCAAACCTCCAGCGTCTGGGCCTTCTCGGGGCTTCTATCGGGCGGGATCTGCCTTTCGCGTACCACATGGTCTACGCGTACCGCGTGTCCATGACCGCATTTTTCGAGGCCAGCAGAATCGGGGAACAAAAAGGCGCGCTGCTTGTGGCGCAGCAAATGATCGCCAACGCGAACGATGCGCTCCCGCCTCTCTTGGTCAAGTTACAGACGCGAGCCCGGCAAGCGTGGCGCCCCTTTTCGTCTTGAACGCGAGGGACAGACGTGGAAAAACCGCCGGAAAATTTCGCGGCGGCTTTCGCAAGTTGCTGAAATTATTTGTAAATTTCAGCCTAGATTGGCAGCCCCGGAAGGATTCGAACCTCCGAATGCCTGAGTCAGAGTCAGGTGCCTTACCACTTGGCGACGGGGCTGTAGTTCCCAGTTCGATTCGATTCTAGAACAAGTCGAAAGGCATCGCGATTGATGGCGGCTTTTCGAATGCCGCGTCCGAAGCCGCTGTCGTGAAAAGTCAGGCCACAGATGGCCGTTCTGGTCTCGATGACCGGCAGATGGCCTCGCCAGCTTACCTTTCCAACGACGCCGCGATCAGGGACGATCGCACAATTACGAGGATCGCAAAAATCAGCGCTTCGAGAACTGGGTCGCGCGTCTGGCCTTGTGCAAACCCACCTTCTTGCGTTCCACTGCACGCGCATCGCGGGTCATGAACCCGGCGCGCCGCAGCGACGCCTTCAGCGTTTCGTCGTATTCCACCAGCGCACGTGCGATGCCGAGGCGGATCGCTCCCGCCTGGCCGGTGATGCCACCGCCGGCGACATTGACCTTGATGTCGAACTTGTCGGCCATCTGGGTCAATTCGAGTGGCTGGCGCACGATCATGCGCGAGGTTTCGCGGCCAAAGAACTCGTCCAGCGGTTTGCCATTGACCACGATCGCGCCATTGCCCTTGCGCAGGAACACGCGCGCGGCGGAAGTCTTGCGGCGGCCGGTGCCGGAATTTTGTTGCAGGGTCGCCATGATCAGATCTCCAACGCCTTGGGCTGCTGAGCGGTATGCGGATGTTCGGCGCCACGGTATACCTTGAGCTTGCGGAACATCGCACGGCCCAGCGGGTTCTTCGGCAGCATGCCCTTGACGCCAAATTCGATCGCACGCTCCGGGTGGGTGGCCAGCAGGTCCTTGAGGTTGGTGGTCTTCAGATTGCCGACGTAGCCGGTGAAGCGGTGATACTGCTTGTCATCGAGCTTGTTGCCGGTCACAGCAACCTTCTCGGCATTGACCACGACGATGTAGTCGCCGGTATCGACGTGCGGGGTGAATTCGGGTTTGTGCTTGCCGCGCAGGCGGCGCGCAACTTCAGAGCACAGCCGACCCAAGGTCTTGCCATCGGCGTCGACAACCAGCCAGTCACGCTTGACCGTCTCGGCCTTGGCGCTGAACGTCTTCATGGAAATGATCCGTATGTATTTGGTCCGCACGTGGTGCGGGGCCGCGTCATGGGGCGCGACGAGGTTGACAGCAACGAAAGACCCGAAAGGATAACGGCGCCGCGGTGTCCGTGCAAGCGCGACGCCCGAAACCCGCACCGATCCGATTTCTCCCAACCCGGCGGCGAACATCATTCTACCGCAGCAGCCGCGCGGCGGCCCGGATTCAGCCCGTGCTGGTGCTGCTTGCGCGACAATGGACACATGGACTTCGACATCCGCCGTCCCACCCCGCTCGACCGCCTGCTTGGCGGCTTCCAGCGCGCGCTGGACACCGTCGCCGGGGCCGCCGTCGCGGCAAGACCCTCGCCCGGGGAGACAGTGCCCTTGCCCGAACTGGACGCGCGGCAGCGCCACCATGTGGCCGGGCTGATGCGCGTGAACCACACCGGCGAAGTGTGCGCGCAGGCGCTGTACGACGGCCAGGCTGCACTGGCGCGCGATCACGCGACGCACGCGCACCTTGAAACCGCGGCTGCCGAGGAAACCGATCACCTTGCGTGGTGCGCCGGGCGGTTGCAGGAACTGGACGATCGGCCGAGCCTCCTGAACCCGCTGTGGTACGCCGGCAGTTTCGCGATCGGCGCCATGGCCGCCTTGGCCGGCGATCGCTGGAGCTTGGGCTTCGTGGTCGAGACCGAGCGGCAGGTGGAAGCGCATCTCGGCGAACATCTGGAACGCCTGCCGCCATCGGATCTGCGTTCGCGCGCGATCCTCGAAGCCATGCAGATCGATGAAGCTCGCCACGCCGATAACGCGCTGGCGCGCGGAGGCCAGAAACTGCCGCCACCGATTCCAACATTGATGCGTTGCGCCAGCGGCGTGATGAAAACCGTTGCGTACAGGTTGTAGGGCGGGTGCCAACCCGCCACCGCTGTCACCCGGCGGGATCCGCTGCGCTACTCCCGCCCTACATCAAGTTGCGGCCGTGGAACAGTTCCTCGATCTCGCGACGCAGCAGCGACTCGATCCGCTGGCGATCCTTGAACGACAAATCGTCCGCGTGCGCCTCGAACAGGTAGGTGTCGAGGTCGAAGTCCTTCACGTGCATCTTGGTGTGGAACATGTTTTCCTGGTACACGTTGACGTCGAACATCTCGTATTTCTGGCGAATGTGCTTGGCCAGGTAATCCTGGATCGAATTGATCTTGTGGTCGATGTAGTGCTTCTTGCCGTGGATGTCGCGGGTGAAACCGCGCACCCGGTAATCCATCGTCACGATGTCCGACTCGAAGCTGTCGATCAGGTAATTCAACGCCTTCAGGGGCGAAATCACCCCACAGGTCGCCACGTCGATGTCGGCGCGGAACGTCGCTATGCCGTTGTGCGGGTGCGTTTCCGGGTAGGTGTGCACGGTGATGTGCGACTTGTCCATGTGGGCGACCACCGCGTCGGAAATCACGTCGCGGCCGAGCTTCTCCACCACCGGATGCTCGGATATCAGGATCGTCACCGACGCACCCTGCGGATCGTAATCCTGGCGCGCGATGTTCAGGATGTTCGCGCCGATGATGTCGGCCACGTCGGTCAGTATCTGGGTGAGGCGGTCGGAGTCGTAGGCTTCATCGATGTAGTCGATGTAGCGGTCGCGCTGGTCCTTGGTGACCGCGTAGCAGATGTCGTAGATGTTGAAGCTGAGCGCCTTGGTGAGGTTGTTGAACCCCTGCAGCTTCAAGCGGGGCAGCGGCTTGACCACGGCAGTATGTCCTCGGGAATGATGGGAGCGGCGCGCCGGACCGGTGTTCCGGTCGCACGCGAAACGGGATTTGTCGGAAGGGACAAAGTATGCGGGAAAGTGGTCGCCGGCGCATCCTCGCGCAGACCTGGCTGGCTTGCACGAACATGAATGTGGCACAATCGCCCCGAGGTTTGTGAAACCCCGCACTTAATGTGTGATGCAGGACAGGGACATCATGTCGGAATTGCGCTACCTGCTCCAGCAAGTTTATGAACGCTCGAAGGCACCGCCGATGCTGGCGCCCGATCCGGCCGCGATGCAGCGACTGCTCGAGCAGTGCCACCGTCGCCGATACCCCGGCAAGACCGCAATCCTCCGACCGGGCGATCCCGCCAACACGCTGTTCTACGTGATCGACGGCTCGGTCACCGTATGCAGCGAAGACGACCAGGGCCGTGAACTGATCCTCGCCTACATCAACCGTGGCGAATTCATCGGCGAGATGGGCTTGTTCGTCGAACAGGCACAGCGCGAAGTCCTGATTCGCACCCGCAGCGCATGCGAGCTGGCCGAGATCAGCTACGAGAAACTGTTCCATCTGTTCGAGGGCACGCTGCACGACGACTGCCCGCGCATCCTGTTCGCGATCGGCCTGCAACTGACCCACCGCCTGCTGCGCACCTCGCGCCAGGTCAGTCGCATGGCTTTCATGGATGTCACCAACCGCATCGCGCGCACGCTGCTGGACCTGTGCCAGGAGCCGGACGCCATGACACACCCCGAAGGCACCCAGATCCGCATCTCGCGGCAGGAGCTCTCTCGCATCGTGGGCTGTTCGCGCGAAATGGCCGGACGAGTGTTGAAGCAGCTCGAGGACGACGGCGGTATCGACGTATCGGGGAAAACCATCGTGGTGCGCGGCACGCGATAGTTGTGCGAACTTCCCAGACCGCTGCTTCGATCGGCATCCCCATCCCGTGCCGGCAATACGGTCCGCGATCACCAGCACGGCCTTCCATGGCCCGACTTTTCACAACAGCCGCTGCGATTGCAACATTGCGCGGTTCAAAACCACTCGACCCGGGTCACACTGCGACCCAGCGCCTTCTCCACGCGCTTGCAGAGCCTGGGCGTCGCATTGACCAGCACCGCCTCGGCGGCCAGTGCGAGCATCGGAAGATCCTGGCTCGAATCGCTGTAGGCGACCTGCCATGCCTCAATGCCGTGCTGCGCCAATAGCTCCACCTTGTGCCGCCCAATGTTGTGCCAGTCCGAACGCATGCCAAGGCGTCCCGCGCACAACCGCGACGCCAATACTTCGACGTTCGTCATGCCAAGTTCGGCCAACACGCCGCGCACCAGCGATTCCTCGCAACCCGTGACGACCACGATCCGATCACCCGCGGCCTGGTGCCGACGCAGGGCGCTCAACCCCTCGCGGCAAAAACGGCCCGGCTGGCGCACCAGCGCCGCGGCGAACGCCTGCGCCAGGTCCTGATAATGCGCCTCGCTCATCCCGAGCAGGCCAAGATGCACCAGCGAACGCAGCACGCGCCGGCGGGAGAACGGCAGTACCAGCAGCAACCACGGGCTGAGCAGCAACACCAGCCCCTTGCGCCAGCGCGCACGTGCGTAGCGGTCGCGCATGAACATCGCAAACGTGTCGCCGCGGATCAGTACGCCGTCGAAGTCGAACAGCACGGTGCGTCGCGCCGTTTCCGCCACCCCCTCTTCCATCATCATGCCTCGGCGAACAGCCTCGCGAGTTCAGCGCCCGGATCCGTGGCGCGCATGAACGTCTCGCCTACCAGGAACACATTCACTCCGGCTGCGCGCAAGTGGGCAACATCGTCGCGCGTGGCAATGCCACTTTCGGTCACCAGCAGACGGTCGTGCGGCACGGCCTCCTTCAGCGACAGTGTGGTTTCGAGCGTCGTCTCGAAAGTCCGCAGATCGCGGTTGTTGATGCCGATCAACGTGCGCGCCTCTGCCGGCAGGGGCAGCGCGCGCTGCAGGTCGACAGCATCGTGGACCTCGACCAGTACGTCGAGGCCCACCTCGATCGCCAGCGCATGCAGGTTCACCAGCGCGGCATTGTCGAGAGCCGCCGCGATCAGCAGGATCGCGTCGGCACCGATGGCGCGGGCTTCGTGCACCTGGAATACGTCGATGGTGAAGTCCTTGCGCAATACCGGCAACGAACAGGCATCGCGCGCTTCGCCGACATACGCATCGCTGCCCTGGAAGAAATCCGCGTCGGTCAGAACCGACAGGCAGGTCGCGCCACCGCTTTCATAACTTCGCGCGATCGCGGCCGGATCGAATTCGGCCCGGATCAACCCCTTGGACGGGCTCGCTTTCTTGATTTCCGCAATAACCGCTGCCTGCCGCGCATCCACGCGTTTGCGCAATGCCGCAGCGAACCCGCGCGCAGGCGGCGCCCCCGCATTGCGGGCGCGCAGTTCCGCGAGCGGGGCATGCACCTTGCGTTCGGCGATTTCCTCGCGCTTGCGCGCAAGGATCTGTTTCAGAATATCGCTCATGTCCCTTGCGCGGCCAGCGTCTGCGTGGTCATGACGAAGCGTTCGAGTTTTGCGCGCGCCGAACCGTCATCGATCACGCGGCCCGCGCGCTCGATTCCGTCCGAAATGGAGGTGGCAATGCCGGTCGCATACAACGCTGCACCCGCATTCAGCAGCACAATGTTGCGTGGGACGCCATCGAGTCCGTCCAGCACGTGCAACAGCATGGCCTTCGACTCGCCCGAATCCGCGACCCGCAGGTTGCGGCTGGACGCCATCGGAATGCCGAACTGCTCCGGTTCGATCTCGTATTCGCGCACCGTGCCGTCGCGCAATTCGCCGACCAGCGTGGCGCCGCCCAGTGAAATTTCGTCCAGCCCGTCCTTGCCATGCACCACCAGCGCGCGTTCGACGCCCAGCCGCTGCAGCACGCGCACCTGGATACCGACAAGGTCTGGATGGAACACGCCCATCAATATGTTCGGCGCGTTCGCCGGATTGGTCAGCGGGCCCAAAATATTGAACAACGTGCGCACGCCCATTTCACGACGGACGGGCGCGACCGCTTTCATCGCGGGATGAAAACGCGGCGCGAACATGAAGCCGATACCGGTCTCGTCGATGCAGCGCGCGACGGCTTCCGGCCCCAGGTCGATCTTGGCGCCCAAGGCTTCCAGCACGTCGGCACTGCCCGACGAGGAGGACACGCCGCGATTGCCGTGCTTGGCGATCCGCGCGCCGGCTGCCGCGGCGACAAACATCGATGCGGTGGAAATATTGAAGCTGTGCGCGCCGTCGCCACCGGTGCCGACGATGTCCAGCATATGGGGATGCGCCGGTACCGTGACGTGCTCGGCCAGCTCGCGCATGACGGTCGCCGCGCCCGCGATCTCGCCGACGGTTTCCTTCTTCACCCGCAACCCGGTCAGGATCGCCGCGGTCATCGCGGGCGATACCTCGCCGCGCATGATCTGGCGCATCAGGTCGATCATCTCGTCGTGGAAGATCTCGCGATGTTCGATCGTGCGCTGCAGCGCTTCATGCGGCGTGATGCCCATGTTCATGCCACCCTGGACAAAGGCGCGCTGATGAAATTGCGCAGCAGATCATGGCCACTGCGGGTCAGGATCGACTCGGGATGGAACTGCACGCCCTCGACCGCCAGCGCCTTGTGGCGCAAACCCATGATCTCGTCGAATGAGCCGTCCGGGTGCTCGGTCCATGCGGTGATTTCGAGGCATTCCGGCAGGCTCGCGCGCTCCACCACCAGCGAGTG
The DNA here is from genome assembly GCA_035249175.1 of Rhodanobacteraceae bacterium. Lineage (GTDB taxonomy): Bacteria > Pseudomonadota > Gammaproteobacteria > Xanthomonadales > Rhodanobacteraceae > 66-474. Next base: position 7,226 of record DATFGT010000013.1, read on the forward strand.
GTAGCGGGTGGCCTCGAACGGATTGGCAAGACCGGCGAACACACCCACGCCGCGGTGGAGAATGGGCGAGGTTTTGCCGTGCATGATCTCCTTGGCGCGGATCACCTTGCCGCCGAACGCCTGCCCGATCGCCTGATGGCCGAGGCACACGCCCAGGATCGGAATGGCGCCGGCAAGTTCGTGGACCAGCGCCAGCGAAACACCGGCCTGGTCGGGCGTGCCCGGCCCCGGCGAGATCACGATGCGCTCGGGCATCAGCGTGTGGATACCGGCCACGTCCACCGCATCGTTGCGCAGCACCTTCACGTCCTGCCCAAGCTCGCCCAAGTATTGTGCGAGGTTGAACGTGAAGCTGTCATAGTTGTCGATCAGCAGCAACATGGCCGTCCATCCGAAACCGCGTAGCCGGGAGAAAACGCAAGTGTGAATGCCCGCCGCCGCCGATACAAGACGATTGCCCGGGCCCTGGCACTGGCCGGCGTCGGCACCGCGCTCGCGAGTTGTACCACGATCGGCTACTACGCCCATCTGGCCGCTGGCGAAATGGCCGTGTTGCGCGCGCGGGTGCCGATCAAGCAACTGATCGCGGACCCTCATGTCGATCCCGCATTACGCACGCGGTTGGCATTGGCGCTGCGTGCCCGTGTGTTCGCATCCGACACGCTCAAGCTCCCGCGCAACAAGAGTTACACCACCTACGCCGACATCCATCGCCCGTTCGTGATGTGGAACGTGTTCGCCACGCCCGCGCTGTCGCTGCAACCAGTGCAGCACTGCTTCCTGTTCGCGGGTTGTGTGGCCTATCAGGGTTTCTACCACCACGCTCGCGCCGAGGCATTAGCGGACAAGCTGGAACAGGAAGGCGACGACGTCTGGATCGGCGGTGTGCCAGCTTATTCCACGCTGGGACACTTTGCCGATCCCTTGCTCAGCACCATGGATCGCTGGAGTAATGACGAGATGATCAGCACGATTTTCCATGAGCTGGCGCACCAGGAGTTCTACGTCAAGGGCGACACTGCGTTCAATGAATCCTTTGCGACCTTCGTGCAAAGGGAGGGTTTGCGCCAGTGGCGCGCCGACAACCACCTGCCGCCACCCGACCCTACGGAAGCCGAGCACCAGACGCAATTCACCGAACTGGTGCTGGCGACGCGCCACAAGCTGAAGGTGTTGTACGCCAGCGATGTTGCCGATGCGGTGAAGCGAGAACGCAAAGCGCAAATATTCGTCGACATGCATCGCGACTACCAAGACGTGCGCGACACCGAGTGGCACGGATACAACGGCTACGACCATTGGTTCGACACGCCACTCAACAATGCCAAGCTGCTGCCGTTCGGACTGTATGACCGCGGTGTTCCAGCATTCGCGGCACTGTTCAAGCAATCCAATGGCGATTGGATGCGCTTTTACGCAGCGGTACGCAAGATCGGCAACGAGCCGGCGGCACAACGCGATGCATTCCTCGGCAATGCCGCCGCGTCACCGGCCGCCGCCTTACCCTGATTCAAGTCAATACGCACGGCGCAATGCGGGCGCATGCTTGCCCGGCCCTCGATCACGTGAGCCAGCTCATGAACACGCCCGCCGAAAGTCCTGCCTACACCTCCTACCCGTTCGACGCGCGCGCGATCGCGCACCGCTTCCGCCATTCCGCGATCTTCGGCGCCCTCGATGCGCTGCAGGCCGGCGAGGCCATGCGCTTTGTCAACGACCATGACCCGATTCCCCTGCTGCACCAAATGCAGCAACGCTACGGCGATCGCATAGACGTGATCTACCAGCAGCGCGGCGGCGCCGGCCCGGTCGTGATCGATTTCGTGGTCACGCAGTAATGGCCTTCCCGGATTTCTTCGCCGAAGTGCCGGCACTCAAGCTGCGCGATGGCCTCGCGCAACTGCTGGGCGCCAGCGACGACGGCGTGATCGAGTACCACTACGCCGACGCGGTGCGGCTGGCCGGGCACTCCTGCCCCACCGTCGCCGGCGGGTGGCTCAGCGCGCGCGCCGCGCTGCGTCATCTGTATCCCGACAGCCTGCCCGAACGCGGCGGCATCAGCGTGTATTTGAACGACGCCGCGGACGCCGGTGTCACAGGGGTGATTGGCCAGGTGTTGACGCTGGTCACCGGCGCCGCCGCCGCCAATGGCTTCAAGGGACTCGGTGGCCACCACGCGCGCAAGGGCCTACTGCACTATGCGCAGGGCGATGTCGCCGGCGTACGCTTCAAGCGCAACGACACCGGCGCTGAGGTCGAGATCGAAATCGACGCCAGCACCGTACCCGGCGACCCGATGATGCGTCCGTTGATGCAGTTGACCATGACCGGCCAGGCCGATGCCACGCAGCGCCGCGAGTTCGGGCGCCTATGGCAGGATCGCGTCCGCCGCTTGCTGATCGACCACGCCGACGATCCGGCAGTGGTGAAGGTCCGCGAGTTGGCGTGACAGCTCGCCGCTGTCCGGAGCAACGCCCACCGCGACGCAGCTTTTTCCCCTCTCCCTTCGGGAGAGGGTGCCCGAAGGGCGGGTGAGGGTCCGCATCCGTGCGGCGCTTTCACTGCCGTCGCCCTCCGTCCCGCCGTACCCCCCGACACCTTCATTCCGGACGCGGCGAAGCCGCGATCCGGAACCCAGCGATTTCGCTGTTGACGTACGGCCGTACGAAATTTCGGTGAAATGGCGAAGGCCAAGTGCGAGCAAGGACTTGTCAGCTCTGTTCGAAATCCTTGAAGAACGAATGCTCAACTTCGTACGTCGTGATGGGGCGCAATCCAAGCTCAAGCTTTTCCAACATGCTCACCAACTTTTCTCCGTCGATCAGTTCGATCGGTGGCACCCCATCACGTGATGCCTCGCGACGAGCCTCTGCCGTGAACGTACCGGTGGTGATGATGATGCCTTTGTCCGCCCTACCTGCCATGGCACCACGAAAATCGCGCACTTGCGAGGGTGAAACCGAGTTGAGGTAGCGTTTGCATTGGAACAGCACCTTGAACGACACCAAGGGATTTACCTGTAGCGTGCCTACTCCGTCTATTCCGCCGTCACCGCTCTTGCCGGTGACAAAAACTTGCACGAACCCCGCTTCGCGCAGCATGCGCTGCGCCAAGCGCTCAAATCCACTCGGGGGCAATTTCAGAATCACCGCGAGAACTTCCTCACGATAGTCTGCGAGTACGGCGTCGTCGCTTGTGTTGGATTTTCCGTCGCCGCCGACTCCTCTTCGCGACGACGACGCTCTTCCTGAAATACCTTCGCCCACTTCCGGAAAATCGAATAGGCCTGCTCGTGCGACAACGTGGTTTGACGACCTTCTTCGGTAAGGCTCCAGACACCGCGTTTCGAAGAGTCCAGCAGGCCTTCTCGCGTGAGATAGAACCGCGCCCAAGCCACCCGGTTGCGAAATCTGCCCGCTCCGGAAGGAAGCGTCTCGTCCAGAACCCGATCCGGGATTTTCAGGTCATGGGCGACGCGGTCAATCGCCTCCTCCGGCTTGGCCGACCCCCCGATTTCGCGCAGCGCGTTCAGCAGCGGACCAAAGTACTGGACGAAATTCGGACCTCGATGGCCGTTCTTTGCCACTGCGCGCTCCCCAAAGCTGGCAGCGAGATGCACTGTACAACATGCGTCCCGGCTCGCGACGAGAGGCGTCCAGCCCGTAGGGCGGGAGAAGCGTAGCGACAAATTCGTCCGGAATGAATTTGGACGGCCGCAGGCTGGCCCCGAGCGCGAGCGAGGGGGTGAGCATCATGGATGATGCGAACAATCCCGCCGAAGGCACGCAGAAGGCGGGTTGTCACCCGCCCTACAAAAGCAGACATGGATGACCGGGTTTGCGAGTGCAAGCCCTTACCCATCCCTCGTGGAGAGCGCTACGCGCTCGGCCAACCGTCGCCTGGCCCGGAGAGAAGGGCTCAGAGACCGCGAACCGCCTGTGCCACCGCACGGAACAGCGCCCGCCCCTTGTTCATGGTTTCCTCGTACTCGGCCGCGGGGTCGGAGTCGTAGACGATGCCGGCGCCGGCCTGCACGTGCAGGCGGCCGTCCTGGATCACCGCGGTACGGATCGCGATGGCGGTGTCGGCGTCGCCCCACCAGCCGATCCAGCCGATCGCACCGGCGTAGATGTTGCGCTTGAACGGTTCGAGTTCCTGGATGATTTCGATCGCACGGATCTTGGGTGCGCCGGACAGCGTGCCGGCCGGGAACGTCGCGCGCAGCACGTCCATATAACTGGTGCCGGGGCGCAACGTGCCCTGCACCTGCGACATGATGTGCATCACGTGCGAGTAGCGCTCGATGGCGAATGAATCGCTGACTTCAACGCTGCCGGTTTCGCTGATGCGACCGATATCGTTGCGGCCAAGGTCGATCAGCATCAGGTGCTCGGCGCGTTCCTTGGGGTCAGCCAGCAACTCTTTTTCCAGCGCCGCGTCTTCTTCCGGCGTCGCGCCGCGTTTGCGGGTGCCGGCGAGCGGACGCACAATGACCTTGCCATCCTTCAACCGCGCCAGGATCTCGGGCGACGACCCCACGATCTGGGTTTCACCTAGATCGAAGAAGTACATGTACGGCGATGGATTCAACGCGCGCAGCGCGCGGTACACGTCCACCGGTCTTGCGTTGAAACCGATGCTAAGGCGTTGCGACGGCACGACCTGGAACACGTCGCCGGCGCGGATGTATTCCTTGCAACGTTCCACCATCGCCTCGAACGCTTCCTTCGTGAACGACGATTTGAAATCGCGCTCGTCCAGCACTGCGCCATGCGTGGGTTGAGGATAGGCCGCGCCGCCCTGGCGCAGGTGGTGCGCCAGCGCATCGAGCCGGCGCTGCGCGCGCGCGTAAGCATGCGGGCGCGACGGATCGGCGTGCACGATCAGGTACAGGCGTCCCTTCAAGTTGTCGAAGACCGCGACTTCCTCGGCCAGCACCAAAAGAATGTCGGGCGTGCCGAGTTCGTCGGCGCAATCCCAGCTCGCAAGGCGCGGCTCGGCGTAGCCGACGGTTTCGAATCCGAAATAGCCGACCAGTCCCCCGGTGAACGCAGGAAGATCCGGCAAATGCGGCACGCGATATTGCGCGCGCAGGCGCTCGACCTCGGCCAGCGGATCGTCCACCTCGCGCGTTTCGAGCACCGAACCCTCTTCTATCACGGTCAACGTATGCGCACGAAAACTGAAGATTCGCCGCGCCGGCAATCCGATGATCGAATAGCGCCCCCAGTTGGACCCGCCCTCCACCGATTCCAGCAGGAAGGTATAGGGGCCGTCGGCAAGCTTCAGGTACACCGACAGCGGCGTATCGAGATCCGACAGCACCTCGCGCACCAGCGGGATGCGGTTGTGGCCCTCGCGGGCGAGGGCATCGAATTGGTCCAGTTCGAGCACGGGACTTATCCTTGCAGGAAATTCTTGAAGGCGCATACGAAGTGACCGTTGCGAAATATCAGACCGCGGAAGCTCGTTTTGGCGCACACCGGACCCGGACGCTTTCGATTCTGGGACGGTTCTGGAGAACAGTAGTCACGGACGATCACACAACGGCCCGCGAAGATAGCAGCGCACGTTCAGACGTCCAAACGACGACTGTTCAATCACCCGCCGTGCGCCGCATGCCGCGCAGGTCCATCTCGAAACTCACACCTTCCTCGTCGTTGTGCGCCGAGACGCGGCCCTGGTGCAGTTCCGCCACGAGTCGCACGACGTAAAGCCCCAAGCCCAGGTGCGGCGTGCCTGCCTTGGCGCCCGTACCGCGCACGCTGATCAGCGAATCGAACAACTGGCCCTGCATGGCTTCGGGCAGGTGCGGGCCCTTGTTGGAGACCACGATGCGCACCTCGTCACCGTCCTGCTCCAACGCGATCCGTATCCAGCCGTCGGCCGCGGTGAACGACAGCGCGTTATCGAACAATTTGTCCAGCGCCTGCGCGATCAATTCCGGCGCGCCGTACAGCGGCACCGGATGCACAGGAATCGAACATTGCAGCTCGCGCGTACCCGCCAGCGACCGGTACGCCTCGGCGCAGCCGCGCACCACTTGCGCGAGATCCATGTCCTCGCCATCCGCCGAAGCCATCGCGCGCTCCATGCGACTGGCTTCGCTCATGGCGCGCACGATCGCGCCGATCCGTGCTGCACCATCGCGCGCGCGGGTGAGATACGGCAGCGCGTCGGGCGGCAGGTCTGCATGTTCCAGGTTTTCCAGCGACGAGCGCACGATCGCGAGCGGCGTGTTGAGTTCGTGTGACAGATTGGAAGCCAGCTTGCGCAAGTATTCGGTATAGGTGCCGATCGATTCCAGCAGACGCGACAGGCTGCGCGCGAGATCGCCCAGTTCATCGCGATCATCCACCAGCGGCAGGCGTTCCAGCGCGAGGCTTTCATGGTGTTGCGCCTGTTCGGCAGCGTCGCGCAGACGGCCGATGCGTACCGACAACCATGTAGCGAACGCGAACAGCACCGCGCCGGCGATCAGCAACACCGCGACGCTGGCCAGCATCAAACCCAGCAGCGCGCGGTTGGTCAACAGCGGCAACGCCTGGCTGGACTGTTCGAGCACCAGCGCGCCACGGTTCTGCCCGCGCAAGTCCAGCGGCACCGCGACAGTCAGCACCACGCTTCCGGCGGTATCGCCGCCGCGCCAGTTGGCCGTGGCCTGCCCCTCCAGCGCCTGTTGCACGTCGGGTTCGGACAAGCGCGGGATGTCGCGCGGCAGGTGCTGGCGCTGATCCAGCGAGGGCACGACCAGCAGATCGGAAAGTACCCGTTGCACCGAGGGAAATCGGGTGGGCTTTCGCGCAGGAGTTTCCAGCATGCTGCCGCCTTCGCCGAGCACCCAGCCATCGGCGCTGAGCAAGCGGACCCGCACGCCACTCGGCGCAAGCTGGGTCAAGTCGTTCGACAACGCGGGCGACAGACTGAGCAACGGCCGCAGATCGGGTTTGCCGCCGTCGAAGCGCGTCGGCCCATTGGCGTCGAACACACCGATCCCAAGTTGATCGGGCGCCTGCGCGCGAGGAATGCGCAGCTCGATCTGGTAAGTCTCGCCAGCGTCCATCCACTGTCCGCTGATCTGGTCGGGCAGGCCGTGCACGCGGGGGTCCAGCGGGTGCGCGAGAAAGGCCCCCGATGCCGAGCTGGCGAGGAGATAGCTGCGCTGGCGACTGCCGCGCACCAGTTGCAGCACCACGTGGTCGGCTTCCACCGCGGCGGCGTCCTGGGCATCGAGGCGCGTATGCGTCGCATCGGCGACATTGACGCGCATGTACAACCACGCCGGATCATTGGCAAGTTGCACTTCCACGCCCCGCCACGGATGCTGCGCCCAGCGCGCCATCGAGGCCCAGTCGCGCTCGGTGCCGTCGATCACGATCGGTTGCGTCACGCGCTGTACGTACCAGTTTTGCCCGGTGTTCGGCAAGTCCGCCCCCACCGCGACCAGGCCACGATCCAGCGCAAACGCGATCGCCAGCAGCGCCTGCTCCTGGCTATTGCGCAGCAGATGCTCCATCTGGCGCACGTACAACCAGCCCGCCCACGGCAATGCCAGCGTGGACAGCGCGACCAGCAGCAGTTTGCGGCGCAACGTCAAAGCGGACTTCCTCTCTCACCGGCGCAAGAGCGCGGAGCGCAAAGCGTCGCGAGCGAAGGCAGATTGCGCGACGCCGGAACGCAGCAAGCGGAGCGTACACGACAGTGCGCGAGCATGGCGAGCACCGACGGCGCGAGCGATCCAACAGAAAGTCGCGATCGAAGCGGCTGTCGTGGAAAGTCAGGCCATGGAGGGCCGTTCTGGACTCAGAGATGCTTCGCCCTGGAACCCCGGCGCACGCGGATTGAAGCAGCGATCAGGGATCGATCGCACAAATTACGGCTTCCAGCGGTATCCCACCCCATGCACCGTCTCGATCGCGTCGAAGCCGGGATCGATGGCCAGGAACTTCTTGCGGATGCGCTTGATGTGCGAAGTGATGGTGGCGTCGTCAACCACCAGTTCCGCATCGCGCATCAACTGATCGCGATTTTTCACGTGGCCGGGGAAACGCACCAGTGTGTGCACCATCCAGAATTCGGTGACGGTCAGCGGCACCTCGACATCGTTCCAGGTGACGCGCATGCGCTCCGCTTCCAGCTTCAACGACCCGTGCTCGACCACCGTTTCGGTTGGCGCCGGGGCCTTCTGCGATTCCGCGCGCCGGAACAGCGCACCGATGCGCGCGGCGAGCTGGTGAAAGCTGGTGTCCTTGCTGAGGTAATCGTCGGCGCCCAGTCGCAGCCCCGAGATCACGTCGAAATCGGAATCACGCGCGGTCAGGAAAATGATGGGCAGCGTCGCCGATTTCGCACGCAACTCGCGGCACAGGTCGAAGCCGCCTTCCGGTTCGTCGCCGAGGCCAATGTCGATGATCACCAACTCGGGCATGCGGTTGGCGAAGGCGCCCGAAGCTTCCCCGCGCGAGGCAAACCCCCGCACGTCATAGCCGATGCGCGACAACGCCTCGACGTAGTTGGCGCGGATGGACGGTTCGTCCTCCACGATGGCAATGGCGCGAGCCATGCGTTTCTCCTTGTTGGGCCCCGTATCGGGACCGTCGCAGTGCGAGCGTGCGTCATGCGGAGGTGACACGCAACCCATCCGCCCGGGCTGCCCGCGTTTTGCCACAAATCGCCCGCTTTCCGCCCCCGGCCTGCCCCTCCCAGTGCGGTGCGCGGGGGCCAAATGACCGTCAGTCGGTACTCCTGCCGTGGACGTCGACCGTGGAACACCCCCGCGCTGGCGCCGGAGACGCACCCGGCCACTGACACCGGAAGGCGTCCAGCGCGGTGGACCACCACTCAAGTTCGAGGCGGTTTCTCTTCCCGCCTCCGGTTCATTCCTCTCCTGGTCGGCCGCGGCCTCGGTGCGAAAGCATCGGGGCCGTTGGTCTTTGCTTTTGCGTTCATCCATGAACGCGGCCTCGTTGGACGCTCGCGCGAGTGACGCCTGCTGGCAACCTGACGGTCCAGAACGGACATCCATGTCCTGACTTTTCACAACAGCCGCTCCGGACCGATCTCCACTGCACGCTTTAAAAGGGTTCCTGCCGTGCTTTCATTTGCGTTGATTCGCGTTCATTTGCGGACTGATTTGTCTTTTCAGCCCACCGCTTTGCGCATGGCCGCGATGGTTTTCCCGTAATCATCGCTGCCGAAGATGGCGGAACCCGCGACGAACGCGTCCGCGCCCGCGCGCGCGATATCGCCGATGTTGTCGGTCTTGACGCCGCCGTCGACTTCGAGATGGATCGGCCGTCCACTGCGGTCGATGATTTCACGCGCGCGTTTCAGTTTTTCCAGTGCGGACGGAATGAACGACTGGCCGCCGAATCCCGGATTCACCGACATCACCAGCAGGATGTCGACCTTGTCCAGCACGTAATCGAGCAAGCCGAGCGGCGTCGCCGGGTTGAAAACGAGGCCAGCCTTGCAGCCGTGTTCGCGGATCAGCGACAACGTGCGATCCACGTGTCGCGTGGCCTCGGGATGAAAGCTGATGGAGGTGGCGCCGGCATTGGCAAAATCCGGCACGATCCGGTCCACCGGCTCGACCATCAGGTGCACGTCCATCGGCGCGGTGATGCCGTAATCGCGCAGCGCCTTCAGCACCATTGGACCAATGGTGAGGTTGGGGACGTAATGGTTGTCCATCACATCGAAGTGGATCCAGTCGGCGCCGGCGTCGATCACGGCGTCGACTTCCGCGCCCAGCTTGGCGAAGTTGGCCGAAAGGATGGAAGGGGCAATCACGCAGGGTTGTCTGCTCATGGTGTTCCGTGCGGAGCGGCTGTCGTGGAAAGTCAACCCATGGATGGGCGTTCTGGACTCACAGGATGCAGGCTGCTGCACGCCGTATTGCCATCGAGCGAAACAGCGATCAGGGATGATCGCACAGCAAAAACCGCAGCAGTCTAGCGAAAACCTCGCTCGGATTGTATGCGCTCCCACGCCGTGTTGATTTCGCTGGCACGTGCCTCGGCGCGACGGCGCAAATCCTCCGGCATGTTGCCGAGACGATCCGGATGGTACTCGCCGATCAGCTTGCGGTAGGCGCGCTTGATGGTGCGCTGGTCGGCATCGCGCGGTACGCCCAGCACCGCGTACGGATCGGGACCATTGTTGCGCGGCGCAGGCCGGTAGCCTTGCTGTTGGGACCAGGCGCCGGCGTGCGCCCAGCCCTCGGAACGCGGCCCGGCGTTCCACGCAAAACCTTTCATCGCCAACAGCGCCACCAACTGGATTTCGCTGATGCGCAGCGAGAACGCCACCCGTTTCAGCACCTGCAGTTTTTCATCGTTGAGCGGGCCGTCGGCCAGCGCGACGTCACACAGCATGTCGAGGAAGGGCATCACCGAACTGCGCCGCGGCAAACACCATGCGCGCAAATCCACCAGCGTGCGCGCGATGTCGAATCCCGGCGCCTTGCCCTTGTTGAATGCGTCGATCGCGCGCCGCCGCCACAGCGGATCCAATTCCAGCCGCGTCATCAGCCTTTCCGCGATCCCCACTTCCGCTTCGGAAACCCGGCCATCGCTCTTGGCCAACGCGCCCATCAGCGCGAACAGCGGCTCGACGTATCCGTCCTTGCCACCGGTGTGGGTCAGGCCCGCGAGCCAGCCGCTGTCGAACACCAGGTGTCCGATCACGAGTCCCAGCACGGCCGCGCCAAAGTCGCCGCGCGTCACCACCAAGCCGATCATGAATCCGATCAGCTTGCCCCAGATCCTCATGGACTCCCCGCCTGTTCGGGCTTGCACGGCGACTGCGCAGCAAACCAGTGCGCCAACGCCTGCATGTCTTTTTCGGTGAGCGGTCCGGCCGCCGCGCGCATCACCGGCACCTTGCGCTCGCCGTTGCGGTACTCGTGCAGCGCCTGCAAGAGGTATTGATAGGGCTGCCCGGCAAGGTTAGGGGCGCCCGGAATGCGGGCGCGGCCATCCTCACCATGGCATGCGGCGCACAGCCCGAGCTGCGCGGGTTGCGGCGGCAACGGGGCCGCGTCCGCCAACGCCAACGGCGCAAGAGCGAGCAGCGGAGAGGTCCAGAGCAATTTACGCATCCGCCAAGTTTATCAGCCTGGACGCGCGTATCGCCGGGACGCGTCGCTACAATGCGCTTTTGCCATCCGCGGAGCGAAAGCCGTGCCGACCACCCTGTTGCAATCGGAATTGCCCGGCCTCGAACTCCTGCGTCGCGGCAAGGTGCGGGATGTGTACGCGCTGCCGGACGAGCGGCTGCTGATCATCGCCAGCGATCGTCTTTCCGCGTTCGACGTGGTGTTGCCCGACCCGATTCCCGGCAAGGGCGAAATGCTGACGCAGATTTCCAACTTCTGGTTCGGCAAGACCGCCCACCTGGTGCCGAATCACCTGACTGGCGCGCCGGTGGCCGAAGTGTTGCCGGACGGTGTCGATCCCAAACTGTACGAAAAACGTGCGGTGGTGGTGAAGCGCTTGAAAGCCGTGCCCATCGAAGCGATCGCGCGTGGTTACCTGATCGGCTCGGGCTGGAAGGATTACCGGCAGACGGGCGAGCTGTGTGGCATCAGGCTCCCCTCCGGGCTCAAGCAGGCACAGCAGTTGCCCGAGCCGATCTTCACGCCATCCACCAAGGCGCCCAAGGGCACGCACGATGAGAACATCGGCTTCGATGAAGTCGAGAAACTGATTGGTGGCGGACTCGCAAAACAAGTCCGCGACGCGACGCTGGCCATTTACAGGTTCGCCGCCGCCTACGCCGCCGAGCGCGGCATCATCATCGCCGATACCAAGTTCGAGTTCGGCACCGACGCAAACGGCAAGTTGTACGTAATGGACGAGATGCTGACGCCGGACTCCTCGCGCTTCTGGCCGGCCGACCAGTACAGGGTCGGCATCAGCCCGCCGTCATACGACAAGCAGTTCGTGCGCGATTACCTCGAAACCCTGGACTGGGACAAGCGTGCGCCCGGTCCGAAGTTGCCGCGCGAAGTGACCGACGGCACCGCGGCGAAATACGCCGAGGCGCTGCGCAAGCTCGCCGGCATCACGGTCGACTGACCGGTGTGCTGCTGAATCTGTTTTCGCGCGCCGATGCACGTTGGCCAGAGGACTTCGCATGCGCGACATCCACCAATGGTTCGGAAGCTACGCTGGCGACCACCAGAACCGCACCAATCGCGCGATCCACTGGGTCTGCGTGCCGGTGATCATGTGGGCAGTGATCGCTGCGTTGTGGACGATCCCGCCGATCCTGCCGCAATGGTTCCGGCCGGGGCTGTGGGCCGTGGTCGCGATGTTCGCGGCGTTCCTGTTCTACCACCGATTGTCGCGCAATCTCGGCTACGCGATGGCGATCGTATTCATCGTGAGCGGCGCGATCGCGTGGGCGCTGTACGGCGCGTTCGGTCCGCGGGCGTTGTTGATCCTCGCGGCCGCGTTGTTCGTGGCGTCATGGATCGGGCAATTCATCGGCCATGCGATCGAAGGCCGCCGCCCTGCGTTTCTCACCAACATCGTGCAGCTCCTGATCGGCCCGGCGTGGTTGATGGGCAAGCTGATGCGCAGGCTCGGCATCGCGTATTGAAGATGCAGATTGGGCCGAGCGACGCCAAGCCCAACAGCATTCGCACCGTGAACGTGGGGTTTTTCGCGAATGAAATCCCGCGTCAGCGCAACCTGCCTACCCGTGCCCCAGATCTCGATTGAGCAACGCCGCCAACCGCGCACCGGCTTGGCGCAGGCGCCGTTCCGCAATCGGCAACTCGCGCTGCACGTAAGCTCGGCCGATCGTGCGCGAGGACGGGTACACGCCATCGTCGCGATCAATCCGGCAACTCTCCTCAGCCCAATCAACCGGCGTTCCTCCGGTCGCGACCGGTGAACTTTGGAGCGAGAGCTTGTGTGCGTATTGCGCGGTCGAAAGGTGCACCGAATCCAGCATGGTCGAATCCCAGATCCGGTGCAGGGTGCTGCCACGCCCGTGCCAGCGCACCTGGAAGAGATTGCCGCCTGCGTCGTCCCGATAGTCGGCGTGCAGCGGCTGGTGGATGTCACCGATGAAGTGCACCACGAAGGCGAGCGCCTCGGCGCGCGCGGCGGGACTGCTGGCGCGATTCGCCAGGATCGCGGAATACTTGTCGATCGCAGCGACCGCGCACCGGCCATCCCGACAATCGCGTGAAGGATCATAGATGCAATCGCTCGAGTGGAAATTGACGAAGTGCAGGCGTTTGGTGCGCTGGAACATTTCGGGGTCGGTATCGCGCAAATCGTCGGCCCATACCGCAACGTCGTCGAGGTGTCGCGCGCCACGCAAAGCCAGCAGTTTCTGCGCTTCGATGCGCGCCTGCGGCGTCAATCGGGTTTCGGCAAGCCGCGCCACGATCCGATGGCCCAGTGGTCCCCACGCGAAGGCGGAGGACGTGCACAGCAGCATCGCGACAGTCGCCATCACAAGCGCAGCAACGCTTTTCATGCGCAAACATCCGTCCACGGCAGCCTCCCCCGGAAAGATGCAGTTTGCCACGCCGGCGACCATGCGTGCCCATGAAGCGGCACGACAAACCGGTTAAAATGGGCGTTTCTCCAACCGCTTTCTGCAAAGGACGACACCATGGCGATCAAGGTCGCGATCAACGGCTACGGGCGCATCGGCCGCAACATCCTGCGCGCGCTGTACGAATCCAACCGCACCGGCGCGATCCGCATCGTCGCGATCAACGATCTCGGCGATGCCGAAACCAACGCGCACCTGACCCAGTACGACACCGCGCATGGCAAGTTCCCGGGCGCGGTCAGCGTCGAAGGCGGCGATCTGGTCGTCAATGGCGACCGCGTCAAGGTGTGCGCCGAGCGCGATCCGTCAAAACTGCCGTGGAAGGATCTCGGCGTCGACGTCGTGATCGAATCGACCGGCCTGTTCACCAAGCGCGACAAGGCCGCGGCGCATCTCGCCGCCGGCGCGAAGAAGGTGATCATCTCGGCACCCGGTACCGACGTCGACGGTACGTTCGTGTATGGCGTCAACGAGGACAAGATCAAGCCCACCGACACCATCATCTCGAACGCGTCCTGCACCACCAACTGCCTTGCGCCGCTCGCCAAGGTGCTGCACCAGAAGATCGGCATCGTGCACGGCCTGATGACCACGATCCACGCCTACACCAACGACCAGGTGCTGACCGACGTCTACCACAAGGACCTGCGCCGGGCGCGTTCGGCGACGCACAGCCAGATTCCGACCAAGACCGGCGCCGCCGTTGCGGTGGGGCTGGTGCTGCCGGAGTTGAATGGCCGCCTGGACGGCTTCTCGATGCGCATTCCGACCATCAATGTCTCGTGCGTGGACCTGACCTTCGTGGCCCAGCGCGAAACCAGCAGGGGCGAAATCGACGCGGTGATCAACGAGGCCGCCAACGGCAAGTTGAAGGGCGTGATGGCGGTCAACACCAAGCCGCTGGTGTCGATCGACTTCAACCACAACCCCGCTTCGTGCACCTACGATGCCACGCAGACCCGCGTGATGGGTGGCACCTTGGTCAAGGTGCTGGGCTGGTACGACAACGAGTGGGGTTTCTCGAACCGCATGCTCGACATGACCGAGGCGTTCGCGAAAGTGAAATGATCTGCGTCGCGCGATCGAGTGAAACAAACCCGCAGCGGCAGCGCTGCGGGTTTTTCATCAGTCCAGCATCACGACATTTTTCTGCACGCCTTGGCCCGGCTTCCATGCGGCCAACGCGCGCTCGGCACGCTCGCGCCCCAGATCGATCAATTCCGAAGCCCGGTAGAACTCGTACACCGCGCTGGCATTGCGCGGCACGTCGATCACGAGGTCCGGGCGATCCGCGGCCAGCCGGAAGCCGGTGAGGTTTTCCTGCATCAGGTCCAACGACTGGGTAAGCGTGTCGATCCAGCCGGGTTCATTTTCACTCTCGGCATGGCTGCCGATGGTGCGCTTGACGAAAGCGGCAATGTGGCTGCGCAGCCCTCTACGCGCGGGTGCTCTCACCGGTGTCCTCGTTGACGGCAGCGCCTCCGGTGGGCCGTTGACGTTCACCGCGACGGTGTAGTCACTGGGCGATTGCAACAGCGGCGTCAGCGGCAACGGGTTCATCAGGCCCCCGTCGACCAGCCGGTGACCGTGGAATGGATGAGGGCGGAAGATCGTGGGGATCGCAATGGATGCGCGGATCGCGTCGAACAGCGAGCCACGCGTCAGCCATACTTCGCGCTCGCGGTCGAGGTCGGTGGCGACCGCGGTGAACGGAATCGGCAATTCCTCGATCGCGACGTCGCCGATCAGTTCACGCAGCACGCCGATGATGCGTTCGCCCTTGATCAGGCCGGCGCCGGACAGCGTCCAATCCACCAGTTTCAGCACGTCCATTTTTTGCAGCGCGCAAACCCAGTCGCGATAGACATCGAGCTTGCCCGCCGCGTAGATGCCACCGATCAACGAACCCATGGAACTGCCGGACACCGCGACGATCCGGTAGCCCGCCGCACCGATGGCCTCGATCGCGCCGATGTGCGCCAGTCCGCGCGCGCCGCCGGTGCCTAGCGCCAGCGCGATCGCGGGTTTGTGCTGTCCGGTCCTGACGAGGGCTTGATGATCGTTCACGGCTTCGCGTGATCGTACTCATCCAGCGCAAGCTTGTGCATGATGCGGATTTCTTCGCGCAGCGACTGCGGCGAAACCACCTGCGCATCCGGACCGTAACGAAGGATGTCCATCACCAGCTCGCGCGATTGCGAATAAGGCACTTTCAATTCGTAGCGGCCATCATCGAGCCAGCGGCCTTCCTGCAGCGAATGCCAGTGCTCGTCGGCGACCCAACGCGCGGCGCGCGCGGAAAACCGGATCGTCGCCCAGGCCTTGGGCGTGCCCGCGAAGATGCCGTAGCTCGACGCCAGCGTGTCGTTCAATTCCTTTTCGTCGCGATCGATCGCCGGCTTGTCAAGCTGTTCGACCGTGCCGATGCGGTCCACTGCGAAACTGCGCAGCGCCTCGCGATCATGGTCCCACGCGTCCAGATACCAGTTGTCGCGGTAGTGCGTGAGCCGTTGCGGCGACACATGACGCACGCTGTCGGCGCCGGTGGTGCGCGCGCGATAGCGGAACTTCAATTGTTGGCGCGCCAGTACCGCGCCGGCCACCGCGCGGAAGACCTGCTGGTTGAGCCTGCGCGAACCCCACGGCACCACCCTAATGCGTTCCAGCGGCTGCTTGTGTGTGCCGGCCTGCTCGTTGAGCAGCTTCTCGACGCGCGCGCGGAATGGCGCCAGCGCGTCAGCCAGCACGCCGGGATCGGAACGCGCGATCAGCGCTTCCAGTGCCATCAGCGCCGAAAGCTCCTCGCTGGTCAGCCACAGTCCGGGCAATTCGAAGCGCTCGCCCTCACCTTCGGCATAGGCGTAGCCGCGACCTTCCGGGTCGCTGTCCAGCGGGGCACCCAGCGCGTCACGCAGGAAAGCGATGTCGCGGTAGAGCGTGGCGCGCGAACAACCCAGTTCTTCGCGCAGGCGCTGCACGTCGACCGGCCGCCGGTGCGACTTGAAGATGCCATGCAGCTTGAGGACGCGTTCGTACTGGTGCATGCCTAGGCCTGCCAACACCCACAGACTCCAGCATGACGCGCCGCGCGATTGGCGGCAAGCGCCGGGGTGGCTACCATCATCGCCATGCCACACGCCCACCTCGAATTGAATCGGCCCACGGGTGACGAGGTCAAAACCACCACGTGCTACATGTGCGCGTGCAGGTGTGGCATTCGCGTGCACCTGAAGGCGGGCCGCGTGCGCTACATCGACGGCAATCCGAAGCACCCCGTCAATCGCGGCGTGATCTGCGCCAAGGGTTCTTCCGGGATCATGCAGCACTACTCGCCGGCACGATTGTCGAAGCCGTTGCTGCGCGTCGGCGAGCGCGGCACGCGCGAGTTCCGCGAAATCGAATGGGACGAGGCGCTGGCGCTGGCGACGAAATGGCTGGGTGACATCCGCGCGCGCAACCCGGATGAACTCGCGTTTTTCACCGGCCGCGACCAGTCGCAGGCGCTGACCGGCTGGTGGGCGCAGCAGTTCGGCACCATCAACTACGCCGCGCACGGCGGCTTCTGCTCGGTGAACATGGCCGGGGCCGGTATGTACACCTTCGGCGGTTCGTTCTGGGAATTCGGCGAACCGGACTGGGACCGAACGAAGTATTTGATGCTGTGGGGCGTGGCCGAGGACCACGATTCCAACCCGATCAAGCTGGGTCTCGGAAAGATGAAATCCCGGGGCGCCAAGATCGTCGCGATCAATCCGGTGCGCACGGGCTATGCGTCGATCGCGGACGAATGGGTGCCGGTCAATCCCGGCACCGATGGCTTGCTGGCGGGCGCGCTGATCCACGAATTGCTGCGGAACGATCGCGTGGATTTCGATTACCTGGTGCGTTACACCAATGCGCACCACCTGGTGATCCGCGATCCCGGTGCGGCCGACGACGGACTGATCGCGCGCGATGCGGATGGCAAGCCGCTGTGCGCGGTGCGCTCGCCCTTTGCTCGTCATCCCGGGGCCGCCGAAGACCGAACCCGGGACCCAGTGTCTTTCGATCAAAGTGCAGAGGCGCTGGGTTCCGGATCGCCGCTACGCGGCGTCCGGAATGACGAGCAAAAAAATCCTGCGTATCAGCTGGTCGCTGCCACGCAACCCGACATCTCACCGCTGATCGCCGGCGAATACACCCTGCGCGACGGCCGCAAGGCCGTACCGGCATTCCAGTTGGTGGCCGAGCGTTTCCTCGCCGACGACTATGCACCGGAAAGCGTGGCGACACGCT
This sequence comes from Rhodanobacteraceae bacterium, assembly GCA_035249175.1. Taxonomy (GTDB): domain Bacteria; phylum Pseudomonadota; class Gammaproteobacteria; order Xanthomonadales; family Rhodanobacteraceae; genus 66-474. The sequence continues at coordinate 25,079 of DATFGT010000013.1, forward strand.
GCGGCGTCGATGCCGCGACCACCCGCCGCCTCGCCACCGAACTCGCGCACGTCGCCTTCGACGAAGCGATCGAACTGCCGATCGCGTGGACCGACACCCACGGCCGCAAACACGACACGATGCTTGGCCGTCCCGTGTCGATGCATGCGATGCGCGGGATCGCCGCGCACGCCAATGGTTTCCATACCTGCCGCACGATCCACGTGCTGCAGATGCTGCTGGGTGCGATCGACACGCCCGGCAGTTTCCGTTACCAGCCGCCGTATCCGAAACCCGCGCCGCCCGCCAACAAGCCGGCGAAATCACGCAAGCCGGACGGCACGCTCACCGGCAATCCGCTGGGTTACCCGCAATCGCCAGACGATCTGCTGGTGGATGCCGAAGGCCGGCCGCGCCGGATCGATCATGCCTTCAGTTGGGAATTTCCGCTGGCCGCGCACGGCCTGTTGCAATCGGTGATCCGCAACGCGGTGGATGCGAATCCCACGAAGATCGACACGCTGTTCCTGTTCATGGCCAACATGGGCTGGAACTCGGCGATGGATACCGCCTCCACGCGTGAACTGCTGTGCGCGCGTGACAATGATGGTCAATACAAGATCCCGCACATCATCTACGTCGATGCCTACGATTCGGAAACGGTGGCGTTCGCCGATCTGGTATTGCCTGACACGACGTATCTCGAACGCTACGACTGCATCAGCTTGCTGGACCGTCCGATCAGTGATGCAGAGTCTGCCGCCGACGCGATCCGCCAGCCGGTGGTCGCGCCCGATCGCGATGTGCGACCGTTCCAGGACGTGCTGCTGGATTTGGGTGCGCGCCTGAAGCTGCCGAACATGGCGGACGCCAACGGCGTGTCGACCTACAAGGATTACGCCGATTACATCGTGCGGCACGAACGCGCGCCCGGCGTCGGCATGCTGGCTGGCTGGCGCGGCGCCGACGGAACCCAGGCCGGCAAGGGCGCTGCGAACCCCGATCAGTTGCGACGCTACATCGAGCATGGCTGCTTCTTCGAAACCCGGATTCCGGAAGCGGGGGCGTATTACCGGATGGCCAACCGCGATTACCTCGCATGGGCACAGTCGATGGGCTTCGTCGCCTCGACCGAGCCGATCACGATGCAGTTGTATTGCGAGGTGCTGCAACGCTTCCGGCTCGCGGCGGAGGGACATGGCGCGACGCAGCCCCCGCAATCCGAACGTGCGCGTGTCGAAAAGTATTTCGATCCGGTACCGATGTGGTACTCGTCGCAAAGCGACACCAACTCCCCGAGGGAGAGGGGAGAAGGCTATCCCCTCTTCGCCATCACCCAGCGCCCGATGTTCATGTATCACGCTTGGGGTTCGCAAAACCGCTGGCTGCGCCAGATCGCGGCGCGCAACGTGTTGTACGTGCATCCACGCACGCTTTCCGAACATGCGATCGGGGACGGTGACTGGGTCTGGATTGCATCGGAACGCGCGCGCATCCGGGTGCAGGTGCACGCGCATGCAGCCACCGCGCCCGGCACGGTTTGGACATGGAACGCCATCGGCAAGAAACGCGGCGCATGGAAACTCCGTTCCAATGCCCCGGAATTCGCGGATGGGTTTTTGCTCAATCACCTGATCGGCGAACGCGCACGCGACGTCCGCTACGGCAACGGCGATCCGGTGACCGGACAGGCCGCCTGGTTCGACCTGAAGGTTCGGCTGGAACACGATCCCGAACCGCGGGTGCCGGGCCATCGGCTCGAACGCATGGATACTTGAGTGCCACAAGACGCATCCGCCTTTTCATCTGCAAATAACGCCGCATTCCGCAGAATGCACGAAAATCGCGTCACAATCGGCATGCTGGTGATCCGCGTCACCGCATGCCCATGCTCGTGGAAATTCGGGGAAACTCGGGGACAATGAAACTGCCGCAGCCGCCCGCCATGCCGGATCGCCGCCCATGACGTGGCAGGCGTGGGCCACCTCCGCGATCATCCTGATCGCGATGGCGATGTTCGCCAGCGAAAAGGTGCGCGTGGACCTGGTCGCCCTGGTCACCCTGGGCCTGCTGGTCGCGCTTGGCATCGTCACGCCCGAACAGGCGCTGTCGGGTTTCAGCAACGAAGCCACCGTGACGGTGGCCGCGATGTTCGCGCTGGCGGTGGGCATCGAGCGCTCCGGCGCGCTGGACCCGATCATCAATCTGCTCTCGCGCATCCGCAATCCATGGCTGTTGTCGCTGGGCACGATGGTCACGATCGCGCCGCTGGGCGCGTTCATCAAGAACACCGCGCTGGTCGCCACGTTCCTGCCGCTGTCGCTGAAGGTATGCCAGCGTACCAACACCTCACCCGCCCGCGTGCTGATGCCGATGGCATTCGCGGCACAGATGGGTGGCGTGTGCACATTGATCGGCACCTCGTCCAACCTGCTGGTGGATTCGCTCGCGCAAAAGCAGGGGCTTGCCGCGTTCGGCATTTTCGAATTCACGCGCCTCGGCGTGATGCTCGCGATCGCGGGCATCATTTACATGATGGTGATTGGTCGCTGGCTGCTGCCGAAGCACTTCGACAACGCGATTTCGGGGCCGCTGCAGGTGGGCAAGTACGTCACCGAGCTGAAGGTCATGTCGGATTCATCGGTGGTCGGACAGACGATCGCCGAAGCGAAGCTGGGCGATCAGGGCGTGTATCCGCTGGAACTGCTGCGCGGCGACCAGCACATGTGGTCGCCGCGCACCCAGAAACTCAGCGCCGGCGACGTGCTGCTGGTCCGTGGCGAATGGGACAAGCTGGAGCAATTCCGCAAGCACGCGGGGCTGGAGATCAATCCCGAGTTCACCCACGTCGGGAACGGCGACAAGGCCAACGTACTGGTCGAAGCCATGGTCGCGCCAGCCAGCACCGCGGAGGACCGCACGCTGCGCGACCTGGACCTGCAACCCAGCTACGACGCCACCGTGCTCGGCATCCATCGCCGCGGCCACCTGCTGCGCGACAAGATCCGCGATGTCGCGTTCCAGACCGGCGACGTGCTGATGATGCTGCTGCCGGCCGATACGGTGAAGCGCCTGCGCAGCGATGACCGCTTCGTGGTGCTGAACGAACGCGACGACGCGCGCCGCCCCCGCTACAAAGCCTTCGTCGCCATCGGGATCATGGCTGCGGTGGTGATCGTTTCCGCGCTGCACTTGCTACCCATTCCGATCGCCGCGATCTGCGGCGTGGCCGCGATGGCGCTGACGCGCTGCTTCGGACGCAAGGACGTGTACCAGGGCATGGATTGGAAGATCATCATCCTGCTCGGCGCGATCCTGCCGCTCGGCATCGCCATCGAACAGACCGGCCTTGCCAACGTGATCGTGCACGGCGCGCTCGATGTCATCGGCAACCATGGGCCCGTCGCGGCACTGGCGATGGTGTACGTGCTCACCGCACTGCTCACCGAGCTGATGGGGCACAATCCGTCGGTGGTGCTGATGGTCGGCATCGCCGTCAGCGTCGCGCACGCCGTGCACGCCGATCCGCGTGCGTTCGTGGTGGCGGTCGCGTTCGCCGCGGCGACTTCGTTCGCGACACCGGTCGGGTATCCCACCAACACGATGGTGTATTACGCTGGCGGTTATCGCTTCCTCGATTTCACCAAGGTTGGCGTGCCGCTGATTGCGCTGTTCTGCGCGCTGTCGATGCTTTTGATTCCCAGGATCTGGCCGTTCTGATTGTTGTGTTTTCGACACCGTCGACATTCCTGCCTTGCTTCCGTCCGACCCCCGCACGATTCGGGGTAACCCGGACCGCTGCACTGTCGACTGCGCAGGGCACCCATGCCTTTTTCCGCGCGCCTGCCGGGCGCACGGATGGCTTTCTCTTGCGTGGCCCAGAGAAAATCACCAAAGAGAAGGCCGCCCCGGTGCTGCGCCGCTGCACAGGGGCCCCATCCCGTGCGCATCCTGCGCGCCGCCGCAAGGCAGATTACTTAGCCTCGCTTCGGGCAAGGCCCTGGATGATCGATCGCGAAACCTTCGCGGGAGGGCATCGATGACCTCCCTGCCCGCGCCAGCGAAGAAAAAACTCGGGTTGGTGATCGACCTCGACATCTGCGTCGGCTGCCACGCCTGCGCGGTCGCGTGCAAGGAATGGAACGACGGCGGCGACTTCGGTCCGCTGCCCGATGACGATCCCTACGGGGCCGAACCGCTTGGCGTATGGTTCAACCGGGTCCACTCGTACGAGGTGCTGCCACTCGCGGCAAGCACCCCGCACGACTCGACAACACCACACATCCACAACCCCCAGCCTGCGCCTGCGGCGCAGGCTCGCCCCCTTGACGATTCGCATGCCGGGCCTTCGCAAGCAACCGGCGCCGCGCACGAATCGTCAGTGTCATTCCCCCACAACCCCCAGCCTGCGCCTGCGGCGCAGGCTCGCCCCCTCGACTCAAGGGGGCTGCAGCCGCAACGGCAGCGCGAAGCGGTCCCGCAGATGGTGCACTTTCCCCGCTCGTGCCTGCACTGCGAGACGCCGGACTGCGTGACGGTGTGCCCCACCGGCGCGAGCTACAAGCGCGCCGACGACGGCATCGTGTTGGTGGATCAAGACAAGTGCATCGGTTGCCAGTTGTGCGCGTGGGCATGTCCTTACGGCGCGCGCGAGATCGCGTTGCCGCATCCTAAGGCACCCACATCCGACGCAGGTCGCAAGGACACCAAGCGCGGCACCATGCAAAAATGCACGCTGTGCGTGGATCGCATCTACAACGAAACGCTGGACGAACGCGATCGCCAACCGGCTTGCGTGATGGCCTGTCCGACCCGCGCACGCATGTTCGGCGACCTGGGCAATCCCGATTCCGACGTGTCGAAAGTGGTTGCCGAGCGGGGGGGCTTCGCGCTGATGCCGGAGTTCGGCTACCAGCCGGTAAATCGATACCTGCCGCCGCGCGCGCGCCGCGACGGTTCGGCTCCCGCGACGCCGGCGGAAGCCGCCGCAGAAACCCTCGACCCCGGACGACTTCCACCTTTGCTGCGCTGGCTGGACAAGGCGCTGTCGCGATGAAGCCCGCGCTCTCGGTGATCTTTTTCACGGTGCTGAGCGGCACCGGTTACGGTTTGTGGTGTCTGTTGGGCGCCGCGCTCGCGGCCGGGATTTACCCATTCTCCGGAGACGGCGTGCTGGTGCCACTCGCGTTCGGTTTCGCGCTGGTAACCGCAGGCCTGCTCGCCTCCACCTCGCATCTCGGCCGGCCTGAACGCGCGTGGCGCGCACTCAGCCAGTGGCGTTCGTCGTGGCTGTCGCGCGAAGGCATCGCTTCGCTCGTGACCTATCTTCCGATGCTGGCGGTGGCGTGGCTGGCCTTCACCGGCGACGCAGGACCCGGCCTGCGCACCGCGGGCGCGCTGCTTTCGCTGTGTGCCCTTGCGACGATTCTTTGCACCGCGAACATCTATCGCTCGATCAAGACCATTGCGGCTTGGCGCACGCCACAGGTGCTGCCGTTGTATTTCATGTTTGCCCTGTTGTCCGGCGGCCTTTGGTTGTGGGCATGGCTGGCGCTTGCGCCTGGCCGCGCGACCGGCCCTGGCTTTCCGCTGGCGCTGCTGGCGCTGGCGGTGGTCGCGGCCATCATCAAGGTCGATCACTGGAAACACATCGACGCGCTACCCCGCAACACCGCAGGGCATGCGACAGGACTGGAAAGCATGGGCCGGGTACGCGCGTTCGAAGGCCCAGTCACCGAAGAAAGCTATCTCACCCGCGAAATGGCTTTCGTGCTGGCACGGAAACACGGCCTGCGCCTGCGGCGGATTGCGCTGACACTGTTCGCCCTGATGCCGGTGCTGGGCATCGTGATCGCATTGCCGAGCGGCGCGATGTGGCTGGCTCCCATCGCGGCGATCGTCGCGATCGCGGGGCTGTTCGTGGAGCGCTGGTTGTTCTTCGCCGAGGCGCGTCATGCGATGGCGGCCTTCTTTCCGCAAATGCAGGCTTGAAAGGCCACGCAGCGACCCCACTCTCCGTCACACAAATTTAAAAAGCATTCAGTGCTCGACATGCAGCCTGTCGAGTAGACCAAAGGAGTTTTCTGATGAGCCTTTCCCGCATCGTCGCGCTCGCGGCGATTTCCGCTTTGTGCGTGCCCGCGTTTGCGTTGGCCGACGCGCCCGCCGATTCCGGATCGAACTGGAGCGGCAGCGGCGAGTTCGGCCTCGCCAACGCGACCGGCAACACCAAATCGCTGAACGTGGACGCCAAGTTCAAGCTGGCCTACGAGAACGACATCTGGAAGGACGCATTCTTCCTCGACGCCAACCGCGCCAAGAGCAACGTCAAGACGCCTATCGTGCAGGATGGGGTGGTGATCGGCCAGGCAACCACCTACCAGACCACCGCCAATCACTTCGACGTCGGCGGCTCGGTCGGCTACAAGTTCAACCCGCGCTCGTATCTGGTCGGCGCAGCGCGCTACGACCACGATGATTTCGCGCCCAACCGCTGGCAGGAAGTCGCATCGATCGGTTTCGGCTACATCGTGCTGAAGAACGCGCGCAGCGAACTGTCGTTCGAAGCCGGCCCCGGCTACAAGCGCTACCAGCCGCAGACCTATACCCAAGTGGACACAAGCGTGTCACCGCCGGTGGCTACCGTGGTAAAACCGTCGGCGCAGAACGAGGCGATCGGCCGCGGCTTGATCAATTACAAGCTCGCGCTGACCGACAGCGCCAGCCTTCAGGAGACGTTCCTCGCCGAAGTCGGCAGCGAGAACAAGTACTACCAGAACGACATCGGCGTCGCGGTGGCGATGACCAAGACGCTGGCGCTGAAGGTCGCCTACGAGAATCGCTACAACTCAGACATCGTGCCGGGTACCCGGCACATGGACAGCCTGTTCACCACCAATCTGGTGTACAGCTTCGGCGCGTCGAAATAATCAACCGCACAACTGGGCCCGGATCAAACCCGGGCAGGTTTCTGCCACGATTGGACAAACGGGCGCGGCCAAACCGCGCCACGGACCGCGACGACAGACTCTTCCTGTCTTCGACCCGGCCCATTGGAGCCCGGTTGTCTGGCTGGCATCATGTGCGCGGATGCAACAGCGCGTCCGCACCTCTTTCTCCCAGCAGCCGTGCGACTTCTCGACCCAGTGCCGCCGGATCGTTGCCACCGGCATCGGCGTGCAGCAGGCGACCGTCATGGGCATCGCCGAGCAGGCCCCACAGACGCAATGTTCCGTCCGTGCGTGTCTCGCACCATGCGCCCAGCGGCATGGTGCAATCGCCACCCATCTCGGCGTTGAGGGCACGCTCGGCAGCCACGCCGCGACGGGTCGCCGCATCGTCCAGCACCTTCACGAATTCGATCACGCGGCTATCGTCGACGCGGGTTTCCACCGCGATCGCCGCCTGCCCCGGCGCCGGCAGCCATTCCGGCGACGCGAGACGCGAGCGGATGCGCGCATCGAAACCCATCCTTTGCAAACCCGCGACGGCAAGAATGATCGCCGAGTACTCCCTCCGATCGAGTTTTGCCAGACGCGTGCCGACATTGCCACGCAAATCGGCAACATCGAGGTCCGGCCGCCGCGCGCGCAATTGCGCAGTGCGCCGCAGCGATGAGGTGCCGACGCGCGCGCCGAGGGGCAACGCATCCAGCGCCGCGTAATCGTTGCTAACGAACGCATCCGCGCAATCGGCGCGTTCCAGGATTGCCGCAAGCGTGAATTGCGGATCCAACTGCGCCGGGACGTCCTTCAGCGAATGCACCGCAAGATCGGCCCGCCCTTCGGCCAGCGCGATTTCCAGTTCCTTGAGGAACAGGCCCTTGCCGCCAATCGCAGACAGTGCGCGATCCAGCACCTCGTCGCCGCGGGTGGACAGCGGCAACAGTTCCACGGCGAGTCCGGAATGTGCGTCACGCAAAAGCGCAGCGACGTGCTCGGCCTGCCACAAGGCCAGTGGACTTTTGCGGGTGGCGATGCGAAGCGTTTCGGTCATGCCCATGACGCGTGGTGAGGAACGTTGCAGTATCGCACTGCAGCCGCCGCGACGCAGTGATTCAGGCCTCGCCCCCGCGCAACGCGCGCACCGCTTCCTCCATTTTCCGCGCGTTGCTGGAAGCACCATCCATGGGGGCTTCGACCGCAAGCTCGATGCGCGCGCGAAAGCGCCGCGGCAGGCGGGCGCGTCCCAAACTCGAATCGCGCCGGCTCCACATGCTGCGCCACAAGCCGCGCAGCGCCAGCGGAATCACCGGCACCGGTCGTCGCGCGAGGATTTTCTCGACGCCCGGCCGGAACGGCGCGATTTCTCCGTCCAGCGTCAGGCCGCCTTCGGGAAAGATGCAGACGAGCTCGCCTTCGGTCAATGCGGCGTCGATTTCCTCGAACGCTTGCGCCATGAGCTTGGGATTTTCCTTGCCACCCGCGATGCGAATGGCCTTGGCCGCGCGAAACACGAAGCTCAACACCGGCACGCGAAAAATCTTGTAGTACACCACGAAGCGCACCGGCCGTCGTACGCTGCCCATGATGATCAGCGCATCCATGAAGCTGACGTGGTTGCATACCAGCAGCGCGGGACCTTCGTCTGGGATATTCTCAATCCCCGTGACGCGCACCCGGTACAGCACGCTGATCAGCAGCCAGTCCACGAAGCGCATCAGGAACTCGGGCACCAGCAGGAAAATCCATAGCGTCACCGCGGCATTCAGCAGCGTCGTGACGAGAAACAATTGCGGGATAGTCAATCCCGCCGCCAGCGTCCCGAAGGCAAATACCGCCGCGACCACCAGGAACACTGCGTTGATGATGTTGTTGCCCGCGATCACGCGCGAAAGTTCGCCCTGCGGGGTGCGGCTTTGCACCAGCGCGAATAGCGGCACGATGAAGAAGCCGGCGAACAGGCCGATCAGCGTCAGGTCCAGCGCGATCCAGCCATTGCCCGGCGTGCGCAGGAACGTCATCCAGTCGATTTCGCCGTACGACGGCGCCGTGTGGCGCGCGAAATACAGCAGGATGCCGAACACCGTCATTCCGAGCGCGCCGAGTGGCACCAGGCCGATCTCGACCTTGTGCCCCGACAGGCGCTCGCACAGCAATGAGCCGATGCCCACGCCAATCGAGAACAAGGCCAGCACCAGGATCTCCACGCTGGCGCTGCCACCGAGGTATAGCCGCGTGTAATTCGGCAATTGCGCGGTGACCACGCCGCCGAAGAACCAGAACCACGAGATGCCGAGGATCGAGTTGAACACCACGCGCTGCTTGCCGGTCAGCTTCAGCACACGCCCGCTTTCGGCGATGAAATTCCAGTTGAATTTCAGACCCGGGGCGGCGGCGGGCACGCGCGGAATCGCGAGGCTGGCGATGAGTCCCAGCACCGCGACGCCGATCACCAGCGCCGCGGCCGCCGTCCAGCCAAAGTGGATCGCCATCGCCGCACCACCGGCGATCATCCCGACGAGGATCGCGATCGATGTGCCGGTTTCGACGAGGCCATTGCCGCCAACCAGTTCTCCGCGATCGAGCACTTGCGGCAGGATCGCGTACTTGATCGGCCCGAACACCGTCGAGTGCAGTCCCATCAGGAACAGCACCACGAACAGCAGCAGCGGACTGCGTGCGTAGAACCCCCAAGCCGCGATGCACATCGCTACGATCTCGAACAGCTTCACCCAGCGGATCAGCGTGTGCTTCTCGTATTTCTCGGCAAGCTGGCCCGCGCTCGCCGAGAACAGAAAGAACGGCAGGATGAACAACGCCGGTGCGAGGTTCGAATAGAACCCGATCTGGCTGGTGGTGAGGCCCAACTGGAACCCAACCAGCACGATCGTCGCATTGCGGAACGCATTGTCGTTGAACGCGGCCAAGGATTGCACCGCGAAGAACGGCGCGAAGCGCCGCTGGCCGAGCAGGCGGAACTGGTTCATGGGCTCCCCTCGTGCGGCGTAAGCCTATCAAGCCCGCGTCACGCAATGCGAATGCCAACGGCGCGGGGAACGGGTTTCCCGAACGGCTTCGGATCAGCCGTGCCGGCCCAGCGCGCGATGCCCAATGTCATGCCGATGGAACGCGCCATCGAAATGGATGCGTTCGACCGCAACGTACGCGCGCTCGCGCGCCTGCAGAAGATCATCGCCCAGCGCGCAGACGCACAGCACGCGGCCGCCGGCGGTGATCGTCTTTCCATCCGAATCGAGTTTCGTTCCGGCCTGGAACACTTTCACGTCCGCGCCGACATCGGCATCCAGCCCCGAAATCAGGTTGCCCGTTTTGACCTTGCCGGGATAACCCTGCGCCGCGACCACGACGCCGAGCGACGGTCTGGGGTCCCATTCCGCGTCAGCGCGGTCGAGCTTGCCGTCGAGTGCTGCTTCGATCAGGCCGACGAAATCCGATTGCAGCCTTTGCATGATCGGCTGGGTCTCGGGATCACCGAAGCGCACGTTGAATTCGATCACCCTGGGCGCACCCGCTTTGTCGATCATCAAACCTGCGTAGAGGAATCCCGTGAACGGCGCGCCTTCGGCAGACATGCCCCGCAAAGTAGGCTCGATGATTTCCAGGCGAATGCGCCGCTCGACCTCGGGCGTCACCACCGGTGCGGGCGAATATGCACCCATGCCGCCGGTGTTCGGCCCGGTATCGCCCTCGCCCACGCGCTTGTGGTCCTGGCTCGACGCCATCGGAACGTAATGGGCACCATCGGCGATCACGATGTAGCTGGCTTCCTCGCCTTCGAGGAATTCCTCGATCACGACGCGTGCCGACGCGTCGCCGAACGCGTGCGCATCGAGCATGTCACGCAAGGCGTGCTCGGCTTCCGCCAGCGTCATCGCCACCACCACGCCCTTGCCCGCGGCCAAGCCATCGGCCTTGATGACGATCGGCGCACCCTGCTTGCGCACGTATTCGAGCGCGGGTCGCAACGTGGTGAACACCGCGTAATGCGCAGTGGGAACGTGATGGCGGGCGAGGAACTCCTTGGTGAAGGATTTGGAACCTTCGAGCTGCGCCGCCGCAGCGGTCGGCCCGAAGATGCGCAAACCTTTCGCGCGAAATCGATCCACCACACCTGCGACCAATGGCGCTTCGGGACCCACCACGGTGAAATCGACGTGCTCGTCTTGCGCGAGATTCAGCAATCCGTCCAGGTCGGTCGCGGAAACATCCGCGTTGCGCATGCGTGGCTCGCGCGCGGTGCCGGCATTGCCGGGCGCGACGATGATTTCGTCGACACGCGGAGACTGCGCGAGTTTCCAGGCCAGCGCGTGTTCGCGACCGCCGGAGCCGATGACAAGGATCTTCATGGACGCAATCGCGCAGCGAATGAGCCGCGCATTTTAACCGGCCAGCGCCGCAAGCAACGCCGCGCGCGGCAACTTGCCCGTTTCGCTGCGCGGCAGCGCATTGACCCGTTTCAGCGGACGCGGCAGGAACACCGGATCGATATCGCGCCGCAACGCATCGAGGATGGCACTGGTATCCAGATCCGGCGCCACCACCAACGCGGCGATCCGGCGCACGCCCATCGCGTCGGTGTCGTCCATCTGGAACATCACGCCATCGCGCACCCCGGGCACCGCCAGCAGTTTGTGCGTCAGATCGCCCAGCGATGCGCGCTTGCCCGCGATCTCCAGCAGATCGGTGTTGCGCCCGCACAGGCGGTAGCGCCCGTCAGCCAGCAGCTCCACGATATCGGCCAGCACCACTGGCTGCGCCAGTTGCGGTGCCTCGATGCGGGTGCCATCCGGCTGCGGATGCAGGGTCACGCCCGGATAAGGCATCCAGGCGTCCTCGTGCGCGGTGCGGCGATGCGCAATTACGCAGGTTTCGGTGGAGCCGAACACTTCCTGCAGCGGCGCGCCGTAACGTGCCTCGGCATCAAGCGCCAGATCGCGCGAAAGCGGCGCAGTGGCGGAAACGATGCCCGATATCCGTGGCAGCGCCTGTCCGGAATCAAGCAGCGCGCGCAAGTGGACCGGCGTGGTCACGAGGATGCGAGGTTCAGGCAGTTGCTGCAGCGAAGCCGCGATGTCGGCCGCAAAAAATGGCTTGCTTGCGCACACCGAGGCGCGCCCGAACAAGGGCAGCAGCACTGAAAATTCGAGCCCGTACATGTGTTGTGGCGGGACGGTCGCCACCACGTGGTAATCGCCACCGGCCAGCGCGCGCAACAGCGCATCGTTGTGTTCTGTCGAGATCGCGAGTTTGTCCCACCGCTTCGGATTGGCGCGCGGCACGCCGGTCGAACCGGAGGTATACCCGATCGCTGCCAGCGCAGTCCCGGCAATCAACGTTGCGGGGCCCGCGAAGACAGTCTCCGCGTCCATCGTGAAACGCAGATAGCCCGGCGGCGGCGGATCGAGATCGGCATCGCCCAGTGTGTAGCTGTCCGAATGTGCGGCCAGCGTTTCGTCGATGGCACGCGCGGCACGCGACGGCGGCAGCAGGTTGGTCTGCCCGCGCGCCAGCAATGCGGCAAAAGCGACCAGGAACGCGTACCGGTCTTCGCACAGGTTGACCGCCGCCTGCGCCGCCGGAAGGCGCGCGGCCAATGCGTGGACGTCGCCCAGAAACTGGTTGACCGTCACCGCGCGGCCCTCACGCCACGTGATCACACGTTGCGGCGACGCGACCGCAAGCAAGGGCCGGGATGGCCCCGCCACCTGGCTTTGCGGTGTTGGGTAAACGCTCGACACAGGAAACTCCCCAGTCCCCTCAAGCCCGAATGATAGCGCCGCTCACGGCATCCGTGATCGGCGTGGGCTTGTCGAGACCGCCCAGCGGCGCATCCAGCACGCCGTCGGGCTCGTCACCGAAGATCGTGCGGATATCGGCGGCGCTGCGCGCGGGTGGCTCACCGTGGCGATTGGCGCTGGTGGAAACAATGGGACCGCCGAAAGCTCGGCAGAGCGCGGCCGACGGCATATGCGCGGTGACGCGCAAGGCAATCCCGGCGTGTCCGCCCGCCACCCATTCCGGCACGCGTGACGAGCGCGGAAAGATGAAGGTGTGCGCGCCCGGCCAGATTGCGGTGGCGCGCGCAAGCGCATCTTTCGGAGCATCACCGATCCAGCCACGAAGCTGATCGCAATCGGCCGCTATCAGCAGCACGCCCTGTTCTGACGGTCGCCGCTTCATAGCGAAGATGCGATCGAACGCGGCCCGGCTGTCCGGATCGCAACCCAACCCGTACACGCCTTCGGTGGGATACGCCAGCACACCGCCTGCGCGCAGCAACGCGGCGGCGGCTTCGACTTCCTCGATGTTGAAAACGCGCATGGATCAGACGTCGAACGGCGGCGTTTCCGTATCGGGCGGCACTGATGGCTTGCCACGCGCGGCCTTCTTCGCCGGAGTTTTCTTTGCGGCGGACTTCCTGCGCGCGGATTTCTTCGCGGCCGTCTTTTTCGCCGTGGCTTTTTTTGCGGTTCTTTTCGCAGGCGTCCGCTTCTCGACAGCATTTTTCTCCGCGGTTTTCTTCGCTGCAGCTTTCTTGAAGGCGCCGCGCCCGCGCCGCGCCGGCGCGGCCTCGATCAGCGCCTTGCATTCGTCGTGGGTGAGCGATTTGGGGTCGCGATCCTTCGGAATCTTCGCATTCTTTTCGCCATCGGTAATGTAGGGGCCATAGCGGCCATTCAGCACCTGGATGCCGTCGCCGAAATCATTGATCACGCGGTTGGCGATCAGCGCCTGTTTCTCGCGAATCAACTCGCGCGCGCGTTCCAGGGTGATGGTGTAGGCGCTCTCGTCGCCCTTGATCGACGCGTAGAAGCTGCCTTTTTTGACGAATGGACCGAAGCGCCCCATGCCGGCGGAAATCTCCTCGCCATCCATGTCGTTGCCGAGGTGACGCGGCAGCTTGAAGAGTTCCAGCGCCTCTTCCAGCGCGATGGTGTGCATGCTCTGGCCGGGTAGCAGCGATGCGAATTTCAGTTTCTCGTCGGTGTCCTTGTCGCCCAGCGCCGCGTATGGCCCGTAGCGTCCAAGCCGCACCGACACCGGCTTGCCGGTCTTGGGGTCGTCACCCAGCAAGCGCGCGCCAGTGGCTTCGCTGCGATCGACCGATTCCATCTTGTCGTCGACCAGCGCCTTGAACGGCTTCCAGAAGCCGGCCATCAGCGGGCGCCATTCCTCTTCGCCGCGGCTGACCGCATCGAGCTCATCTTCCAACTTCGCCGTGAAGTCGTAATCGACGTACCGGGTGAAATGTGCGGTCAGGAACTTCGCCACCGCGCGACCGACATCGGTGGGCCTGAAGCGGCGCGAATCGAGGGTGACGTACTCGCGCGACAGCAGGGTCTGGATGATGCTGGCGTAGGTCGACGGACGGCCGATGCCGTATTCCTCCAGCGCCTTGACCAGACTGGCTTCGGAATAACGCGGCGGCGGTTCGGTGAAGTGCTGGTCGGTCGCGATGTCGGTAAGCGGCACCACCTCGCCTTTCGCCAGTGCGGGCAGCTTGCGCGCTTCCTCGTCTTCTTCCGATTTCGCATCGCGGCCTTCCTCGTACACCGCGAGGAAACCCGGATCGACCACGGTGGTACCGGTGGCGCGGAATGCGGAGTCACTGCCGCACGGGAATTCCACCGAAACCGTGTTGAGTGTCGCCGGTTTCATCTGGCAGGCGACTGCGCGCTTCCAGACCAGTTCGTACAGCTTCAACTGGTCGGGCGTGAGGAAAGCCGCGACGGATTTCGGCGTGCGCAACGCAGAAGTGGGACGGATCGCCTCGTGCGCTTCCTGCGCGTTCTTGGCCTTGGTCTTGTAGACCATCGCGTGCTCGGGCAACCCCTGCTTGCCGAACTCGCGCTCGATCGTCTGGCGCAATTCAGCCGTAGCCTCGCCCGAGAGGTGCGTTGAATCGGTACGCATGTAGGTAATCAGGCCGACGTTGCCCTCCCCGCCCAGCGACACGCCTTCGTACAGGCCCTGCGCGATGCGCATGGTCCGCGAGGTCGCCATGCCCAGCTTGCGCGCGGCTTCCTGTTGCAGCGTGGACGTGGTGAACGGCGCGGCCGGACGACGCTGGCGCTGCTTCGACTGGATGTCGCCGACGACAAGCTGACCGCCCGCGGCTTTCAGCAACGCGTCGCGCGCGGCACGGGCGTCTTTGGCGTTGGTGAGATCGAACTGCTCGAATTTCTTGCCGAGCAGTTTCACCAGCCGCGCAGTGAACTCGCCGTCCTTGTGCGCGAGCTTCGCCTCGACGGTCCAGTATTCGCGCGGCACGAAGGCTTCGATCTCCTCCTCGCGCTCGACGATCATCCTGAGCGCCGGCGACTGCACGCGCCCGGCGGACAGCCCGCGCTGCACCTTGCGCCACAGCACCGGCGACAGGTTGAAGCCAACCAGGTAATCCAGCGCCCGACGCGCCTGCTGGGCGTCGACCAGATCGTGCGACAGCTGGCGTGGGTGCGCCACGGCTTCCTTGATCGCGCGCGGCGTGATTTCGCTGAACACCACGCGATGGGTTTCCTTGTCCTTCAGCAGGCCGCGCTGCTTCAGGATCTCGCTGATGTGCCAACTGATCGCTTCGCCCTCACGATCCAGGTCGGTTGCCAGATAAATCGACTCGGCGACCTTGGCCGCCTTGGCAATTTCGTCGACGTGCTTGACGTTCTTGTCGATCAGCGCGTAGTCCATCGCGAAGTCGTGGTCGGGATCGACCGCGCCTTCCTTCGGCCTGAGGTCGCGGACGTGACCGTACGACGCCAGCACCTTGAAATCGGCGCCCAGGTATTTGTTGATCGTCTTGGCCTTGGCGGGCGACTCGACGATGAGGAGATTCTTGGCCATGTCTCGACAGAAATTCACGGGCGGCCGGGCCGCCCCCTATATATAGTGAACGCATGCGCAGGGTGGGCGTGTCAAGCGTGACCGGCCGCAAGCCGCTGCCAGCGGCCGTTCACGGCCGGTGCCACCACGCCTTCCAGTTCCAGCAACAGCAGCATCGAAGACAGCGCGGCCGGGGCAAGACCGGTGCGGTCCACCAGCTCGTCCAGCGAGGCCGGTTCGTCGCCGAGGCCGACCAGAAGTGAAGCGTAATCAGGATCTTGCACCCTGGCTGGGAAACCTTGATCCGGTGCCGCTTCGGTGGCCTCCAGCCGCGCCCGCAGCCCGGCGCCCTGTGCCAGCGCGGCCGGCCCGAGCGCCTCGATCACCTCGACGGCGGTCTCGACCAGCCGGGCGCCGTCCCGGATCAATCGATGGCAGCCCTTGGCCAGCGGATTGTGGATGGAACCCGGCAACGCGAACACTTCGCGGCCTGCTTCCGCTGCCAGACGCGCCGTGATCAACGAGCCTGACTGCAATCCCGCCTCGACCACCAGCGTACCCAGCGCCAGCCCGGCAATCAGCCGGTTGCGGCGCGGAAAATGATCCGGCCGGGCTTCGGTGCCGGGCGGAAATTCGCTGACGATGGCGCCATGCTGCTCGATCCTGGCGGCCAGGTCGCGATGCTTTCGCGGATAAACGAGATCCGGACCGGTACCCACCACCGCCACGGTCATTCCGCCTGCCTCCAGCGCCGCAGCATGTGCTGCGCCATCGATTCCGTCGGCCATGCCGCTTGTAACCGTCAAGCCCGCGCGTCCCAAAGTCCGCGCAAAGTCGCGCGCATTGGCCAGCCCCTGCGCGCTGGCGCTGCGCGCGCCCACGATGGCCACTTGCGGCGCCAGCAGGGCTGCAGCGTCACCCGCGACGAACAAGGCGGCGGCCGGCGAGGGGATGGTTTCAAGCTGCGGCGGGAAATCCTCTTCATCGCAGCGAAGCAGGCGGTGTCCCGGCTGCGCCAGCCATGCGAGATCGGCTTCGAGGCGTGCGGCATCCGGCCGCTCGATCCAGTTCAGCGCAACCTGATCCAGAGCCGCGGCATGGCGCAGCCTGCGGATGTCGCGGCAAATCACGCGTGCCGAGCCCGCTTGCTGCAGCAATGACCGAACGCCAGCCCCACCCAGACCGGGCGCGCGCAACAAGGTCAGCCATGCCAGCAGTTCGTCGTCGTCATCCATACGGCAAGTGTACGGGCCATCAAACGAAAACGGCGCGGACCAGGCCGCGCCGTCGTGTAGGGAATTTCCTCGTTGTGCCGCTATTGCGGTGCCTGCACCGTGTCGCGCACCTTCACCGGCCGGATGCCGTCCATCACCAACCCGTAACTGATGTGCGCAAAGGTGCGGAACACCATCACGTGGCCCACGAACTCGCTGGGCAGCTTGACCTTGGGCCCGAACGCGCGCCGATCGTTGTGCCCGACCACCAGGTCGGTGACCGTATCGCCCGGCTGATAGATCGCAAAGGTGGTGCCATTGTCCACGCCGTCGTCACTGCCGACGTTCAGCGCCACCACGTCCATCGGCCCCTGCACCGAAATGCCGTCGTAGCCGTTTGACAAGGCCATGATGTAAGCATCGGCGGGCGCATTGCGCGGCGGATGCGGATAGTACGTGTAGTCGTAAGGCGTGTCGTTGACCGGCATCAGGCGATCACCGGCGCGGATTTCCATACTGGCATTGGTAAGTAGAAGCGTCGCGGGATCGCCATTTTTCAATACCTGCGCCGTGCCGATCACGCGCACTTCGGTGCCGATTTCATTGCCGCGGCCGGAGTGGCCATCGTTGCGGAAATCCTCCTGCCACGGTCCAGGCGCCAGATCCACATTGCTGTTGACCAGGTGCGCGACGTCGTCCGCCCTTCCACCATCATTGAACTGGCGAAACACGTGGGTGGGGCGCACGACCGCGAAACGCTGGCCCACGGTCGCCGCCGACAGCTTGCGCACGTACAGGTTCATGCCTTCGGTGGCGCGCGGTTCGTTTTCCTCGACCGCCACCACGTACGGCGCCTGCTTCAACTCGGCCGCCGTGAGCACCCGGAAATCCTTGAGGAACGGCTCGATCGCGGACAGCGGCACGGTCGGAATGGGACTGGCTTCGACCGTGGCGCGCTTGGCCACGCGCAGGCCATTCACGTCCAGATCCAGCACGTCGCCCGGATAAATCCGGTGCGGGTTGTAGACCTGCTGGTTGACATCCCAGATTTCCGGCCACAGCCACGGCTTCTGGAGGAAACGCGCGGAGATGCCCCACAGGGTGTCGCCCTTCTTCACCACGTAGGTGTGCGGGTGATCGGCGCGCAATTCGGCGCCGGCTGCATAGGCGGCGAACGTGATCAGCAGGCCCGCGATGAGCGCAAGCAGTTTCTTAACCATGAGCGGCAATCCCCCGATCCCCCACAAGTTTCGGCCGAGTGTACCCGAATGGCGGGCGGCGGCAAGCACAAATTTCACATTTGGTGATGCACTGATCACTCGGGCCTGCATCGCGGTCCTGCTAGGCTATCGCGGGCGTGAAAATGACCCGGGGCGGCCCCATTTCCTGTCTACAGAACCCTGAATCGGCGCTTGAGGCATGGCCAAACTCGACATCCTGGAATTCCCCGATCCGCGCCTGAGACTGGTCGCGCAACCCGTGGAAAGTTTCGACACCGGCCTGAAGCGGCTTGCCGACGACATGCTGGCGACGATGTACGACGCGCCCGGCATCGGTCTGGCCGCGACCCAAGTCGACGTCCAGAAGCGCCTGCTGGTGCTGGACGTTTCCGAAACGCACGACGACCCGCGGGTATTCATCAATCCCGTAATCCTGGAGAGCCGTGGCACCGAAGTGTGCCAGGAAGGCTGCCTGTCGTTTCCGGGCGTGTACGCCGACGTCGAGCGCAAGGACTGGGTTCGCGTGAAGGCGCAGGACGTGACCGGCAAGACGTTCGAACTCGAAACCGACGGCCTGCTGGCGGTGTGCATCCAGCACGAAATGGATCATTTGGTCGGCAAGGTCTTCGTCGATTACCTGTCGCCGCTGAAACGCTCGCTGTTGCTGCGCAAGCTGGAGAAGCAGCGGCGCCACGCGGGCTGAACGGCCCGTGCAGCGGCCGAAACTGGTCTTCGCCGGCACGCCGGATTTCGCGGTGCCGGGACTGCGCGCGTGCATCGAAGCGGGCGACGTCGTCGCGGTCTACACGCAACCCGATCGCCCGGCCGGGCGCGGCCGAAAGCTGACGCCCAGCCCGGTCAAGCACGCTGCTGTGGCCGCGGGCATTCCGGTCGAGCAACCGGAATCATTGAAGTCACCGGCTGCACAACAGCGTCTTCGCGACTGCGCACCCGACCTGATGGTGGTGATCGCGTACGGCCTGATCCTGCCGCGCAAGGTGCTGGCGATTCCGCGGCTCGGCTGCTGGAACGTGCACGCGTCGCTGCTGCCTCGCTGGCGCGGGGCCGCGCCGATCCAGCACGCCATTCTCGCGGGCGATGCCGAAACCGGTGTGTGCCTGATGCAGATGGACGCGGGACTGGATACCGGCCCGGTGTTGCTGTCGGCATCGGTTCCCATCGGCCCCGACGACACCGGCGGCACCCTGCACGATCGGCTCGCGAAAATCGGGGCGCGCATCTTGGGTGAAGGTCTGCGACGCGTGGCGGCTGGCGAAGAACTGTCGGCGAAATCGCAATCTGAAGCCGGCACGACCTACGCGCACAAGCTCGACAAGGCCGGGGCAAGGCTGGATTTCTCGCGTCCCGCCACCGAGCTCGAACGCCAGGTGCGCGCGTTCGATCCGTGGCCGGTCGCGGAAGCGGAAATTGCGGGCGAGCGCGTGCGGGTATGGAAAGCCCGGGTATTGAATGCTGGGTTATGTGGTTCGGGACCACCCGGCGAAATCATCGGCGCGTCCCGGCACGGCATCGACGTCGCCTGCGGCGAAGGCGTGCTGCGCATCCTCAAACTGCAACGCCCCGGCGGTAGGGTGATCGATGCCGCGGATTATCTGAACGCCCGCGCCGAGCTGCGCACGGCATGACCGATACCCGCGCGCTCGCGGCCGAAGTGCTGGCGGACGTCGCGCTGCGGGGCACGTCGTTGCGCGAGCGCCTGCAGCCGGCGCAATCGAAGCTGGTCGATGCGCGCGACCGCGCATTCCTGACCGCACTGTGCAACGAAGGCGCGCGCTGGTGGCTGCGCTTCGACAAAGCGTTGGATGGGCTGTTGCAACAGCCGCTGCGCAAGCGCGAACCCGCGCTGCACGCCTTGCTGGTGCTCGGCCTGGTGCAACTCGAAATCCTGCACTTGCCGCCGCATGCGGCGGTGGCGGCCACCGTGGAAGCCACGCGCGCGCTGCAGCGTGGCGGCTTCGCGAAACTCGCCAACGCGGTGCTGCGGCGCTGGTTGCGCGAGCGCGACGGTTTGAATACAAAACTCGATCGAGATCTGGCGACGTACTTCGCGCACCCACGCTGGCTGGTCGAGGCGCTGGCGCGCGATTGGCCGGAACACGCCGACGACATTCTCACCGGCAACAACCAGCCTTCGCCGCCGATGCTGCGCGTCAACGCGCGGCGCGCAACGCGCGACGCGATGGTGCTGGATCTCGCCGAAGCCGGCATCCGCGCCCAGCCGCACCCGTGGCTGCGCGACGCCTTGCGAATCGATGCGCATGCAGACCTCGCGCGTCTGCCGGGTTTTACAAAAGGGCATTTCTCCGTGCAGGATGGTGCCGCGCAGTGCGCGGCCGATCTCATGGATCTGCATGACGGCCTGCGCGTGCTGGATGCCTGTGCCGCGCCGGGCGGCAAGGCCTGTCACATGCTTGAACGCGCCGACCTGCAACTTGCGGCGCTGGAACGCGATCCGCACCGGGCAGCTTCGATTCGCACGAACTTCGAACGACTCGGTTTGCGCGGCAACGTGCAAACGGGCGATGCGGGCGATCCGGCGACGTTGTGGGATGGCAAGCCGTTCGACCGCATCCTGCTGGACGCGCCCTGCTCGGCCACCGGCGTGATCCGCCGGCATCCCGACATCAAGCTGCACCGACGTGCGAGCGACATCCCGCAACTCGCGCATGCACAGGCGCACCTGCTGGACGCGTCGTGGCCGCTGCTGGCGCGGCAGGGACGGCTCGTGTATGCGACGTGTTCGGTGCTGCGCGAGGAAGACGAGCGTGTCGTCGCCCGCTTCCTCGATGCACACCCGGATGCGCGGCCCGAGCCGTGCGATTTGCCGGTCGGCCGCACGGCCGGCGCGGGGTGGCAGATCCTGCCAGGTGAAGGCGGGCTCGACGGCATGTATTACGCGGTGATCGCAAAGACATGAAGACATGTTCCTGCGATCGTCCCTGATCGCCGTACCATTCCGGTCCGCTGCTAGGCCCAGCTCATCGGACGTGCGAAGATCAGAACAGCCAAGGCCGCCATCCATGGCCAAAAACTCCGTGCCCTGATTTCACAATAGCCGCTTCGAATCGGTCGCTGGCGGATCACACGTACAATCGCGGCAACTTCGCGCCGTGACGACCATGCCGCCTGCCCACAACTCCCGCCGCTGGTTCGAAGACGAACGCGTGCAACTCGGGTTGTTCTTCGCGTTCGCGCTGCTGTTGCTGGGCCTCGGCATCGGTCTGCGCGATCCATGGCCGTCGGACGAGCCGCGTTTCGCACTGGTCGCGCGCGAAATGCTGGCGAGCGGCCAGTGGCTGTTCCCGCACCGCGGCGTAGAGCTTTATTCCGACAAGCCGCCGATGTTCATGTGGCTGGAAGCCTGCGCGTACGCGATCACGCGCGGCTGGCGCGGCGGGTTCCTGCTGCCTTCGCTGCTCGCCGGGCTCGGCAGCATCGCGCTGGTTTACGACTTCGTGCGACGGCAGTGGGACCATCGCGCGGGGCTGCTTGCCGCCGCCGCGGTACTCGTCAGCTTCGATTTCACGTTCCAGATGCGCGGCGCCCAGATCGACGGCGTGGAAGTGTTCTGGATCACGCTGGCGATGTACGGGTTCCTGCGCCATCTGCTGCTCGGCCCCGCGTGGCGCTGGTATGCGATCGGTTTCCTCGCCGCCGGACTCGGCGTCATCACCAAGGGCGTCGGCATGATCGCGCTGCTGGTGTTCGTGCCGTTCTGGTTCGCGCGCTGGCGCGGCTGGCATGACGTTCTGCCGAAGCAGGGTTGGAATCCACGCTGGTGGCTGGCGCTGTTATTCCTGGTGCCGGTCCTGAGTTGGGCCCTGCCGATGCTGTGGTCGGCATTGCACGTGCACGCGGGCGACGCCGCCTACGCGCGCTATGCGCACGACATCCTGCTCGGCCAGACGGTGTCGCGCTACGCCGAACCCGCGCATCACATCCACCCGGGGTGGTTTTACCTGTCGGTGATCGCGTTCGAATGGCTGCCGCTGTCGCTGGCGATTCCTTGGGCGACCCCAGGCTGGTCGCGCGCGCTGCGCGCGAAAGATGCACGCACGCTGCTGCCAATCGCTTGGGTGGTGCTGGTGGTGATCTTCTTTTCGTTGAGCGGCGGCAAGCGCGACGTATACATCCTGCCCGCGCTGCCGGTCACCGCGATCGCGCTCGCGCCACTGTTGCCCGATGTCCTCCGGCGCGCGTCGTTTCGCTGGGCGTTGTGGGCGCTGACATTGGCATTGGCGCTGGTGCTGTTGATCGCCGGATTGGGCATGCATACCGGCCACCTGCACAAGCTTGTAACGTTGGCATCCTCGGCGCTGGATGGTTCACCGCAACCGCTCACCGCCATGATTCTTGGTATCGGCAGCGCGGGCGTGCTGATCGCGCTGGTCGCACGGCCGCGGCATGCGCCGTGGGGCTGGTGCGCGTTCGCATTGGTGGCATGGGGCTCCTGGGGCCTGGTTGCCTACCCATTGCTCAACGGCTATTCGTCGTCGCGCGCGGTGATGGCGCGCACCGCAAGCCTCGTACCTGCGGGCGATACGATCGGACTGGTGGCCTGGAAGGAACAGAATCTGCTGATGCTGGACATGCTCGACCGCAAGGCAGCCAACTTCGGTTTCAAGCTGGCTTGGCATGAACAGTTGCGACAAGCGCTCGCGTGGCAGGCCGCCGATCCTGCGCACCGCTGGATTTTTGCGTACGGCAAGGTGCTGGCGCCGTGCGTGCGCGAAGCCGATACCATCCACGTGGGTCACGCCAATCGTCGCGAATGGTATCTGTTCAACCGCGATGCGGTGGTACCCGGCTGCATTCCGCCGAGGAACAACGATGCGGGACAATTCGGCGCGTATGAACCCGACGACGACTGATGCCGGTTCCGTACACCTGCTCGGCTTCGACAACGGCGTGGGACTGTCGCGCGACCTGCACCTGCTCGCGGCAACCTTGCGCGCACGCGGTTACCGCGTGCAATTCACCAACACCCGCCGGCGCGGCGGGCTGCCGGGCCTGATACAGCGGGTCAAGGGCAAATGCCATGCGTGGCAGCTTGCGCACAGGCGCCGCCGCGGGCGGCCCCCGCCGTTCGATTTCGTGTTGATGGAAGAACACATCATGACGGCCTTCCTGGACGATGCGCCGCGTCGAGTGCTGCTGCCACACCCGGAATGGTTCCTGCCGCGCGACATGGAAGCGCTGCCTCGCATCGATCTCGTGCTAGCGAAAACCCGCGAAGCACAACGGGTATTTGCTGAACAGGGGTGCCGCGCCGCCTGCATCGGCTTCACCAGCGAGGATCGACGGGACCGCTCGGTGCCGCGCGAACGCGCTTTTTTTCACCTGGCCGGTTCCAGCCGCACCAAAAACACCGAGCCGCTGCTGGCGTTGTGGCGGCGGCATCCGGAATGGCCGCACCTGACCGTGGTGCAGCACCCGAAGGAAGCGAACCCCAGTGCGCCGGCGGCGAACATCGAGCACCGCATCGGCTACCTCGACGATGCGGAACTGAAACGCTTGCAGAACGCGCATTGCTTCCACCTGTGCCCGTCGGCCACCGAAGGCTTCGGTCATTACATCGTCGAGGCGATGAGTGTCGGCGCGGTCGTGATCACGCTGGACGCGCCGCCGATGAACGAGATGATCACGCCCGACCGCGGGTTACTGGTGCCATGGTCCCACACCCGCACCCAGCACCTCGCTACCACGTTTCACTTCGAAGACGCGGCGATGGAACGGGCGATCGAACACGCGCTCGCCATGGATGATGCACGCTGCGATGCCGTGGGCGCCGCGTCCCGCGCATGGTACGAGGCCGAGCGCGCGGCGTTGCCGGACCGACTGGATGCCGCGTTGCGCGGCATGGTGGCGCACACATGATCCGGGTCAACCTGATTGCGCGCGACAACGGCTTCGGGCTCAGTCGCAATCTGCACCTGCTGCACGACGCGCTGGCTGCCGCGGGTTTCGACGTCACCCTCAGCGGCATCCGCCGCGGCGCGCTGCGCAAGGTTGTGCACCCCGTGCGACTGCGCGCCCAAACGCTCGCGCGCCGGGTCGCCGGCCGCGGTGCGCAACGTTGGGACGTCAACCTGATGCTGGAACGCGTGCGACCCCAATACCTCGCCACCGCGCATCGCAACGTGCTGCTGCCGCATCCGGAATGGTTCGACGAACGCGACCGCCAATGGCTGTCGTGCCTCGATCGCGCGTTCGTGCTGACGCGCCATGCCATTCCGATTTTCGAGTCACTCGGTTTGAAGACCGAATACACCGGATTCACCAGCGAGGATCGCTGCGATCCGTCGGTGCCGCGCGAACGCGCGTTCTTTCATCTTGCCGGACGCAGCGCCAACAAGGGCACGGACACGCTGCTCGCGACGTGGCGCAAGCATCCCGAATGGCCGCGCCTCACCGTGCTGCAGAGTCCGCGCGCCGCGCGCGAAGTCGTGCACTCGCCGAACATCGTGCACCGGGTTGATTACATTCTTGACGACGAACTGAAGCGCATCCAGAACGCGCACCGCTTCCATCTCTGTCCGTCCGAAACCGAGGGCTTCGGCCACTACCTCGTGGAAGCGATGGGCGTGGGCGCGGTAGTCGTGACGCTGGACGCGCCGCCGATGAATGAAATGGTGACGCGCGAACGCGGCGCACTGATCGTGCCTTCGCGGACCGGCACCCAAAGCCTCGCCACCACGTACTTCTACGACGAAGCCGCGCTGGAGCGCGCCGTCGAACGCCTGCTGGCCGCGGCCGATGCGGAACTCGACCGCATGGGCGCCGCCGCGCGAACCTGGTTCGAGGGCAACGACCAGGCCTTCCGAACGCGGATCGCTGAAGCTGTCCGCACGCTCGTCACCTGAATCACGGCGCCGAATACATCCAGCGCAGTGTTTCTTCCAGCGCCATCGACGGCGCCAAACCGGTGAGTTCGCGCAGGTGCGCGTTCGAACCCACCAGCCGCTTGACCTCATTGCTGCGCACGAACGCGGGGTTCACCCGCACATCGATCGCGTAACCGGCAATGCGCGTCATCATCTCCAGCACGTCGCCCAGCGAATGCGCGATGCCGGAGCAGAGGTTGACGACCTCACCCGCGGGCGCCTTCCCGACGATCGCGGCATACGCGCGCGCGATGTCGCGCACGTCCGAGAAATCCCGCGCGACGTCGGTGTTGCCAAGCTCGATCGTCCTTTCGTGGCGCCTGAAATGCGCGACGATCTTCGGGATCAGGAAGTTTTCGTGCTGGCCCACACCGGTGTAGTTGAACGGCCGCACCAGCACAATGGGAAGTCGACCCATCCACAGCCGCGCCATGTATTCCATGGCGAGCTTGGACACGGCGTAGTCGTTGGCCGGACCGGGCGCAGTATCTTCCGTGATTGGTTGGACCGGGGCGTTGCCATAGATGTTCGCACTTGAGGCCAGCACCACGCTGCGCGGCTTCACCTCGGATGTCGCCAGCGCATCCAGCAGATTGCGCGTACCGACCACGTTGGTGCGGTAGATTTCGTCCGCGTCACCATGCGCGACGAACGAAATCGCCGCAAGATGCACCACCACGTTTGCGCGCGCCTCCGAAACCGCGTTGCGCACGGCTGCGCGATCCAGCAGGTTGGCCCGGAGCACGCCTTCGCGCGGTGGATCCCCGTCGTGCGCGAGCCCCACTACTTCGTAACCCATTGACTCGAGTTCAGCCGCGACGTAGCGGCCGGTAAATCCGTGACAACCGGTCAGCAGTGCGCGCGATTTGTCAGAACGAGACGCCACGTTCGACTCGCCTGAGATCGGCTTCCACCATCATCCGGCACAGGTCTTCCAGCGAAGTCTTGGCTTGCCAGCCCAGCACCTCGCGCGCATGCGCCGCATCGCCGATCAGCATGTCCACTTCGGCCGGACGGTAGAACTTCGGGTTGATCCTGACCGCCACCCTGCCCGTGTCGGTGCGGATGCCGGTTTCATCCTGGTCCTTGCCCCTCCACTCGATGTCGATGCCCACGGCCTTGAATGCCAGCGTCGCGAAGTCACGCACGGTCTCGGCGCGACCCGTTGCCAGCACGAACGTATCGGGCGCCTCGGCCTGCAGCATCCGCCACATGCCTTCCACATATTCCGCGGCATAGCCCCAGTCCCGCTTGGCATCGAGATTGCCGAGTTCCAGCAGCTCCTGTTTGTCCAACTTGATCCGCGCCACCGCGTCGGTAATCTTGCGCGTCACGAACTCGCGCCCGCGCAGCGGCGATTCGTGGTTGAACAGGATTCCGCTGGCACCGAAAATGCCAAATGATTCGCGGTAATTGACCGTGCTCCAGTGCGCGAACAGCTTGGCCACGCCATAGGGACTCCGCGGCCAGAACATCGTGTGTTCGTTCTGCGGCACCGCCTGAACCTTGCCGAACATTTCCGAAGTGGATGCTTGATAGAAGCGCGTATCCGGCTTCACCGTGCGGATGGCGTCCAGCAGATTCAGCGCGCCCAGCCCCGTGATCTGCGCGGTGGTGGTCGGCTGTTCGAACGAGACGCCGACAAAACTTTGCGCGGCGAGGTTGTAGACCTCGTCCGGGCGTGCCTTCTCGATCAACCGCAGGCTGCAACCGGGATCGGTGAGGTCGTATTCGACCAATTCGAGGTTCGGGTGTACGGCAATGCCGAGTTCCTGCATCCGCCAGAAATTCACCGAGCTGGTGCGCCGGTAGGCCCCATAAACCTTGTAACCCTTCTCGAGCAGCAACTCGACG
This sequence comes from Rhodanobacteraceae bacterium, assembly GCA_035249175.1. Lineage (GTDB taxonomy): Bacteria > Pseudomonadota > Gammaproteobacteria > Xanthomonadales > Rhodanobacteraceae > 66-474. Next base: position 52,030 of record DATFGT010000013.1, read on the forward strand.
AGATAGGCGCCGTCCTGCCCGGACACCCCGGTGATCAATGCTGTTTTCATGACTTCCTCGTTGCGCCCGTATCCTGGTTCGCCGCGGATCGCGACCGCCCATTGTGCCAGCCATCGCCGCCCGACGCGCGTTGCAGCAGCCACAGCCGCGCGAATTTTTCGCGCACGTAATCGGCTTCCATGCAGGCAAATACAAATCCGCGCCAGCCATCCAGGAATCCCGCGCGCAATACGTAACCGCGCAGGAAACGCCACGCAGGATTCACCACCAGGTTGCGCAAACGGGCGCGTCGGCCACTCGTCTGCATGTACGCGGCCATCATCGCGGCGTAGCGCCGGTAACGCGCGAGCTGGTCGTCGAGCGAACGATAGGCGACGTGTTCCAGGTCGCCGCCCAGCGTCAGTACATTGCCCTCCACCACTGCGTGTTCGTGGATTTCGCGCCCCGCGCGCCAGCCGCCGCGGCGACGATCGAACAGGCGCAACACCCGATCGGGATAAGCATTGCCGTGGCGCAGGAACGCGCCGAAATATTCGGTGCAGCGCGCGAAACGGTAGCCGGCGGCGTCGGCGAAGCCCGTATCGCGCACGGCTTCGATCGAGGCACGCAAGGACGCCGTCACGCGCTCGTCCGCATCGAGGCACAGCACCCAATCGTGCCGAGCCTCGCTCACCGCGAAATCCTTTTGTGCCCGAAAACCCTCGAACGCGTGCTCGATCACACGCGCACCTTGCGCCGCAACGATCTCGCGGGTCCCATCAACGGAACCCGAATCGACCACCATGACCTCATCGCAAAACGCGAGCGACTCGAGGCAGGCGGCGATACGATCGGCTTCATTGAGCGTGATCACGCACGCCGAGATGCGGGGACGTTCGGGCATGGCCGGGAAAATATCGCGTGGATTCAGCGAGTGTAATGCGTGACAGAGAAAGACTGCCGACAGGCAATTGCGCGAAACTCGCGCGCCGTCCGCAAGGCCAATCATGCCCACCGATTTCGCTCCGCCCCTCGTGATCCGTTTCGGCGCCTTCGGTGACATGGTGTTGCTGACGCCGCTGTTGCGCCTGCTGCACCGTCGCTATGGGCAGGCCTGCCGGGTGCTGGGTTCGGGCAGGTGGCTGGAGCCTTTGTTCGCGGGCCATCCGGACGCAAGTGCCGCGCTGAAGCTTGCCAGCCGCAAGCGTCCATACTGGCTTGACTCAAGCCAGCGAAACCTGGTCGCGCGGCTGCGCGCCGAGCCGCCCGGGCCAGTGTACGTGTGCGACGACTGGTCGATCGCCAAGATTCGATGGTTGCTGCAGCGCGCGCGCATCCCCGAAGATCATTGTGTGTTCGCCAATCCCGATTGCATGCTGCGCGAGGGCGAACACTGGATCGACCGTTGGCACCGCTTCGGCGCGATGACGCCTGCGGCATTCGCGGGCGCGCCGCCCCCCGGCGCGCTCGACCCAACGGAAGCACCGTGCATTCCGATTCACCCCGCCGACCGCGCCGACTTGCAGCAATGGCTGCGCGCGCGCGGCTTCGACGACGCGCCGCTGGTGCTGCTGCAGCCCGGCAACAAGCGCACCCTGAAACGCGGCCGTGCAGGCCAGCTCGGCGACGACAAGCAGTGGCCGCTGGCCAACTGGGTTGGCGTGATCGATGCGATGCTCGCGCGCCGCCCCGACGCGAAAATCATCCTGTGCGGCGCGCCGCCCGAAGCCGCGTTGCTGCGACAGATCGCCGAAGCCGCGCGGTCCGATCGGGTGCTCGCCGCCGGCGACGAATTGCCGCTGCCACGCCTGCTGGCCTTGTGCGAGCACGCGGCGGCGATGATTTCCATCGACACCGGTCCCGCTCAGGCTGCCGCGGCGCTCGGCTGCCCCGTGATCGTGCTGTACGGCGCCCAACCACCGTCGCTGTGGCTGCCGCGCAGTCCGACCAACAGCGCGGTCGTTGCCCTCGGTGGCCTGCCGCGGCGAAACCGCGTGGACCAGATCCCGCTGGACGAAGTGGTCGCTGCGTGGCGGGCGCTGTCTTTGCGCGAAGCCGCGCACGCCTGATGCGCCGGGTGCATCCATTACACTTGCGCGGCACCACGGCGCACCGAATGCATACGTGACCGACGCTCTCTACGCCCTCACCGAACGCCTGCGCAGCCTGTTGTGGTGGTTGCCGTTGTACCTTCTGGTTGCGCTGATCGCGATTTTCCTGCAACCGCCGATCCCACTGCATTCCACCCGTGCGCTGGCGGTGGCGTGGGACATGTGGACGCATCACCAATTCTGGGTACCGCACATCAACGGTGCGCCGTATTCCGAAAAGGCGCCGTTGTTGTTCTGGCTGATCCACGCAGGCTGGGCGGTATTTGGCGTCAACGACGTGTGGCCTCGCGTGCTGATGGTGCTGATCGGCGCCGCGCAGTTGATCCTCGCGCAGGCGCTGGCGAGACGACTGTTTCCGGAACACGCGTGGGTCGCGCGCTCCACGCCTTGGCTGCTGCTGGCGCTGTCGTTCGGATTCCTCTACGGCCTGCAGATCATGTACGACGGCCTGCTGGCCGTGTGGGTGTTGTGCGCGATGTTGTGCCTCACGACGGGTCCGCGCCGCGCGAAGCCGCGCTGGGTCGGATTCGCAATCTGCATCGGGCTCGGACTGCTGACGAAGGGTCCGGTGATGCTGGTGCATGTGCTACCGGTATGGCTGCTGGGTCCGTGGTGGAGCCTTTATGCGCGCGAGCGGCGCGCACGTTGGTACGGATTCGGGCTGGCTGCCATGATCGGTGGCTGCATCATGCTGGCGGCGTGGGTGCTGCCGGCGATCCACCTGAGCGGAGGCAGCTACACGCACAATCTTCTCTACAAGCAAACCGGCGGGCGCGTGGTCAACGCGTTCATCCACAAGCGGCCGTTCTGGTGGTACGTGCCGTGGATCGCGGTGCTGCTGTTTCCGTTCGTGCTGTGGCCACGCATGTGGGCGGCGATTGCGTCGCTGCGTCGCCCCTTGCAACCCGGCGTGCGGTTGGTGCTTGCGTGGCTGGTGTGCGCGTTCATGATCTTCAGTGCCTTCAGTGGCAAACAGAGTTATTACCTGGTGCCGGAGTTGCCGGCGGCCGCAATCCTGATGGCCGCGGCGATTGCCGGGTTGCGCGCGCGCGAGGGCCAGCTCGCGCGCACCGCCTGGCTGGGCGCGTGGCCGCTGGCAATCGGGGCATTTGCACTGGCGGCGTTGTTGTTCGGCCTGCCGCTGATCGGGAAGGCCGAACTGCACAGTCACTGGTTGCGCGATTTCGCTCCGGTCAGCGCGTCGTTCGGCGTGCTGTATCTGTTGCTCGGGGTGTTCGTGCTGTTGCCGGGACGCGGCAAGCTGCGCCGCATTGCCGCTGCCAGCCTGATCGGCACCGCCGGCGCTTATGCGCTGTTTGCATTGGCGCTGTATCCCGCGTTCGACATGCGGCCCGCCTCCAAACTGCTGGCGCACGCCGAAGCCGAAGGCCATGCGATCGGCAATCTCGGCATCTACGACGGACAGTTCGAATTCATGGGCCGGATGACCCAGCCCATCGATCGGTTGTACGAAGGCCAGTTCCTGCAGGACTGGGCAGCAAAACATCCGCGTGGCCTGGTAATCGACTACCCCGAACGGCTCGATGCCAACGACTTGCGTTATGCGCGTCTGGTGCAACCGTATCGGGGCACCTGGATGGTGATCTGGAACGCGCCGACGCTGGCGACGCTCCGCCGTGGCCAACAGCCACCCGAGCAATTCACGCCCACGGTGTTGCTGCCGGCGCCGAACTACTGGCGTTATGCCCAGGTCCACTGAACGGATCGAAGCGCTGCGCGCGCAACTCGGCGGCCCGCGCGACGGCGCGCTGTTGCGTTACTCGCTGGGCGCGGCATTGCTCGAAGCCGGTGATCCGACCGAAGCAATCGTGCACCTGCGCGACGCGCTCGAGTCCGATGTGAACTATTCCGCTGCTTGGAAACTGCTGGGCAGGGCCTGTTTGCACGCGGGTGATGCACAAGCCGCCGCCGATGCGTGGCGCCGCGGGATCGCGGCAGCGGAAGCCCGCGGCGACATGCAGGCCGCGAAGGAAATGCGGGTGTTCCTGAAGCGGCTCGATCGCGAAGCCGGCTGAAGATGCGCGGGGCTGGAACTCCGATCAATCCGGTGCGAACAACGCGTCCAGATCGGCCTCGTCGAACTTCAGCTTGTCGCGGGTGCCGCCGCCTTCCAGCACCGCCTGTGCCAGTTCGGCCTTGCGCGCCTTCAGGTCCTCGATGCGTTCCTCGACCGTGTCGGCGCAGATCAGTCGATACACGAACACCGGTTTGTCCTGCCCGATCCGGTGTGCGCGGTCGGCGGCCTGGGTTTCAGCGGCGGGATTCCACCACGGGTCGTAGTGGATCACGGTATCGGCCGCGGTGAGGTTCAAGCCCACGCCGCCCGCCTTCAGCGACAGCAGGAACAATGGCACCTCGCCATCCTGGAACTTGCGCACGGGCTCGGCGCGATCGCGGGTGTCGCCCGTCAGCGTGACGTAGTGCAAGTGCCGGCGGTTCAACTCGCGCGCGATCAGCGCCAGCATTTCGGTGAATTGCGAAAACAGCAGCACACGCCGACCTTCGCTCAGGAGGTCGGGCAGCATGTCCATCAGCAGTTCCAGCTTGGCCGACTCGCGCACGCTGCGCGCGGATTCGAGCTTGACCAGGCGTGGATCGCAACAGGTCTGGCGCAGTTTAAGCAGCGCGTCCAGCACGATGATGCCGCTGTGCTCAAGACCGCGCTGGCGCACCACTTCGCGCACTTCCTCGCCCAGTGACACGCGCAGCGAGTCGTACAGTTCGCGCTGCTTACCCGACAGCACCACGCGACGCGCGATCTCGGTCTTTGCCGGCAGCTCCTTCACGACTTGCACCTTGGTGCGGCGCAGGATGAACGGCGCGATCCGGTGGTTGAGGCGCGCCTGGCAGTCGGCGTCGGCTTGGCGCTCGATCGGAATGCGGTAGTGGCGGCGGAACGAACCTTCGTCGCCGAGCAGTCCCGGCACCGCCAGATCAACCTGCGACCACAACTCACCCAAGTGGTTTTCCAGCGGCGTGCCGGTCATGCACACGCGACGCTTTGCGCCGATCGACAGCAACGCGCGACGGGCCTGCGTGCGCGGATTCTTCACCTGCTGCGCCTCGTCCAGCACCACCAGCGCGAATGGCTGTTCGCGCAGCACGGAAAGATCGCGCGGCAGCAGCGCGTAACTGGTCAGGATGATGTCGTGGCCGGCGAGGCGATCGAAACTCTTGACACGCTCGGGTCCGTGCAATGTCAGCACTTTCAGTGACGGCGCGAAGCGCGCGGTTTCCGCCTGCCAATTCGGGATCAGGCTGGTGGGCGCAACGATCAACGCGGGCTGCGTGAGGGCCGAGTTCTGCTTCAGTGCCAGGATGTGCGCGAGCAACTGCACGGTCTTGCCGAGGCCCATGTCGTCGGCCAGCACACCACCGAGGCCGGCATCGGCCAGCGCGTTCAACCAGCGCAGCCCTTCGCGCTGGTACGGGCGCAATTCGCCAACCAGACCCTCGGGGACCGCATCGGAGGCGTGCGCGGCGGCTTCGCGCAGACGCGTGGTGAAGCCGGTCAGGTCCTTCGGCGCGTCCAGCTTGCCGTTCCTGGGCAACGCGTTTTCGAATTCTTCCAGGCGCCCCGCCTGCACACGGGGCAACCGCAATTTGTCGCGCGGATGCGCAAGATATTCGGCCAGCGGCGCCAGCAGCTTGCGCAGGGTCGCCAGCGGCACCGCGACGCGGCGGCGGTCGTCCACCGGCGCGTACCACACCGCGTCTTTCGTTTCGTTTTCGGGCGCGGTCAGCGACAGCGTGTGTTCGGACAACGCGCGCACCACGGTGGGCAGCAGGTTCACACGCTTGCCTTCGACCTCGATGCCCATCTCGAACTCGAAGGCTTCGCCACCATCGTCGACGTGCGCCACGCCGTACCAGCGGGGCGGGCCTTCCAGCACCTCGAACGGAAAACTGGACGCGTACTCCACTGCGAAATCATCGTGCTCCAGCTTTTCGCGCAGGCCCAGCCAGCGCGCGGGTGTATTCACCTCCAACGCACCGGCATAGCCTTTGCCGGGGAACACCCAGGCGTCTTCGGGCAAGGCGTCGGCCATGTCCCACGGCAGCCCTTCGCAATCGACCGCGGGCGCGAGGCCAAACGTTTCCAGTCGTTCCATCCGCGCCAGTTCTTCCGCGCGCCTGCGAACGATCTCCACCAGCCTGCCATTGCGCACACGCCGTACGATGGCCTCGCCGCCGCGTCCGGGCAGGCGTTCGCCGCCGTAGTCGAACGCGAGCCGTGCATACGCGAGCGGCGGCGTGCCTGCGCCGATGCGCGCGTGACGGGTCAGCGCCTGGAAAATCATCACCGGCTTGGGCGCGAGATCCGCGCGCTGCACGGCGTCGAATGCCTGCGGCGCGGGAATACGCGCGGCCCACGGCGAAGCCGACACCCGCTCGGCCAGCCTTTCGGCATGCTCCGGCGCCAGCGGCGGAGCTTCGATCAGCGCCACCTCCGCAGCCTCGGCATCCAGCGGGCCAAGTTCGGCGCGTTCCGGATCGAGGTACCACAAGCCGCCGACACGGATCAGGCGCTGGTGCGCCGGCAGCTTCGGCAGCAGGCGTTGGCGCCCATCGCGCTCGAGTTGCCAATTCCATTCCAGCGGACGTGGCTTGCCGAGCGACAGGCGCAGGCCGGCAACGCCGCCCAACAGGCTCGGCGAATCGGCCAGGATTTCCCGTAGCAATGCATCCCCGAACGCTCCCGCCAAGTGAGCGTAGGTGCGCCCCTTGCGCTGGGTTTGCGGCAGGCCCAGCACGCTGGCCGCGAGGCGAGTTTCGGCTTCGGACAGGCCGGCGTTCAGCAGCTGCCTCGAATCCAGCGGCACCGCGCGGCCGAGCCGCCCCTTCGCCACGATCTCCAGCAGCACGGGCGCAATCTCGACGCGCGATACCGGCGGTTCGTCCTGAAGCAGTTCCAGCAGGAAGCCGAGCGTGGACGCGTTGCCGGTGTCGGCGTCACCACCCGCCGCCGCGAGCAGGCGCGTCCACTCGGTCGGCAACGACGTCGCCGCCACTGGTTTCCCCACGGTGCGTCCGACCGGTGCTTCGCCCTGATTGCTGCGGTGTTGCATGCCCCGAGAGTTCCGCTACCGAAAAGGCTCAAGCATACAGGTACTTTTGCGATCATCCATGATCGCTGCCTCGCCCAACCAACGAGATCGCGGCGGCGCATCCGCCCAATGGGCACCAGAGCGGCCTTCCGTGGCCTGACTTCTCACAACAGCGGCTTCGAAGGGGACGCCGTCATCGCCGGGAATTCAGTGGAACAGGCTTTCGGGATACTCGGGCTTGCGCTCGCGCGCCAGCAGCGATTGCAGTGCGTCGGTGGGCGTCATGTCGCCGCGTAGCACAGCCTGTACGCGTTGCGAGATCGGCAGATCCAGATCGTGCCGTTGCGCAAGCCGCATGACTTCGTCGGCGGTGACGGCGCCTTCGACGACCTGCCCGATATCGGCCAGCGCCTGCTTGAGCGGCACGCCGCGGCCCAGCGCAACCCCAAAGCGGTGGTTGCGGGAAAGGTCGCCCGTGCAGGTCAGCACCAAGTCGCCCAATCCCGCGAGCCCCATCAGCGTCTGGGCTTGGGCACCCAGGGCGGCGCCCAGCCGCAGCATCTCGTTCATCCCGCGGGTGATCAGGCCGGCGCGGGCGTTCAGGCCAAGCTGCATGCCGTCGGCGACGCCTGTCGCCACCGCCAGCACGTTCTTCATCGCCCCGCCGAGTTCCGCGCCCAGCATGTCGTTGCCGGTGTAGGCGCGGAAGGTATTGCCGTGCAGCATCTCGGCCACACGGTGCGCGAACGCATCATCGCCGGAGTGCACGGTGACGGCGGTGGGCATGCCGGCCGCGACTTCGCGCGCAAACGACGGCCCGGTGACCACCGCGGCCGGCGTGTCCGGCAAGCGTTCGGCCACCAGTTCGTGCAAGAAGCGTCCGGCGCCCGGCTCGAAACCCTTGGTCGCCCACGCGTAGCCCGTGCCGGCTGGCAGCAAAGGCGCGGCATCGATCAGCACCTGCCGGAAAGCGTGGCTCGGCACCGCGACCAGCACGGCGTCGACGCCACGCAGCGCCTCGGCGAGGTCGGGCACGCATGCCAACTCGGCCGGCAATTCGAGATCCGGCAAATACTGCTGGTTGCGATGGCTGGTGGCGATGCGCGCCAAGGCTTCGGCATCTCGGCCCCAAAGGCGGGTCGCGATGCCATTGCCACACAACAGCGCCGCCAGCGCGGTGCCCCACGAGCCGGCGCCGAGAACGGCAACCGTCGCGCGAGACATGACGTCAGGCGTTCAAAGCAGGCTTGGTGTCGCCGCCGCCGATCTGCCCCTGCTGCTGGCGTTGCTGTTCGGCGTACAAGGCATCGAAATTGATCGGTTGCAGCAGCAGTGGCGGGAAGCCACCGTTCAAGACCAGCTCGGAAATGGCCTGCCGCGCGAACGGGAACAGCACGTTCGGACAATACGTGGCCAGCACCACCGACAGGTTCTGCGGGTCGAAGCCCACGAACGAGAACACGCCGGCCTGATGCACTTCGGCCAGGTACGCGGTGCGCTCGTTCAGGGTGCAGGTGACCGTGAGGGTGAGCACCACCTCATAATTGTCGCCTTCCAGCGGGGTCGCCTTGTGGCTCAGGTTCAACTGGACCTGCGGCTGGCCCTCTTCCTGGAACACCTTGGGCGCATTCGGAACCTCGAACGAGACGTCGCGCGCGTAGATCTTCTGCAGCGCCATCTGCATCTGGGGGGCGGCTTGGCCGTTGCTTGCGGCCGGGGTCTCTTCTGCCATGTTCTTGCAAGCTCCGCTGGGAAAGGGTCAAAGATTGCGAATTGTCCCACACCATCCGGTTTCATGCACGTTCCGGATTGCTCCGTGGCTTGCCGCCTGCTACATTAAGCGGCTGACTTCAAGCCGGCCCGGCCATCCGGGCATTCCGCGACGCGACGCGGGATCGACGCGGCAAATTCCGGTGCATCGCGTGAATCGAGCCGGGCCGAACTTCCGCGGGCCACGCGGATCACCATGAGGAGAATGCCATGGCACGCGTATGCCAGGTCACCGGTAAAGCTGCGAGCACCGGCAACAATGTCTCGCACGCCAACAACAAGACCCGCCGCCGCTGGCTGCCCAACCTGCACGAACGCCGGTTCTGGGTCGCAAGCGAGAACCGCTGGGTGAAACTGCGCGTGTCCGGCAAGGCCCTGCGCACCATCGACAAGAACGGCATCGACGCCGTGCTCGCGGATCTGCGCGCACGCGGCGAGCGCGTGTAAGAGGACTCTCCCATGGCAAGCAAACGCGACAAGATCCGCCTGATTTCCTCGGCCGGCACCGGCCACTTCTACACCACCGAGAAGAACAAGAAGAACACCCCGGACAAGATGGAGGTCAAGAAATACGACCCCGTCGTCCGCAAGCACGTGATCTACAAGGAAGGCAAGATCAAGTGACGCATCGGCGCGCGCGCTGTGCGCGCCTTGGCCGATGCGACATCCCGGAGCCGCGCACAGCGCGGAACCCGGGATCCAGTCAGAAAAAGGAAAACCCGCCGCAAGGCGGGTTTTCCTTTGGTAGGGCGGGTGCCAACCCGCCGTCGTTCAACGACACGGCGGGATTCGCTTCGCTACTCCCGCCCTACTGCCCTACGTCGCTGTGCAGCCCGCCGAGGTCAACCGCGCGCGCGCGCCAAGCCGCGAAATCCGATCAGCAGACCCAGTCCGAGAACGAACAGGAATACCTGGTCAGGCTCCGGTACCGGGGTAGGCGTACCCACATCGGCAATACCAACATTGAAGCCGTACCAGTTCTCGAAGGTGGGATTGGTCCACTCGATGCTCGAATACGTTCCGATCAACTGTATGGTGCCGTTCCCTTCGCGACCGCTTACGGTATTGCCGGAGACCGTGATGGCGGAACCGCCATACTCTGCGTTCGGACCTCCGGCAACCATGACCGGGGTGACTCCGACAAAGTCGAAGGATGCCTGGATGCCGGACTGACCGAGGCTCCAGATGGAGAACACCGGATCGACGATCGGGAGCGAGAACGTCAACGTGTTCAAGGCAGTGGTGCCACCGAACAACTGCATGATGCCGTTGGACTGGGCGGGACCATTGTCCACGGCCACCCCGTCCGCGAATGTACTCGACGGGGCCCATGACGGGTAGTTCGCGATACCGGCGTGGGCGTTGCTGGTGGCAAACGCCACCGCTACGGTGGTGCTGCCGGCGGTGAGGGACCCGGAAGAAGCCGATGTCCATGTGTTCCAGTGGATCGGCACGGCAAATGCGTTGGCCGAGAAAAGCAAGGTGAGTGCCAGAAAACCAAGTACGCGCATCTCAGGTTCCTCCATGCGGTTAGCCTTCTGTGGCACCGCAATTTTTATGCCACAAAATAATCTTCCATGTATCAATACGATGCGTTTCCATGACCAAAAAACGATCTATGAATTGTCAGGGATTCCGGCACACAAAAATCCAACAGCGCTCCCCTTCCTCGAAAAATCCACCACCGTATCAACCGTTTACGGCGAAGAACAGGTACAGTCCCGACTGTAAGATATTCGGACGCACTGCAGCGGCTGCATGAACCCCTGTCTTGCAGACAGTTCGGTTGGACCCGAACACAGCGGGATTTGCGCAAAGTCGCTCCGGATCCCGAATCGCCCAAAAGCGAACCATGGCCTGCCGACGCGTCGGGCTGCAGCCCGATCATCGAAAGACGCTGGCGGACTTCGTTTCGAGGTTAGGGAGAAACCTCAACCACAGAAACTGCCCCCGGCGGGTTTTCTTCGCAGTCACACTCCGCATGCCTCAGCCATCGCCCTTTCCAGCGAACGCTCCGGCTGCTCACGCATCGCGGTCAGTTCTGCACCATCCCACGATCGCTGCACGCGACCGTCCATCAGCAGCACCACACGGCTCGCGTGCCGTTCGGCGATGTCGAGCGAATGCGTGGCGAGCAGCACGCTGGTGTCGCCCCGCGCAACCATCGCGGCGAGGTGCGTCTTGAAGGCCAGCGCGCCGCGGGGATCGAGTCCGTTGAAAGGTTCGTCGAGCAGCAACAAGGGCGGCTCGCCGATCAGGCCCAGCATGATCCCGAGCTTCTGCCGCATGCCCAGCGAATAGCTCTCGACGCGCCGATCCAGCACCGACGCCAGCGACAGGGTTTCGCCGAGCGTCAGGGTCGAGGGCGGGATGCCCGGCAATCCACGTGCGCCCGCAAACAGTGCCAAGCATTCGCGACCCGTCAGCAACGCCGGTAGCGTCGGCGGATCGATGGCAAGCCCGATTGCCTGCTTCGCCGCTCGGGGTGATTTCCCCAAATCGTATCCGCCAATGTCGACGGCGCCGCTGCACAAGGGTGCGACACCGGCGATGGCGTGCAACAAAGTGGTCTTGCCGGCGCCGTTGGGACCAATCAGCGCGACGAATTCGCCGCGCGCGATTTCCAGATCGATGCCGTCCAGGACCCGTGTGTCCCCGCATACAACGCGCAAACGGGAAGCGCAGAGCAAGGTCGTCATGCCGACGGTTCCAGGCTGCGCGTGGCGCGAAGGATCCGAACAAGCGGCCACGCCGAAGCCGCGCCCGCGCAGACGATCCACACCAGCGCAACGATGCCGTGCCCGAGCAGCGCGGTCCCGATCGCCATGAACACCAGCGCGCACGACATCGCGATCAGCGGATAACGAAGCGAAGCCAGCCGCGCGGAACGGGCATCCCATGGGACCGCAGCGAGCAGACGCTCGGCCGCGACGAACGCAGCGGCGCTGGCGCGCATCACCACCGCCAACCACGACCATGACAGCACCACAAGGACCAATCCCGCCACTTCCAGCATTGGCGCACCGATCGGGACAGCAGCCAACACGATTCCCACGGTCGCGAAACTGCCGCCACGCCGCCACCTCACCAACGCTGAACGCCGCTGCCAGTCGAGCAGATGCGGCAGGCGTGGATCGTCCAGCCACGGCAGCGCAAGCAAGGGTTCACGGATGCCGTCCGCATGATGCACCCGCGCAAACGCGCCCCGGCGGAATACGCGGATGGCTGCCGCGGCGGCGCCCGCGGCCAGCGCAAGATCGATGCCCGCCAACGCGTAAACCAGGTCCCCGCGATGTGGCGCGGGCACGGAAACCCCGAATAGCAGCGCCGTGACGAGCGCGAGCGAAGCCATCAACGCAGCAGCTGCCCATAGCAGGAGTGTGCGCGCCGCGGAGCCGCGTGCGATCGGCAGGGCCCCGCACCAACCGAACCGCCATCGCTCCATGGCATCCAGCAACCGCTGGTGCGCGATCGCGTAACTGCCGCCCAGCGCGAGCAATGTACCCACCGCCAGGCACCACCCGTAACCACTGTAGAACTCGCCGCACGCGAGGGCGGCGCAACAGGCGAGCAGCAACGCCGGGGCGCCGAGGATACGCACGAACGCGATCGACCCGGTGCGTCGCAGCACAAGCCAGTCGGCAGGTATTGCGGGGTGCCACGAGGCGCTCATGGGCGGATTGTGTCATGCGACCCATGCACAGCAAAAACCCGCCTTGCGGCGGGTTCTCGTTTGGTCCTACTGAAAATTGCTCGTTATGCCCTGGCCACCGAATAACGCTTCAACCTCACGGCGAACTCGACCAGCTTGCGATTGCCACTGGCTTCGGCTTCGCGGCACCACTGCTGCAGCGCGGCCAGCGCGGACTCGGGCCTGCGCTGTTCCATCAACGCGGCGAGGCGCGCGCGGTATTCGCTGATCTGCTTCAGGCGCGGATGGTTTTCCACCGCTGCGGCCAAGCGTGCCTTGCCGTTCTGATCGAGCCAGCGGCCGCCATTGGCCAACGCGCGGCGCAAGCGGCGGCGCGGCATTGCACCGAAGCGGCGGCGGCCCTTCGCGGCGGATTCCTCGCGCACGGTGGGCTTGATCACCGTCTTGTAGTAATCGGTCATCGCTTCGAAGCGGTGCGTGAGTAACGCCTTCAAGGTTTCGGCATCGGGCAGCGACACGTTCGGGCGTATATCCAGTGTCGGCGCCACACGCAGCACCTTGGCCAGACGAACCCTTTCCAGTCCACGGATCACCACCCAGCCGATGTCGACCTCGAACTTGCGCAGCGCAAACTTGGCCGAACTCGGAAACGCGTGATGGTTGTTGTGCAGTTCCTCGCCGCCCACCCAAACACCCCACGGCGTGAGATTGGTGGCCTTGTCGGCGGTCTCGAAATTGCGATAACCCCACCAGTGCCCGATACCGTTGACCACACCGGCGGCCCAGATCGGAATCCAAAGCATCTGCACGGCCCAGATTGCCATGCCGAGCACCCCAAACAGCGCGAGGCTGATTACCGCCATCAGGGTCGGGCCGAGCATCGAGTGCTTGGTGTAAACGTGGCGTTCCATCCAGTCATCGGGCGTGCCGCGGCCATACTTCTCCACATCGTCGGTGTTGGCGGCGGCGGCGCGGTACAGTTCGACGCCTTCGAAGAAAACCTTGCCGATACCCTCGACTTGCGGGCTATGCGGATCCTGCTCGGTTTCGCAATGCGCGTGATGCTTGCGATGGACCGCCACCCATTCCTTGGTGACCATGCCGGTAGTCAGCCAGCTCCAGAAACGGAAGAAATGCACCAGCGCGGGGTGGAAATCCACGCCGCGGTGGGCTTGGCTGCGGTGCAGGTACAGGGTCACGGTCAAGATCGTCAGTTGGGTCACCACCAGGAGGTAGATGGTGATCCACAGCCAGCCGGCATTGGCAAGGCCGTGCGCGGCAAAATTCAGGATAACGTCGAGCATCATGGTCACACAGAGAGGGGGAAGCGGTCGGTCCACACCCGCAACGGCCAGTCTAGGGGATAAAACGCCGACTCGCTACAGGCTTGCCTAAACAATGTGATGACCGCAACAATTATTTCAATGCCCCTCGCGTGCAAATTAATTTGATGGCAACGTCACCGGTGCTGCTGCAAATCGATCACGTAAGCCGCCGGCTGTCCGGACGCGAGGTGCTTCACGACATCGCGTTCAGCTTGCAGCGCGAGAACGTGCTCGGCCTGCTGGGCGCGAACGGGGCGGGCAAATCGACGACGTTGGCGATCGTTGCGGGCGTCTTGCAACCCGACGCGGGAACTGTACGCATCGAAAATCAGGTCGTGAATGGCGATCTTCGCACCATACGCGAGCGCATCGGCTGGGTGCCGGAAAGCGTGCCGCTGTGGCCGGAACTGACGGTTTCGGAATCGCTCGATGCCTGTAGTCGATTGCGCGGCCTGTCGAAATCCGCGCGCAAGACGGCCCGCGAACGTGAACTCGCGCGACTGGAATTGGAAAGCATCGCACGCCGCCTGTGCGGACAACTGTCGCTGGGCCAGAAGCGCCGCGTGGGCCTGGCGCAGGCGCTGCTGCACGAACCGGATCTGCTGGTGCTCGACGAACCCGGCAACGGACTCGATCCAGTGCAAACTGCGCAGTTGCGTGACCTGATCGCGCGGCTTTCACCCAAGCGCGGCATCATCCTATCCAGCCACGAGTTGACCGAAGTCGAGGCGATGTGCAATCGCGTGGTGATCCTGCACCACGGCCGCGTGCGCCACGACGCGCCGCTGGATGGCGAGCGCGGCAAGCTCGACACGCAGTTCCGCGCGATCGCAATGCAACCCGCAGGCGCCGCCGCATGAGTGCATTCACGATTGCGTACATCGACCTGAAACGGCTCGCGATGCACCCGTTTGCATGGACGCTGGGCGGCATCACGCTGGCGATGATGGCGTGGCAATTCCTGCTGGGCGTGTCGGCGTTCATGCATGCGCAGCCCACCTTGCCGGGGCCGGCCACCGGCCCGGGTTTCACCGATTCGGTGGTCGCGCCATACCTGCTCAACTACATCCAGTTGTGCCTGGTGATCGTTCCCTTGATCACGATGCAGGCGCTGGCCGGCGAACGCGGCGCGCAACGCCTCGCGTTGCTGTCGGTATCCGGCACATCCGGCGCGCACATCGTGCTCGGCAAGTTCATCGCACGGCTGGCGTTCCTGTGGTTGCTGCTGATCTTGGTCGCAACCTTGCCGCTGGTGTTGGCGCATGCGACGCACCCCGACTGGGGCCAGTTCGGCGCGGCGCTGGTTACGAGTGCGTTGTGCGTGGCCGCGCTCACCGCGATCGGCATTGCAGCTTCCGCGTTCACCCCTGAACCCGCGCTCGCGGCCACGGCGGCGCTTTTGATCGGCGAAGCCTTGGCGCTGATCGACGCGGGCGTGCGCATCAGCGGCGGCGAAGGCGGCTGGCTGGGTTATCTCGCCTTGCACACGCATCTCGCGCCCGCGATGCGCGGCCTCGTGCGCAGCGAAGACATCGTGTACTTCTTGTTGCTCATCGGATTGGCGCTCGCGCTCGCGATCCGCCGCGTCGGCACCGAACGGGAGCACGCCTGATGCGCGCGGCGTGGCAATCATGGCTGTACGCGCTGCTGTGCGTGGTGATCGCGGCGTGTCTCGCCGCACTGTCGGCGCATTTCGGATTTACCGCCGACTGGAGCGCGGGCGCGCGCGCCACCATCACGCCGCAAAGCCAGTCGCTGCTGCAACAACTGAAAGGCCCGCTGGAAATGACGAGCTACGCACGGCCCGGCACGCTGCGCACCAAGACCAGCCTTCTGATCGATCGCTACAAGCGCTTCAAGCATGACATCGCGTTGAAGTTCGTTGATCCGGACCTCGATCCCATCGCCACGCAGGATGCCAACATCACCGCGGATGGCCAGCTGGTGCTGACGTGGAAGGGCCGCACGCAACAGGTCACGCAACTCGACGAGCAAGGATTTTCCGACGCGCTGGTGCGGCTCGCACGCGGCGGCAACAAACTGGTGGCGTTCATCACCGGCGACGGGGAGCGCGACGCGAACGGCAAGAACCCCGCCGATCTGGGTGTGTTCGTGCAACGGCTTTCCCTGCGCGGGGTGCGCGCGTTGCCGCTCAATCTGGCGGAAGCCGCCGAGGTGCCGCGCAACGCCAACCTCGTGGTGCTTGCGAGTCCGCAGGCGGCGCTGCTGCCGAGCTCGGTGCAGAAGCTCGAGGATTATGTTGCCGACGGCGGCAACTTGTTGTGGCTCACCGAGCCAGGCGGGGACGATCTGGGTCTCGCACCGCTGGCTCAGGCACTCGGCATCAAACGCTTGCCGGGCATGCTGCTGGATACGCAAAGCACCAGCGCCTTTGGCGACCCCCGCATGCTGGTGGCGACGCATTATCCATTGCAAACCATCACCGACGATTTCAACATCAATACGCTGTTCCCGCGTGCGGCGGCGCTCGCCGCGCTTTCCGGCGCAGCGTGGAACGTGCAACCGATCCTGCAGTCGAGCGCGCGAAGCTGGAACCAGGCAGCGCCGGTCGACCCTGCCCAGGCGGCGTTCGATCCGAATTCCAACGAACTGAAAGGCCCCCTCACCTTCGGCTACGCGCTGAGCCGCCTGTCTCCGAGTCCCGACAGGAACCAGCAACGCGTGGTGGTGATCGGCGACGGTGATTTTCTTTCGAATGCGTATCTCGCGGATGCCGGCAACCTCGCGTTCGGCGAGCGCGTGTGTGACTGGTTGTTGGGTGACGACGCGCTGGCCAGCGTGACACAGGCCGCGCCCGACACGGCGCTGAAACCCACGCGCGTCCAACTCGGCGTGCTCACCTTCGGTTACCTGATCGCGCTGCCGATCATCCTGATCCTGGTCGGCCTCGCGATCAGCTGGCATCGGCGTCGGAGGTGAGACGCGCGAATCGCCATCTCGTGGTGCTCGCGATCATCGCGATCGTGCTGGTCGCAGGGGTGTTGTGGGTCGGGCGACGCGAATACCTCGGTGATCCACCGACGCTCACGCCGCTCGATCCGGACGCGATGACGAGGATCGAACTCGACATCCCGCCGATCGCGCCGCAGGTCTTCGAGCGTCGAGCCGACGGGTGGTGGCGCATCCAGCCATCCGAAGCGCGCGCCGACGATGCGCGCGTGCAGCGGCTCGCCAAGCTCGCCGCAACATCCGTCGCGCGCTGGATGCCGTGGTCCGACATCACGCCGGCCCAAGTCGGACTGGATCATCCGTCGGCGACATTGGTTTTGAATGGCGTGCGCCTCGAATACGGTGGTCTCACCGCGATCGATGACCTGCGTTACGTGCACGTCGGCGGCAAGGTGGCGCTGGTACCGAGGCAGTATTCACCGGAGGTGCTGTTGACAAAGCCCGGCACCGAGTAATCCGATCAGCATCTTTGTCGTCATTCCGGCGCAAGCCGGAACCCAGCGCCTTTTGGAAACACCCCGAACTACAAAGACACTGGATCCCGGATATCGCTTCGCGACTGCGTTTGCAGGACTGCAAACGCGAACGCCAAAGGCGGCGCGTAGCGCGAGCGCCACGGACGGCGCGAGTATTCCAGGATGACGCACATAAACAGAATTCCACTGCCTCTCATGCCCGAACTTCCCGAAGTCGAAACTACTAAGCGCGGGATCGCACCCTTCGTCACCGGACGCGTGGTGGAACGCGTGCTGCTGCGCCGCAAGGATCTGCGCTGGCCGATTCCGCGCGCGATCTCGACCAAGCTGCCGGGCCAGCGCATCGAAGCGGTGGAGCGGCGCGCGAAATACCTGCTGCTGCACACCGAAGCGGGTGCGGCGCTGCTGCATCTCGGCATGTCGGGTTCGCTGCGCATCACCGATCCCGCGGCACCGGTACGCATCCATGACCATTACGATTTGATCTTCGATTCCGGGCAGGCGTTGCGCTTCAACGATCCGCGCCGGTTCGGGTGCTTGTTGTGGCAGAAGCCCACCGAAACGCATCCTTTGCTGCGGAACCTCGGCCCGGAACCGCTGGGCGACGCGTTCGACGGTGACTGGCTGTGGAGCGCCTCGCGCGGGCGCAGCGCGGCGGTAAAGACGTTCCTGATGGATCAGTCGATCGTGGTCGGTGTCGGCAACATCTATGCGAGCGAAGCGTTGTTCGCGGCCGGCGTGCATCCCAAACGCGCCTCCGGTTCGGTATCACGTGCGCGCTACGCGCGCATCGCCGCCGAGATCCGCCGTGTATTGAATTACGCGATCATCCGCGGCGGCACCACGTTGCGCGATTTCCTCGCACCGGACGGCGCGCCGGGTTACTTCGAACAGGAACTCGCCGTGTACGGCCGCGCGGGTGAACCGTGCAAGGTCTGCGGCACGCCGATCCGCGCCGAAGTGATCGGCCAGCGCATGACTTACTGGTGTCCCCACTGTCAGCACTGATGTGCGATCGTCCATGATCGCTGCTTCGCCGAAGCGTCGATGGCATTCACCACACTTCGTTCATGAGCACCAGAACGGCCATCCCTGGCCTGACTTCTCACCAAAGCAGGACACCGGGACACTGGTTGCGCCACAATGCACGGCATCGCGGTCGGGAGATCCCGCATGTCGCCCAACATCATTGCTCCGCTGGTGGTCGCGCCGCTGATCGTGTGGCGCTTGTACGCGCGCACGCGCCGCAATTTCGGGAGGCAACCGATCCAGCCGAAACGCATGTGGACACGCGTGGCCGTTTTTTCGGTGGTCACGCTGCTGGTCGCCACCCAAGGATTGCTCGACCCACGCCTCGCGGTCGGATTGACGGCGGGACTGGTCGGCGGCGTGGCGCTCGGCATCGTGGCGCTGAAGCTGACGCGCTTCGAGATCGACGGTCAGAACGATTGCTACTTTCCGAACCCGTGGATCGGCATGGCCTTGACCGCGCTGTTCCTCGGTCGCCTGCTGTACCGCTTCATGGTGCTGTATCCCGAGATGTCGCACCGCGCCGCGGGAGGTTTCGCCGCCTATCAGCGTAGCCCGCTGACGATGGCAATCCTGGGGCTGCTGCTGGGCTACTACATCGCGTACTACGCCGGGCTATTGATCCACCATCGGCGGGTACGGGGAGCCGCAACTCAGTCGAACTCATGAGTGCGGTTCGAAGGAGCTCTCGTGAGAAGTCAGGCCACGGATGGCCGTTCTGGTGCTCCCCGTCCCAAAGCGGTTTCGATTGCGAATTGTCACCTGGAGGCAGCGATCACGGATGATCGCAATCAAAGCGCATCCGCGTCGAGTTCCCCGGTGCGTATCCGGATCACCTGATCCAGCGTCGAGATGAAGATCTTGCCATCGCCGATCTTGCCGGTGCGCGCGGCATGGCTGATCGCTTCCACCGCGCGTTCGACCAGATTGTCGGGCAGCGCGATTTCCAGTTTCACCTTGGGCAGGAAATCCACCACGTACTCGGCGCCACGGTACAACTCGGTGTGGCCTTTCTGGCGCCCGAAACCCTTGACCTCGGTGACGGTGATGCCGTTGACGCCCACTTCCGACAGCGCCTCGCGCACGTCGTCCAGCTTGAACGGCTTGATGATGGCGGTGATCAGTTTCATGGCGGCGATCTTACCTGAGCGCAATACCAAAAGCGCTGCGATCGGAGCGGCTGTTGTGGAGAGTCAGGGCATGGAAGCCCGTTCTGGGCCCCCTACCTTCAGGCGTTGTCGAGTGTGCCGCCATCGAACGAAGCCGCGTTCATGGACGAACGCATAAATATTTGAAGCAGCATTCATGGACGAATGCACTAAAATCCCCTTGTAGGAAAATCCCTACACCACAACGCGGCGCACACCGATAGGCACGTCAATCCCGACGCCCTAACCTGTGTGCGCATCGAGGCGACGACATGATCGACGTGCACTCCATAGACCAACTCGCGCATCGGCTGACTACCCTGGTTCCTCCGGGACTGGCGCAGGCGCGGGACGACATGGAAGCCAATTTTCGGGATGTGCTGGCGCATGGATTGCGCCGCCTCGACCTTGTTACCCGCGAGGAATTCGACGCCCAGCGCGCGGTGCTGGAGCGAACCCGCGAACAGGTCGCGCTGCTGGAAAAGCACGTGGCCGAGCTGGAAACCAGGCGGAACGCGTAACGCGGCACAGCGGCTTCTTTCAATGCGACGCCGGCTGCGCAAGCCGGTGTCATTCGTTGGAGGGGCCGCCCGATGAGCCTTGCCGTTGCACTCACCCGAGCCTCCGAAGGCGTCGCCGCGCCACTGGTCACGGTGGAAGTGCATCTGTCCGGCGGCCTGCCCGGCACCTCCATTGTCGGCCTGCCCGAAGCCGCGGTACGCGAGGCGCGCGACCGCGTTCGCGTCGCGATCCAGAACACCCAATTCGAATATCCCAACCGCCGCGTCACCGTGAACCTCGCACCGGCCGAATTGCCGAAAGACGGCGGACGCTTCGATCTCGCGATCGCGCTCGGCATCCTCGCCGCGGGTGGCCAGGTGCCGCAGGAAGCCTTGAAGGGTTGCGAATTCCTCGGCGAACTGGCGCTGTCCGGTGAATTGCGTCCGGTGCCCGGCGTGTTGCCTGCGTTGCTGCGCGCGCGTCGCGGCAAGCGTTGCGTGATCGTGCCCTCGGGCAATGCGAACGAAGCGGCATTGCTCGACGACGTGGACGTGCGCGTCGCACGCACGCTGGCGGAAGTCTGCGCGCACCTGCGCGGCATGGATGCGCTGCCCGCGCCTGCGGCTGACGCCACGCAAACCGACACCGGCCACGTTCCGGATCTCGCCGACGTGCGCGGCCAGTTGCACGCGCGGCGCGCACTGGAGATCGCCGCGGCCGGCGGTCATCACCTGCTGATGATCGGCCCGCCCGGCACCGGCAAATCCATGCTGGCGCAGCGCCTGCCCGGCATCATGCCACCGATGACCGACGCCGAAGCGATCGAAGCCTGCGCGGTGCGCTCGGTCGCCAACGAACCTTTCGACGTACGCGGCTGGCGGCAGCGTCCCTACCGTGCGCCGCACCACACCGCGTCCGGCGTCGCGCTGGTCGGCGGCGGCTCGCATCCCCGGCCGGGCGAAATCTCGCTGGCGCACCACGGCGTGCTGTTTCTCGACGAACTGCCGGAGTTCGATCGCCGCGTGCTGGAAGTGTTGCGTGAACCGATGGAATCCGGCCGCATCGTGATTTCGCGCGCCGCGCGCCAGGCGGAATTTCCCGCACGCTTCCAGCTTGTCGCCGCGATGAACCCGTGTCCGTGCGGTTACGCCGGCGATGCGAATGGCCGCTGCCATTGCACGCCCGACGCGATCGCGCGCTACCGCGGCCGCATCTCCGGTCCGCTGCTCGACCGGATCGACATCATCAGCGACGTGCCGCGCATGCCATTGACGGAACTCAACGTCAAGCGCGGCGCGCATGATGAAGACTCCGCCAGCGTGCGCGCACGCGTCATCGCCGCGCGCAACATCGCGATGCAACGCGCCGGCAAACCCAACGCCACGCTCGCCGTACGCGAAATCGAGCGCGACTGTGCGCTCGGTGACGCCGAACGGACGCTGCTGGAACGCGCGATGGAAAAACTCTCGCTGTCCGCACGCGCCTATCATCGCGTGCTGCGTGTCGCCCGCACCATCGCCGACCTCGCCGGCAGCGAACGCATCGCCCGCGAACACCTGGCCGAAGCGGTGCAGTACCGCCGCGGACATTCGTAGAACACGCGAACGATCCTGAGCACCTTCATCAATGGCCTTGGAACTCGTCATTCCGGACACGACGCAGTCGTGATCCGGAACCCAGCGACTTTCGACCCAGAAGGTTTTTGCAATGCCATCACCCGATTTCCAGCCTTGCGTCTACATTATGGCGAGCGGACGCAACGGCACGCTGTACGTAGGCGTGACATCCATGTTGCTCAAACGTGTGCACGAACACAAAACTGGCGCCGTCAGCGGATTCACCCGTCACTACCACGTGCATCAACTCGTGTGGTTCGAGCAACACGCAACGATGCAAATCGCGATAGCGCGCGAGAAGGCGATCAAGGGATGGAAACGCAAGTGGAAACTCGAACTGATCCAGAAGCAAAACCCGTACTGGCACGATCTGTACGACGCGCTGCTTGATTGAAGCGCCGCGCAGGCGTTTCACATTTTGCGAAAACGGAAGTCACTGGGTTCCGGATCGCCGCTACGCGGCGTCCGGAATGACGAGAGTTTTTTGCCATTCCCGTACGAAGTAATTGATTCACCTCTTTGTGCAGGTCTTTTGTGCAGGTCCCCAAATTGTCGTCATTCCGGACGCGACGCAGTCGCGATCCGGAACCCAGTGACTTTGTTTTGGAGCCGGACGATGCGGAAGCGATCATGCGTCGTCCCACACCTTGTGCGCCGGGTCGAACTCGACCGTCACGCGTTCCTGAGCGCGCACGCCGAAGCCGCACACGGCCAGCGGGCCTTCGGCCATGGGTTCCAGGCCGAAGGCCTGCTCGATTTCGACTTCGTTGATCGCGGCGGTGATGAACGCGCCGAGGTTCATCTCGGTGGCGGCCAGGTACATCGCCTGCGACAGGTGCCCGGCATCCAGTATCACCGCGCGATATGCCTTGGCGTGGTTGCGGTATTTCCAGAAATTGCGCTCGAAGCGCGACACCAGCGCGATCTGCAGCGGCGCCCCGGCGTAGTACGCCTGCGCGGCGACGAAACGGCGCGCCAGCGACGCGGCGGCTTCCGCATCCAGTTCGCGCAGCGGTTCCAGCGCGTGCGCGACCGGATGGTAGTGATACAACCCCGCCGGCACGCCCTCGACACGCTGCACCAGCAGATATGCTTCGATCGCGTGCAGGCCGCCCGCCGACGGCACGCCCTTCTTCAGCAGTTGCACGCCGGGCGCGTAATCGCTGACCGCGCGCGCACCGAACGCGCGATACAGCACCGCGGAAAATGCATCGAACGACAACGGCGCGGGATCGTAATTGCGGCAGGTGACGCGCCGCTCCATCAACGCATCCAGCGGCGACGGCAACGGCTTTTCCAGCGGCAGGCGCGAGGTCACCGGCGCGCGTTCGGGCACAACCGGCAACGCCGGACCCAGGCGTTCCAGGAAAGTCTGCGGACTGGCTTCGGAGAAAAGCCGCTCGGCTTCCTCGGTGTCGACGTCGCGCCAGCGGGTATGACGATGCGCGATGGCGGGCAACCCGCGCCAGTGCACCGCGCGCGCCGCATCGTCGGCTTGCGCGAA
>DATFGT010000014.1:0-46026 GCA_035249175.1 Rhodanobacteraceae bacterium
CTGAACCAGGTCACGTGGGAGCAGCGCGTGATGGAAGGCGATCCAAAATACGATGCCTCGCAGCACGTGATCGATTTTCCCTACGCCCGCTATGCCGAACTGATCGGACTGAAAGGCATCATGGTGAACCGGCCCGAGCAGATCGGCCCCGCGTGGGACGAAGCGCTGAAAGCCGATCGCCCTTGCGCGATCGAGGCGATCACCGATCCGGAAGTGCCGCCGCTGCCGCCGCACATCACCTTCGAGCAGGCCAAGGCGTTCGCCGAATCGATGCTGAAGGGCGACACCGGCACCAACGCGATGCTGCGCGAATCCGCGCGCGAAACCTGGGCCACGCTGTTCCCGGGCCACAGGAAGAGTTGACGATGGAAGCCATCGCGCTCGGCAAGGCGAAGGCGAGTACATACAAGGTGCCGACCGATGCTCCCGAATCCGACGGCACGCTGGAATGGAGTTCGACCACGCTGGTGCTGGTGGAGATCGAAGCCGGCGGCCAACGCGGCATCGGTTACAGCTATGCCGACAAGGCCACACAGGTCCTGATTCATGATGTGCTGGCAGACGCGATCGAAGGTCGCGATGCGATGGACATCCCCGGGGTGTGGTGGGCGATGGCCGCGGCGGTCCGCAACGTGGGCCGCCGCGGCGTCGCATCGATGGCGATCTCGGCCGTCGACAACGCATTGTGGGATCTGAAGGCGAAGTTGCTGGACATGCCGCTGGTGAAGTTGCTGGGTTCGGTGCGCGAGGCCATTCCGGTGTACGGCAGCGGCGGTTTCACCTCCTACAGCGACGCGCAGTTGCGCGAACAACTCGGCGGCTGGGCCGATGACGGAATCGCGATGGTGAAAATGAAGGTTGGACGGGAGCCGCAACGCGATCCCGCGCGCGCCAAGGTCGCGCGCAAGGCGATCGGCGACGGCGTCCAGTTGTTCGTGGACGCCAATGGCGCGTATGCGCGCAAGCAGGCGTTGCGCATGGCGCAGGTCTTCGCGCGGGAATACGACGTGAAATGGTTCGAGGAACCGGTCTCGTCGGATGACCTCGATGGGTTGCGCATGTTGCGCGATCGCGCACCGGCCGGCATGGACATCACTGCCGGCGAGTACGGTTACGACGCCGGATATTTCCGGCGAATGCTGGCGGCCGGAGCCGTCGACGTGCTGCAGGCCGATGCCACGCGCTGCGGCGGCATCACCGGCTATCTGGGCGCGGCCGCACTTTGCGATGCGTTCCATGTTCCGATGTCCGCGCATTGCGCGCCGGCGCTGCACATGCACCCGGCCTGCGCGACGCGGGCTTCACGACACATCGAATATTTTCACGACCACGTTCGCATCGAACGGATGCTGTTCGATGGCGTGCCCGAGCCGGTGGACGGACGGCTGCACCCCGACATGTCGCGGCCCGGCGCGGGCGTCGCGTTCAAGCATGCGGATGCGAAGAGATACCAGGTTTCGTAGGGCGGGTGTCAACCCGCATTGGTTGTAGCGGTAGGGCGGGTTCCAACCCGCCATGAAGGAGGACATCCCATGGAAATCGATCACATCAAGGAAAAATGCCGGCACGAACAATGCACCTGCGAGGTCGAAGCGGGCCATCCGTATTGCAGCGAGTACTGCCGCAACGCCACCGAATTCACCGACGAAGTGCCGCGTGACGAGGCCGAACGCGGCGGGTGCGGGTGCGGACACAAGGAGTGCTCGCCGAAATAGCCGTGCGGTCGACGCGAAAGGCATCTTCGATGCGGCTCGGACAAGGCGCTGGCATGGCGGTGTTCGGTGCGCTGGCGATGGCCGCGGGCGCGGCCGCCTTGCGACGACGGCCGGCGCGGCACGTGCTCGAATCGCACGCGCGCGAAGCCACGGTGACCGCGGCGCGACGGCTCAATCGCGCGGCGGGCCTGATCGCAACCTCGACGCTGCTCGACAGCGGCGTCGAACATTACCGCGGCACGTTCCACAACAAGGCTATGGTCACGCCGCTGGTGGTTTCCGCGTTGACCCTGGCGGTGAGTGCGCATGGCACGCGCGACGAGCGCAAGGTCGCGCATCGCGTACGAGATTCGATCTACGCTGCGGCGGCCCTGACGGGTGTGGTCGGCACGGGTTTTCATGTCTACAACATCGGCAAGCGTTCGGGCGGCTTCTGCTGGCAGAACCTGTTCTACGGCTCGCCGCTGGGCGCGCCGGCCGCGGTCGCGCTGGCGGGATTGCTGGGTTACTACTCGGAACGTTTGCGCGACAGCGAAGGCGGCGCCACGCCGCGCGTGTTCGGAATTCCGGCGGGACGCGCACTTGCGGCACTCACCGCGGCGGGACTGGTTGCCACGTCCGGCGAAGCGGGTCTGCTGCATTTTCGCGGCGCCTACCACGATCCCTTCATGTTCGTGCCGGTCACGGTGCCGCCGATCGCGGCGGCGCTGCTTTCGGAAACCGCGGCGACGCATCCGCACCGGCCGCGCCGACTGACGCGCTGGTGGCTGCGGCTGACCGCGCTGGTCGGATTCCTCGGCGCCGGGTTCCACGTGTTCGGGGTGAGCCGGAACATGGGCGGCTGGCGCAACTGGTCGCAGAACATCCTCAACGGACCACCCATTCCGGCGCCGCCGAGTTTCACCGGGCTCGCGCTGGCGGGATTGGCGGCGCTGGGCTTGATCGAGGAACATCCACGTGCCTGAGCGTTTCCCCGGTTACGACGTGCTGGCCAAGCGCGACACGCCGTCATGGAACGATGCGACGCGCCGGGTGATGGATGCACGCCTGGCGATCGTCGATGCGCCAGAATTTTTGAACCAGCAGGAATGGCTGACCTTGCGCGCGATCTGCGACGGCGTCCTGCCGCAGCGGGCGCCGCGACGTGCGCAGGTGCCGATCGCCGCGATGGTCGATCGCAAACTCGCGAAGGACCGTCGCGATGGTTATCGCGATGCGCGGCTGCCGCCGTTGCGCGAAGCCTGGCGGCGCGGACTGGCCGCGCTGGATGCCGCCGCGCAAGCTTGCGCCGGCGCGCCATTCCATCTGCTCACCGCCGCTGCACGCAATGCGCTGCTCAGGGACGTGCACGACGGCAAGCTCGATGGTCCGGAGTGGGGCGGCATGCCGTGCAAAGTGTTCTTTCGCGAGCGCGTCACGCACGACATCCTTGCCGCTTACTACTCGCACCCGACCGCGTGGAACGAAATCGGTTTCGGCGGCCCGGCGGCGCCGCGCGGCTACGTGCGGATGTATTTCAATCGGCGCGATCCTTGGGAAGCGGCAGAGGCGTACCACGACGATCCGGCGCCGGCGAGCAAGGCCGATGAAAGGATTGCATGACGCCCTGCACACGCCGCGCGGCAAGAACGGCCGCGCGCCCGACCCGCTGCGGGTCGACGGCTGGATGCCGATGCGCGAATACCGCGATGACGAGCAGGTCGACTTCGTGATCGTCGGCACCGGCGCGGGCGGCGGCACGCTGGCGTGCAAGCTGGCCGAAGCCGGGTTTTCGGTGGTCGCGCTGGACGCCGGTGCGTGGTGGCGTCCGCTCGAAGAATTCGCGTCGGACGAAACACATCAGGAAAAACTGTTCTGGACCGACGAGCGCATCTGCGACGGCGACAATCCACTGAAGCTCGGCAGCAACAACAGCGGCAAGTCGGTCGGTGGTTCCACCGTGCATTTCGCGATGGTCTCGCTCAGGTTTCGCCCGGAGTGGTTCAAGTGCCGCACGCTGCTCGGCTACGGCGCCGACTGGCCGCTCGACTGGCAGGAGATGTGGCACTACTACGGCGAGGTCGAGCAGTCGCTGAAGATCTCGGGCCCCGTCACGTATCCGTGGGGTCCGAAGCGCCCGCGCTATCCATACCGCGCGCACGAAGTGAACGCGACCGGCTGGGTGCTGGCGCAGGCGTGCGAAGCGATGGGTATCGCGTGGACCGAAACGCCGCTGGCCACGCTTTCGGCGCCGCGCGGGCTGGCGCATCCCTGCGTGTATCGCGGATTCTGCGTCACCGGCTGCGCGACCAACGCCAAGCAGAGCGCGCTGGTCACGTGGATTCCGCGCGCGGTGAAGGCGGGAGCGGAAATCCGCGACCTCGCGATGGTGGGCCGCGTCGAGGTGAACGATCGCGAGCGCGCCACCGGCGTGCACTACCAGCGCGAAGGGCGCTGGCGCTTCCAGCGCGCGCGCAACGTGGTGGTGGCCGGTTACGCGATCGAAACGCCACGCCTGCTGCTGAACTCGGCCGATGCGCGGCACCCCGCCGGGCTTGCGAACAGCTCCGGACTGGTCGGCAAGAACCTGATGACGCAGACCAACCAGGGCGTGTACGGCGTGATGGCCGACGAGATCCGCTGGTACAAGGGTCCGCCTTCGCTGACGCTCACCGAACATTGGAATTACTGTGACGAAGGCAAGGATTTTTTCGGCGGCTACGCCTTCATGTCTCAAGGTCCACTGCCCCAGGCATGGGCCTCCACGCAGGCCGGCAACCACGATCTGTGGGGCGATGCGCTGCTGCGCGAGATGCAGCAGTACAACCACCAGGCGGGCTTCAAGATCGTCGGCGAAACACTGCCGCAGGAACGCAACCGCGTCACGCTGGCCGACGAAAAAGATCAATACGGCTTGCCCGTCGCGCGCGTGACGTTTTCGCTGTGCGACAACGACAAGGCGCTGGTCAGGCATTCGGTCGATTTCATGACGCGCAGCCTCGATGCGATCGGCGCGCGCGACATCTGGGCCGAGGAGGACGATACCTGCCACTTGAACGGCACCGCACGCATGGGCGACGACCCGGAAAGCAGCGTGGTGAACGCCGATTGCCGCAGTTGGGACATTCCGAATTTGTGGATTTGCGATGGCTCGGTGTTCCCGACCGTCGGCGGGGTCAATCCGTCGCTCACCATCCAGGCGATCGCCTGCCGCACGGGCGACCGCATCAAGCAACTCGCCGCGCGGGGCGAGTTGTGATTCGCGCGGTTTTGATTTTGCGCGATGCAAGACCAAAAGAGATTTGGGTACGTATGAACACGGATCAAAAGCACGTAGGGCGGGAGTAGCGTAGCGAATCCCGCCGTATTCGCCTGCGGCGGGATACGCCGCTGCGCGGCTCCTCCCGCCCTACATCGTCCTGGAGACAGGAGAACAGCATGAACGCCCAACCCGTCAATGATTCGCCACCGCGACGCCGCGGCCGCTTCGCCGACAAGGTGGTCGTGATCACCGGCGCATCGGCCGGCGTGGGCCGCGCCACCGTGCGCGCGTTCGCACGCGAAGGCGCCAGGATCGCGTTGATCGCACGCGGACAGTCCGGGCTCGACGCCGCGAGGCGTGAAATCGAAAACGGCGGCGGCGACGCCATCGCAATTGCGGCCGACGTCGCCGATGCGCAGGCGCTGGACGATGCGGCCGATCGGGCCGAGCGTGAACTCGGGCCGATCGATGTCTGGGTCAACAACGCGATGGTCACGGTGTTTGCGCCGGTCGACGAGATCGGTGCCGATGAATTCAAGCGTGTCACCGAGGTTACCTATCTCGGCGGCGTATACGGCGCGATGGCCGCACTGAAACGCATGCGGACGCGCGATCGCGGCACCATCGTGCAGGTGAGTTCAGCGCTCGCGTATCGCAGCATTCCGCTGCAGTCTGCGTATTGCGGCGCCAAGCACGCGCTCGCCGGTTTCGTGGATGCGCTGCGCTGCGAGCTGATCCACCAGAACAGCAGCATTCACGTCACCGCGGTACAGATGCCGGCGCTGAACACGCCGCAGTTTTCCTGGGCGCGAAACAAGCTGCCGCATCGCCCACAGCCGGTGCCGCCGATCTTCCAGCCGGAAGTGGCAGCCGATGCGATTCTTTACGCAGCGAGCCACCGCCGTCGCAACGTGCCGGTGGGCGCGCCGACCTGGCTCGCCGAATGGGGCCAACGCTTCGCGCCGGGATTGCTCGACACATACCTCGGACGCACCGCCTGGGGCGGACAGCAGACGCCCGAGCTTGATGATCACAATCGCCCCGACAACCTGTTCTCGCCGGTGGACGACGACCCCGGCGCGCACGGTGACTTCGATGGGCGAGCGCATGGGTGGTCCTGGGCGCTTTGGGTGGAGAAGCACCGCCGCGCGCTGGGATTGGGCTTGCTCGCGGCAACCGCGCTCGGGGCGGGATTACGTTTCGGCGGCCGAAAAAGCAGAATGCAGGGCGGGTCTTGACCCGCCGTCACGCACCTTAATTGGAATCGCGCATCGGCGGGTCGAGACCCGCCCTACTTCAAGGAACGACCATGACCATCGGAAGCCGCCACTGGGCGATTGCGGAGGGCTATATTCCGGCGCCCCGCAACGACAAGGACAACGACGACCCGCGCTTCGAAAGCCACGAAACCGCGTGCCTGTTGAACGTCAACGACGTCGATGCGCATGTCACGATCATGCTGTACTTCAGCGACCGTGAGCCGGTGGGGCCGTATCGCGTCACCGTGCCGGCGCGGCGGACGCTGCACCTGCGCTTCAACGACCTCACCGATCCGGCGCCGGTGCCGCGCGATACGGATTACGCCAGCGTGTTGTTTTCCGATGTTCCGATCGTGCTGCAACACACGCGGCTGGATTCCCGCCAGCCTGCGTTGGCGTTGTTGAGCACGATCGCGTTCGCGGAAGGCACTCAGGATTGATCCATGATTCGATGACGCGTGAAACCGCGTCAACAACCCTCGCGCATCGGCCGATCGGACCAGGAGTGTTGTTCCGCGTTGGTGCGCGCCGGCGGCGGAACCTGCGGTGCGTCGCCGAGCTTGCGCCAGATGCCGACTTGCGCCTTGTCGTAGGTTCCCCAGCGCGAACAGAAGCCTTGTTTCTCGTACACGCCCATCAGGGCGCGCGTATGTCCCACCACGAGAAACCGGACGTATTCGTGCTCGACGGGCAATGACTGCGTGGTGTCGATCCAACTGTTCATGCACTTTTCTCCTGTTCTGGCGCCGCGTTCCGACTGTTTTGCCGCTACCTGAATGCACGCAGTGTGCCATCCGTTCAGCGCGCGTGGCGCCATCTGCGGACCCAGAATGTTCGCCATCGCGCGGCGCGCCCGAATGAAGTGGCCTCAAGCATTTGCGTGCGCCGGGTTTGCACTTCTTCGTGTGATGCGGATGCGGCGACGCCGCAGGCACAACGAATCGCTGCCGTCGTGCGCGGGCAAAAATTTCCCTTGCCGGGAAATTGCTTCCGCAATCAGGTGCATCTTCAGGCATGGAACCACCCTGCACCACGCAGGCCGCGGTGGCACGTGGTTTGCTTGCCTCCCGCGCCGCGCCATGCGGCCGCAAAGGAGCTCGACATGAATTGCAAGCCCGCCCCCTTGCTGTTGGCAGTGACCTTCGCACTGACGCTCGGGATCGTCGGTTGCGGATCCTCGTCGAATAACGATCAGCCACAGCAACCCGCGACGAACACCACGGCACAAATGCCGCCCCAATCGCCGTACACCGCCGCGCAACCGGCGACGGGTGCCACGACGGCGCAACCGATGGGCACCGGTCCTTCCGGCATGCCCGCTTCCAACGGCAGTGCCGGGCCGACGGGCATGAGTCCGAGTTTCGAGGCGGTGGCCGGCAGCAAGGGCTACATCACGCAGCAGGATGCGCAGCACCTCCCCTGGTTGCAAAATCGTTTTTCACAATGTGACACGAATGGTGACGGTCGCATCACGCGGCAGGAATACAGCCGGTGCCGCCAAGGGCAGGCGCGAGGCACGATGCAGCAACCGCCCGCGCAACCGCCCCAAGGCGGATCGTCTTCGGGCTGAACCGCGCGGACGCGCGTCGCGCGTTCCAATGGGCGGCGTGGTCGATCGGGAACGTTTTTCGCGCGAGGGATGGTTGGAGAGCGTGATGAAAAAGGATGCGGCCAAGGGCAAGGCGGCCAAGCGAAGCAAGTCCTCCGTCACCGCACGCAAGCAGCGTGACATCCAGCGGGATGTCGAAGCCAAGGACAAGAAGCAGTCCGCCAAATCCTCGGGCAAGAAGAAGGCGGTGCAGGCCGGGCCGCGGTCGCAGCCGGCCAGGCAGGCTGCGCAGCACCTGGAAAAGCCGGGGCAGGAGCACCAGCTCGATCCCTCGCCGCGCTACTCCGCGCCGTTCTACCGGGGCAGCAGCAAACTCGAGGACAAGGTCGTGCTGATCACCGGCGGGGATTCCGGCATCGGCCGCGCGGTGGCGGTGCTGATGGCGCGCGAAGGCGCCGACGTGGCGATTGCCTATCTCGAGGAAGACAAGGACGCCGATGCCACCCGGCAGGCGATCGAGAAGGAGGGGCGTCGCTGCCTCGTCGCGCGGGGTGACGTCAAGGATCCGCGTTTTTGCAAGGAACTGGTCGCGAAGACGGTGGAAGAATTCGGCAAGCTCGATGTGCTGGTGAACAACGCCGCGTTCCAGATGCATTGCAAGCGGCTGGAAGATCTTGCCGACGAGCATCTCCAGGAGACGCTGCAAACCAACATCGGCGGTTACTTCTACATGACGCGCGCCGCATTGCCGTTCCTCAAGCAAGGCAGCGCGAGCGTCAACACGGGTTCGGAAACCGGATTGTTTGGAAGTCCCGGCCTGCTGGATTACTCCGCGACCAAGGGCGCGATCCACGCGTTCACCAAGTCGCTTGCAAAGAACCTGTTATCGCGCGGGATTCGCGTCAACGCGGTGGCGCCGGGGCCGGTGTGGACGCCGCTGAACCCTTCCGACCAGCCCAGCGAAAAGGTCGCCGAATTCGGACAGGACAGCGCGATGGGGCGCGCGGCACAACCGGAGGAGCTGGCTCCGGCCTACGTGTTCCTGGCCGCCCCTGCCTGCTCGTCGTACATCAACGGCAGCGTGTTGGAGGTGCTCGGCGGTCCGACGGGCTGACGGCACAGCGTTCGCTTTGCTTGGTGCAAAGTGTCCGAATTTTTGCTAAAACAGCAGTTGCGAACAAGCGCGAGAAGAGCGTCCTGGATGCGGATTTAACATCGGCTTCAGAGGTGCTCGCTACGCTTGGCGATTCACAGCCGTTCGGGAGATCATCAATGCGGGCTGGCGCCGTCACGGGCAACGTGCTTCTGGTTGATGACAATGACGGCTTCGCGCGGGTCGTGGCCGAAGTAGCCCGGCAATGTCGCTGCAAACTGGCACGCGCCGGCACGCTGCAGGAAGCGCGTGACCTCACCGCGCGCGAAGGTTTCGACCTGATCCTGGTCGACATCGAATTGCCCGATGGCAATGGCCTCGATCTGCTGGATGACCTGGAACTCGACATGCACGGCCGGGTCGTGGTGGTCACCGGTGCGCCCAGCATCGAGAGCGCATTGCGCGTCCTCAAGTCGCCGGTCGTGGACTATCTCGTCAAGCCGGTTGCGGCCGAGCCGCTGCAACAACTGTTTCTGGACGCCAACGATTTTGCCGCGCATCGCGCCGTGCTTGCCGAATCCGCAGGCGGCATGGTGGGCCGTTCGACCCGCATGCGCACGCTGCTCAGCGAGATCGCGCGCGTCGGGCCCACCGACGTCTCGGTGCTGGTGCACGGCGACAGCGGCACCGGCAAGGAACTGGTCGCGCGCGCACTGCACAGCGCCAGCGGCCGGTCCGGTGCGTTCGTCGCGGTGAACTGCGGCGCGCTCGCGCAGGATCTGCTGGGAAGCCTGCTGTTCGGCCATGAGCGCGGATCGTTCACCGGCGCAGTGCAATCGCATACCGGTTATTTCGAGCAGGCACAGGGCGGAACCTTGTTCCTGGACGAAATCACCGAGATGCCGCAAGCGCTGCAGGTGTATTTGCTGCGCGTCATCGAAACCAAGGCGCTGACGCGCGTGGGCGGCACCCGCGAAATCCCGGTGGATGTGCGGCTGGTTGCCGCCACCAATCGCGATCCCCACGCATGCATGGAAAGCGGAGCGCTGCGCCAGGATCTTTATTACCGCCTGAGTGGCTACATCCTCTACACGCCGGCATTGAGCGATCGCCGCGATGACATCCCGCTGCTGGCGCGCCATTTCCTCGATGCGCTCAACCGCCGCTACGACACCAACAAGCAATTCACGCAAGAAGCGCTGATGCAGATGTCCGATGCGCCGTGGCCCGGCAACGTGCGCGAGTTGCGCCACGCGGTGCAGCGCGGCTACCTGCTCGCGGGGGAAAGCAACCAGATCGGCTACCGTCCGGACAACGCGCCCAGGACGGCCGCGAATGTCGAGTCGTCGGCGGACGCGGTGAAATTTGCGGTGGGCATGTCGTTCGAGGACATCGAGCGCGAGATGTTGCTGAAGACGCTGGCCCGCTGCGGCAACAACAAATGCCGGGCCGCGCGGATCCTCGGCATTACCTCGAAAACCATCTACAACCGATTGATGCGCTATCGCGCGCTCGGATTGATCGACGACACCGTATTGCCGGGCTTGGTGAACGAATCGCATTGAGCACGGCACGCCTTGGCTCCCGCCCCACGCTGTGATGGGGTGTGGTGCAGGGCGTGGCAGAAAGCTCGTTCCCCCGCCGGCCAACTTGGACACCCTCGCGATTTCATGCGCCGTTTCGCCGTGCGATGGCGGCGCTTGCCC
Source organism: Rhodanobacteraceae bacterium (assembly GCA_035249175.1). Taxonomy (GTDB): domain Bacteria; phylum Pseudomonadota; class Gammaproteobacteria; order Xanthomonadales; family Rhodanobacteraceae; genus 66-474. The sequence continues at coordinate 10,564 of DATFGT010000014.1, forward strand.
AAGCCCGTGAGCGAGCATTCCCCGTGATGTCGCCGTGACGGGAATGCGAAAAATAATTCCATCTTCCGCCCGGCTGGTAAATCCTTTCCGTGTCCGGCGCTGATTCCGCGCACCTTCCCGGCATCGATTCAACACTCCTCTGCGGAGTGATTAACCCGTGAAAACCGCACCCCCGCTTGATTTCAGGCGCTTCGTTCATCGGCCGTTCGCGTTGGCGAAGGGTTTGGCATGCAGCTTGCTCTATACGGGGCGCCGCGACTGAGCGGCGGAAAGTCGATCAGAAAGGATTCGATCGAACGGGTTCAGCTCGCCGACAACGGAATTGCCGGCAGCGATGAGAAAAGGGCACCGAGAACCTTGACGATCATCGAGCCAACACTGCCCGAGCAATGCCCGACGCAAACGCGACCGCTGACGAGTCGATCGCACCTGCGACCAACACTTTCCGCTTCCCAGTCGCGGTCTCTTGGACATCAGGGTGAACCCAATAGCGTGCGCACCCGATGATCACGAACACCGGATTGCAATCAATGGAACTGACGCCGGGTGATTCCGGGGAAATGGATGAATCGCGTCGATCGACGCACCGCGATTTGCGGCATGCGTTGGCCGCGGAACGCGTACGCATCCGCCACATGTGCAAGGCACTGGGCTGCACCGAGGACGCCAGTCTGCGCACGCGTTGGCAGTCCGAGATGGCGGACAGCCTCACTCGCGTGCGGGACATCGAGCAGACCCTTCGCTCGAGCGTATCCCAAGCCGACCAGCACGCGGCGGACATGGTGGACGAGTGCTTGCTGGCGGCCATGGAGCTGGCGCGAGCCAATGGCGATTCACGGGCCGCGGAAACGGCCGCAATGGAGTGCATGGCGCTGGTCGATTTGCGCTGCATGCGCATTCAGCAGGGCCATGTGAGTAAGGACGCCACCACCTGGATGGGGCTTTCGGGCGGTGGCACTCACTACACGGAGCAGAGTCTTCATGAGAAATATCAGTGACGTGATGACCGAAGACGTTTACCTGGTCACCCCGGAACAGACCATCGCCGAAGCCGCGCTGCTGATGCGCGAGAAGGATGTGGGAAGCGTCGCGGTGCACAGCGACGACAAACTCATCGGCATATTGACCGATCGCGACCTCGCGATCCGTGCGGTGGCCGACGGCATGAACCCCGGAACGCGCGTGCGCGAAGTGATGACCGAAGGCGTGAAGTATTGTTTCGAGGACCAGGAACTGGATGACGTGGCGTCCAACATGGCCGAGCTGGAAATACGCAGGCTGCCCGTCGTCAATCGCAACAAACGTCTGGTCGGTTTCGTTTCCCTCAGCAACGTGGCCGATGCGGAGGAAGCCGACTCGACCCGGGTGCTGCTGAGATCGGTGGCGTGTCCGCACTGATCTATCCCGATGGAGCAGGCATGCAAACCGTTTCGTCCACCACAGCATCGCAGCATCGAGGAGTTGTCGTCATGCCAGAAACCATAGCGTTGCGCTTGAGCGGCGACGAAGCGGGGATCGGCGCGATGCTCGCCGCTTTGCGTGGCATGCCGGACGTCGACAACGTGCTGGAACTCGGGCTGGACGTGCCCGGGCAGGGCGACGACTCCGGCTCGATCGGGTTGCCGGGATCGGGCGATGATTCCAGTTCCCTCGGGTTGCCTTCCGATGAGGGCAGGTCGGAGGTGCAGGACATACGGCTTCGCATTCCCAGCTCCGTCGCTTACGACCATGTGCATGGCCGCATCGAGACGCTGGCAGCGGGCGCGGGCGTGGTCGTGGAATGGCTGGACGTGGAGTGATGAAATGAGCGCTATCGAAGTCATGGTGCGGCAACGCCGCAATCCGCACCTCGGAGGCGAGATGGAAACACAAGATTCGTCAGCAGGCGGCAGCGTCGTGCAAACGTCCGTCCACGCATCGCGGTCCGGGCAAGCACCGGTCGAAAGTCTGGACCAGATCCTCGGTTCGATGGTGCATGCCATTTCCAATTCGCTCAACTCGGTGATGGCGGCTTCGCAGCTTGCGAACCTGCTGATCACGCAGGGGCGGCTGGAAGAGGCCAAGGCATCGCTGGACCGGGTCGAAGAGGAATGCTCCCGCACGGCGCGATTGCTGCGCGACGGCCGCAACCTCGCCACGCTGCGGGTGCCCGAGCCACTCGATGGCGTGGATGTGCCCAGCTTGCTGGCCTCGTGCGCCGCGGCATGCACGGACCTCGGTGAGGTGCGCGTCGATTGCGACGCCGATCTTCCGCTGGTACATGGCCAGGCGGATGCGCTGAAGCGCCTGTTCGTCGAGATCCTCGACAACGCGTTCCAGTTCGGCGCCCACAATATCCAGGTTTCCGCGAAGGCCGATCGTGGGCAAGGCACCATCCGGGTCGAGTTCCGGGATGACGGGCCTGGCGTGCAACTCCAGCCGGCCACGTTGTTTGAATCCTTCGTGACGTCCGAGCCTGCGGAACACAGCGGACTTGGACTTGCCATCGCGACGCAGATCGCCGCGGCGTACGACGGCGCCATCGGGCTGGACGAATCGCAGGACGGCGCCGTGTTCTGGGCTCGACTTCCGCTGGTGTCGCCGTGACGCGGCTTCCGGCGCACTCCTGCCACCGGTCATTTGAAGGAGTACCCACATGATAAACAACGACAGAATCATGGAGGAGTGGACGAACATTCCGGACAGGATGCGGCGGCGTTGGCGCAAGCTGACCAACGAGGACGTGCGGCGCCCCGACGGCAGTTCGGAATATCTTGCGGAACGGTTGCAGCAACGCTACGGCGTCGATCGGCGCGAAGCCTTCCTGCAGGTATACGAATTCGAGAGTGAGCTCTAAAGCGGGACGAGCGGGCTGGACCGAATCGGCGACCCTATCGTGGTCGAAAGGAGAACGTGATGGACGAGGACAGGATCAAGGGACAGTGGAAGCAACTGCGCGGCAAGCTGAAAACGCGCTGGGGCAAGTTGACGGATGACGATCTGGATGTGGCTGAAGGCAACGCCGACTACCTCGCGGGCAGGCTTCAGGAACGCTACGGCATTGCCAAGGATGAAGCCCGGCAGCAGTTGCGCGATTTCGAACGCGTCATTTGATCGTCGGCGCGGCATGGAAGGTCAGGCTTCCGCGTCGCGCAGGCAAACGGAAGCGTCGTTCTCCCTCGGCGCTTCCTCGCGGCTCCATGGAAGGACCGCGTCGGGCCAGGTACCTCCCCGTACCCCGGCCCGCAGCCCGAACGCGCCTTCGGCGCGCACGGGTCACCCCGGGCGGCAACAGGGACGCAACCGCCCGGGGCTTCATGCACCATGCTGCTTCGAGAGGTGAAACGACCAGAACTGGAGGATGAAATTTCGGGAACAGAATGCGCGGGACCTGGGCTTCGCCACACGTCCCGATTGCCAGCAACGCCAGGCGCAAACAGGAGCACACCATGCTTTACTACGCCATCGTTTTTCTGATCATCGCACTGATCGCGGGGTTCTTCGGCTTTTTCGGCGTCGCCGGTCTCGCGGCGGGAATCGCCAAGATCCTGTTCGTGATCTTCATCATTCTGTTCATTGTTTCCCTGATCTTCGGACGTCGCCGCTGACGCTGACGCGGCGTTGCAGCTCCGACCACTGTCCCACGTTGCACATTCATTGGAGTCGAACGGCATGGACGCCACCCAACTACTCACGAAAGACCATCAAAAAGTTCGCAAGCTGCTGAAGGAACTCAGCGAAACCAGCGAGCGGGCGAGCAAAACCAGAACTGAACTGCTGGAGAAGATCGCGCTCGAGTTGAAGATCCACAGCACGATTGAGGAAGAAATCTTCTACCCTGCCTTCCGGCAGGCGAGCAACGATTCCGAGAACGAAAAAATCTATTTCGAGTCGCTGGAGGAACATCGCGCGGCGGGGGAACTGGTCCTGCCGGACTTGCAGAAGACGCCCGTGGAATCGGAAAAATTCAGCGGCCGCGCCAAGGTATTGAAGGAATTGATCGAGCATCACGCCGACGAAGAAGAAGAAGAAATGTTCAAGCGCGCGCGCAAGTTTTTCCCCGAGGACGAACTGGAAGCGTTGGGAGAGCAGTTGGAGATGCGCAAGAAGGAATTGATGCAGGAGTTGGCGTCCTGAGGGGCCGCTCTCCGCGCGCACTTCTCCGGCCGGCCGTTACCTGCATCTTCCGGTAGTTGGAGCGGAGGCTAGTGGCTTTCCGGTGACGCAGTCGATGGCTGCGGTTGTCGCAGCGGCGTCGTTCGCAACCACTGCTCGATGCCGCCAATGAATTCCAGCGCGGCCCGATTCAGCGCCTTCACGCCGCCTTCGGCGTCAGCCGTCGGCGCGGGGCTCTGGATGCGGAAGTGCTTTTGGGCGAAAGCACTGCCGTCCCGGTTGTCGACCAGTGTCGCGGTCGCATCGAGTGCGCCGTAACTCTGCCGCGGACTCGTGAACGTCTGGCTGAAGTCATCCAGCCGGACGTGCAAACTGAAGTCCGTGCGCGGGGGACCGGTCGGGCCGATGATTGCCCGCCACGCGTTCCCGCTTGCGAGTGCGTTCCGGATCATGGGTTCGAGCAGCCGCGCAGGCGGCGTTACCCAATCCGATTGCGCGTATGCGGCGATGCGGTTGTCGTGCCGGTAGTCGAGCCGGTAGTACAAATCCGTTCCCTGCAGCCATGGTGCCACGGCGATGCGCGCGATCTGCAGCGTTGCATTCCATTCCGGCGTGCCCGAGTTCTGCAGCGCCGGCGAAGGAGTATCGATAAGCGTGTAATGCTCGGGAAATGTCTGCCGTGACGAGAGCTGCGCACAACCGCCCAGCATCACCACCCACGCACCGAGGGCCAGCCAGTTCCGCATCATGGCCGATGGTCCTTCTTGCTGCCGTCGCCGAAACCGGGCTCACCGGGGCCGGGGGGGCGCCGGGGTGGACCGAAAATCAGGCTTTGCGGCTTGGCTTTCAGTTCGCGCAGGATTTCATCCAGTTGTTGCGAGGTGCGCAGCAGGTTTTCACTGAGCGCATCGAAACCCGGCACTGTCTGGCTTCCGAGTTTGTCGCTCAATTGCCGGCTGGATTGCGCGAGCGCCTGGATCGAGGCCTCCAGCTTCGCGGCGTCGCGCACCGGTGTCTGCGCGTCGCGCACCAGGGCGTCCGCGTGCGTGATCAGCGCGTGGCTTTGCACCACGCTGCGCTGCACGTTGTCCAACAGCGCCGGCAACCGCATTTCGATCGCGGTGAGCTTGCGTGTGGCCGCGTCGATCTGTTGCAGCGATGCGGCGATGTGCTCGCGATTGTTCTCATCGAGCACCTGGCGCGCACTGGCCAGCACCTTCTGGAGATCCTGCATGTCCTTGCGGGCGGAGGTTGCAAGGAAATCCAGCAGGCTCTGACGCATCGGAATTCGTGCCGGATGCTTGTCGCTGGTGGCGAGCGGCGCTCGGCTGCCCTTGCCCAGCTTGAGTTCCAGCACGCTGCCGCCGGTCAGGCCCTGCATTGTTATCACCGCGTAGGTCGCATGGGTGACGTAGGCATCGCGCTTGAGCTGCAGGCGCATCACGACACGGGAACCATCGTCCGGATCGAACCCCAGCCTGGCGATGTGGCCGACCACCAGGCCCTTGAAACGCACGTCCGACTGCTCCGCCAGGCCGCCCACCGATTGTCCAGTGACGATTTCGTACGCCAGCGGCTCGTCCTGACGATCGGCCAGCCAGTAATACACCAGGAGCGCGCCCGCCGAGAACACCAGCAGGAATGTGACAGCGATGATGGCGTGCGCGCGGTTCTCCATGACTAATGGAACCCCGCAAGGGATTGCAGCCGGTTTTCGCCTTTGCGCGCACGGAAGAAGTCGGCGATGAAGGGATGCTCGAAGCGCGCGACTTCCTCCAGACGGCCGACGGTGACCAGTTTCCCGTCCGCCAGCACCGCGATGCGGTCACTCAGCGCGGCCACGCTGTAGATGTCGTGGGTGATCATCACCGCGGTCAGGTTCAATTCCTTGTGCAGTTCCGCGAGCAGCATGTCGAACTCGGACGCAGAGCCTGGATCGAGACCGGATGTCGGTTCGTCCAGGAACAGCAATTCCGCTTCCAGCATCAGCGCGCGCGCAAGCGCCGCGCGCTTGGCCATGCCGCCGGAGAGTTCGTACGGATATTTCCACGCGTCTTCGGGTGCGAGGCCGACCATGTGCAGCTTCAGCGCAATGCCTTCGCGCAGCACGTCTTCGTCGACGTGGATGCCTTCCTTGCGCAATTCGCGCACCGGAAAGGCGAGGTTGTCGTAGACGTTCATCGCGCTGAACAGCGCCGCTTGCTGGAACAGCACGCCCCACCGCCGCCGCAGCAGGCGCGCTTCCCAGGTTTCCAGTTCGTCGAGCGTTTTTCCGAATACGCGGATGGAGCCCTGACTCGGCCGCCGCAGGCCGATGATCTGTTGCAGCAAGATGGTCTTGCCCGAGCCGGAGGCGCCGATCACCGTCATCATTTCGCCGCGCGCGACTTCGAGGTCGAGACCGCGATGGATCGGCTGGCCGCCGAGCCGCGAATGCAGGTTCTCCACCTGGATGACCGCCGCACCGGTTTCGGAATCGACGGCGTTCATCGATGCCCTCACAGGAGACCGACGTGCGTCAGCAGCGCGCCCGCGCTCGCGTCGAACAGCAGGATCAGGGTCAGGCTGGTCACGACCGACAAAGTGGTGTTGCGGCTCAACGCGCTGGTGTTGGGGGAGGCGTGCATGCCGAAGTAACAGCCGACCACCGCGATCGTGACGCCGAACAGCGCGCCCTTGCCGAGACCGATCCAGAAATTCACGATCTGTACCTGGGCGGGAAGTTGCGCCAGGAACTGCCGGTAGCCGATGCCCAGATCCGCCTGCGCGGTCACGGCTCCGCCCATCAGCGCGGCGAAATCCGCCCACACCACCAGCAGGGGCAAGCTGATGCAGGCGCCGGCCACCTGCGGCAACGCCAGTCGCAAACTCGGCGACGATCCGAACGCGCGCAGCGCGTCGTATTCGCCGGTGAGGTGCATCGCGCCGATGCCCGCCGTCATCGCCGAACCCGAGCGGCCCGCGAGGATCACCCCGCAGATGATCGGCCCCAGTTCGCGCAACACCGCAAGCCCCATCATGCCGACGATCATCGTCGCGGCGCCGAACTGCTGCAACGCCATCCCGATCTGTATGGCCATCACCACGCCGATCAGGAAACCCACGCAGCCCAGGAGCAGCATGGACGTCGCGCCGATGTGGTAGATCGCCGCGGTGGTTTCCTTCCATGGGATCACGCGCGGGTGGCGCACGCAGTTCGCCACGTCCACCATCAGTTGACCGATCAGCAACAGGATGCCTCCCATGGCCTTCACGAAGCCGAGCACGCGGTCGTAGGCGCGCTCGATCGCGTCGTCCAGCCGATGCAGGACCGGCGGATCGGGGAACCGCGTTTCCGCCAGCCAGCGGAACCAGCGCCGGTGATGGACATGGCATTCCAGATGTTCCGGCAGTTCGTGGCCCCACACGTCCCAAAGCAAACGCGCGCCGGCGCTGTCGAGCGCATCGACGTGCTGCAGGTTCCAGCGATAGCGGCGCGGGGACTCGAGCTCACCGAGTTCGCGCGCGAGGCGCCGCCGCCGGTCCGCAGCCAACAGCAGGGTCCACGAACCCTTGAGATGGATCTCGCTGTCGGGCGTGTGTTCCCAGTCGGCGTCGGGCTCGGTATCGGCCATCCGTTGCATCCTGCGTGCCACCAACACAGGATTTAGCGCCCGGCGCGTGAAAGCAGCGTGATTCGGCACGCGCAAGTTCACCGTCAGCGCAATGGCGCTCTGCGACTCGAAAGAAAAAAAGCCGACTCCAGAGAATCGGCCTTTCGCAAATGCTTGATGCTGGTGGGCGGTGCAGGGATCGAACCTGCGACACCTGCCGTGTGAAGGCAGTGCTCTACCGCTGAGCTAACCGCCCAGTGTCCATTGACGGGAGCGCGCAAGTTTACGGGCGGCGCAGATTCCGGTCAATCGATGTCCAGGGCCATTGCTACAATCCGTCGATTCGACCCGCCGGACCTCGCCATGGAACACATCCTGCATTCGCTGTTTCATTTCGAACTGACGCCCTGGAAGGTCGTCGGATTTCTCGGCACCGCCATCTTCGCATCGCGCTGGTTCGTGCAGCTCTACGCGACGCGAAAGCAGCGCAAGATCGTGATGCCGATGCTGTTCTGGTACATGTCGGTATGCGGCAGCATCCTGTTGCTGGCGTACTTCATCTTCGGAAAGAACGATTCAGTGGGAATCATCTCGAACCTGTTTCCGATGTTCGTGGCGCTGTACAACGTCAGTGTGCATCTGCGCCATCATGAGGGAGACAAGGCAGGTGGCGCCGCGGTGTGACCGGAGCCGCGCGGGCACATGCAAACAGGATGGCGGTGAACTACGATCGGTGCGCCTGTCCGCACGGCTCGGCAATGGGGATTGCGTAGCCGCCCGGAGTTTTGCGGCAGTGACTGGAACACTACCATCCGAGCAGGAGAGGGGCATGAACGCACAGCTTTCTGCACGCGAATCGTCGCCGGTTTCGCTGGGCGACTGGATCATCACCTTGATCGTGCTGGCTATTCCGATCGTCGGACTGGTGATGCTTTTCGTCTGGGGATTTTCAGGGAGCACGCACCCAAGCAAGCAGAATTATTGCCGGGCGATGCTGATATTCGCCCTGGTCGCGTTCATACTGTTTTTCCTGTTCGCGATCATGGGTGGGTTCGCGGCGCTGTTCGCGATGCGCAATATGGGCGGCGCGACCTTGTAGACCAGTGTTCGCGACGGCCCGTGCGTGACGCGCGCGGGCCGAACCGCGGGTTCAGTCCGGGTCGTAGTCCAGGTTGGCCGAGAGCCAACGCTCGGCTTCGGGCAGTGTCCAGCCCTTGCGTTCTGCGTAGTCCTCCACCTGATCCTTGGTCAGCTTCCCGACCACGAAGTATTGGCTGTCGGGGTGGCTGAAGTACCAGCCCGAAACCGCGGCGGCGGGGTACATCGAGAAGCCTTCGGTGAGTTCGATGTTCGCGTTGTTCGTCGCATCCAGCAGTCGGAACAGCGTGGCTTTCTCGGTGTGGTCGGGGCAGGCGGGGTAGCCGGGCGCCGGGCGGATGCCGCGCCATTTTTCCGCGATCAGATCCGCGTTGGTGAGGTTCTCGTCGGGTGCGAAACCCCAGTATTTCGTGCGCACCTCGCGGTGCATCCATTCCGCCAGCGCTTCGGCCATCCGGTCGGCCAGTGCCTTCAGGATGATTGCCGAGTAGTCGTCGTTGTCCTTCCTGAATCGCTCGAGGTGTTCCTCGATGCCGAGTCCCGCCGTGACGGCGAAGCCGCCGATCCAGTCCTGTACACCGGTTTTCTTCGGTGCGATGAAATCCGCGAGGCAGAGGTTCGGGCGCTCGGCGGGTTTGTCCGCCTGCTGGCGGAGGTGATGCAGCGTCACGCGTTGGTCCCCATTGATCAGTTCGAGGTCATCGCCGATGCGCGACACCGGCCAGAAGCCGATCACCGCTTTGGCGCGAAGCCACTTCTCATCGATGATCTGCTTCAGGATCTTCTGCGCGTCGTCGAACAGTTCCGTCGCTTGCGGGCCGACCACCGGGTCGCTCAGGATCGCGGGGTAATGGCCGTGCAGCTCCCACGCCTGGAAGAATGGCGTCCAGTCCGTAACCTTCAATAATTCCGGAATCGGGATGTCGTCGAACACCGTGATGCCGGGCTTGTTCGGCACGGGTGGCGTGTAGGTTTTCCAGTCGAACTTCGAGCCGTTCGCGCGCGCGGCTTCCAGGGACACCAGCCGCTTGCCGGGGCCGCGGTTCCGGTGGCGTTCGCGCACCTCTGCATATTCGCTGCGCACCTTGGCCAGGAACCCGTCCACCAGTTCCTTGCTGACCAGCGATTGCGCCACGCCGACCGCACGCGAAGCATCCTTCACCCACACGCAGGCGGTTTCGTAGTTGGGTTCGATCTTGATCGCGGTGTGCGCCCGCGAAGTCGTCGCGCCGCCGATCAGGAGCGGGATCGTGAACTCGCGCCGTTTCATTTCCTTGGCCACGTTGGCCATTTCCTCCAGCGACGGCGTGATCAGGCCCGACACGCCGATCATGTCGGCGTGCTCGGCGATCGCGGTGTCGAGGATCTTCTGCGCCGGCACCATCACCCCGAGGTCCACCACCTCGAAATTGTTGCAGGCCAGCACCACGCCGACGATGTTCTTGCCGATGTCGTGCACGTCGCCCTTGACGGTCGCCATCACGATCTTGCCGTTGGACTTGCTGGTGTTGCCGCTCTTCTTCTTTTCCTCTTCCATGAAGGGCAGCAGGTAGGCGACCGCCTTCTTCATCACGCGCGCGGACTTCACCACCTGCGGCAGGAACATCTTGCCGGCGCCGAACAGGTCGCCGACCACGTTCATGCCGTCCATCAGCGGGCCTTCGATTACGTCCAGCGTGCGCGTGACGGTCTTGCGCACTTCTTCGGTGTCCTCTACGACGAATTGGTCGATGCCGTGCACCAGCGCGTGCTCCAGGCGTTTTGCGACCGGCAGCTCGCGCCACTTGAACTTGTCGCCCTCGTCCTTCTCCTGCGATCCGCCCTTGTGCCGCTCGGCGATCTCCATCAGGCGTTCGGTCGCATCCGGGCGGCGATTCAGCACCACGTCCTCGACGCGCTCACGCAGTTCCGGATCGAGGTCGTCGTAAATCGCGAGCTGGCCGGCGTTGACGATGCCCATGTCCATGCCGGCCTTGATCGCGTGGTACAGGAAGACGCAGTGGATCGCCTCGCGCACCCGATTGTTGCCGCGAAACGAAAACGACACGTTGGAGACACCACCCGAGAGGTGCGAATGCGGGAAGCGTTTCTTGAGTGCCTTCGCGGCTTCGATGAAGTTGACCGCGTTGTTGGCGTGTTCCTCGATGCCGGTGGCGATCGGGAAGATGTTGGAATCGAAGATGATATCTTCGGGCGGGAAGCCGATCTTTTCGGTCAGCAGCTTGTATGAGCGCTCGCAGATTTCGAGGCGGCGTTCGACCGAATCGGCCTGGCCCTGTTCGTCGAACGCCATCACCACCGTGGCCGCGCCGTAGCGCAGGACCTTGCGGGCTTCATCGAGGAACTTTTCCTCGCCTTCCTTCAGCGAGATCGAATTGACCACGCCCTTGCCCTGCAGGCATTTGAGGCCGGCCTCGATCACGCTCCACTTGGACGAGTCCACCATCACCGGGATGCGCGCAATGTCGGGCTCGGCCGCGATCAGGCGCAGGAACTTCACCATTGCGGCTTCGGAATCGAGCAAGCCCTCGTCCATGTTCACGTCGAGGATCTGCGCGCCGTTCTCGACCTGCTGGCGCGCGACCTCCACCGCCTCGTCGTAGCGATCTTCCTTGATCAGCTTCTTGAACTTTGCCGAGCCGGTGACATTGGTGCGCTCGCCAATGTTGACGAACAGCGTCTCCGGCGTGATGACCAGCGGTTCCAGGCCGGAGAGGCGGGTGTAGCGTGGAAGTTTATTCATGGTTTTTTTGCTCGTCATCCCGGCGTAGGCCGGGATCCATCTTTTGCGACCCACGAAAAGAAAAGAACATGGGTCCCGGCCTTCGCCGGGACGACGGAAGAAACATTACGCGGCTTCGGAATCAGCCGAACCCAAGGTGCGCGGCGGAACGTTGCGCACCGCTTCCGCGATCGCGGCAATGTGTTCGGGCGTGGTGCCACAGCAGCCGCCCACGATGTTGAGCAAACCGTCGCGCGCGAATTCGCCCAGCGTTTTCGCCATTTCCCCGGGCGTTTCGTCGTAGCCGCCCAGCGCGTTCGGCAGGCCTGCATTCGGGTGCGCGCTGATGCAGCAATCCGCGACGCGCGCCAGCGCCTCGATGTGCTGGCGGAGATCCCTGGCCCCGAGCGCGCAGTTCAGTCCGATGGACAATGGCCGCGCGTGCGCGACCGAATACCAGAATGCCTCGGCGGTCTGCCCGGAGAGCGTGCGGCCGGAACGGTCGGTGATGGTGCCCGAAATCATGATCGGCAAGCGGCCGCTGCGTTCGTCGAACACGCGCGCGATGCCAGACAGCGCGGCTTTTGCGTTCAAGGTATCGAAGATGGTTTCCACCATCACGATATCGGCGCCGCCCTCGATGAGGCCGCGTGTCGCGTCGGCATAGGCGGTTTCGAGCTCGTCGAAATCCACGTTGCGAAAACCGGGGTTGTTGACGTCCGGCGACAGCGATGCGGTGCGGCTGGTCGGACCCAGCACGCCGATCGCGAAGCGCGGACGATCAGGGGTCTTGCGCTCGACTTCGTCGCACGCGGCGCGAGCCAGCCTTGCACCCTCGCGATTCAATTCATGCACGAGATGCTGCAGCGCGTAATCGGCCTGGCTGATCGAGGTGGAGTTGAAGGTGTTGGTTTCGACGAAGTCCGCGCCCGCATCGAGATACGCGGCGTGGATGTCGTGAATGATTTCCGGATGGGTCAGCGACAACAGGTCGTTGTCGCCCTTGAGGTCGCGCTCGCAGCCACCGGCATCGGCGTGTTCGCCTGCATGTTCGTGTGCGTGGCCGGCGTCGCAGCCGTGCGCGAACCGCTCGCCACGGTAGCCGGCTTCATCCAGTTCGTGTCGCTGCAGCATGGTGCCCATCGCGCCGTCGAGCACGAGGATGCGTTCGGCGAGCGCGGCTTCGAGCTTTTCGACGCGGTCGGGACGGAGGTAAGGCAGGTTCTGGTTCATGGTTTTCTGGCCAGCAGGCTCAACACTTCGAAATGGGGCGAACGTGCTTCCCGCGAAATGCGCTCGCAGTGCAGTACTTCAAGCCCCGCCTTGCGCGCAAAACCGGTCAGGTCTTCGCGCTTGAAGCCGAGGTTCTTGTGATCGAACGGGGCAACCGCTGCGCGATGTGCATGTTTCGAAAGCGTGGCCGCCAGCAGCCGGCCGGCCGGTTTCAATACGCGCGCCGCTTCGGCGATGGCTTGCTGCGGCCGATCGCTGTAGGTGAGCGCATGCATCATCAGGACGAGATCGAATTTGCGGTTGGTGAGCTTCAGCGCGTGCATGTCGCCTTCGACGACTTCGACGTTGCGGAAAGCCTTGAGGCGCCTGCGCGCGGCTGCGACCACGTTGGGACTGGAATCCACGCACACGATGGAATGCGCGTGCGGAGCCAGCAGTTCGGCCAGCACGCCGTCGCCCGAGGCGATGTCCAGCACGTCGCCGGTTTCGAGCAACTGCAGCAACGTGCGCGCAAGGGTTTCCCAGGTGCGACCCGGCGAATAGTGGCGCTCCATGTCGCCGGCCACGCTGTCGGCCCAGCCGCGATCGCGCGCGCGCGCCGCCAGCACCAACGGCAGGCGTTGCGCATCGGCATCCAGCATCGCGTCGTCGACGCCATCCTCGAGCGCGCGCAGCAAATCCGCCGCGCCGTCGAAACCGCTTTCGTTGAACCGGTAGTACGCCGATACGCCCGCGCGACGGTCGCGCACCAGCCCGGTTTCCTTGAGCTTGGCAAGGTGGGTGGATACCCGCGGCTGTGCAAGCCGCAGCACCGACGACAACTCGGCGACCGTCAGTTCTTCGCGCCGCAGCAGCGCGAGCAGCCGCACCCGGGTAGGGTCGGACAACACGCGCAGCAACGCGGTGGCGGAAACCAGATCAAGCATTCCATCTTTATATCAGGATGAAGAGATAAATTAAAGCGACGCGCCCGATGGCGGTATGATGTCAAGTTGGGTTGTCGCGCCAACCATCGGCGCGATGCACGACAGACGGAGGTGTCGCGATGGATTTCAATTTTTCCGAAGAGCAGTTGCAGATCCAGTCGATCGCCCGCGAGTTCGCGCAGAAGCGCATCGCACCGGTGGCGGCCGATTTCGACAAATCGGGCCAGTTCCCGCTCGACAACATCCGCGAAATGGGCAGGCTGGGCCTGATGGGCATCGAGGTGCCGGCAGAATACGGCGGCGCGGGGATGGATTCGATCAGTTACGTGCTGGCGATGATCGAAATCGCGGCGGCCGATTGCGCGCATTCGACCATCATGAGCGTCAACAACACGCTTTATTGCAATGGTCTTCTGAAGTTCGGCAGCGAGGAACAGAAACACAAATACGTGACGCCGATCGCGTCGGGTGAAGCCATTGGTGCCTTCGCGCTGACCGAGCCGCAGTCGGGTTCCGATGCCACCGCGATGCGTTGCCGTGCAGTGAAGCAGGCGGACGGCAGCTTCCTGATCAATGGCAAGAAGAGCTGGATCACGTCGGGGCCCGTTGCGAAATACATCCTACTGTTCGCGATGAGCGATCCCGACAAGAAGGCCAACGGCATCACCGCGTTCATGGTCGACACCGGGCGCGAAGGGTTCAGCCGCGGCAAGACCGAACCCAAGCTGGGTATCCGCGCGTCCGCGACCTGCGAGATCGAATTTGTGGACTATCGCGTCCAGCCCGACGAGGTGGTTGGCGAAGAAGGCAAGGGTTTCAAGATCGCGATGGGGGTGCTCGACGCCGGTCGCATCGGCATTGCCTCGCAGGCCGTCGGCCTCGCACGCGCCGCGTACCAGGCGACGCTGGAATATTCGCGCGACCGCAAGGCGTTCGGCCAATCGATCGGATCGTTCCAGATGACGCAAGCCAAGATCGCCGACATGAAATGCAAGCTCGACGCGGCACAGTTGCTCACGCTGCGTGCGGCGTGGATGAAGCAGCGAGCCGCGAAGACCGGCGCGCGTTTTTCCACTGAGGCGGCGGTGGCCAAACTCAGCGCTTCGGAGGCTGCGATGTGGATTGCACATCAGGCCGTGCAGATCCACGGCGGGATGGGTTATTCCAAGGAAATGCCGCTGGAGCGTTATTTCCGCGATGCCAAGATCACCGAGATCTACGAGGGTACCTCGGAGATCCAGCGCATGGTGATTGCGCGCAACGAGACGGGGTTGCGCTGACGCGCCCCCGGTTGTCATCCCCGCGCAGGCCGGGATCCCTGGTAGGGCGGTGCAACCCGCCTGTCGTGGATACCTCGTTCGGCGGGATGCGCTGCGCTACTCCCGCCCTACCTCCTGCGGGCGCGGAAGATCAGGCGCGCTTGCGGTGCGACTCCGCATTGACCGCAATGAACTGCGGCTCGTCGCCATCGAGGCGCAGCGCGGTCAACTTGCCGCCCCACACGCAGCCGGTGTCGATGGCATAGATGCCAAGGCCCGCGAAGCGGCCCAACGCGGACCAGTGCCCGCATACGACGCGGGTATCGCGCGCGCGGACGCCCGGCACCTCGAACCACGGATACAGGCCCGCACGTTGCGTGCCGGGCGCGCCCTTGGCATCGAAGTCGATGCGCCCATTTGCATCGCAATAACGCATGCGAGTGAAGAGGTTGATGGCCGCACGCAGCCGGTCGTGGCCGTGCAGCTTCGAGGACCAGCGCGCCGGTCGATTGCCGAACATCCGTTGCAGGAGCGCGCGGTGGCCGGCGCCGCGCAATGCCCGCTCGACTTCCTGCGCGATGTGCAGCGCCTGCTTCAGCGTCCACGAGGGCGCGAGGCCGGCGTGCACCAGCGTGAAGCCCAATTCGGCGTCGTGGTGGGCGAGGCGCTGGTTGCGCAGCCAATCCATGAGCACGTCGGAATCTTCGGCCTCCAGCACCCGGCGCAGGTCGGGATTGGTGCGCGCGCGCGCCTCCGGCTCGCGTTCGGCGACCGCGAGGAGACTCAAGTCATGATTGCCGAGCGCAACGACGCAGTGTTCACGCAATGCGTGGACGAGCCGCAGCACTTCCAGCGACTCGCCGCCGCGGTTGACCAGGTCGCCGCAGAACCACAGGCGATCGGATGCGGGATCGAAACGCAAACGTTCAAGCAGGCGCTGCAATTCCGGATAGCAACCTTGCACATCGCCAATCGCGTAGACGGCCATGCGCGGTTTCCAACCGGATCAGTGCAGGGTGCGCGGGACCGACAGCACGAATTCGGGAATCGGAACCTCGAAGTCGGTGCCGTCGTCGGCGTGGAACAGGTAGGCGCCGCGCATGGTGCCGACCTGCGTCTCCAGCACCGCGCCGGAGGTGTAGCTGTAGCTTTCACCCGGCTGCAGGCGCGGCTGTTCGCCCACCACGCCTTCGCCGCGCACTTCCTCGACCTTGCCGTTGGCATCGGTGATCACCCAATGCCGGGTCTGCAGGCGCGCGGGCATCATGCCGAGATTGCGCAGCGTGATCACGTAGGAGAACACGTAGCGGCTCGCTTCCGGTTTGGACTGATCGGAAACGTAGCGCGCCTCGACGTCGATCTCGACCGCATGCGGTTCGGGCTCGCGAGGCTTGCTTGGTTTGTCGGTGGTGGTTCGTGGACTCATTGGCCAGCATTGTCGGCGAGTTTCGGTGCCGCCTGCAAGCCGGCGGAATCCCCTTGCCGCGCCAACGCGACGAAGCCTTGCGGCGGCACGCTTTCGGCGCGGGCACACGGGTCGATGCCGGCGCCGCGGATGGCTTCCGCATCCAGCAATCCGCGCAAGGCGTTGGTGAGCGTCTTGCGACGCTGGCCGAACGCCGCGCGCACCACGCCATCGATCGCGCGCGCGAGGTGCGAATCCGGGCGTTGCGATATCGGCAGCGGCACCAGTCGGACCACGGCCGATTCGACTTTCGGCGGCGGCCGGAACGCGCCCGGCGCGACCCGCAACAAGGGTTCGACCGTGCAGACCAGTTGCAGCATCACCGACAGGCGTCCGTAAACCTTGCTGCCCGGTTCGGCCGCCATGCGATCGACAACTTCCTTCTGCAGCATGAAGTGCATGTCGGTGATCGCGCCGGCATGCGCAAGGCAGTGGAACAGGATCGGGCTGGACACGTAGTAGGGCAGGTTGCCTGCGAGGCGCAGCTTGCCGCCGCCCGAGAGCGCGGTCAGGTCCACTTTCAACACGTCGGCGTGGATGATTTCCAGCTTGCCCACGCTGGCGGCCCGTGTGCGCAGCGGCTCGATCAAGTCGGCGTCCAGTTCGATCGCCGTCAAGTGTCCGGCAGCGTGCAACAGCGGCAAGGTCAGCGCGCCTTCGCCGGGGCCGATCTCGACGATGCGGTCGTCCGGCCGCGGTGCGATCGCCGCGACGATGCGTTCGATCACCCCGCGCTCGTGCAGGAAGTGCTGGCCGTAGTGCTTTTTGGGATGTGCGCCCACGGATCAAACCCCTCTCCCCTCGGGAGAGGGGCAGGGGTGAGGGTACGAATACGCGCGATGTCTGTTTTCGGTAAGAGAGTACGCGTGCACGAACCCTCACCCGCCCCTGCGGGGCACCCTCTCCCGAGGGGAGAGGGAACAAAGCCGCAGCGCCATCTCGGCTGCTGCGAACATGCTGGAAGCATCGGCACGGCCGGTGCCGGCGAGGTCCAGCGCGGTGCCGTGGTCGACGGAAGTTCGCACGAACGGCAGGCCGAGCGTGATGTTGACGGTGCGATGGAAGGCCTCCGACTTCAATACCGGCAGCGCCTGGTCGTGGTACATCGCGAGCACCGCGTCGTAGCGCGAGCGCATCGCCGGCACGAACGCGGTGTCGGCGGGCAGTGGACCGAGGAGCTGCATGCCTTCTTCGCGCAGCGCAGCAAGGGCAGGGATGATCGTGTCGAGTTCCTCGCGGCCCAGGTGGCCGCCTTCGCCCGCGTGCGGATTCAGGCCCAGCACCGCGATGCGTGGTTCGGCGATGCCGAATTTTGCGATCAGGTCCGCGTGCACGATGCGCAGCGTGCGCATCAATGATTCGCGCGTGATTGCGGCCGGCACGTTCGCGAGCGGCATATGCGTGGTGGCGAGCGCCACGCGCAGTTCGGGCGACGCCAGCATCATCACCACATCGCAGCCGGCGCGTTGTGCGAAAAATTCGGTGTGGCCCGAGAACGCTTCGCCGGCATCGTTGATCGCCGATTTCTGGACCGGCGCGGTGACCACGGCGTCGAACTCGTCGCCAAGACAACCATCGGCTGCCTGCGCCAGCGTGTTCAATACATGGAAGGCATTACGCGGATCGATCTGGCCGGGCGTTTCCTCGACGCGCAGTGCCACCTCCAGCACGCGCAGGGTTCCTGTGCTGCGCAAGGTACGCGGCCTGCCGTCGTAGGGCTCGAGCTTCAGCGCAATGCCACATCGACGGGCGGCGCGTTCCAGCAAGCCGTAATCGCTGAGCGCGATGAAGTCGGCGGCGAAGGGGGTGGCGGCCAGCCGCGCCACCAATTCCGGGCCGACCCCGGCAGGGTCGCCGCTGGTGACGGCCAGTCTCGGAAGATGCGTGGGCCGGTGCGAGCCGGCCGCGGCCGGCTCGGACATCATTGCGCGTCGTTGCCGGCGGTGGCCGATGCGTCGGCCAGTTCCGGAACCCGGATGCTGATGTACGCCGATGATTCAAGATCGCGCAGGAACTGTTCGAAGGCCTGTTGACCCTTGCGCGCGGCGATGGCCTGGCGCGCCTGTTCGCGCTCGAGATCCTTGGTCTTGTCAGCCTGACGCGTGCCGAGCAGCTTGACAATGTGCCACGATCCGTCGGGGCTCTCGAACGGCTGGGTGATCTGACCCGGTTGCATGCCGGCGATCAACTTGCCGACTTCGCTGCCCCAGTCGCCCTGCATGAACCAGCCCATGTCACCGCCCGCATTCGCGGTGGTCGGGTCGTCCGAGTTCTGCTTGGCGAGCGTTGCGAAATCGGCGTGGTCGTTCACGATTTCGCCATACAGCTTTTCGATTCTGTCCTTCGCGCCTTGTGCGGTCAACACCGCATTGGGTTTGATCATCAAGTGCAGCGCGTGATACTCGGTCACGATCTGCTTGGTGTCGGGCGTGCGCTTGCCCTCCAGCTTCAGGATGGTGAAACCCGATGCATCGCGCAGCGGTTGGGTGTATTCGCCGGGTTGCAGCGAATTCACGATCTCCTGCACCGCCTGCGGCAGTTCGTCGACACGTCGCCAGCCAAGGTCTCCGCCATTCAATGCTTCGGGTGCGCTGGAGTTGCTGACCGCAAGCGAGGCGAAGCTTTCGCCCTTCTTCAATTCGCCCTCGATCTTGTCCGCCTTGGCTTGTGCGGTGGCGATCTGGTTGGCGTCGGCCCCTTCGGGCAGACCGACCAGGATGCGCCCCAGATGCACCTCGCCCTGCTTGAACGCCGGACTGGCGATGAGGTTGTTGATTTCCGCGTCGGAAGCCTGCGCGGACTGCTGCATCACCTGCTGCTGCACCGCGCGCACGAGCAACTGGTCACGCAACTGCTGGCGGAATGAGGCGTAATCCACGCCTTGCTGCTGCATGGCCGCCTGCATCTGCGGCACGCTCATCTTGTTCTGCTGCGCGACATTGGCCACCGCGGCGTCGACTTGGTCGTCGGAAATGCGTACGCCGTTTTCGCTCGCCTTCTGCACCAGCAACTGATTGACAATCAGGTGCTGCAGCACCTGCTTCTCCAGCACGTCCTGGGGCGGCAGCTTGCCACCAGAGCTGGTGATTTGCTGGGCAACGGTGCCCATGGTCTGGTTGAGCTGGCTTTGCAGGATCACGCCATCGTTTACCACCGCGACGATCCGGTCCAGCGGCTGGACCTGATTCGAGTTGTCGGCATTGGGCGAAAGCAGCGATGACGGTTGCGCGCTGGTGGGCGGCGGCGCGGTCGGACCCAACAGTTGAGCGGACGCTGGCACCGCGAAGGCCGCAGCGGCGAGCGTCAGGGCCAGGCTGGCGAGAGGCAATGATTTCATGTTCGTCTTGTGACCGATAAGGGCGGGCCGGAAAGAAGGCTCCGGGAAGCTGCGGGTTCGACAACGCCGGCTGTCGAAAGTTGGTTTGGCCAACGAGGGCCTGGTTTAAGCCACGCAGGAAACCTTGAAGAACCCTCGCGAGCTGCCGAACCGGCAGGATGGCCGGTTTGAACGCCGCAGGCGGCCGCAGGGCGAGCCACATGGACGTGGCGAGTAGCGCAGCAGGTTGTTCAGAGCTTCCTCATTGATAGCCTAGGATAGCATTTTGCAGGAAAGAGCCGGCGTGCTGGCCGTACGAGCCGACGCCCTTGAACTGGATTTCGAACATGATGGCGTTGTTGGAATCGCCCTTGAAGTCGTACACGTAATGGCGGCTCAGGATGCGGATTGCGGTGCAGCAGCTGTCCCATTCGATCCCGGCGAAGGCATCGATCGCGCGCTTGTCGCGCAATGAATAGGTGTAGCCGCCGACCAGCTTCCAGGCCGCGCCGACCGGGACTTCCGCGGTCATGCCGGCTTGCTCCAGCAGGTTACGGCGATAGCGGTACTCCAGGTTGACGATGCCCTCGCCCCACAGCCGTCGTTGCAGCCCAACGGTGGAAACGTCCGTCTCGTCGGTGTTCGGGTTCCACTGCTGCGAAGTGGTCAGGCGCCAGTTGTCGCTCAACGCGACGGTGAGGTTGGCGACGTAGTTGGAACCGGAGTAGTCCACCATCTTGCCATTGGGGAAAAGCGTTACCTTCTGCGGATCGAAGTAGCGGATCTGGCCGATGCTGGCGGACAGCTTCTCCACGCCGTTCTGGTCGAGGAAACGCGTGGTCAGTGCCAGCGATAGGTTGTTCGCGTTCATCTGGCGGTCCGCGCCGCTGAAGCTGTTGGTGGTGAACAACTGCCAAAAGTCGAACGTGAGCGGCTGGGTGTCGAACAGCGGCAGGTCGTTCTGGTTGCGGTACGGCACGCGCAGGTAGTACACGCGCGGTTCCAGCGTTTGGGTGTAATCGCTGCCGAACAGGTGCACGTCGCGTTCGAAGATCAGCCCGGCGTCCACGTCGAAGATCGGCGTGGTGCGCGTGGGGTGATCGCCGTCGCCACGCGCAACCGGTTGCGGCAGGTTGTACGCCGTGTAGCGCACGCCGACTTCCGGTCGCAGGAACCAGGCCGCGCCCTGCAAGGGCCAGGCGAGGTACGGATAGAAATCGAAACGGTCGCCGCCGATGGCCTCGGGTTTGACGAAGCGCACCGCTTCGGTATTGATGCCCCACTCGGGGCCGCCGGCAGCGCCGATCGGCCGGTCGGCATTGAAATAGATGCGCGGCATCCGTCGGTAAGGCGCAGCCCTGTCGGAGATCCCGGGCGTGACGATCTGGTACCAGTCCGCGCCGACGCCGCCGTTCCACCAGTCGCTCGAGCCGGTCACGTAGGACGACGAACTCAATAATGTCACGGTGGAGGTGGTGAGGTTTTCGCCATAATCCTGGAACCAGGCCTTGTCACTGGCCCGTCTGATGGCAGTCGTCCACACCAGGTCCCAAGGCAGCCGGGTCTGGTTGCCGAAGGTGAGATACCACCGATTGCGGTCGGCGATCTTGTCGTTGGGCATGTAGTCGAAATCGACCTCGCCCTTGCCGGTATTCGTGAGGTACCGGAACTGGCTGTCCAGCATGTCGCCGCGATTGGCATACCATACCGGGGTGAAGGTGGCGTCGTAGTTGGGGGCGATGTTCCAGTAGAACGGGATCGAGATGAAAGCGCCTGCTTTGCTGCGCTTGCCGAACGAGGGATACAGAAAACCGGTCTGGCGCCGGTTGTCGATGGGGAAGCGCATATATGGCAGCCACAGGAACGGCACGCCCTTGATGCGCATGGTCACGTCGTGGGCGCGGCCGAGGCCCTCGTTGCGGTCCATCGTCATGGTTTTGGCGTCGACCTCCCACACCCGGTTGTGGAGATCGCAAGTCGAATAGGTGACGTCGTGCAGCTTGTCGCGATCCTGGTCCAGCATGATGGCCTGGCTGGCCACGCCGTTGCCGCGTGAACTCAGCAACTGGTACTGCACGTTGTCCGCGACTCCGTATTCCGGGGTGGTGGTGCCCTTCATGCTGTCGGCCGAGAACAACATCCCGCGTTCTTGGTAACGAATGTGCCCTTCGGCGTCGTAGGCGGTGGTGTCGGCGTTGTAGGTGAGGGAATCCGCGCGCAGCAACTGGTCCAGCCGCTGCAGCGAAGTATTGCCCGAGAGATGAAAGATGTTGCTGTCGGGGCTCGAGAATCGGTCGCCGTAAACCTGCGCCGGGCTTGCTTCCCGATTGCCTTCGGTCGGCAGGCCGGGCTCGTAGAAATTCAGCAGGTCGTTCTTCTTGCACAACGCGAAGTCGTTTTTCACCACCGGGCAGGTGAACGCGCCGAGCGGGCAGGTATCCGCCGAGCTTTGCGCCAGCGCCATGCCGGGCGCGACCGCCAGCGTGATCGCAAAAGCCAGTGCACGCGGGGTCAGCGGCATCGGTCGGCGCGGCACGGGCAATCCTCAAGGACGGAACCCGCGTAAGCTAGCAGAACGCACCCGTTCTGTTGAGACGCCGGCACCTGTCGTTCAGGCGGCCTTGGCCACTTTCACTGGCGCGCAACGCACGTCCAGCCACGCGCGATCCGCGGCATCACCCAGCAGCGGCGCCAACTGTTCGCGCACGCTCGCGTGGTAATCGTCGAGCCACGCGATTTCGTTCGCGTCCAGCAGCGACGGCTCCAGCAGACGCGTATCGATCGGGCACAGCGTCAGGGTTTCGAAAGCGAGGAATTCGCCGAATTCGCCGTCGCCCGCAGGAACGGTCGCGGCCAGGTTCTCGATGCGCACGCCATGGCGACCGGGCTTGTAGATGCCGGGCTCGATCGAGGTGATCATGCCGACGTCCATGGTTTCCAGATGCTGGCCCGAACGCGGCGGCCGGATCGATTGCGGACCTTCGTGCACGTTGAGGCAGTAGCCGACGCCGTGCCCGGTGCCGTGGCCGTAATCGACACCCGCGGCCCAGATCGGCGCACGCGCCAGCGCATCGAGTTGTTGGCCCGAAGCGCCGCGCGGAAATTTCGCGCGCGACAGCGCGATCACGCCTTTCAGCACCACCGTTACGTCGCGACGCTGTTCGGGCGTGGTTTCGCCCAGCGCCCACATCCGCGTAATGTCGGTGGTGCCACCGAGGTACTGCGCGCCGGAATCGATCAGCAGCATGCCGAGCGGCCTCAGTTCGGAATGCGATTCGGGCGTGGCGCGGTAGTGGGGCAGCGCGGCGTTGGCCTGGTAGCCCGCGATGGTGGAAAAGCTTTCGCTGACGAAGCCTGGCTGCTGTGCGCGCAGTTCGCGCAGCTTTTCGTCCACGTCGAGTTCGGTGAGACGTTTGCCTTCGCGCAGGCCTTGTTCCAGCCAGCGCGCGCCGCGCACCAGCGCCGCGCCATCGCGACGCATCGCTTCGCGGACATGATTCATCTCCCGCCCGCTCTTGCGCGCCTTGGCTGACGTGATCGGCCCGGTCATTTCAACCAGCGTGACTTGATCGGGAATTGCGCGTGCCACCGCAGCGGAAATCTGCGCGGGCGAGAACAGCAGGGTCGCATCGTGTGGCAGCGCGCGCAGCCCATCGCCAACCGCTTCATAGGGGGCGATGCGGACTTGGTCGTTCGCCAGCGTCGACTGCAGGTTCGCGTCGAGCTTCGACGCTTTGACGAACAGCGTCGCGCCATCCGCGTCGACCAGCAGGTGCGCAAGAAACACCGGGTTGTATTCGACATCGCTGCCGCGCAGGTTCAGCACCCACGCGATCTCGTCCAGCGCGGACACGACGTGGTGCGTCGCGCCTGATTGTTCCGTCGCCTCGCGCACGTCCGCGAGTTTTTCCGCGCGGGCACGGATTGCGTAGTCGATGGGATGTTCGTACACCCGGGCGTGCGGCAGCGGCGGGCGGTCGGTCCAGATCGCGCCGGGCAAGTCGTCATCGACAAGCTCCGCGCCGGGTTTCGCCAACGCTTTGCGCAGCGATCGTTCCGAGGCCAGTGACAACATGTCGGCCGCGCACGCGACCTTGTCGCCCGCGTGTACGCGCGCACAAAGCCATTCCACGTATTCGGGCGTATGCGGTACGTTCAATTTCACCAGTTCAACGCCGCTGCCGGCGAGCTGGCGTTCGGCTTGCGAGAAGTAGCGCGAGTCGGTCCACAACCCCGCAAAGTTTCGCGTCACCACCAATATTCCGGCCGAGCCGGTGAAACCCGAAAGCCATTCACGAGCTTGCCAATGCGCCGGCGGGTACTCGGACAGATGTGGGTCGGCGGTGGGCACGATGCAGGCGGCGATGCCGCGTTGCTGCATCACGTCGCGCAGCGCCGCAATGCGGTCGGGAATGGTGGATACGTTCATCATGGACGCCAGCTTCCGTGAAAAGTCAGGGCAGGAAGCCCGTTCTGGTGTTTCAAGCCGGATCGGCTCATGCACCGTGATGTTTCCTTATACAGCGATCAGGGATGATCGCAAAAACGAGCTCAGTGTGCACTCGCGAAAGCGATTGGTCGTCGCTAGAATGACGCTTTCCACACACGGTCCGACCATGACCTCCCTGATTTTCGTCACCGGTGGCGTGGTGTCCTCGCTTGGCAAGGGCATCGCGTCGGCGTCGCTGGCGTCCATTCTTGAGGCCCGCGGCCTCAACGTGACGTTGATGAAGCTCGATCCTTACATCAACGTCGACCCCGGCACGATGAGTCCGTTTCAGCACGGCGAGGTGTACGTCACCGACGACGGCGCCGAAACCGACCTCGATCTCGGGCATTACGAGCGCTTCGTGCGCACCCGGCTGTCGGGCAAGAATTCCATCACCACCGGCAAGATCTACGAGGCGGTGATACGCAAGGAACGCCGCGGCGATTACCTCGGCGCGACGGTGCAGGTGATCCCGCACATCACCAACCAGATCAAGCACGTGATCGACGAGGCCACGCGCGGCTTCGACGTGGCCCTGGTCGAAATCGGCGGTACGGTGGGCGACATCGAATCGCAACCGTTCCTGGAAACTGCGCGCCAGCTTCGTATCGAGCGCGGCGCCGACAAGGTGTTGTTCATGCACCTGACCTTGGTGCCTTTCATCAAGGCCGCGGGCGAGATCAAGACCAAGCCGACCCAGCATTCGGTGAAGGAACTGCGCGCGCTGGGCATCCAGCCCGACATCCTGTTGTGCCGTTCCGAGGAACCGCTGCCCGAATCCGAACGCCGCAAGATCGCGCTGTTCACCAACGTGCCGGAGAACGCGGTGATCAGCGCGGCCGATGCAGACACCATCTACAAGCTGCCGCTGTGGCTGCACAAGGAAGGACTGGACGACATCGTGGTCGAGCGCCTGCATCTGGATGCGCGGCCGGCCGATCTTTCCCAATGGCAGCGCACAGTGGATGCGGTCGAAAATCCCAAGGACGAAGTGCGCATCTACATCGTCGGCAAGTATGTCGAACACAAGGATGCGTACAAATCACTGGGCGAAGCGTTGCGCCACGGCGGCATCCACAATTCGACCCGCGTCCAGCTTGAGTGGATCGATTCGGAGAACATCGAAACGCGCGGCGCCGACGCGGTGTTGCACGATGCCGACGCGATCCTGGTGCCGGGCGGCTTCGGCAAGCGCGGCTTCGAGGGCAAGATCCAGACGGTGAAGTACGCGCGCGAGCGCGGCATTCCGTATTTCGGCATCTGCTACGGCATGCACGCGGCGGTGGTGGAATTCGCGCGTGACGTCGCCGGAATTGCCGGGGCGGGTTCCACCGAAAATGATCGCGATTGCGCCGATCCGGTGATCGCGCTGGTTACCGAGTGGACGCAAGGCGCGGGCGAAGTGCAACGACGCGACGAGGCCTCCGACCTTGGGGGCACCATGCGCCTGGGGGCGCAGGAGTGCCGCCTGAAGCCCAGCACACTGGCGCGCGAGCTTTACGGCGCCGACACCATGCGCGAACGCCATCGCCACCGTTTCGAGTTCAACAATCGCTACCGCGAACGACTGGAAAAAGCTGGCCTCGTCATCGCGGGCCTGTCGGTGGACGATCTGGTGGAGATGGTCGAATTGCCGGCGCAGAAACATCCCTGGTTCCTGGCTTGCCAGTTCCATCCCGAATTCACCTCGACCCCGCGCGACGGCCATCCATTGTTCAACGGCTTCGTGCGCGCCGCCCGCGAATACAAGGCCATGCGCGATGCGCCGCGACTGGCGAAGGAAGCCGCTGGATGAACTTGTGCGGCTTTAAGGTCGGCCTCGACCAACCGTTTTTCCTGATCGCCGGCCCTTGCGTGGTCGAGTCCGAGCAGCTCCAACTCGATGTTGCGGGACGTTTGAAGGAAATCACCGGCCGGCTCGGCATCAACTTCATTTTCAAATCCAGCTTTGACAAGGCCAACCGCACGTCGGGCAACAGTTTCCGCGGGCTCGGGATGGAAGAGGGCCTGCGCATCCTCGGCGAAGTGAAGAAGCAGATCAGCGTGCCGGTGCTCACCGATGTGCACGAGTACACGCCGTTTCATGAAGTCGCCGAAGTAGTCGACGTGCTGCAGACGCCGGCGTTCCTGTGCCGGCAGACCGATTTCATCCAGAAGGTTGCTCGCCAAGGCAAGCCGGTCAACATCAAGAAGGGACAGTTCCTGTCGCCGTGGGACATGCAGAACGTGGTCGAGAAGGCGCGCGCAGTCGGCAACGACCAGATCCTCGTGTGCGAGCGCGGCGCGAGCTTCGGCTACAACAATCTCGTGTCCGACATGCGTTCGCTGGCCGTGATGCGCGATACCGGCTGTCCGGTGGTGTTCGATGCGACGCACTCGGTGCAGTTGCCGGGTGGCCAGGGCAATAAATCCGGCGGCCAGCGCGAATTCGTGCCGGTGCTGGCGCGCGCTGCGGTCGCGGTGGGGGTCGCGGGCGTGTTCATGGAAACCCATCCCGATCCCGACAAGGCGCTGTCCGACGGCCCGAACGCATGGCCGCTGGGAGAGATGGAAGCGTTGCTGGAAACGCTGGTAGCGCTGGATAGCGCAACCAAGCGCGCCGGTTTCCTTGAGGTGGCACACAAATAAATTCGTCATTCCGGGGCCGTGCGCAGCACGGAGCCCGGAATCCATTCTTCGGCGCGAATTGAAAGCTGGATTCCGGATCGCCGCTGCGCGGCCTCCGGAATGACAACGATCACCCGTACTGCGAGTGCAAGTAATGACGACGTTGATCAAAACCCTCCACGCTCGCGAAGTGTTGGACTCGCGCGGCAATCCCACCCTCGAAGCGGAGGTTACGCTCGCCGATGGCGCGTTCGGCCGTGCGATCGTGCCGAGCGGCGCGTCCACCGGCACGCGCGAAGCAGTGGAACTGCGCGACGGCGACAAGTCGCGTTATCTCGGCAAGGGCGTCACGAAAGCGGTTGCCAACGTCAATGGCGAAATCGCGAAGGCGCTGGCCGGCTTCGATGCCGGCGACCAGAAAGGATTGGACGACAAGCTGATCGCGCTCGACGGCACGCCCAACAAGTCGCGCCTCGGCGCCAACGCGACGCTCGGCGTTTCACTTGCTGTGGCACACGCCGTGGCCGCTTCCCGCAAGCAACCGTTGTGGAAATATCTCGCAGGCGATCGCGTCCCGGTGCTGCCGGTGCCGATGATGAATGTCATCAATGGCGGCGTGCACGCGGACAACCCGCTGGACATGCAGGAATTCATGGTGATGCCGGCGGGTTTCGAGAAGTTCTCCGATGCGCTCCGCGCGGGTGTTGAATGCTTCCACGCACTGAAGACGCAGTTGAAGAAGCGCGGCCTGAACACCGCGGTGGGCGACGAGGGCGGTTTTGCGCCTGCGCTGCGTTCGCACGAGGAAGCGATCGAGGTGATCCTCGAAGCCGTCAACGCCGCAGGTTACAAACCCGGCAAGCAGATCTGGATTGCACTGGATCCCGCCTCGTCGGAGTTCTTCGAAAACGGTGTGTACGACCTCAAGGGGGAAAACCGCAAGCTCGATGCCGCCGGGATGGTCGAGCTCTACGCCGACTGGTGCGCGAAGTATCCGATCATCAGCATCGAGGACGGTTTGGCCGAAGGCGATCAAGCCGGCTGGAAGCTGATCACCGAAAAGCTCGGCCAGAAAATCCAGTTGGTCGGCGACGATTTGTTCGTCACCAATCCGTCGATCTTCCGCGAAGGCATTGCCAACCACATCGCCAACGCGATCCTGATCAAGGTGAACCAGATCGGCACGCTCAGCGAAACGCTGGAAGCGGTAGCGATGGCAGACAACGCCAGGTACGCCGCGGTGATCTCGCACCGCTCCGGCGAAACCGAGGACACCACCATCGCCGACCTCGCGGTCGCGACCACGGCGACGCAAATCAAGACCGGGTCGCTGTGCCGCTCCGACCGCATCGCCAAGTACAACCAGTTGCTGCGCATCGAGGAACAACTGGGTGTGGCGGCGAAGTATGCTGGCCGCAACGCCTATCCGAATCTCAAGGCGCTTCCTGGCTGAGGCATAAATGAGCCACGTTCAATGCTTAGATGGCTTGCTCTGATCCTGATTGCCCTGTTGATCGGCCTGCAGATCAAGCTATGGGTCGGCGATGGCGGCATGCGCGATTTGCGTGCAATCCGTGCACGCGTAACCGAGCAGCAGGCCGAGAACGCCAAGTTGAAACAGCGCAACGACGCCCTGCATGCCGACGTCGAGGATCTGAAACATGGCCAGGACGCAGTCGAAGCGCGTGCGCGTTCACAACTCGGCCTGATCAAACCCGGAGAAGTCTTCTACCAGGTCGTCAACATGCCGGCTGGCGCCGCAAGTGTTCCGCCGGCCGCCGCCACTGCTGCGCCGGCGTCCAGCAATTGACCAGCCGCGTGGCGCGAGGTTGATCGGCTAAACTTGCGTGCTGTGCAGGATATTTTTCGGGGTTCGAACCGGCGATGCGGGTGCTGTTGAGCAATGACGACGGTGTGGATGCGCCCGGCATCCATGTGCTTGCCGAACGCCTGGTGGAACTCGGGGAAGTGACGGTGGTGGCGCCGGATCGCGATCGTTCCGGCGCCAGCAATTCGTTGACCCTCGACCAACCCGTGCGCGTGGTGCGCCTGGATGACGGCCGCTACCGCGTGGCCGGCACGCCCACCGATTGCGTGCATCTTGCATTGTCCGGGCTGCTGGACGATGAACCGGACATCGTGGTTTCCGGCATCAACAACTCCGCCAACCTCGGCGACGACGTGATTTATTCCGGCACCGTGTCGGCGGCGATGGAAGGGCGCTTCCTCGGTTTGCCCGCCATCGCGGTCTCGCTGGCGGGACCGGGCGAGCACCACGATGGCAGCGGCCATCATTTCGATTCTGCCGCACGCGCCGTTTCGTTGCTGATGCGTCGCCTGTTGGTCGATCCGCTGCCCGCGGACACCATTCTCAATGTCAACGTGCCCGACCGGGTATGGAATGAGATCGAAGGGTTCGAAGTCACCCGGCTCGGCAGCCGTCATCGCGGCTCGCCGTGCATTGCGCAACGTGATCCGCGCGGGCGCACGGTCTGGTGGATCGGCGCCGCGGGCGATGCCGACGATGCGGGGCCAGGCACCGACTTTGACGCGGTGCGGCGCGGCTTCGTCTCGGTGACGCCCATCCATGTCGACTTGACGCGCTTCCAGGCGCTGGAAAAAGTATCCAACTGGATCGGCGGCCTGACCGCGCAACTGCAGGGAGAGCAGGCGGCATGAGCAAGCTGTTCGGCGCTGCGGCGGCATCGGCCGGCGGGCGTGGAATGACTTCGCAGCGCGCGCGCGACCGGCTGGTCGCCACGTTGCGCGATGAAGGCATCCAGGACCCGCGCGTGCTGGACGTGATCCGCACCATGCCGCGCCATCTGTTCATCGACGAGGCGCTGTCGGCACGCGCGTACGAAAACCACGCGTTGCCGATCGGCTTGGGCCAGACCATCTCGCAGCCGTGGGTGGTTGCGCGCATGACCGAACTGCTGATCGAAAACGGTGTCCCGAAACGCGTGCTGGAAATCGGTACCGGCTCCGGTTATCAAGCCGCAGTGCTCGCGCAACTGGTCGAGACGGTTTACACGGTGGAGCGCATCGAGGAACTGCTGCGCAAGGCGCGGCGCCTGTTCCGCAGCATGAAGATCGAAAATATCCGCTCGCGCCACGATGACGGCCATGTCGGCTGGCCGGCCGAGGCGCCGTTCGATGCGATCGTGTTGACCGCCGCGGGCGAATCGTTGCCGCGCGCGCTGCGGGATCAACTCGTCGAGGGCGGCGTGCTGGTGGCGCCATTGGGACCCGTTGGCGCGCAGCGATTGACGCGCTTTCGTCGCGAGGGCGATGAATGGCATACCGAGGAACTTGAGTCCGTGAGTTTCGTGCCGCTGCTCGGGGGGCTTGGTTGATGATTTCTTTCCACGCATCCAGTTCCGTTCGTAGCGGCTGTTGTGAAAAGTCAGGGCGAGGATGGGCGCATCGCGTGCCCGGCCAAGCGACCGGCCACGGAGGGCCGGGCCGGCGCCCGGCGCCATGGACGGCTGCTTGCCTAAAAGCATTCGTGGTCGCTGCCGATCACGGACGATCGCATCCATGAAACTGTTCCGTCCGCTTTACGAAAAGGCCCTTGAATGGGCGGCCAAGCCACGCGCCGACGTGTGGCTGGGCGTGCTGAGCTTCTTCGAGGCGTTCATCTTCCCGGTCGCCCCTGAAATCATGCTGGCGCCGATGACGCTGGCGCGACCGAAGCGATGGTGGTACTTCGCCTCGATCAGCCTCGCCGGGTCGCTGGCCGGCTCGATCATCGGCTATGAACTCGGCCATTACGCGTTCCACTACCTGCAGCCGTTCCTCGCCGACATTGGCTGGTCCGTGCACCTGGATGGGATGGTGCAGAAGTTCGGCGCGGCCGCCAAGCAGCATCCGTGGGAAGCGTTCTGGATGCTGGTCGCGGCCGGCTTCCTGCCGATTCCGATGAAGGTCGCGAGCTGGGCATGCGGCATCGTCGGGATGCCGATCCTGCCGTTCCTGGCGGGCATCCTGATCGGTCGCGGCAAACGCGTGTTCCTGGTGGCCGGCGTGATCCGACTCGGCGGCGAGCGCGCCGAGAAGGCGCTGCACAAGCATATCGAAACCGCGGGTTGGGTGATCGTCGCGATCATCGTGGTGCTCGGGTTGTATTTCTACCTGCGATAGTTGGTGCGATCGTCCCTGATCGGCAGCGACCACGAATGCTTTTAGGCAAGCAGCCGTCCATGGCGCCGGGCGCCGGCCCGGCCCTCCGTGGCCGGTCGCTTGGCCGGGCACGCGATGCCCCCGGCATCGCGTAAGCGCCCGTCCTCGCCCTGACTTTTCACAACAGCGGCTTCGAATGGAACATTCCATATATCAGTTATTCTTGTGCGCATGATGCAAACGACGCATTTCCTGAAGCCATTCTTCGCCATCACCGTGTTCTCGCTGTTGCTGGCGGGTTGCGCATCCACCCCCGCACCGGTGGTCAATCATTCGTTCGGCGGCAGCAGCCCCCAGCCGGCTGCGGAACCGCCGCCGCCGTCACAACCCGCGGCAAGCAACAAGGGCGTTCAGACCTTCGGCCTCGGGGGCCACGTCAATGGCATCGTGGGTGCGGCCGGCTACACGGTCGCACCCGGCGACACGCTGTACAGCATCGCCTTCGCGCACGGCGTGGACGTCCGCCAACTTGCAGCGCTGAACGGCATTCCGTCGCCCTACACGATCCATCCGGGGCAAGTGTTGAGGCTGAAAGCGTCATCAGCATCGCCGGTGCCGATGGCCGGCGCGGCCGCGCCGGGCACCACGGTCGTCACGACCAACGCGATGACGAGCGCCCAATCGCCAGCACGCGTGGAGCCCGCGCCAACGCAGCCCTCTGAGCCGGTGTTCGGGCCGGTGACCACGCAGACCATGACCGGGAATGGTGTGGCACCTGCCGCATCGGCATCGACGACCATGCCGGCGGCAGCGACGGTGGCGCCGACCTCCACCGCACCGCCTCCACCTGCGCAGGCACAGCAAGTGCCTGTCGTGGCAACGCCAACGCCGCCACCCGGCGCTACGCGCAGCGCGGGCGGCATCACTTGGCAATGGCCCGCGAGCGGCAAGATCGTAGGCGGGTTCCAGTCAGGCAGCGGCGGCGATGGCGCAGGCGTCGACATCGCCGGCAATGTTGGCGACCCGGTGCGCGCGGCCGCGGCCGGCACCGTGGTGTACAGCGGCAACGGGCTGATCGGTTACGGCGAGCTGATCATCATCAAGCACAACGACACGTATCTTTCCGCTTACGGCCACAACAGCAAGCGGCTTGTGAAGGAAGGCGACCGAGTGAACGCCGGGCAGGAAATCGCGCTGATGGGCGCGAGCGGTGCGCCGCGCGTCGAGCTGCACTTCGAGATTCGCAAGGACGGCAAGCCGGTGGATCCGCTTGGCTATTTGCCGGGTCGGTGAATTTACCGAGTGTTGCGAACCCTTGGTTCGAAACCGCTGTTGTTGAAAGTCAGGCCATGGACGGCCGTTCTGGTGATCCCGACAGCGAAACGATTCCGGTGGCGGTATCGCAAGCGGCACAGCGATCACGGACGATCGCACGAGAATAGCGAGTAGGGCGGGAGTAGCGCAGCGCATCCCGCCGGCTTTCGAAGCCATTTCGGCGGGATACGCCGCTACGCGGCTGCTCCCGCCCTACCGAGGCGGTATTACGAAAGAATAAACACTGCCACGACATTGCGGCCTTCGCTGGCCAGGACGTCCCAGGTTCGCGCGGCGGCGGCGTTGTCCATCACCTCCACGCCGACGCCGCGTTGCAGGAACGCAGCCAGCACCGCTTGCGATGGAAACTGCTGATGCTCGCCCGTGCCGAGCAACACCACATCGGGTTGCAGTGCGAGGATTGGCTCGGCGTGTGCGGGGGTCATCGCCGTGACATCACTGACGCCCCAATCGTCAATCACCTTGTCGCGCGCCAGGATGATGCTGGCGGTGAACGGCCTGTCCACGATGGTGACCGAACGAGCGTCTGCACGGCGCACGAACAGGTAGTCACGCGGGCGGTCGAGGTTCAGTTCCATTGGAGGCAACGGCGGTTCTGAGACGATTGGCAGTGAGTCTGGTGCGGAGCGGCTGTTGTGAAAAGTCAGGCCACGGATGGCCGTTCTGGTGTTGATGATGCGCAAGGCGTTCCATTTGTCATTACGCTCAGCGAAGCCGCGATCAGGGATGATCGCACCTATCTGGGCAGCGCGATCTGAGGCTTCTCGCTGTTGCGCCGATACAGCACCGCGACGTGTCCGATGGTCTGCACGGTTTCGGCGCGACTGGACTCGACCAGCCTGGCGAGGTCTGCGGCGCGCGCGACGCGATCGTCGCCAGTCAGCCTGACCTTGATCAGCTCGTGGTCGTCCAGGGCCTGC
The DNA here is from genome assembly GCA_035249175.1 of Rhodanobacteraceae bacterium. GTDB lineage: Bacteria > Pseudomonadota > Gammaproteobacteria > Xanthomonadales > Rhodanobacteraceae > 66-474. Next base: position 43,744 of record DATFGT010000014.1, read on the forward strand.
TCCAATTCCTTCAGCACGCCCGCGGTGACTCCCTTGCCGCCAAGCAGCAGCAGGGGCTTCAACGGATGGGCGAGACCGCGCAGGTAACGGATTTGTGACGAGGACAGGGCCATGCGTTCAGCGTGGGAGCGGGTTTGGCGAGCCAGTCAGGGTATCATGGGCATGAATGTCGTATTGCGTGGAAAGGACGGCGGGTGTTGCCGTCACTGGAATATCCCCGTGGCCCGATCCAAAAGCAGCGCGCGCTGGTTGAAGGAACACTTCGGCGACGAATTCGTCAAGCGCGCCCAAGCCGAAGGCTTCCGGTCGCGCGCCACGTTCAAGCTGGACGAATTGCTGGACCGCGACCGCCTGCTGAAACCGGGCATGGCGGTGGTGGATTTGGGCGCCGCGCCCGGCGGCTGGTCGCAACTGGTGCGCCAGCGGCTGGGCCAGAAAAATGGAGCGTGGTCGGGCAAGGTTTTCGCGCTGGACATCCTGTCCATGCAGGGCATCGGCGGGGTGGAATTCATCCAGGGCGATTTTCGCGAGGAAGCCGTATTCAACGCGTTGATGGACAAGCTGGAAGGCGCATCCGTGGACCTTGTTCTGTCGGACATGGCGCCCAATATCAGCGGTATCGAAGTGGCGGATCAGGCGCGCGCGATGCACTTGGCCGAATTGGCCGCAGATTTCGCGGCCAAGTGCTTGAAACCCGGAGGATCATTGCTGGTGAAACTGTTCCAGGGCCGAGGCTTCGACGAGTACCTGCGCGACTTGCGCGCGGGCTTTGCGCGGGTGACACTGCGCAAGCCCAAGGCATCCCGAGCCCGCTCGCGCGAGGTTTATGCCTTGGCGACCGGATGGAAAAAGGCGGCATGAATTATTTGAACGTGTATCCCAAACCAGTGGTTCGTGAGATGTCCGCACATGGGCGTGCGGGTCCGGGCGAGGGAATCGCAGCATGAAACCTCCCATGAATGATCTGACCAAGAACATCCTGTTGTGGCTGGTGGTCGCAGTGATCGTGGTTCTGGCTTACCAGAGCCTGAGCCCGCGCCTTGCCGGCAGCGAGCAGCAGATGTCGTATTCCGAGTTCGTGCAGCAGGTGAAGAACGACAGCGTGTCGTCGATCACCATCAGCGCGAACATGCCACCCGTGATCACGGGCAAGTTGAAGGACGGCAGTTCCTTGCGCACCGTGTTGCCCGCTGTGGGCGACAATGCGCTGCTGCCGCTGCTGGAATCGCACCGCGTCAAGACCACACAGCAGCCGGGCGACAACGGTTTCTCGCTGATGCGGCTGATCATCGACTGGCTGCCGTTCATCCTGGTGTTCGGGCTGCTGTTCTACATCTTCCGCCAGATGCAGTCCGGTGCGGGCGGGCGCGGGGCGATGAGCTTCGGGCGTTCACGCGCCAAGCTGCAGGGCGAGGACCAGATCAAGGTCACGTTCAACGACGTGGCCGGCTGCGAGGAAGCCAAGGAAGAAGTTTCCGAACTGGTCGACTTCCTGCGCGATCCGTCCAAGTTCACCAAGCTGGGCGGCAAGATCCCGCGCGGCGTGTTGATGGTCGGTTCGCCCGGTACCGGCAAGACGCTTTTGGCGAAAGCGATCGCGGGCGAAGCCAAGGTGCCGTTCTTCTCGATTTCCGGCTCCGACTTCGTCGAGATGTTCGTCGGCGTCGGTGCCGCGCGCGTGCGCGACATGTTCGAGCAGGCCAAGAAGCACGCGCCGTGCATCATCTTCATCGACGAAATCGACGCGGTCGGCCGCCATCGCGGCGCCGGCCTCGGCGGCGGTCACGACGAGCGCGAGCAAACCCTCAACCAGTTGCTGGTCGAGATGGACGGCTTCGAAGGCAGCGAAGGCGTGATCGTGATCGCGGCCACCAACCGGCCCGACGTGCTGGACCCCGCGCTGCTGCGTCCGGGTCGCTTCGACCGCCAGGTCGTGGTGCCACTGCCCGACCTGAAGCGCCGCGAGCAGATCCTGAAAGTCCACATGCGCAAGGTCCCCGCCGGCGCCGACGTCGATCCGCTGACGATCGCGCGCGGCACGCCGGGGTTCTCGGGTGCCGACCTTGCCAACCTCGTCAACGAGGCTGCGCTGTTCGCCGCACGCGAAAACGCGCGCGACGTGCGCATGGATTTCTTCGAGCGCGCCAAGGACAAGATCATGATGGGCTCCGAGCGGCGCTCCATGATCATGAGCGAGGACGAGAAGAAGCTCACCGCTTACCATGAGTCCGGGCATGCGATCGTCGGCCTGATGGTTCCGGACCATGATCCGGTGCACAAGGT
>DATFGT010000015.1:0-68440 GCA_035249175.1 Rhodanobacteraceae bacterium
CTACATCGATTTCTACAACCGCTACCGCTTGCACTCGTCATTGGGGTATCGTTCTCCGGCGGAGTTCGAAGCCCAATGTGTTTGACCACCGGTGTCCACTTTTGCGTAGGAACTCTCCGCGCTGCGCGCGCCGCTAAATTCGGGCGTTAGGCCCAAGAAATCCAATAGTTGTGTTCGGGGGAGGCATTTGGAACCAGACCAAGAGAACTCGGATGGTGTCGGGCTCACGGCGTACGAACGCCGGCTGTGGGTTGAGGTCGACCGGATTCTCTACCAGAACTACTTGACACCCCGCACAGTAACGGACTTCTGGGCAGGAGATCGCGATGCGATTGTCGCAAGCTTGAAGCAAATGAAGGAACGAGCGATTCGTTCCATAGTGATTGTTCAATACGTCGAGCTCGATAACGTTCTCAATCACACAATCTTTCGACATGTCTTTGGTAAACGCAGATCGCGTAAGAGGAGCAAACAAACAGCCACGCTGCAGGCTATGCTCGACCATCTCTACCCTCAACAGAAGTTGGACATCGTGCGTAGCTTCAAGGAAGTTCCGAAGGCTATTGCAAGCAGCATCTTGGCATTAAACACTTTGCGCAATAGCCTCGCTCACAGGTTCGATCTGGCGAGCGTTCCGAAGTCCAAGCGGCTGTATAAGGGCAAGTACGACGTATTTACGAAGAAGGGGCTTGAAAAGTTTCAAGACGACATGTGGCAGATCGACGAGTTCTTCCAACCGGAGGTCACAAGGCTGAGCCTAGAACTTGTGAGGCGCCAACGGGAGCGGAATGCGACCGTGGGCCCAACAAATCATGCCAGCGGACGCGCTGGCGCGCGCCACTGAATTCAGGCGTTGGGCGGCACCGGGAGCGCAGGAATGTCACTAATACACTACGTACTTGCAGTTGTCGTTGCTGTTGTGGTCTGCTCGCTCACCGACTGGCTCTTTATGGGGGTTCTCTTTCACGAGAGATACAAGCAGCACCCCGAGGTTTGGCGTAGTTCTGTCGCGGCTGGCAGTGACTCGAAAGCCGTTGCGTGGTCCATGCTCCTAACTGTGGTCACGTGCATGGCATTCGTCTATGTCACAGGCGCATTTGTTCTTCCAGGCCTTTCACGCGCACTTGCAGTTACGGTGGGTGTCTGGCTGGCCATCCCAGTTCCGTTGCTGGTCACCAACTCACTCTTCATCAAGTTGCATCCGTTGGTGGCCGTGTCCCATTGTCTTGGTTGGCTTGCCAAGCTCCTGGTATGTTGCCTCTCTGCTAGTTACTGGCTCTGAGCTTGCCGGGCGCGAAGTGCCGCCCAACAATTCATTCCAGCGGACGCGCTGCGCGCGCCGCTAAATTCAAGCGTTATACCGCACAGGGGGAACATCGTGGCATCACCGACCAAAGAGCAGCAGGATGCTGCGCAACAGTTTGTTGGGCTGGCCATTGAGGCTTTGAAAAACGAGAGGGGCGTGCACGCAGAGACCGCGATCGCCGGCGTCGCACGCATGGCCGGTACATTCTTATTTCGGTCGTTCGCGTTTCCACTAGCTTCGGTTCATCCGGGCCAAGCCGTACTCTCCGAGGCAGCAAACGAGCAAGGACCAAAGCTCATTCAGGCTCTTGGCAATGTGTTGGCCCACATCGGTGTCGTACTCGACAAATCGAAGCTCGGAGTAAACAAAGACCCTGAGCACCGGCCAATGTTGGACTTCCTGGCTACCCAGAAGCGGCTGGAGCCCTTGTTCTCGCGGGTCATGCAAGCTCTTGGTCTGTCTTGTCCCCAAGCGGCAGAGTCTGCCGCCATCGCAACAGCTATCCTCATCAAGCAGTGCGTCCCCGTGCTCGACCCAAACCTCGCCTTTGGCATCGCTGCTTATGGGTTCGTCGAGGGCTCAAAGACAGCGCCGGATCCAGTGGTCTTGGCGGGCAGTGCGGTATAACTATTCGGTCAAGCGGACCGCGTTCCGCGGCCGCTTACCTCAGCAACTGTCTTGTGATACGACCTTCAGACTGCGATCAATCCTTGATCGCGCAACTCGTCACGTCGCTTGGCGTTGACGATTCCAAGCAGCTTTCGCATGCATGCCACCAGCGCCACTTTGCCCAGCTTGCCGCGTGCTCGCAGGTGCTGGTAGTGGGCTTTCATCAACGGGTCCCAACGCACGGCAGACAGCGTCGCCATGTAGAGCGCCACCCGCACGGGCGCACGGCCGCCACGAATGCGGCGTTTGCCCTGGCCTTGTCCGCTGTCGCGGTTCATGGGGGCGACGCCCACCAGTTTGGAGATCTGCCTTCGGCTGAGTTGCCCCAGCTCGGGCAGCAACGACAACATGCTCGCCTGGAACACGGGACCCAGCCCTTTGCGCGCGTGCATCGCAGGCGTTGCATGTTGTTGATCAGGGCGTGGATGGCGGCATCGACCGCCGCGAGTTCGCGCTTCACCGCAGCGATGGTGCGCGAGGCCAACGTTCGGACCATGGCCGGCGCCATGGCCGCCTGTTGCTTGTGTGCTTGCAGAGCCGTGACCAACTGCCCGCGTCGGCGCAACCAGTCCCGGAGTTCGCGTTGCCACGGTGGAGCTGCCGTGTAGCGTCGCAGGCGATCGTTGAACAGGCGCGCCATCAAAGCCAGCATGCGTGCGTCGATGGCATCGGTCTTCGCAAGGTCGCCGGTGCACGTGCGAAGTTGCGGGCTTGCCTGGGGTTGACCCTGGATACCCCCAGACCGGCATCGCAACACGCATCCAACTCGATGTCTGCCGCGTGCGGATCGGTGCCTTTTCGTTCTTCGGACCGGGCGTGCAGATCTACACGGCCTTGCACCCGTTGGACGCCGCGCAGCGCCGGCACAGGGAATACGGCAAACCGGTTGAAATCGGCTCCGACGTCTGGATCGGCGGCGGGGCGATCATCCTCCCAGGCGCGCGCATCGGATCGCGCGCGGTGATCGGCGCCGGTAGCGTCGTCACGCGGGACATCCCCGAAGGCATGCTGGCGGTCGGGAACCCCTGCCGGGTGATTCGCGAAATAACCGAGTAGTGGTGCATCGGCGCAGGGTGTCGTACATGGCGCAGGCTCAAGCGGAATCCAAATCGGACCCGTTACAATGCCGGTTTTGGAAATCCCCGCGCTGCCATGTTCGACAACCTTACCCAACGTCTTTCCGCCACCGTCCAGCGCCTGACCGGGCGCGGTCGCCTGACCGAGGAAAACATCCGCGAGGCGCTGCGCGAAGTGCGCGTCGCGCTGCTGGAAGCCGACGTCGCGCTGCCGGTGGTACAGGCGCTGATCGAGCGCATCAAGGTGCGTGCGGTCGGGCAGGAAGTGCTGAAATCCCTGACGCCGGGCCAGGCGCTCATCAAGGTGGTGCGAGACGAGTTGACCGCGGTGATGGGCACCGCGAATGCATCGCTGCATCTCGCCGCCACGCCGCCGGCGGTGGTGCTGATGGCGGGCTTGCAGGGTGCGGGCAAGACCACCACGGTCGCGAAACTAGCCAAGCACCTGATCGACCACAAGAAGAAGGTGATGGTGGTTTCCGCCGACGTGTATCGTCCGGCCGCCATTGAGCAATTGCAGACGCTGGCGGGGCAGGTCGGCGCGGGCTTCGTGCTCTCGCAGACGGGCCAGAAGCCGATCGCGATCGTCAAATCGGCGCTCGATGCGGCCCGGCGCGAAGTCGCCGACGTGCTGATCGTCGATACCGCCGGACGCACCTCGATCGACGAAGCCATGATGGCCGAGATCAAGGCGCTGCACGAAGCGGTGAACCCGGTCGAGACGCTGTTCGTGGTCGATTCGATGACCGGCCAGGACGCCGCCAATACGGCCAAGGCCTTCGCCGACGCGCTGCCGCTCACCGGGGTGGTCCTGACCAAGGTCGATGGCGACGCGCGCGGCGGCGCGGCATTGAGCGTGCGCTACATCACCGGGCGGCCGATCAAGTTCCTCGGCGCGGGCGAGAAGCCCGATGCGCTGGAGCCGTTCCATCCGGACCGCATGGCCACCCGCATCCTCGGCATGGGCGACGTGCTGTCGCTGATCGAGGACGTGCAACAAAAGACCGACGCCGACAAGGCGGCCAAGCTCGCGGCCAAGGTCGCCAAGGGCAAGCGCTTCGACCTGAACGACATGAAGGACCAGCTCGACCAGATGCTCAACATGGGCGGACTGGCGGGCCTGATGGAGAAGCTGCCCGGCGTGTCGTCGCTGCCCGACAAGGTGAAGTCGCAAGTCAACGACAAGGAAGTGAAGCGGATGATCGCGATCATCGGCTCGATGACCAAGAAGGAGCGCCGGCATCCCGATCTCTTGAACGGGTCGCGGCGCGCGCGCGTGGCGCGTGGCTCCGGCACCCAGCCGGCCGAGGTCAACCGCCTGCTGAAGCAGTACACGCAGATGGAAAAGATGATGTCCAAGTTCGCCCGCGGCGGCATGAAGGGTCTGATGCGGCAGATGTCCGGCGCGATGAAGGGCATGGGCGGACGCGGGATGCCGGGGCGCTGAGGCGAGGTTTAAAGCTTCGTAGGGCGGGTGGCAACCCGCCGTTGGCGTGCCACATGGCGGGATGCGCTGCGCTACTCCCGCCCTACGGTTCTGGCAAAATTCCTCGCATTTCGGCGGTTTTCCCCTTATAATTGCGCGTTTCCCGTGCCCGGAAGTCGTGTGATCGACCCGTGGCCGTTCCATTCGGAGTCGATAGATCATGGTTAGGATTCGTCTTTCGCGCGCAGGCGCCAAGGGCCGGCCGTTTTACCACGTGGTGGTGACAGACCAGCGCAGCGCCCGCGACGGTCGCAACATCGAGCGTCTGGGTTACTTCAACCCGGGTGCCGCCGGTGCGCATGACCAGCGCCTGGTGCTGGATGTCGAGAAGTTGAACGCCTGGGTCGCCAAGGGCGCGCAGTGCTCGGACAAGGTCGCGGCGCTGGCGAAGGAAGCCGGCAAGCAGGCCGCTGCTGCCTGATGCGATGAACGACGAGCGGCGGGTGCTGCTCGGGCGCATCGTGGGCGTGCATGGCGTGCGCGGCGCGGTGAAGCTGGAATCGTTCACCGAGCCGCGGCTGGCGATCTTCGATTACAGGCCGTGGTTGCTCGAAGGCAATGCCGGTCGAATCGAGGAAGTCGCCGAACCGCACGGACATGCGCAGGGCAAGGGCATCGTCGCGGTGCTGCCCGGCGTCACCGATCGCGATGCGGCAACGGCATGGATCGGCGCACGCATCCGGGTTCCGCGCGAGGCGCTGCCCGAACCCGAGGCAGACGAGTTTTACCAGACGGATCTGGAAGGGCTGCAGGTGGTGAATGAGGCGGGCGAGGATCTGGGCCGCGTCACTCATCTGTTCGACAACGGCGCGCACGATGTGCTGGTGACGCGCGACGAAGCCGGACGCGAACGCCTGATTCCGTACGTGGTGGATGTTTACGTGAAAGCGGTCGATCTGGATGCAGCGCGCATCACGGTCGACTGGGACAAAGACGACTGACCCAAGGACGATTGACCCAGGACGACCGATGCGCTTTGACGTCGTCACGCTTTTTCCCGAATTCGTGCACCAGTGCAGTAGTTTCGGGGTGATCGGCCGGGCGGTCGAACGCGGATTGCTGGAAGTGGAAGCGTGGAATCCACGCGACTACGCCGAAGGCGGTTATCGCCGCGTCGATGACAGCGTATGCGGCGGCGGTCCCGGTATGGTGATGCTGATCGAGCCACTGCGGAAAACGCTGGCGGCGGCGCGGCAAGCGGCGACGAACAAGGCGCCGGTGATTTACCTGAGTCCGCAGGGAAAGCGGCTCACGCAGGAAAAGGTGAAGCAACTGGCAGGATTGCCGCGGGTGATTCTGCTGTGCGGGCGCTACGAAGGGATTGACGAGCGCCTGATCGAACACGAGGTCGACGAGGAGCTGTCGATCGGCGATTACGTGCTGTCGGGCGGCGAGCTCGCCGCGGCGGTGCTGGTCGATGCGATCGGCAGGTTGCAGGAAGGCGCGTTGGGCGATGCGCAATCCGCCGCGCAGGATTCGTTTTCGGACGGCCTGCTGGATTGCCCGCACTACACGCGGCCGGTGCATCATGAGTTTGGCGATGTGCCGGCGGTGTTGTTGTCGGGCGATCATGCGGCGATCGACCGCTGGCGCCGGATGCAGTCGCTGGGCCGCACCTGGTTGCGCCGCCCGGAGCTGCTGGAAAACTTGACGTTGGACGCAGACGACCAACGCTTGCTGGAAGAATTCAAACGGGAACGCAAGGGTCAAACCCATGAACAAGATCATTGAACAATTCGAAACCGCGCAGATGGGCCGCAAGCTGCCGCCGTTCGCGGCCGGCGACACCGTGGTCGTCAACGTGAAGGTGACGGAAGGCAACCGCGAGCGCGTGCAGGCGTTCGAGGGCGTGGTGATTGCGCGCCGCAACCGCGGCCTGCATTCCGCCTTCACCGTGCGCAAGATGTCGCACGGCACCGGCGTGGAGCGCGTGTTCCAGGCCTACAGCCCCGCGATCGACTCGGTCGAAGTCAAGCGCAAGGGCAAGGTGCGCGGCGCCAAGCTGTACTTCCTGCGGGGTCTTGAAGGCAAGGCTGCGCGCATCAAGGAAGACCTGGCCGCGAACAGCAAGCCGGACGCTTCGCGCGTCAAGTAATTCCTGCTGCATCGGTTACGCAAAGCCGCGCGGAGCGATCCGCGCGGCTTTTTGTTTGGACCTTTCTTCGAAAATCGTTCGCTTCGGATCAAGTCCGGGGCAGGCCGTGAGCGTAGGGCCGCAGGCGCGAAGGCGAAGGGCAGCAGGGGTTCCCGTGTCGTGTTTCGACTTCGCGAAGCCCCGCTTCGCTACGTTCAACGTGAACGGTTGAAGGGACTCGGCTCATGCGCAAAAACTGATCCGCGGCATGAAAACTTCGCCGCGTGCGCGTATGGTGGAACGAATTCGATTTCCGCGAGGCGCGTGCGATGACTACTCCCGATGCCGGCCGCGCCGGCACCTTTCTGCTGGGCGGTGAGACGCCGATTCATCGGCTGGGCTTCGGCGCGATGCGCGTGACGGGCGTCGGCGTGTGGGGCGAACCCGACGATCGTGTTTCGTGTCTTGCGACCTTACGACACGTTCCGGAGCTCGGCGTCAACTTCATCGACACCGCCGATTCGTACGGACCTGCCGTGTCCGAGCCGATGTTGCACGAGGCGCTGCATCCGTATCCGGAAGGAATGGTGATCGCGACCAAGGGCGGACAGGTGCGGCCGGGACCGAACGAATGGATTCCGCTGGGCCGCCCCGAATACCTGCTGCAGCAGGTGAAGATGAGCCTGCGTTGGCTTGGCCTGGAACAGGTTCCGCTGTGGCAGTTGCACCGGATCGATCCGGACGTGCCACGCGACGAGCAATTTGGCGCGATCAAGTCGATGCTGGACGATGGCTTGATTCGTTACGCAGGCTTGAGCGAAGTCACCGTCGAAGAAATCCAGGCGGCCGAAAAGGTGTTTCCGGTTGCCACCGTGCAGAACCGTTACAGCGCCACGTATCGCGTGTACGACGACGTGCTCGATTACTGCGGATCGCGCGGCATCGGTTTCATTCCGTGGTATCCGTTGTCGGGCGGCGCGCTCACGGGGCAGGATTCGCCGCTGGTTGAAATCGCGCGCCGCCATCAGGCCAGCCCGACGCAAATCGCGATCGCGTGGCTGCTGAAACGCAGCCCGGTGATGCTGCCGATTCCCGGCACCTCGAAACGCGCGCACCTCGAGGAAAACGTCGCGGCCGCGGATATCGAATTGTCCGACGAGGAATTCGACGCATTGGACGACATCTCGGTCGCCACGCGCAGGCGTTGACACCAATCAATCGAACGGACGGATTTCCTCGCCGTCGCTGGGCGCCGCTTCGGTGCCGTCCGACTTGTCGCCCAGCAACCGCCGCACCACCACGTAGAACACCGGCACCAGCATCACGCCCAGCACGGTGGCGCCGATCATGCCGCCGACTACGCCGGTGCCGATCGCATGCCGGCTGTTGGCGCCGGCGCCGGTCGAGATCGCCAGCGGCATCACGCCCAGGATGAAGGCGATCGACGTCATCATGATCGGGCGCAGGCGGATGCGGCACGCTTCCAGCGTCGCGGCGACCAGGCCCTTGCCCTGCTTCTGTTCATCCACGGCGAACTGCACGATCAGGATCGCGTTCTTCACCGACAGGCCGATGATCGCGATCAGGCCGATCTTGAAGTACACATCGTCTTCGAGTCCGCGGATGCTGGTGAGCGCGACCGATCCCAGTACGCCCAGCGGAATGACCAGCATCACTGCAAACGGGATCGACCAGCTTTCGTACAGCGCCGCGAGGCACAGGAACACCACGAAGATCGACAGCCCGAACAGCATCGGCGCCTGCGCGCCGGACAGGATCTCCTGCAACGATTGGCCGGACCACTCGTAACCGAAACTGGTCGGCAGGTACTTGGCGACAAGTTCCTGCATCGCGGTGATCGCGTCGCCCGAGCTGTAACCAGGCGCAGCGGTGCCGGTGAGCGCGATCGCGCCGACGCCGTTGTAGCGGTCGAGTTCCGGCGAGGCCAGTGACCAACGGGTGCTGACCACGCTTGACAACGGCACCATCGCGCCGGTCGACGAGCGCGTGTAGAAGCTGCCGATGTCGGCGGGATTCATCCGAAACGGTGCGTCGGCCTGCATTTCCACGCGCAGCACACGGCCCTGGTAATAGAAGTCGTCGGCATACACCTGGGACAGCATCAACTGGATCGCATTGTAAACGTCGGTCACCGACAAGCCCATCGATTGCGCCTGGACCCGATCGACACGCATGTCCACGGTCGGCGCGTCCTCCATGCCGTTGACGTGCACGTTGGCGAGACGTTTGTCCTTGGCGGCCGCGGCGAGCAGCTTGTCCTTGGCAGCGACCAGCGCCTGATGGCCGAGGCCGCCACGGTCTTCCAGTTCGAAGTCGAAGCCGGCGAAGCGTCCGAGTCCGCGGATCACCGCCTGGTTCATCGCGAACACCTGCGCGTTGCGGATGTTCGCGAACTTCGCATTGAAGTCGTTGATGAGGTCGTCTGCGGTCTCGGGGCGATCGCTCCAGTCCTTCAGATGGATGAACGCCATGCCGACGTTTTCGCCATGACCGATGAAGCTGAAGCCGCCGATGGTGAAGATGTTGGCGACAGCGGGATTTTTCTTGACGATGGCTTCGACTTCCTTCATTACCGCGCGGGTGCGCTCGACCGTGGCGCCGGGCGGCAACTGGATGGTCGCGACGACTTCGCCCTGGTCTTCCTGCGGCACGAAACTCGAAGGCAGGTGCGCCAGCAACAGCACCGCCACCACGATCGCCAGCGCGTAGCCCAGCATCCAGCGCGGGGTGTGGCGCACCGCCTTGCGGAGCCTGGCGAGGTAAGCGTGCGCCATGCGCTCGTAACCATTGTTGAACGCACGCAGGAAGCGGTTGGCGTGTTCGTGTTCCGGGCGCAGGATGCTCGCGCACAACGCCGGGGTGAAGGTCAGCGCCATCAGCGCCGACAACAACATCGAGATCGCGATGGTTACGGAAAACTGTCGGTAGATTGCGCCGACGCTGCCCGGCATCAACGCGGCCGGCACGAACACCGACGCCAGCACGGTGGTCACCGCGATGATCGCGCCGGTGATCTGGATCATGCCCTTGCGCGTCGCTTCCTTGGGCGACAGGTGTTCCTCGCGCATGATGCGCTCGACGTTCTCGACCACCACGATCGCGTCGTCCACCACGATGCCGATCGCGAGCACCAGCCCGAACAGGCTGAGAACGTTGATCGAGAAGCCGAACATGTACAAGCCCAGGAACGCGCCGGTCAGCGCGACCGGCACCACCAGCGTCGGGATCAGCGTCGCGCGCAGGTTCTGCAGGAACAGCAGCATCACGAAGAACACCAGCACGATCGCTTCGCCCAGCGTCTTCACGACCTCGACGATCGAGACCCTGACGAAGGTGTAGCTTTCGAACGGGATGCTCCAGGTGACACCGGGCGGAAGGTTCTTGGCCAGTTCCCGCATCCTGGCCTGCACCGCGTTGGCCACCGACAACGCATTGGCGCCTGGCAGCAGCGAGATGCCGAACGACGCCACCGGCTGGCCGTTCAAACGCGAGAAGTTGCCGTAATTGTCGGACCCGAGTTCGACCCGCGCGACGTCGCCCAGCGTCACCGTGGTGCCGTCCGGGTTCGTGCGCAGGATGATGTCCCGGAATTGCGCGGGCGTCGTGAAACTCGATTCTGCGGAGACCGTGGCGGTGATGCCTTGGCCTTTCACGGCCGGCTCCGCGCCCACCGATCCGGCCGCGAACATCACGTTCTGCGCGCGTACCGCATCCAGCACGTCGGTGGCGGTAAGGCCGTAGCCTTCCAGCTTCAGCGGATTCAGCCAGATCCGCATCGCGTAGGGCGCGCCGAACTGGTTGACGCTGCCGACGCCGTCGAGGCGCGAGATGGGATCGATCAGTTGTGCAGCGATCAGATTGCTGAGGGCGGCCGGGTCAAGCTTTCCGCTTTTGTCCTGCAGCGAGATGCCCATCAGGAATCCGCTGTTGGACTTGCGCACCGTGACGCCAAGATTGTTTACCGCGGCGGGCAGGCGCGGTTCGGCGGCGTTCACCGCGTTCTGGGTCTGAACCGCGGCGGTGTCGAGGTCGGTGCCGGGATCGAAGTAAAGACTGATGTTCGACGAGCCGGTGGAGTCGGACGATGAACTGAAATACAGAAGGTGATCGATGCCGGAGAGGTTCTGCTCGATCACTTGCGTCACGGTGCTCTGGACGACCTGCGCGTTCGCACCAGGATAGTTGGCGCGCACCTGCACGCTCGGCGGCGCGATCGTGGGGTAGGCCTCGATCGGCAGGTTCATGATCGCGATGGTGCCGCCCATCGTGATCAGGATCGCGAGTACCCACGCGAATACCGGACGGTCGATGAAAAATTGCGGCATGGCGCGGTGTCAGTCTGCGGCAGAGGCGACCGGCGCCGCGCCAGTGGGTCCATCGTACGGAACCGGCTTCACTTTTTCGCCGGGCTGCGCCTTCTGGACGCCCGACGCCACCACGCGCGCGCCCGCGTCGATGCCGCCCAGCACGATCCAGCCCGAACCGTGTTGGTCACCCAACTCGACACGCTTCTCGACAATCTTGTCGTCCGCCCCCACGGCATAAACGTAGGCGCCATCGTTGTCGCGCTGGATCGCACTCTGCGGCAGCAGGAACGCGTTGTGCAACGCGCCCAGCGTCAGGCGGATCTTCACGAACATGCCGGGCAGCAGGGCGTGGTCGGGGTTCGGCACCAGGGCGCGCAGATCGACGGCGCCGGTCTGCGGGTCCACGGCAAGATCGGTGAAGTCCAGCGTGCCGGCGTGCGGATAGACGCTGCCGTCGGGCAGCACGATCTGCACCTCGGCCTTGTCCGATGCAACCAGTTTCAGCTCGCCGGCCTTCTCGGCCTTGCGCAGCCGCTCCACCTCTGCCATGGGTTCGCTGAAGTTGGCATAGATCGGATCGATCACCTGCACCGTGGTTAGCGGGTTGGTGTCGGTGGGTGACACCAGCGCGCCCTGGGTGACGTTGGCACGCCCGGCACGGCCGCTGATCGGCGCCGTGACCGTGGCGTAATCGAGATTGATCTTCGCATTCTGGACGTTGGCCCTCGCAGCCTTCACGGCGGCATCCGCTTCCGCAGCAGCGGCCACGGCATCATCGACGTCCTGCTTGGCGAGCAAACCCTTCGCACCAAGCGGCTTGCTGCGCGACGCCTTGACTTGCGCGTTGCGCGCCGTTGCCTGGGCCTGCGCGAGCTGGCCCTGCGCCTGGCGCAAGCTGGCTTGCAGTGGCGCGGGATCGATCTTGAACAATACCTCGCCGGCCTTGACGTCGGTGCCTTCCTTGTACACGCGCTGCAGCACGATGCCGGTCACGCGCGCGCGCACCTGCGCGGTCAGCGTGGCTGCGAGGCGTCCCGGATAATTGCGGACCACAGGCACGTCGGCGGTGCGCGCCGTCAGTACCCCGACTTCGGGCGGCGGTGGTGTCTGCGGTACGGAGCGACTGCATGCGCCGAGCGCCAGCGCCAGCAATAGTGCGCCCGCGCCGCGCCACGGCAGATTCATCATCGGGATTTCTCAAACCATGCGAGGGTCAATCCACAATTATGATGGGATTTGCCGCGCAGTTCCCTAGGCCAAGCGTCATGCCACCGGCACGGCGGGCTTGGCGCGAGGTGCCTGAACGAGGTCGTTGGCCGAGGCGACCTTGTTGTGCCCCGGTTGCTTCGCGCGATACAGCCGCCTGATCGGCCATCCGCAACAATACCTCGGGCGTGCTGCCGTGTTCGGGAAGCCCGAAGCTGCGCTTCCATTTCCACGACGTGCAGGTGGCTGACCAGTTGCAGCAGGCGCGCGCGTACCTGGTAGCTGTGCAGCGTCCGTGGCTGCGCCCCGATCCGCATCCTGCGCGTTCGCCATGGGCGCCGCGTCCATCGTTACGTGGAGCACTTCGCGTGCGGCGCAATTCCGCGCTCAAGCTGGAACGGCAAGGGTGCGGGCGCTATCCTATTCGTCCCTTTTCCGGGCTCGATCAGAACGACATGAATGCATTGCGCGCTCCCACCGACGGGGCTGAAATCGCCGCCATCGCCGCCGAAGTCCGGGTCAAGTCCGGCGCCGGTGACCCCAAGGTGGCCGAGGCCTTCGCGAAACTCGTCTGCAGCGAACTCGGCGCCGAGGAACTCGCGCGGCGCGGCATCAATACCTGGTCGGCGTTGATTGCGGAGTTGTTCGGCTGGTTTCGCAAGCGGCCGGAGGGGCAGGCCAGCGTGCGGGCGTTCAATCCCGACAGCGAGCACAACGGCTGGACGTGCCCGCACTCGGTGGTGGAAGTGGTGGCCGACGACGCGCCGTTCCTGGTTGACTCGCTGGAGATGGTGATTGCCGACGCGGGGCTGCGCCTGCACCGCCTGATCCATCCCATCCTCGACGTGGCGCGCGACGCCAAGGGCAACCTCACCACCATCGGCAATCCGGACGACGGCATTGCGATGGAGTCGGTGATGCACGCCGAGATCGACCGCGTCGACGACGCCACGCTGCACCAACTTCAGGAAGTGGCGCAGGTGGCGCTGGGCGACGTGCGCGCCGCCGTCACCGACTGGCAGGCGATGCACGACAAGATGCTGGCGATTGCGGACGCGCTGCCGGACACCAAGACGCTGGATGCGGCAGAAATCGCCGAGGGTCAGGCATTCCTGCGCTGGGCCGCGGACAACCACTTCACTTTCCTCGGTTACCGCGAATATGACGTGGTGGCCGATGACGGCGACGAATTGCTGAAGGCGCGCGAAGGTTCCGGGCTCGGCATCCTGCGCGATCCGGATCTCGCGACCGCGCCGCGTTCCGTCAAGAGTCTCGCCGCCAGCCGGCTGCCGCAATCGGGTTCGATGGACGCGATCATCCTGACCAAGACCAACGCGCGTTCGCGCGTGCACCGGCCGGGCTACATGGATTACATCGGCGTGCTGCGGTTCGATGACAAGGGCAAGCCGACCGGCGAGTCGCGCTTCCTTGGCCTGTACACCTCTACCTCGTACATGCGCCGAGCGCAGGACGTGCCGCTGGTGCGCCAGAAGTTCGAGTCGATCGAAAAGCGTTCCGGTCTGCGCCCGCAGTCGCATTCGGGCAAGGCGTTTCGCTCGATCCTGGAAACGCTGCCGCGCGACGAGTTGCTGCAGGCTTCCGCGGACGAACTGTACGCGCTGGCCACCGGCATCTTCGAATTGAATGAGCGCCGGCAGGCGCGCCTGTTCGTGCGCCGTGATGCGTATGGACGATTCTTCTCGTGCCTCGTGTTCATTCCGCGCGACCATTACAGCGCCGCGGTGGGGGACCGCGTGAAAGAAATGCTGGGCGAGGAACTGCATGGCACGCATATCGATGCCACGGTGCAGATCGGCGATTCGCCGATGGCGCGTATGCACGTGCTGGTGCGCCCGCGTGCGGGCGAACAGGTGGAGGTCGACGTGGCACGGCTCGAAGCCAAGCTCGCGCCGATCGTGCGCAGTTGGCACGACGAATTGCGCGATGCGCTGGTTGGTGGGCTGGGCGAGGAACGCGGCGCGCAACTGGCCAGCCGCTGGGGCCGCGCGTTCACGGCGGGCTACATCGAAGACACCACGCCGGCGCGCGCCGCCGAAGACGTGGGCATCCTCACCGCGATGAGCGGTGCCGGCGAGGACATGCGCCTCGCGTTGCACGATTCGTATCGCACGCCGGGCGAACTGCACTTCAAGGTGTTCCGCGCGAGCAACGACATTCCGCTGTCCGAAGCGCTGCCGCTGCTGGAAAACGCCGGCATGAAAGTCGACACCGAGCAGGTGCACGCGCTGGACGTGCGCGCCGGCAAGGCTTGCGTGCAGGATTTCGTGGTGCGTCCGGCGTCGCCGCTGCAGTTCAAGCTGGAAGATCTGCACGCGCGGTTCGAGGATCTGTTCCACGCGGCATGGCACGGTCATGCGGAAAACGATCACTTCAACACGCTGGTGCTGCGCGCCGGATTGAGCTGGCGCCAGATCGCGATGCTGCGCGGCTACTGCAAGTACCAGCAGCAAGTGGGTACGCCGTTCTCGCAGGCGTACATGGAGGAAACGCTCAACCGTTATCCGATGATCGCGGGATTGCTGGTCGAGTTGTTCGAGGCCAAGTTCGATCCGAATCGCGAGTCGGGCGATGATGCTGGCCGCCGGCGCGCTCGCGAAGCACTGGCACGCGAGGTTGGCGCGCTGACGCCCAAGGCCGTGATCGACGCGAGCCCCGACTTCGTGGCCCACGTTGCCGCGCTGCTGGATCAGCCGCGCGACGCCCAGGTCGAAGGCCTGATCAACGCGATCAAGGTGCTGCTGACCAATGTGTCGAGCCTCGATGACGACCGCATTCTGCGCGGCTTCATGGGCCTGATCCGCGCGACGCTGCGCACCAACTACTTCCAGTTGCACGACGGCCAACCCGCGGAATACATCAGTTACAAGTTCGATTCGCACCAGGTGCCGGACGTCCCGAAGCCGGTTCCGTACCGCGAAATCTGGGTGTACGCGCCACGCGTGGAAGGCGTGCACTTGCGCTTCGGACCGGTTGCGCGCGGCGGCATCCGCTGGTCGGATCGGCGCGAGGATTTTCGTACCGAGGTGCTGGGTCTCGTGAAGGCCCAGATGGTGAAGAACACCGTGATCGTGCCGGTGGGTTCCAAGGGCGGTTTCTTCGTGAAGCGTCCGCCGGCCGAGCGCGATGCGCAATTGGAAGAGGGCATCGCCTGCTACAAGATGTTCATCAATGGCCTTCTCGATATCACCGACAACATCGACACGGCCGCCCACAAGATGCTGCATCCGGCCGATGTGGTGCGCCACGATGCCGATGATGCCTATTTGGTGGTCGCGGCCGACAAGGGTACGGCCAAATTCTCCGACATCGCCAACGGCATTTCCATCGCGCACGGCTACTGGCTGGGCGATGCGTTTGCGTCGGGCGGTTCGGCGGGCTACGACCACAAGGGCATGGGCATCACCGCCAAGGGTGGCTGGGAATCGGTGAAGCGGCATTTCCGCGCGCTCGGCCGCGATTGCCAGAGCGAAGACTTCACCTGTGTCGGCATCGGCGACATGTCGGGCGACGTGTTCGGCAACGGGATGCTGCTGTCGAAGCACACGCGGCTGATTGCGGCGTTCGACCATCGCCACATTTTCATCGATCCGAATCCGGATGCCGCCAGCTCGTTCCCGGAGCGCGAACGGATGTTCAAACTGCCGCGCTCGTCGTGGGATGACTACGACAAGTCGAAGATCTCGAAGGGCGGCGGCGTGTTCGCGCGCAACATGAAGGCCATCGCGATCACGCCGGAAATCCGTGGCGCGCTCGGCATCGGCGAGGACGTGGAATCGTTGTCGCCGATCGAGCTGATCAGTGCGGTCCTGAAGGCGCCGGTCGATCTGCTGTGGAACGGCGGCATTGGCACTTACGTCAAGGCCGCCCCGGAGTCGAACGCCGACGTGGGCGATCGCGCCAACAACGCGCTGCGTATCAACGGCGGCGACCTGCGTTGCAAGATCGTGGGCGAGGGTGGCAACCTCGGCTTCACCCAGAAGGGCCGCATCGAAGCCGCGCAGAAGGGCGTGATCCTCAACACCGACTTCATCGACAACTCGGCGGGCGTGGACACGTCCGACCACGAGGTCAACATCAAGATCCTGCTGAACGATGCAGTGCAGCGCGGCGAGATGAATATCGAGGCGCGCAACAAACTACTGCATTCGATGACTGATGAAGTCGGGAAACTGGTGCTGTGGGACAACTACCGCCAGAACGTCGCGATCAGCCTGATGGAACGCATGTCGGTGAACCGCATCGGGTCCAAGGCGCACTTCATCCGCACGCTGGAATCGCGCGGCCAGCTCGACCGCCAGATCGAGTCGCTGCCGTCTGACGCGGAACTGGCCGAACGCCGCACGCATCATCAGGGATTGACGCGTCCGGAACTGGCGGTGCTGCTGTCGTACTCCAAGATCGTGCTGTACCAGCAGTTGCTGGATTCCGACGTGCCGGAGGACCCGTTCCTGTCGCACGAACTGGTGCGCTACTTCCCCGAGCCGCTGCATGAAAAATATGCGGCGCACATGCAGCGCCATCGGCTGAAGCGCGAGATCATCGCCACCGCGGTCACCAACTCCATCGTCAACCGCATGGGCGCCACTTTCATCCTGCGTACCCAGGAAGACACCGGACAAACCGCGGCCGCGGTGGTCAAGGCTTACAACGCCGCGCGCCAGATCCTGCACGCGCGCGAGCTGTGGTCCGGCATCGATGCGCTGGACGGCAAGGTAAGCCAAAGCGCGCAGATCGATGCTTTGATGAAGTTGTGGTCGTTGCTGCGCCACGTTTCGCGCTGGCTGCTCAACCGGCCGGGCACCGTCGGCATTACCGATCTGGTGCAGCGCTACCAGCCGGGCATGGACAAGCTCCGCGCGGCGCTGCCGGCCACGCTCACCGAAACGGGTCGTGCGTCGTGGCAGGTCGATCTGGAGAAATGGCAAGGGATGGGTTTTCCGGACGAGCTGGCGAAGAAACTGGCCACGATTCCCGCGTTGGAAGTGGCGATGGACGTCATCGAAACTTCGCAGGAATCGGGTCGCCCGGTGGAACACGTCGCGCGCGTGTTCTTCGATCTCGGCGAGGCGCTCGATATCGAATGGCTGCGCAGCCAGATCGAGAAGCTGTCGGTGGAAAGCCGCTGGCACGCACAGGCGCGTGGTGCACTGCGCGACGAACTCGCCGTGCAACAACGCGCGATGGTCAGCCAGATTCTTGCGTCGGAGCAGGGCAAGCAGGGTGCCGACATCGCGGTTTCGGCGTGGCTGCAGCGCGATGATCCGCAACTGCAATTCACCCGCGGCATGCTGGACGAAATCCGCGGCGTAGACGTCGACTATCCGATTGCTTCGGTGGCGCTGCGCCGCCTGGCACAAATCGCGCAGTCCGGTTGATTGCGGGGCAGCCGCGCGCGCGGCTGCGTTGCTGCATCAGGTTGGGCTGAGCGAATGCGAAGCCCAACGCCTGTTCGGTCGCCGTAGCCGATTCGACGTGATCGACTGCGGCGAAATGCGCGTTGGGCTCGATGGCAGACGTCGGCCAAGAGCCGAAGCTCCAGCATGTCGGCACAGCGTCCGGTAACGAACAATTGCGGCCGTTGGGTGGAGTCTCTGGCGGCTGGGGAAGCTCAGCGCCGCAAAAACAGGCGATTGCGGCGCGGGGGCAGGGTCTTCGGGTGGCGTGGGTGCGCGGTCAGTTGTGCGGTCTCAGCAAACGGTCAACCAGCCATCCAAGGGCCAGCGCGATGGCGACAGACTGCACCGGCTTTTCGCGCACCCGTTCCCGCAGGCTTTCGGCCGCCTGATCAGCACGATTGCGGGCGTTCGACGCAAGTTCCGCGCTGCGGTCGTGCCATTCGCTGGCCTTGTCGGCCACGCGATGCGCACCATGCACGCCAGCGTCCGCGGCGTGGTGCAAACCTTTCTCGATACGATCGGCGACTGCATCGACCTTGTCCTTGGCCCCGCCGACTGCGTCGCTGGCACCTTGTTTGGCGCGTTCGGCGGCGTGATCAATGCGGGCGTGGGTGTTCTCGGGCGTCGAGCTGTTCTCATTTTGGGTATTGGGATTCATGATTGCCTCCAGTTGCCCCGCCGGTGCGCGCAGGGCAACCGGCTTGATTCGTGGGTACAGATCATCTCGATACAGAGTGCAGACCACCTGATGTCTGCAAACTCGTGCTCATCGGTTTCATGGAAAAATGGCCGGGCCGATTCGCGTGTGCCGCGTCAGATTCGCCTGCGTCCGAATATCAGCGACACGATGAACAGAATGATGAAGACGACGAACAGGATTTTTGCGACCAAGGCGGCAAGCCCCGCGACGCCAAAGAAGCCGAAGATTCCGGCGACGATCGCAATGATCAGAAAGACGACGGCGTAGTAAAGCATGAGCTCTCCTTTTCGGGATATGACTGGCGTTCGGCTGGAGCGTTGAATGCACTCGGGTGGTTCCTGTCTCGTGAAAAAACCGGAATCAAGGTCTCCGGGCAAAACATCCATGGTTTGCCCGGAGGAACCCGAAACGCACTTTTCGTCCGCATCGGGCACCGGTTCGAGCGCCTGGGGAAGTAACTCGTACCGGCACGGCACGTCCTTGTTGCCGTGGTGGGAGATCCCCTACGAAGGGGGAGCTCTTCACACCTGCATTGCATCGGGCTATGCGAAGTTCTCGTGATGGATTGCGCGCTGCGGACGTTTACGTCCGCGTCAAATCTTCGCCGAACTCCTGGACTTGTTTTTTCGCTGCGTCCCTGGCCATCCCGTAGCGCTCCTGCAACTTGCCGACGAGGTATTCCATATTGCCGTCTGCAACTTGCAAGTCATCGTCGGTGAGCTTGCCCCAGCGGGTTTTCAGTTTGCCGTGGAGTTGCTTCCACTGGCCCTTGATCTTGTCTTCGTTCATGGATTCCTCCGTTACTTCCGTTTTTTTCCGATTCAGGGCATGTCAGTCGCGCCAAGGTTCAATCGATCGAAAAACCATAGTTCGGGCTCAAACTCATGAACCTGGCGCCAAGCCTCGAAGCGATCGACGTCATAGCGTTCCTGCAGCACGCATATCAGGTGGCCGATGTCGCCGTGATCGTTCACCAGATCGCCTTCGGTGAGCCTCGGCCATTGCTTGCGAAAGATTCCGCGAAGCTGCGACCAATGTGAGCTGATCAGTTCTTCGCGCATGGGAGCTAGTCTCAGCGTAAGCAGTGGTGAGGCCTTGCGGCTTGAGATGGCGTTGCATCGTGATGCCCTACAGGTCGCTCTCGAATTCGAACACCTGTAGCAGCGCTTCCTTCCTGTCGACGCCGTAACGCTCCTGAAGCAGCGCGGCCAGATACTCCGCATCTCCGTCCGCACGCAGCACGTCCTGCCACGTGAGTTTGCGCCATCGGCGCCGCAGCTTGCCGGCGAGGCCACTCCACTCTTCCTTGATTCGGTCTCGGCCCGTCGCGGGGCGCGCTTCAGCCTCGGATGGATTCATCTGCATGGTCAATCCTTTGCCTTCAGGCCGGATGCGTCGACGTTCTTCACGCCCTTGACGCTTTCCGGGCGCGTGCGAGGTGCGCGCGCTTCGTCATCGCCACCCGGATTCGGGCGGGGGCGTTCGGGCGGATGGGATGGTTGGCGGGGAGCCGGTTCTTCCGCACGTTTTGGTGCCGGTCGGGCGTGTGCCGAGGTATTCATCGGGATGCTCTCCATTGCATAGGTCCGTCTGGACGTGAACGAAGCTACGCCATGCCGCGCACGGAGAGAAGAGACCGATGCACCATTTGCTTTGGTACTTTTTTACCAGTTGTGGCGCGCGTTTATGCAGTATTCTGATTCTGTGCCGTGACAACGACAGATGCCGTGAACACCTCATCCGCCCGCACCCGCGTCGATCGCAGACAACTGCAGCAAATCATCGGCGGCCTGACGGACGGCGTCATGTTGCTGGACCCCGACGGTTCGATCGTATGGGTCAACGAAGCTGCCATTGCCATGCATGGTTGCATCCGCGCCGAAGAGCTGGGTGCCAGCGCCGCGCAGTACCGCAAGCATTTCTCGCTGAGGCACCGCAACCATCATCGGCTGACGGCGAAGCAGTACCCGATCGAACGCGTGCTCGCTGGAGAAACCTTCAGCGACGTCGTCGTCGAAGTCGAGCGAAAGGGCCATGCGGATTTCCGCAGCACGCAGCAGGTGCGCGGCATCGCCCTCGTCAACGCCAAGGGCGAAACGGAATCACTTGCGCTGGTGATCAAGGACGTCACCGAACGGTTTAGCGCCGAGGAGCGGTTCGAACGCACCTTCGCCGCGAATCCAGCCCCCGCGGTGATTTGCCGCCTGCGCGATTTGCGCTACATCAAGACGAATCCGGGGTTCCTCGCCATGACGGGCTATGAGCGGGATCAAGTGATCGACCAGCGATTCCGGGACCTGGACGTGCTCGAGAAGGCGGAGAATCGAGACGATGCGATCCGTGGCTTGCGCGGAGGATTCACCATTCCCCAGCAGGAAGCCGTGATCAAGCAGGCGGACGGCAAGCGAAAATTCGTCATCGTCGCAGGCCAACCCATCGAGGTCGGTGAAGAACAATGCATGCTGTTCACCTTCATCGATCTCGAGGCACGCAAAACGGCTGAAATGTCACTGCGCGAGAGTGAGGAGCGATTTTCCAAGGCCTTCCGGCTTGCCCCGGTTCCCATGATCGTATTTGGGCTGCGCGACACGCATCCCCTCGCGATCAACGAAGCCTTCACTGCCATTACGGGGTACGCCATCGCGGATCTTCAGGGGCGCACGATCGAGGAAGCCGGATTGCCGAAGGACGCGGTGGGCATGCGCGCGCTCGTGGCGCGCCTGAACCAGCGGGAGGATATCCGCAACGAGGAATTGCCCATCCGGACCCGCGACGGTGCCATCATCGACTGCCTGCTGTCTGCCGAAACCGTCACGATCCAGAATGAGCCATGCGTCCTGTGCGTCATCCAGGACATCACCGAACGCAAGCGATCGGAGATGGACCTGGTCGTCGCGATCGACGCGGTGATGAAGGACACGTCCTGGTTCAGCCACACGGTCATGGAGAAGCTGGCGCAGCTCCGCAGGCCCGACGGCAGCGGCGCCAAGGCGGAATTGACTGCACTGACGCCGCGCGAGAAGGATGTCCTGGGTCTGATCTGCAAGGGCCTCAGCGATGCCGAGATTGCCGCGACGCTGAAGCTTTCGCGCAACACCGTGCGCAATCACGTTGCCACGCTGTACGGGAAGATCGGCGTGAACCGTCGCAGTGCCGCCGTCGTATGGGGACGCGAACGCGGCATGGTGGGTTATTGACTGAGCGTCGGCTGACGGTTTCGCACACCAAGTGCATCGCGGAGATGTGGCAGCACCGGATATTCAGGGGACTGCGACGCGACTTGTATCACCCGCTCATAACTCGAACTGCTCGTCCAGAATCCGCTGCGCCAAGCTGCGCTCGGGGTCGAACAGCAGGGTGATGGCGCGTTCGCGCGCCTGGCGTACGCGGATTTCCACCGCGTCGCGCACTTCGAGGAAATCGGCGGTGGCGCTGACGGGGCGATGATCGGGTTCCAACGTGCGCAGGCCTACTTGCGTGGCGACCGGCAGCAATGCGCCGCGCCAGCGGCGCGGGCGGAACGGACTGATCGGGGTGAGTGCCAGCACGTTGGCATCCAGCGGCAGGATCGGTCCATGCGCGGACAGGTTGTACGCAGTGGACCCCGCGGGCGTCGCGACCAGCAAACCATCGCAGATGAGGTTGGCCAATTTCACTTCGCCGTTCAGCGCCACTTCGACGTGGGCGGCCTGGTTGGTCTGCCGCAGCAACGAGATTTCGTTGAAGGCCAGTGCGTCGATTTCACGTCCGTCGCGTTGCCGGACGTGCATCTCCAGCGGATGCAGCACGGCCGGTCGCGCAGCGGCGATGCGCGCGGGAAGCTCGTCGGGCAGATAGCGGTTCATCAGGAAGCCGACGCGGCCGAGTTTCATGCCGTACACCGGCAGTCCATGCCCGAGCTGCGCGTGCAGCGTGCGCAGCATGAAGCCGTCGCCACCCAGCGCGACGATCACGTCGGCATCGTCGGGTGACACGGCGCCATACCGATCCTGCAGTTCATCGCAGGCCGCGCGGGCCTTGTCCGACGCGGATGCGACGAACGCCAGTCGTGGCATGGTGGAGGCGGGGCGCGGGGCGATGGCCATGCGCGCAGTTTGCTAGGGAATCGCGCGATCGTCCATGGTCGCCGGTGCCGCCGACGACCGGCCGGCGGCTCAACTGAGCGAACGCATCTCGGACGAAGGCTCGGCCAGGAAGTTGCCTTGCGCGAAGTTCACCCCGGCCGAGAACAGTGTCGGCATGCTGGCGGCTTCCTCGATCCATTCCACCATGGTGCACTTGCCGGCGGCGTGCGCCTGCGAGCACAGCTCGCGCACCTTCAATTCGTTTTCGGAGTGATGGGCGAGGTCGACGGTGAGCGCGCGGTCGAGCTTCAGGTAATCGGCGTCGATGTGCTTCAACGCCTGGAACGAGTTGAGGCCCGAGCCGAACTGTTCCAGCCCGAAGCCACCGCCGCCCTTGCGCCAGCGATCGACGAATTCGCGCGCGGGTTTCAGGCACGTCATCACCTTGGCCTCGGGCACCTCGAACACCAGTTGCGAGGCTTGCACATTGGCCGCTGCGAGTTTCGCGTCCACCCAGTCGGCCAATTTCTCGTCGTGCAGGGTGAGGGTGGAGAGCTTGATGAACAATGTGGCCTTCGCAGAGCCGCCGCCGCGCTTGCCAAGTGCGTCGATCGCGTGTTCGATCACCCAGCGATCGATGGCCAGCAGGCGATCGTTGCGCTCGGCGATGGGCAGGAAGTGCGCGGGCAGCACTTCTTCCGTCGGGCCGCGGATCCGCAGCAGCACTTCATAAAATTCGCCCCCCTCGCCCTGCAGGCTCACCACCGGCTGGAAGTAAAGGACGAAGCCATCCCGTGCCAGCGCGTTGTCGATCATGTCCAGCCATTGCTGCTGGCGCGCAGCCTCGGCTTTGTCCGCCGCGGCGGGATCGTGGATGTCCACCCGATTGCCGCCTTGGCCAGACGCCGCGCGCAAGGCGTCGTCGGCCAGCGACAACAGCACTTGCGACTTGGCGTTCTTCTCGCCCAGCAGGCTGCCACCGATGCTGATGGTGAGGCTGGTGGAGCGGCCGCCGGCCTCGATGATGGCCGTCTCCACGCTGGCACGCAGCGATTCGGCGATCTGCAGCACTTCGGCTTGCGTGCGGCCGGAAAGCAGGATGCCGAACGAATGATCACCAATGCGGCCCGCGCGATCGGACGCCTGCAGCCGCTGCTTGATCGTGCCGGCGAGCTGGCGCAGCACATCGTCGGCGCCGGTGATGCCGACGGTGTCCAGCACTGCTCGGTAGTTGTCGGGTTCCAGCAGCAGCAGCGCCTGGTCGGTGCTGCCGTCGATCGCGCGCGCCACGGCTTCATCCACGCCTTCGAGAAAGTGCGTCCGATTGGACAGACCGGTCAGCGGGTCTTGCGTCTTCAGGCGGCGCAGTTCCTCTTCCGTCGCGGTATTGGTGGCCGGCAGGCGGAACACGATCTGTTGGCAGGGTTCGCCTTCATAAGTCGCGGGCGAAAATTCCATCACCGCCTCGAAGGTGCTGCCGTCCGCGCGTTGCGCGGTGAGGTCCAGCTTCGGCGGCGGCTTCTCGCCGCGCGCGAGGCGCTTCAGCAGATCCTTGAAATCGGTGGTGTGCTGGGTTGCCACGAGGTCGAGGATGGTCAGGCCCTCGACGTCCTCGAAAGTTTCGAAGCCGAACATTTCGAGGTACGCATTGTTGGCGCGGACGTGGGTGCCTTCGTGGATGTACGCGATCGGATCACGCGAGGAATCCAGCAGCGAATCGCAGCGGCGTTCCGATTCGCGCAAGCTCGCTTCCAGTCGGCGCACGTTGCGGCGCGTGTTCAGCGCATCCAGTTCACGCCGCACTACCGCTTGCAACTGATCGTGCCGATTGCGCAGCGCGATGCCGCGCACGCTGCCGTGCGCCAGGATCGACGCGATCACGTCGTCGGTGAGCTTGTCCGTGAGCGCGAGCAACGCCACGTCCTTGCCGGTGCCATCCAGCGCGCGACCGATCACGGCGAGGGATACTTCCTTGCAGGCCGGATTGGCCAGCACCAGGTCCGGCGTGAACGATTCCAGCGTCGCCGCGAGTTCTTCTTCCGTCGAAATGCGTTGTGGGCGCAGCGCGATGCCGCTGTTGCGCAGCACGCTGATGATCTGCTCGGCGTCCTCGGCCTGATCCTCGGCGATGATCAGCTTGGTGATGGGTTCGGACAACATGGACGGCCTTCGGCTGATCTCTCTTCTATCGGTGAGGTGCGACGGGCGTCCGGGTGGCGTCCGATTCGTTTGTGTCCGCGCCGGCTTGTGTCGATGCCAGCACCGGCGCGTTTGGGTTCATTTTCGAGCCAAGCAGGCTTTTGTACCCGATCGGCGCCGATTCCGCCACCGGCCGCATCACAGCGGGCGCTTGGCTGTTTCGCCCGGCACTTCGCGCACCAACTTCGGCACAAGATACCCGGGAAGTCGTGCACGCAACATGCCCACGAGGTCGCGCGCACGCGCATCGGACACCTCGAAATGCGCTGTCCCGCGCACGCGGTCGAGCTGGTGCAGGTAGTAGGGCAGCACGCCGAACGCGAACAGGCGCTCGGAAAGTTCGGTCAGCGCATCGGCGTCGTCATTGACGCCGCGCAGCAGCACCGACTGGTTGAGCAGCGTCGCGCCGCCTTCGCGCAAACGGGCACAGGCCGCGCCCACATTGGCATCCAGCTCGTTCGGATGGTTGGCGTGCAGCACCACGACGCGCTGCAACGGCAGCCCTGACAGCCATGCGCAGAACACGTGGTCGATGCGTTCCGGCAGTACCACCGGCAGACGCGAATGGATGCGCAGCCGGATCACCTGCGGCAGCTCGCGCAGGGCATCGGTCAAGTCCGTCAACTTTTGTGTCGAGAGCACCAGCGGGTCGCCGCCGGACAGGATGACTTCGCGGATCGAGGTGTCTTTCGCCAGGCACTCGACGGCTCCGCGCCAGGCGTGTGCGGCGGCCAGTTCTTCGGCGTACGGGAAATGTCGGCGGAAGCAGTAGCGGCAGTTGACCGCGCAGCAGCCTGCCGCGATCAGCAGCGCGCGACCGTCGTATTTGTGCAGTACACCGTGCGCGGCGACGGCGTCGAGATCGCCCACCGCGTCGTCGCTGAAGCCGGGCGCGTCGTCCAGCTCGGCCAGTCGCGGCAGCACCTGCAGCAGCAAGGGGTCATGCGGGTTGCCTCGGCGCATGCGTGCAACGAAACCGCGCGGCACCTTCAATGCAAAGCCGGCATCGCCGGCCGGCAAGCGCTCGACGAGCTGCGGCAGCCCCACCAATGCCAGCAACTCGCGAGCGTCGGTGACGGCATCGCGCAGCGACTGGCGCCAGTCGGGCAGGACCTCCGGCTGCGTGGATGGATCGATTGCGGTTATCATGGCAGGCTTGTGCCCCGACCTTCACGGGCTCGGTAAACCCCTCATTTTAGGTCAGTCGTCCGGTCAGGGCCATTGCGGCACGGGCGGCGCCACGCATCCACGGAGCAAGCAACATGGCCAGCTATGGTCTGAACGATGTCAAGAACGGTTTGAAAATCATTGTCGACGGCGATCCCTACGTGATCGTCGGCGCGGATTTCATCAAGCCCGGCAAGGGCCAGGCGTTCACCCGCATCAAGATCCGCAACCTCAAGAACGGCCGCACCACCGAAAAGACCATGAAGGCGACCGACGCGGTCGAGGGCGCCGACGTCGTCGATACCGACATGCAATATCTCTACAACGATGGCGAGTTTTGGCATTTCATGGACCCGGCAAGCTACGAGCAGCACACGGCGGACAAGAACGCCGTGGGCGATGCCGCGCAATGGCTGAAAGGCGAGGAGGAGTGCATCGTCACGTTCTGGAACGGCGTGCCGCTATCGGTCGCGCCACCCAACTTCGTGGAACTGAAGATCGTCGAGACCGACCCCGGGCTGCGTGGCGACACTTCGGGTGGCGGCGGCAAGCCGGCCAAGCTGGAAACCGGCGCGACCGTGCGCGTACCGCTGTTCGTGAACCAGGACGAAGTGATCCGCGTCGACACTCGCACCGGCGAGTATGTCAGTCGGGTCAAATGACGCCTCGGCCCGCGAGCGCCATGCGCGCGCGGCTTTGCCGATCCGTCATCCCGGCCAGGGAATGGCCGGGATCCAGTGCCAAGGAAGGCAACGACACTGGATTCCCGCTTTCGCGGGAATGACGAGCAAGAGCAAATCGTCATGACTGAGGATGCATCCGAGCACGTTCGTCCCATCGACCTCCTCATTACCGCCCGCTGGATCGTGCCGATCGAGCCGGATCGCGTGGTGCTCGAAGGTCACGCGGTCGCGATTGACGCCGGCGCAATCATCGAAGTGCTTCCGGCAAGCGAAGCCACTGCGAAGTACACGCCGCGCGAACGCGTGGACTTGCCCGCACACGCGCTGATCCCGGGCCTCGTCAACGCACATACCCACAACCCGATGACGTTGCTGCGCGGGCTGGCCGACGACCTGCCGCTGATGCAATGGCTGCAGGAACACATCTGGCCGGTGGAAGCGAAAGTGATCGGCCCCGAGTTCGTGCGCGACGGCGTGGAACTAGCGATCGCCGAGATGCTGCGCGGCGGCACGACCTGCTGCAGCGAAAACTATTTTTTCCCAGACACGCAGGCGCAGGTCTACAGGACGCACGGCTTCCGCGCGATGGTCGGCTTGCCAATCATCGAGTTTGCGAGCGCGTGGGCGAAGGATCGCGACGAGTATTTCGAGCGCGCCCTGGCTGTGCATGATCAGTACCGCGGCGAGGGACTGATCGACACCGCGTTTGCGCCGCACGCGCCATACACCGTCGCGGATGTATCGTTCGAACGCATCCGTACGCTGTCCGATCAACTCGACGTTCCCGTGCACCTGCACCTGATGGAAACCGCGCAGGAAGTCGAGGACGGCAAGCGCGAGCACGGCCTGCGTCCGATGCAGCGTTTGCAGAAACTGGGCCTGGTCAACGATCGCCTGATCGCGGTGCACATGACCCAGGTGAGCGATGCGGAAATCGCGTTGTGCGCGGACGCCGGCGTATCGGTGGTGCATTGCGCGGAATCCAACCTGAAGCTTGCGTCCGGGTTTTGCCCGGCCGAGAAATTGCGGCGCGCCGGCGTCAACCTCGCGCTCGGCACCGACGGCTGCGCATCCAACAACGACCTCGACATGTTCGGCGAATTGCGCACCGCCGCCTTGCTGGCGAAAGGCGTGGCGGGCGATGCCGCCGCCTTCGACGACGCGTTCGCGCTGCGCGCGGCCACGCTGAACGGGGCGAAGGCTTTGCAGCTCGACGGCAGGATCGGGTCGATCGAAACCGGCAAGCGCGCCGATCTCGTTGCGGTGAGGATGGACGAGGTCGAAACGCAGCCGCTCTACAATGTGATCTCGCATCTTGCCTACGCGGTTTCGCGCCGGCAGGTCAGTGATGTCTGGATCGACGGGGCGCGCAAACTTGCCGATGGCGCGCTGGTCGATTTCGATCTTGCGGGCGTGCTGGAAAAAGCACGCCGCTGGCGCGAGCGGATCGCGGCGCTTTGACAGCCGGAGTCCCGATGAAGCAGTACCTGATCCTTGCCATGCGCAAGCCGCGCTTCGATCCGGTGGTGATCGCGGCGCACCGTGTGCACCTGGACGCATTGAAAGCTCGCGGCGTGCTGGAGGCATTCGGCCCGTTCACCGACGGATCCGGTGGTGCGTATCTGATCCGCGCCGACTCGCTCGATGGCGCGCACGAGATCGCGTTTGCCGACCCCCTTCACCTGGCAGGCGCGTCGGAAGTCACAGTGCATGAGTGGGACGTCACCGATGTCGGGGAGCGACAGGCAGCATGAACACCACGGCCCACAACGTCGATCCGGAAGAACTGGCGCGATTTGGCAAGCTCGCGCATCGCTGGTGGGATCCCGATGGCGAATCGCGCCCGCTGCATGACTTGAATCCCGTGCGGCTCGGCTTCGTCGCCGAGCGTGTGGCCTTGCGTGGATCGCGCGTGGCGGATATTGGCTGCGGCGGTGGTCTGCTCAGCGAGGCGTTGGCGAAGGCCGGCGCGAACGTTACTGCAATCGATCTTGCGCCGGAAGTCATCGAAGTCGCGAAGCTGCATCTGCACGAGACCAATGCGGCGCTGCAGTCGCCGCTGGCGATCGACTACAGGTTGTGCTCGTCGCGCGAATTGGCGGTTGCCGAACCCGCGGCGTTCGATGCGGTGTGTTGCATGGAGCTGATCGAGCATGTCCCCGATCCCGCGGCGCTGGTCGTTGATCTGGC
Source organism: Rhodanobacteraceae bacterium (assembly GCA_035249175.1). GTDB lineage: Bacteria > Pseudomonadota > Gammaproteobacteria > Xanthomonadales > Rhodanobacteraceae > 66-474. The sequence continues at coordinate 28,566 of DATFGT010000015.1, forward strand.
CGCGCTGGTAAAGCCCGGTGGCAAGGTGTTCTTGTCGACTTTGAACCGTACGCCCGCGAGTTTCGTCACCGCGATCATCGGCGCCGAATACGTGGCGCGCTTGCTTCCACGCGGCACCCACGACTACCGTCAATTCCTGAAGCCGTCGGAGTTGGCGACATGCTTGCGCCGGGCCGGGCTGGTTCTCGACGAAATATCCGGGATTGCTTACAACCCGTTGAATCGTAAGGCTTGGCTGACGCGTTACGCCGCAATCAATTATCTGGTCTGCGCCAGCAACGTGCCGGATCAAAGCCGCCCCGCATGAGGCCCGTGCCGCAACCGCTCGCCGGGGTGTTCTTCGACCTCGATGGCACGCTGGTGGATTCGGCGCGTGACATGCACGATGCCCTGACCGCACTGTGTCGCGAACGCGGCATGGAAATCCCTTTGTATGAAACCGTGCGCGAAACCGTATCGCGCGGCGCCCGCGCGGTGCTGCGTTGCGCAGTCGGCAACGACGAGGAAAAAGTCGATGCAGTGCTGCCGCGGTTCCTCGAACTCTATGTCGCCACCGGCATGGTGAACACGCATGCATTCGAGGGCATGGACGACGTGCTGGATCGGCTCGAGACGCGTGGCCTACTCTGGGGTGTGGTCAGCAACAAGGCCGGCTCGCTGGTCGCGCTGGTGATGACCAAGGTCGGCTACGACGGGCGCGCTGCCGCGGTGGTCGGCGGCGACACCTTGGCCAAGCGCAAGCCCGATCCGGATCCTGTCTTGCACGCCTGCGCGCTGGCAGGCGTCGAACCCGCGCAGTGCGTTTACGTGGGCGACGATCCGCGCGACATCATGGCGGGCTGCGAGGCCGGCCTGTACACCGTCGCAGCGGGATGGGGCTACCTGGATGGCGCGGACCCGCGCGATTGGGAACCCGACGCGGTGAGCGCCGATCCGCATCAACTCGCAGCGTTGCTGGGCCTGGCGTGAGCGAAAGTGCATTCGACGATTACCTGACGCAGTGGCGCGAGGCGAGCCCGCAGCGGTCGGTCGCGTGGCTGTTCCTGCGCCGCGACGAGCGCACCTGCTTCGGCGCGCTGGCGGCGCTGGGGCACACGTGGCAAAAAGCCGTGCGCGAAGTGCGCGAGTCGCAAGTCGCAGCGGTCAAGCTCGGCTGGTGGCGCGAAGAGATGCAGCGCGCCGCGGAAGGGCAGGCGCGCCATCCGCTGACGCAGGCGTTGTTCGCCGATGCGCGGGCCCGCTCGATTCCCTTGCAGTACTGGGTCGCTCCGGTGGAAGCGGCGATCGGCATACTGGCGCTACCGTCCCCCGCGGATGTCGCGGCGCAAAGTGACGCGGCAGCGCCATTCGCGAATGCTGCCGCGGCGCTGGAAGTGCGCCTCTGGTTCGGCGAGGGTGCCGACGCGGCGCGCATGTCGCGAGCCGTTCTGTTGGCTGGCCTCGCATCAAATGCTCGCGCGCTACTCGAGGAAGTAGAACACGGGCGATCCCCGTTGCCGATGAACCTGCTGGCCCGGCACGGGCTCACCATGGAGGCGTTGGGCAGCGACAGCCCGGCGCGTCGCGCGGCGTTGCGCGACTATCTTGGCGAACTCGAACTCGCCGCGTCCGACGTCGCTAGAATGCAAGGCCCGCTGACATTGTTCCGAGCCGTCGATTTGCAGCGCGACCGGCAGGCACTCGGGCGCGCGGCGCGGGCCGATGATCCGCTTGCCGCGTTGCACGCCCCCGCGCACGGGCTGGGCAACGTGTTGAAAACCTGGCGCGCAGCCCGCAAATGGCGGGGCATGGTCCGCAACGAGTCCCGCCCATGAGCATCGTTCCCGACAACGCACGCTTGCCCGATGTCGCCACCGGCGCGCAGCCGGATGCGGGCGGTGTGCTGGACTGGGTCGGCATGGAGGGCATCGACCTGCCGGTGCGCTGCGCGGACGGGCAGGGCGGCATCACCCTGGTGCCCGCGCGGGTTTCGGCGCAGGTGAACCTTGCCGATCCCGCGGCGCGCGGCATCCACATGTCGCGACTGTATCTCGCGCTCGAGAAATCGCTGGGCGAACAGACACTGACACCTGCGGGTCTGTGCAGCCTGCTGCATACGCTGGTGGCGTCCCACGCGGATCTTTCCAGTCGTGTCCGCCTGCGCATCGAGTATTCGCAATTGCTGAAGCGCCGCGCGCTGGTCAGTGACAATGCGGGTTGGCGCGCGTATCCGGTTGCCATCGAGGCGCAATTGCTGGACGAACACTTCAGCGTGCAACTGGGTTGCGAAGTGACGTATTCATCGACGTGCCCGGCTTCGGCGGCGCTGTCGCGGCAACTCAACCAGCAGCGATTCGATGAAGATTTCGCCGACACCGTGCCGTCGCAACGCGCGGTGCGCGAGTGGCTGGGTTCCGAGCGCGGCATGGCCGCGACCCCCCATGCGCAGCGCAGCACCGCGACGGTCATGGTGCGGCTCGCGCCGGGCTTCGATCTGCCGGTGTCGGAACTGATCGACGCCATTGAAGACGCGCTGGCGACGCCGGTGCAAACGGCCGTCAAGCGCGAAGACGAACAGGCCTTTGCGAAACTGAACGCCGAAAACCTGATGTTTTGCGAAGACGCCGTGCGCCGCATCCGCGCGGCGCTGGACACCGACACGCGCATCGCCGGCTACCGCATCCGCACGGCGCACCACGAGAGCCTGCATCCGCACGATGCAGTCGCTGAAGTTGCGAAGAACTTCGACTGATCCGCAGCATCAACGATCGAACGCCAGGCGCATGCCCATTGGCGCGACGAGGATTTTTCCGTCGCGCGCAACCAGATTGCCATTGACGAAGGTCGCGGTGATGCTGGCGCGGAAGGTATCGCCTTCGAACGGTGACCAGCCGCATTTCGACAGCACCTGGTCCTTGCGCACTGTCTGTGGTTTGTTCGGATCGATCAGGGCGAGGTCGGCGAAATGTCCCTCGCGCAGATAACCACGTTCCTGGATCGCGAACAGCGTCGCCGGTGCGTGCGCGCAGGCTTCCACCAGGCGCTCCAACGTGAAGTCGCCGCGGAACACGCCCTCCAGTGCCGACTGCAATGCGAACTGGATCAGCGGAATGCCCGACGGGCAACGCGTATACGGGTTGGCTTTTTCCGATTCGAGGTGTGGCGCGTGATCGGTGGCGAGGATGTCGATGCGCGTATCCGCCAGCGCGCGCGTCAGCGCTTCACGGTCAGACGCCGCCTTGATCGCCGGATTGCATTTGACCTTGCCGCCCAGCGTCGCGTAGTCGGCATTGCTGTAGCGCAGAAAGTGCACGCAGGTTTCGGAGGTGATCTTCTTGTTGGCGATCGGGCCAGTTTCGAACATCGCCAGCTCGTCGGCCGTGGACACGTGCAGCACGTGCAGCCGTGTGCCGTGCCGGCGCGCGGTAGCCACTGCCCACTTCGTCGATTCCAAGCAAGCCTCGCGCGAGCGGATATCTGGATGCAGCCGCATAGGGATGTCGTCGCCGTATTCGGCCTTTGCGCGATCGAGATTCGCGTGGATGATGCCGTTGTCTTCGCAGTGCACGACGACGGTCACCGGCGAGTCGCGGAATACGCTTTCCAGCGCCGCCGGATCGCTGACGCAGAGATTGCCGGTCGATTCGCACAGGAACACCTTCACGCCCGGCACCTTGCGCGGATCGAGCGCGCGAATCGCGTCCAGGTTGTCGTTGCTGGCGCCGAAATAGAACGCGTGGTTGGCCAGCGACGTGCGCGAAGCGATCGCGTACTTGTCTTCCAGCAACACCTGCGTCAGTGTGGCCGGTTTGGTATTCGGCATGTCGATGAAACTGGTGACGCCACCCGCCACGGCCGCCCGCGATTCCGAAGCGATGTCGGCCTTCGCGGTGTAGCCGGGTTCGCGGAAATGCACGTGGTCATCGATCATGCCGGGCAGCAGCCACAGGCCCGATGCGTCGAACACCTGTTCATTTGCGTGCGCGGCCAGATCGCCGCCGATTTCGGCGATGCGCGGGCCGTGGACGCGGAGGTCGGCGTGGAAGCGGCGGCCTTCGTTGACGAGTTCGGCATTCTTGACCAGCCAGTCGGCCATTCAGTGTTCTCCATGGGAGCGGCAGCGCCGCAACGTGAAATGCTCGGGCACGGGGTCCATACCGCCTTCACACAACGGTTGGCAGCGCAGGATACGCCATGCCGCAAGCACGCTGCCGCGCCACGGCCCGTGGCGCGCGATGGCGATGCGCGCGTAGGTCGAGCACGTCGGATAAAAACGGCAACGCGCGCCCAGCAGCGGGCTCAACAGGCGCTTGTACGCAGCGATCAGGAACAACAGGAAGCGTGTCACGAGCGGCGGTCGTCCGCATGGCAGAAAGGGTGCGGGCGGGGCTTTTGAAATTGGTTGCCCGACCGCATTGACTACGCTATAACACGCGGTCGCATCTCCACAACTTCGAGTGCACAGGACATGGCAAAACCGAAGCACGGCGCTGCCAAGCGCAGCGGCAAGCAAGCGAAGCCCACGGCCAAGCCGGCCAAGGCCAAGCCCGCGAAGAAGGCGGTCGTGAAGGCGGCGCGCAAACCCGTGGGCAAGACCGTGCACAAATCGGCGGTGAAAGCCGCCAAGACGGTAAAGAAGCCGGCCAGAACTGCCAAGGCCGTGAAGAAGGCGATCGTCAAGAAAGCCGCGCCAAAATCAGCCCCCAAAAACAAATCCAAGATTCCTGCCGTGAAAAAAGCTGCTTCCGCCAAGACACCGAAGGACACGCTGGCGCTGCACAAATCCGCGCCCGCCAACCATGCCCCCGCCGCCCACGACACCCCGCGAGCCGCACATCAGCCTGCCCGCAAGCAACATGCGAAGCCCACCGGCGGCGTTGCCGCGCGTCTGAGCGTCGGCGCGGCTGCCGAGCAGACCATCACCCGCGAGGACGGCCGATACGCGCTGCCGGCCACCGTCAACATCGAGCTGCCCAAGGGTTACCACCCCTCGCTGAAAGAGGAATACATGAACCCGAAGCAACTGGCGTACTTCCGCCAGAAGCTGAAGGACTGGCGCGACCAGTTGGTCGAGGAATCGCGCCAGACCATGGAAAACCTGCGCGGGGAAGTGCGCGACGTGGGCGACGACGCCGAGCGCGCCACCCGCGAAACCGAGAACTCGCTGGAGCTTCGTACCCGCGATCGCTACCGCAAGCTGATTTCGAAGATCGAAAAGGCGCTGCGCAAGATCGAGGAAGGCCGCTACGGTTACTGCGAGGAAACCGACGAGGAAATCGGTCTGGAGCGCCTCGAGGCACGCCCGATCGCGACCCTGTCGCTGGACGCGCAGGAACGGCGCGAGCACCTGCAGAAGCAGATGGGCGACTGAGGAAAGGCTTCCGCTCGCACCTCGGGAACGCGCGGGAGCGCCGAAGGCGGCCCGAAGGGCGAAGGGCAGGATGCCTGCAATAAAGAGAAGGCCACCCCGCGAACACGCCCTTCGCTCATCCATGGGCTGCGGGTCCGCTCGCCCACGCCAGGGTTCGCTGACGGCACGTTCTTGTGCCTGCGGCGAACGGGCGCGCATCCTGCGGGCCATCCTCCAGGCTGATCCGACGACCGCTCGCGCGTCCGAGGGGCGAGCGAAACCATACTGGAAGATTCCCGTGCTCGCACTGCGAGCAGCATCACCCTTGACGCTTGATCCCGGCGCGCGCCGCCTCCATTCTCATCACAACGCCCGCATTCGCGGGTTTGAAGCAATACGACCCCTGAATCCGACATGGCAACTGAAACCAACGAATCCCCCGTGACCGCCACCATCGAGCTGCCGGTGCTGCCGCTGCGCGATGTGGTGGTGTATCCGCACATGGTGATCCCGCTTTTCGTCGGACGCGAAAAATCGATGAAGGCGCTGGAAGCGGCGATGGAAGGCGATCGCCGCATCCTGCTGCTGGCGCAGAAGCAGCCCGAAACCGACGATCCTTCCGAGGCCGATCTGCATACGGTCGGCACCATCGGCAACCTGCTGCAACTGGTGAAGTTGCCCGACGGCACCGTCAAGGTGTTGGTGGAAGGCCAATCGCGAGCGCAGTTGCAAAGCTGCTTCGAGCGCGACGGGATGTTGCGCGCCCACGCAGTGTCGCTGCAGCCGCTGTTCGACCGCCCGACGGTCGAACTCGAAACCGCCGCGCGGATGCTGGTGAGCCTGTTCGAGCAACTGGTGCGCCAGAGCCGCAAGCTGCCGCCGGAAGTCCTGACCGGTCTCTCCGGCATCGACGATTTGTCGCGGCTGGCCGACTCCGTCGCCGCGCATCTCTCGGTACGCCTCGCCGACAAGCAGAAGGTGCTGGACACGCTCGCCGTTGGCGCGCGCACCGAAATGCTGATCGGCCTGGTCGAAAGCGAGTTGGATCTCCAGCAGGTCGAGAAGCGCATCCGCGGGCGCATCAAGACCCAGATGGAGAAGAGCCAGCGCGAGTACTACCTCAACGAACAGATGAAGGCGATCCAGAAGGAACTGGGCGACATCGAGGAAGGCGGCAACGAGATCGACGCGCTGGCCAAGAAGATCGATGATGCGGGCATGCCGAAACCGGTGCTGGCCAAGGCCAAGGCCGAGTTCAACAAGCTCAAGCAGATGCCGCCAATGTCGGCCGAGGCGACCGTGGTGCGCAACTACCTCGACTGGCTGACTTCCGTGCCGTGGAAGAAACACAGCAAGGTGCGCAAGGATCTGCGGATCGCCGAGCAGGTGCTCGACGAGGACCATTACGGTTTGGAGAAGGTCAAGGAACGCATCCTCGAATACCTCGCCGTGCAGCAGCGCGTGAACAAGATCAAGGGCCCGATCCTGTGCCTGGTCGGGCCGCCCGGCGTCGGCAAGACCTCGCTGGGCCACTCGATCGCGCGCGCGACGAACCGCAAGTTCGTGCGCCAGAGCCTGGGCGGTGTGCGCGATGAGGCCGAGATCCGCGGCCATCGCCGCACCTACATCGGCTCGCTGCCGGGTCGGATCATCCAGAACATGGCCAAGGTCGGGACCAAGAACCCGATGTTCATGCTGGACGAAATCGACAAGATGGCGATGGACTTCCGCGGCGATCCGTCGGCGGCGCTGCTGGAGGTGCTGGACCCCGAGCAGAACCACGCTTTCAACGACCATTACCTCGAGGTCGATTTCGACCTGTCCGAGGTGATGTGGATCGCGACGGCCAACTCCATGAACATCCCAGCGCCGCTGCTGGACCGCATGGAGGTCATTCGGATCCCGGGTTATACCGAAGACGAAAAGGTCGCGATCGCCACCAAATACCTGTTGCCCAAGCAAAAAAAGGCGGCCGGCTTGAAAGACGACGAGCTTGCGGTCACCGAGGGCGCGCTGCGCGACATCATTCGCTACTACACGCGCGAATCTGGGGTTCGCAACCTGGAGCGCGAGTTGGCCAAGATCTGCCGCAAGGTGGTCAAGGAACTGACGTTGGCCGAGGACGGGAAGGCCGCGCGCAAGAAAGTCAAAGGAGCCACGGAACAGGGTGAAGCCAAGCGGGCGATCGCGGCAGCGAAGACAGTGAAGTCGAAAAAGACGCCCTCCGCGCTCAAGGTCGAATCGAGGAACCTCGACAAGTACCTCGGCGTGCGCCGTCACGATTTCGGCCGCAAGGAACAACAGAACGAGGTGGGCCTGGTCACCGGTCTTGCATGGACTTCCGTGGGCGGCGACCTCTTGAGCATCGAGGCCACCGTGGTGCCGGGCAAGGGCAAGCTGATCCTCACCGGCCAGTTGGGCGACGTGATGAAGGAATCGATCCAGGCCGCGCAGTCGGTGGTGCGTGCGCGCAGCCAGCGGCTCGGCATCGAGCAGGATTTCCATGACAAGTACGACATACACGTACACGTGCCCGAGGGCGCGACGCCCAAGGACGGCCCCAGCGCGGGCATCGCGATGTGCACGGCGCTGGTGTCGGCGCTGACCAAGAATCCGGTGCGCGCGGAACTCGCGATGACAGGCGAGATCACGCTGCGTGGGCGCGTGTTGCCGATCGGTGGCTTGAAGGAAAAGTTGCTGGCGGCGCATCGCGGCGGCATCACCACGGTGATCATTCCGGAAGAGAACAAGAAGGATCTTGCCGAAATTCCGAAGAACATCACCGATGCGCTGACCATCCATCCAGTGCGCTGGATCGACCAGGTGCTGGATCTGGCGCTGGAACATCCGCTGGCGCCGCTTCCGGCACAGATGGACGTAGTGACGCCCGAGGTGAAAGAGCTTGCGGTCGAAACCGCGCATGAGCAGGCCGACGACAACGCGGCCAAGCGTACCCACTGAACTTGACGCAAGTTGCCGACGGCACGCGCGATGCATGGCGCGTCACCGTCCGGCACTTGCGTTTTTGTGCGCGCCATGATGGCACATCCGAAACTGTTGCATTCGGACGTTCGACACGCTGAAATTCAAGCCCTGCCTTTATTGCGAGCCCGGTGGGGCGCTGGTATAAAGGCCGGGCCGTGCGACGCAGACGCTCCATGTCGCGCATCGATACGGGAATCGCAACACGACCGGACAAGACGTGATCCCGGCGACATCGGGAAAACGTCCTTCCACCGAACAATCCACGGGCTGCTCGAAACCCAAGAGGGAGTCTCCATGAACAAAGCTGAATTGATCAATGCAATGGCCGATCACGCCGATCTGTCCAAGGCCGATGCTGGCCGTGCACTCGACGCCGTCACCGATCAGATCAAGCGCGCGCTGAAGAAGGGCGACGACGTTTCGCTGGTCGGTTTCGGCACCTTCGTGGTGCGCAAGCGCGCCGCGCGTACCGGTCGCAACCCGCGTACCGGCGCTACCATCAAGATCAAGGCGTCGAAGGTGCCGGCGTTCAAGGCTGGCAAGGCGCTGAAGGATGCGCTGAACTGAGGCTCCTGTGCGACCGGCATGGCCGGTCGCATGCGGATTTCGCGGCCGACGCGTGTTGCGTCGGCCGCAGCGTTTCGGGGGATACAATTCGTTGCGCGGGCACCGGTGCTTTTCGACGCGCTGCATTTTGATCTGCGAAAAGCTCCGGTACATGGATGCCGGCCCGGAAGACCGCTTTGCGGCTGGCGCAGGATGTTCTCGCAAGTTTTGCCCTCACCCCAGCGCTACGCTCGGCCGCAGGCGCCCTCTCCCGCAAGCAGGAGAGGGGAGTGATAATCGCGCTGCGCGCGATGCATTATTGATTGGATATGCGGCACATGGATGTGCCGCGCGCGGAAGCCGCTTGGCGGCTGACGCGGAAAACGTGGCGCGGCTTAGCCGCGACCGTTTTCGTGAGGGCCGTGGCGGGATGCCCGGTCCCGAACAACAACATGGGCGCTTAGCTCAGCGGTAGAGCGTCTCCTTTACACGGAGAGGGTCGGGGGTTCGATCCCCTCAGCGCCCACCATTCCCGGGCCGCGCAGGCGTGCCGCTTGCCTTACAATACCCGGCTGATTTGGCCATCGTCACGGCGGAAACCATGCTGCAAGCCATTCGCAACCTGTTCAAAAGCTGGATCGTCATCGCGATATTCGGCGTGCTGGTGGTCGTCGCGTTCCTGTTCTTCGGCATCGAGGGCTACTTCAGCCAAAGCAACGCGACCTGGGTGGCCAAGGTCGACGGTCACGAAATCTCGCAGCAGGATTTCAACGCCGCGTTGAACAATGCCCGGCAGCAGCAGTTGAGCCAGCCCGGCAACACGATGGATCCGGCCGATTTCGAAAAGTCGGCTTTCAAGGAGGAAGTGCTGAAGCGCGTGATCAATCGCCAATTGCTGATCAATGCGAATGAAAAGTACGGCATCCAGGTGCCCGATGCGGTGGTGCGAGACCAGATCGCTTCGTATCCGATCTTCCAGGTGAACGGCAAGTTCGATTCGTCCACGTATCTCGCGTGGCTGGCGCAGCAGGGCAAGACCGCGCAGCAGTTCCAGGACGAGATTCGTTCTGATCTGGCGACCCAGCAGGTGCCACAGGCCATCGTCGCCACTGCGTTCAGCACCAAGGCGGAAGCCGAAGCCTTCCTGCGCCTGCAGTTGCAGGAGCGTGATTTCAGCTACGTGGAGTTGCCGCCCCCGCCGCTGACCGCCGCCGAGCAGCAGGTCACCGACGCGCAGATCGCGGATTATTACAAGCAGCACCGATCAGATTTCATGACGCCGGAAGAAGTGTCGGTGAGCTACATCGATCTCGACGCGGCCACCATGAAGAGCACGCCGGACCTGAGTGACAAGGCGCTACAGGCGCGCTATGACAAGGAGAAGGCGCGGTTCGTGAGTCCGCCGCAGTGGGAGGTTTCACACATCCTGATCAAGCTGCCGGCCAAGCCCACCGACGCCGACAAGCAGGCGGCGCTGGCCAAGGCGCAGAAGGTCGACGCGCTGGCCAAGGCGTCCGGTGCCGACTTCGCGAAGCTGGCCGAAGAATATTCGGACGACCTGGGTTCCAAGCGCCAGGGCGGCGACCTCGGTTGGTTGTCGAAGGGCGATGCCGGCCCCGAGTTCCAGGCCGCGTTGGACAAGCTGAAGAAGGGCGAGGTTTCCGATCCGGTGTTGACCTCGGACGGCTACCACATCATCGACCTGCGCGACGTGCGCGAGGGCCACGCCGAAACCTTTGCGCAGGTGCGCGATCAATTGGTGCAGGAAGCCACCAAGGACGCGCGGCAGGACAATTATCGCGATGTCGGCAACAAGCTGACCGACATGATCTACAACGATCCGACTTCGCTGAAGCCGGCGGCGGAAAAACTCGGGTTGACGATCCAGACTACGCCGCTGTTCGGGCGCGAAGGTGCGAAGACGGGGTTGGCCGCCGATCCCAAGGTGGTGAAAGCTGCATTCTCGGATCTCGTGCTGGCGCAGGGCAATACGTCCGACCCGATCGATCTCGGCAATGACCACATGGTCGTGATCCACGTCTCCAAGCACGTCCCGGCGGCCACCAAGCCGCTGGCCGAAGTGAGCGACCAGATCAAGCAGGCCCTCGTCCAGCAACGCGTGGACGCCTCGGCCAAGAGCCTTGCGGACGCGGCGTTCGCCAAGCTGCAGGAGGGTGCCAAACTGGATGCGCTGGCGCAGGCGGCCGGCCAGACGGTGCAGCAGAAAACCGGCGTGCTGCGCAACGCCGCCGATCTGGACCCCGATCTCCTGAAGGCTGTGTTCGAAATGGCGCAACCGGCCAAGGGTTCCGACACGCGTGCGTTGGTGCCGATGGAGAAAGGGCGCTTTGCGCTTGTGGTGCTGAGTGCGGTCAGGCCCGGCGATTCATCCAAGGTGCCGGCGGAAGCGCAGGGTTTCCTGCGGGAACAGATGGCGCGCGTTTACGGCGAGGCGGACATCGAGGCGTTCCTCGACGTGCTGCGCAGCGGCGCCAAGATCGAAACGGCACCGCAACGTCTTTGATGATCGAACGCTTGCCCGGACAGTCATGCGACTGTTCCGGGGCAAGCGTTCGAGAGTTCACATCGTTCGTGGTGCGGGGCCGAACGTTGCACGGTCCCGTCTTCAGAGGTACGTCACCACGACCACGGTACGCTCGGCGTCGCTATCCATGGGCCGGGTGCTGACCACGCGCGGAGGATCATCGAACCTGCCGGTCCGGGCGGTGATCCGCTCGGCGGAGGTTTCGGACGGGTGCTCGATGACCGGCACGCTTGCGGCGGTGGGCGTTGCGACGGAGCCGGCGAACGTGATCTGTCCACCCGCGACCGCAAAAGCAATCAGAAACGGCAGGGTTGCCATTTGCCTCTTTCCCTCCTTGGGATCGACAATGGTTCCCTCTCACACACGCACTTTTTACAGTGCGCACCTCGTTGGCGTCGGGACTCCCGTCACAGTTCGTCTGGCCTGCAACCTTTCTTCACATTTTGAACCCCGTCGCTCGCCACGGGCGGCTGCGATCGCGACGGGTGTGGGCCCGCGAATGTGCAACGCATCGCCCGCTCGCATCGTGGCGATCAGACGGCTGCTCTACCGCACGCAATTGACACCGCGGGTGCTTGGGCTGCGTGTCACCAGCCCATGTAATGCCCACCGTTGATCGCGAGGTTCGCGCCGGTGATCCACGCAGCCTTGTCGTCGAGAAAGAACGCGACGGCGTAGGCGATCTCGTCCGGCTCGCCCAAGCGTCCCAGCGGAATCTGCGCCACGATCTTGGCGCGCACGTCCTCGGGAACGGCCATCACCATGTCGGTGCCGATGTAGCCGGGTGAAACCGTATTGACCGTGATGCCGAACTTGGCGTTTTCCTGCGCCAGCGAAATGGTGAAGCCGTGCATGCCGGCTTTCGACGCAGCGTAGTTGGCCTGACCATACTGGCCCTTCTGGCCATTGATCGAACTGATCTGCACGATCCGTCCCCACTTGCGCGACCGCATGCCCTCGATCACCTGCCGCGTCACGTTGAAGCACGCGTTCAAGTTGGTGTTCACCACGTCGATCCACTGCTGGTACGTCATCTTGTGGAAGGTGGTGTCACGCGTGATGCCAGCGTTGTTGACCAGAATGTCGACGGGCCCGAGCTTGTCCTCGATGATCTTCACCATCTGTTCGCACGATTGCGGTTCCGAAACGTCACCCTTCACCGTGAACACGTCGATGCCCTCGCCAGCCAGATTGTCGCGCCAGGCTTGGGTCTTTTCCTCGTTGCGATAATTGGTCGCCACCTTGTGTCCCATCCTCGCCAGCCGATGGACGATCGCTGTACCGATCCCACCGGTACCCCCCGTTACCAGTGCCACGCGTGTGCTCATGACGGCTCCTTTCGGGTGATGGTGCGGCCATCCTAGCGCTTTGCCGCTTGCGTCGGCAGCCTTCGCAAGCTGCTACGTTACTCGTTACGTCCATGTGGCTCGCCCTTCGGGCGACCCGGCCGTCCTTGGCGCTCGCCCTTCGGGCGACTCGGCCATCCTTGGCGCTCGCTCTTCGGGTCGCCTGCGGTGTTCAAACCGGCAGTCCTGCCGATTTAGTCGCGGACTTGCGCGGAAGTGTTCGATGCAGGGTTGGCGCCAGAGTTACGGCAAATCAACACCGCGCCGCGTGGTGATGCCGCGCACTGCGGCAAGGTCGAACCGTTGCGCGGCGACGTGCAACAGGGTCCGAACATCCGACATTTCCGGCACGCGCTGGCCGAGGAAACGGAGCGCACGCGCAAGCGTCGCGCGCGGTGCTCGCGTGTCCACCGGCGGCGCATCGTTGGATTTGGACAGCTTGCGGCCGCCCACATCCACGGCCAGCGGCAGGTGCACGTACGCCGGTGTGGGCAGGCCGAGCAGACGCTGCAGCAGGATCTGGCGCGGCGTGGAATCCAGCAGGTCGCAACCGCGCACCACTTCGGTAATGCGCTGGGATGCATCATCGACCGCGCAAGCGAGCTGATAGCTCCACAGCCCGTCGGCGCGCTTCAACACGAAATCGCCGACCGCTTCGCGCACGTTCTGCGCCTGCGGGCCCTGCAACCCATCCTCGAACGCGATCTCCCGATCGGGTACGCGCAATCTCCACGCGGGTTCCCGGTCGCCGCGGGACGCGCTGATGCAGCGACCGTCGCGATGCACCGCGCCACCGATTTCCAAGTCGGTGCGGCTGCACCAGCATGGGAAGGCGTGGCCGTCCGCACGCAAGACTTGCAGCGCGTCCGCATACGCTTCGCCATGCCGTGACTGGAACAATGGTGGTTCGTCCGCGATCAGCCCCAGTTGTTCCAGCGCGGCGAGGATCGCGTGCGTCGAGCCCGCGACTTCGCGCGGCGGGTCGATGTCCTCGACGCGCAGCAGCCACTGGCCCTGTTGTTGCCGCGCGCGCAGCCATCCCGCCAGCGCCGCGACCAGAGATCCAAAGTGCAATTCGCCGGTCGGCGAGGGCGCGAAGCGTCCATGATAAATCACACGGCCTCCTTGGACTCCCGGTGCGCGGCGGCTAGTATGCGGCAGACGCGTCCGGTGCCGCCCGGCGCGCGCGGGCCGCGCGCTGCCGCGTGGTGGGGAATTCACCTACGGGATTTGTCCATGAATGCAGTCAGCGGAATGCCCAAGCGCCGTGAATTGACGATCCGGGGCGTCATCATCGGCATCGTCATCACGATCGTGTTCACCGCCGCCAATGTCTACTTCGGATTGAAGGCGGGTCTGACCTTTTCGACATCGATCCCGGCCGCGGTGATCTCGATGGCGATCCTGAAGGCAATGCGCGATGCCACCATCCAGGAAAACAACATCGTGCAGACGGTCGCCTCGGCCGCAGGTACGTTGTCGTCGATCATCTTCGTGTTGCCGGGCCTCATCATCGTCGGCTACTGGAGCGGATTTCCATTCTGGATCTCGGCGGGCATCTGCGCGACCGGGGGCATCCTGGGTGTGATGTACACCATCCCGCTGCGGCGCGCGCTGGTGACCGACTCGGATCTGCCCTATCCCGAAGGCGTCGCCTGCGCCGAGGTGCTGAAGGTCGGCAGCGGTTCCGCCGAGCAGATCGGCCGCATGGCCGAGGTGGAGTCGGTGCCCGCCGCGGGCGGCGCGCGTCGAACCACCAGCGCGCCCGATCCCGCCGCGGCAGCAGAGTCCAGCGGTGCGGGCCTCAAGGCGGTGCTGTGGGGTGCGATCGTGTCGGCGATCTTCTACATCATCGTGCAGACCAAGGTGTTTGCCGCCGCAGTCACCGACTATTTCCGTGTCGGCGGAGATCGTGCCGGTGCGACCGGTTTCGACTTCGGCCTGTCGTTCGCGCTGTTCGCGATCGGGCATCTTGTGGGACTCTGGGTGGGCGTGGCGATGTTGGTCGGCGCCGCGATCGGTTGGGTGTGGGCGGTGCCGTACTTCACGCATCTGCACTGGACGGCAGGCGCGGCGGCTGATATCGCCCAGGCTGGCTGGAGCCACTACGTGCGCTTCATCGGCGCCGGCGCGATCGGCGTGGCCGCGATCTGGACCTTGGCGAAGCTGGTGAAACCGCTGGCCGGCGGACTCGCCGGGGCCTTCCGCGCGTCGCGTGCGCGAAAAGCCGGCACCCTGAACGAGTTGCCGCGCACCGAACATGACATGCCGATCGGCATGGTCGGCGTGATCTCGGTGATCTGCTTCATCCCGATCGCGTACCTGCTTTGGCACTTCGCGGTGAACAACGGACTCGGTGCCGCGACCTGGGTGCTGGTGATCGGCGGCGTGGTGTTCGTGGTGCTGTTGAGTTTCCTGGTGTCTGCCGTGTGCGGCTACATGGCCGGGCTGATCGGATCCTCCAACAGCCCGCTCTCGGGCGTCGGCATCCTGGTGGTGGTAATCGCCGCCTTGCTGCTGGTGGTGGGCGTGAAACCGTTTCTGCCTCCGGGCGCCGACAAGGCACTGGTCGGCTTCGCACTGTTCATTACCGCGATCGTGTTCGCGGTGGCGTCAATCGCCAACAACAACCTGCAGGACCTGAAAACCGGCCAACTGGTGGACGCCACGCCGTCGCTGCAACAGTGGGCGCTGGTGATCGGCGTGCTGGCCGGCGCGGTGGTGATCCCGCCTGTGCTGGATCTTTTGCAAAACACTTATGGCTTTCTCGGCGCACCGGGCGCCAATCCCGCGCACGCGCTGCCCGCGCCGCAAGCCGGCCTGATTTCGGCCTTGGCCAAGGGCGTGATCACCGGCGACGTGCCGTGGGACATGATCGGTCTCGGAGCCGGGATCGGCGTCGCGATCATCATCCTCGATGAATTGCTGGCATTGTCGAAAAAAGGTCCGCGCTTGCCGCCGCTGGCGGTGGGCCTGGGCATTTACCTGCCCACCTCGACCACGTTGATGGTCGTGGTAGGGGCGCTGGTGGGCGCGTGGTTCGACCGCCGCGCCGAGCGCCGCCCCGGAACCGAGGTGACCAAGCAACTGGGCGTGCTGCTGGCGTCGGGTCTGATCGTGGGCGAAAGCCTGCTGGCGGTGATCTTCGCCGGCGTCGTGGGCTTGAGCGGCAAGCAGAATCCGATCGCGTTGGTGGGCGACAGCTTTGCAACGCCCTCGATTGCGATCGGTGGCGTGGTGTTCGCGCTTACGGTGATCGTCCTGTACAGATGGATCATCGGGATGGGCCGCGCCACGGCTTGAGAAACCGCCGTCGCGTCACCAGTTTGGGCTGAATTGGCCTGGTTGCGTCGACGCCTTCGTCATTCCGGGGCCGCCCGCGTCGCGGACGGAACCCGGAACCCAGCGCCATTGCTGCGACCGGAAAAGTCACTGGGTTCCGGGTTCCATCACCAATGCGGCCGGTGATGGCCCCGGGATGACGAACATGTTTTGTTTTGCTGATCTGCTGATATGGAAAAGTTGTCATGACGACTACTGCTGAAACCCGCCCGTTCGAAGCCGAAGTCGCACAGGTCCTGCGCCTCGTCACGCATTCGCTTTATTCGCACAGGGAAATCTTCCTGCGCGAACTGGTTTCCAACGCCTCCGATGCCTGCGACAAGCTGCGCTTCGAAGCGATCGGCAAACCCGAACTGCTGGACGGCGACGGCGAGCTGCATATCGACATCGAGTACGACAAGGATGCGAAGACGCTCACCGTGCGTGACAACGGCATCGGCATGAGCCGCGATGAAGTGGTGGCGAATCTGGGCTCGATCGCGAGTTCCGGCACGCGGCGGTTCCTCGAATCGCTGAGCGGCGAGCAGCAGGCCGACGCGCGCCTGATTGGACAGTTCGGCGTGGGCTTTTATTCCGCGTTCGTGGTGGCGGACAAGGTGACGGTGCTGAGTCGTCGCGCTGGCGCCGATGCGAAAGATGGCGTGCGTTGGGAAAGTGACGGCAAGGGCGAATACTCGCTGGCCGCGGAAGAGATCGCCACACGCGGGACATCGGTGATCCTGCACCTGAAGGAAGACGACGCCGAATTCCTCAATCACTGGAAACTGCGGGATCTGATTCGCAAGTATTCCGACCACGTCGCGTTCCCGATCCGGATGAAGAAGGTCAAGGATGGCAAGTCGACCGACGAGTGGGAAACCGTCAATGACGCCTCGGCACTGTGGGCCAAGCCGAAGTCGGAAATCACCGACGACGAATACAAGGCCTTTTACAAGTCGCTCGGTCACGACTTCAATGATCCGCTCGCGTGGGCGCACAATCGCGTCGAAGGCAGCCAGCGTTTCACCACGCTGCTTTACATCCCCGCGCAGCCGCCATTCGATCTCCTCATGGGCGGGCGCGACGAGCGCAAGGGGGTCAAGTTGTACATCAAGCGCGTCTTCATCATGGACGCCGCCGAGGAATTGCTGCCGAACTATCTGCGTTTCGTGCGCGGGGTGGTGGATGCCGACGACCTGCCGCTCAACGTCAGCCGGGAAATCCTGCAGCACAACCGCCAGATCGAGCGGATCAAGGCATCCTGCGTCAAGCGCGTGCTGGACCTGATCGAGAAGCTGGCGAAAGACGAGCCCGAGAAGTTCAAGGCATTCCGCACGGCATTCGGCAATACACTGAAGGAAGGCATCGTCGAGGATCCCTCCAACCGCGAGCGCATCGCCAAGTTGCTGCGATTTGCGTCCACCAAGGGCGAGGGCGCCGAACAGAATGTCTCGCTCGATGATTACATCGCGCGCATGCGGCATGGCCAGGATGCGATCTGGTATGTCACCGCCGACAGTTACAAGGCTGCCGCCGGTAGCCCGCAGCTCGAGGCGTTCAAGGCCAAAGGGATCGAAGTGTTGCTGATGTTCGATCGGGTGGACGAATGGATTCTCGGCCAGTTCAACGAGTATGAAGGCAAGCCGCTGAAGAATGTCGCCAAGGGTGAGCTGCCGCTCGACGAAACCGACAAGCAGAAGCAGGAAACAGCGGCGAAGGAAGCCGAGCCGCTGGTGAAGAAGTTGAAGGAATTGCTGGGCGAGCGTGTCGGCGATGTGCGGGTTTCCGCGCGGCTCACCGATTCGCCGTCCTGTCTTGCGCTGTCCGACTACGAACTCGCGCCGCATCTCGCGCGGCTGTTGCGGGAAGCCGGTCAAGAGGTTCCCGATTCCAAGCCGACGCTGGAAATCAATCCGGCGCACGCGCTGGTGAAGCGCGTCGAGTCGGAACCCGACGAGGCCAAGGCGGAGGATTTGGCGATGTTGTTGCTGGAGCAGGCCGAGATCACCGCGGGTGCGGCATTGCCCGATCCTGCCGCATTCGTGCAGCGGATGAACCGGCTGCTGTCGGCCTGATGACCGCAGCCGCGCCCGAGCCTGTACGCATCGACGCCTGGCTGTGGGCGGCGCGCTTCTTCAAGACACGTGCGCTGGCCAAGCAGGCGGTGGAGCGCGGACGGGTAGAGGTCGCCGGCGCTGCCTGCAAGCCATCGCACGCGGTGAAGCCGGGCGACGTGTTGCGCATCGTGCGCGGCGAGGAAGTCTTTGAGGTCGAAACGACCGGACTCGCGCACAAGCGCGGCTCGGTTGCGCAGGCACAAACGCTGTACCGCGAATCAGAAATGTCGATCAGGGCGCGTGAAGCCGCGCGCGAGCAACATCGCGCCGAACGCGCCGGTTACCAGCCGCCGCCGAAGCGGCCCGACAAACGCGCACGGCGGTTGATTCGCGCCTTGGGCGACATCGATACGCTCTAGCCGGTTGACGGGGTGCTTTGCTTGTTCCGCGCCTGCCAAGTGTATAGCGGGATGCCGAGCGCCAGCAGCACGAAATTCCAGAACACCGCGTCCTTGCCGGCACCGATCACCGCCCACAGGCAGAAGCCGAATGCGGCGAACGCCAGCAGCAGGTTGCGGGTGCGCACCGGGCGCCCATTGCGGTGCGCCAGTATCACGTCGGCCATCGCGCAAAACAGGTAGCAGACGACATTGCCGAGCGTGGTCAGCAGCACCATGAAGGTGAACATCGCGACCATGCCACGGCTGTAGTTGGCCAGTACCATCAGGCTGTTGATGATGCCCGCGACCAGCAGCGCCGGCACCGGCGTCCCGCGCGCGGACTCACGCGCGAAAAACTTCGGGAACAAGCCGTCCTTCGCAACCGCCTGCGGGAATTGTCCGGCGATCAGCGTCCAGCCGTTCAACGCACCGAAGCAGGAGATCGCCGCGGCGCCCGCGATCAGCCAGCTCGCCCACCCGCCCCACAGCAACCGTCCCGCATCGGCGAATGGTGCCTGCGATTGCGCGAGTTCGGAAGCGGGCAGCACCCCCATCACCGCCGTGGTGCACGCGATGTAGAGCGCGGCCGCGATCGCGGTGCCGAGCAACGTGGCGCGCGGAATGGTCTTTTCGGGTTCACGCACGTGCGCGGCCGGGATCGTGGCCGACTCGACCCCGATGAAGGCAAACAGCGTGGCTGCGACGCAGATGTTGATTGCGCTCAGCGGCGAGCCCGCATGCGGCCCCGGCACCAGCAGGTGTGGATCGAAGCGCGCGAAGCCGAACAACGCCAGGGCCAGCAGCGGCAGGATCTTCAAGATGGTCGTCGCCACCTGCAGGGTTCCGGCACTGCGGATCCCGATGATGTTGACCGTGACCAGTGCCCATACCGCCGCCATCGCGGTCAACGCGCCGTACAAGGGTTGCGCGCCCAGCGCGGGGACGAACGCGGACACGTAGCTTGCAAACGCGACGGCAATGGTTGCATTGCCGCCGACCAGCGCGATCCAGTACACCCACGCCACCAGGAAACCCACGCAATCGCCGAAGGCTTCGCGACTGTAGGCATAGGGACCGCCCGCGCGTGGCGCGCGCTGTGCGAGCCGGTAGAACACGCCCGCCAGCAGCAGCGCACCGATCGCACTGACCGCCCATCCGATCAGGCTGTATCCGCCGTAGGGCGCAAGCGAAGCTGGCAGCAGAAACACGCCCGAACCGATCATGTTGCCCAGCACCAGCGTAGTCGCGATGCCAAGCCCGATCTGTCGCTTCGATACGTTCATGGGCGCCCCTTGCGGGCTGAAACGGCCGCGCGATTGTACGCTGGCGGCCGGTGCGGAGGGCTATGCTGGCACTCCCGCCAGTTTGGGACGGAGCTGCCGTGGCTCGCATCGCCATCACCCGCGCCGTCAGCCGCGCCTTGGAACACTGCGAGCTGACCCATTTGCCGCGTTGCCCGATCGACTTGGCGCGCGCGCGCCGCCAGCATGCTGCCTATGAAGAGGCCTTGCGCGAAGCCGGGTGCGAGGTGCGCCAGCTTCCGGAACAGCCCGGCCAGCCGGATTCCGTGTTCGTGGAAGACACGGCGGTCGTGCTGGACGAAGTGGCCGTGATCACCCGGCCGGGGGCGGCGTCACGGCGCGGGGAGGTGGAATCGATGGCCGCGGCTCTGGCTGGGTTGCGCAAGATCGTGCGTATCGAAGCGCCCGATACGTTGGACGGCGGCGACGTGCTGCGGCTGGATCGGGTGTTGTACGTCGGCGCCTCTGCACGCAGCAGCGCGGGCGGCATCGCACAACTCGGGCGGCTGCTGGCGCGGTTCGACTATAGTGTGGTCGCGGTGCCACTACGGGATTGCCTGCATCTGAAGAGTGCAGTGACGCAAGTGGCGCCCGCGCAGGTGTTGCTGAATCCGGCATGGGTGGATGCCCGGTGTTTCCCGGGATGGGGGTCGGTGTCCATCGATGCTGCCGAACCGCACGGCGCCAACACGTTGCACGTTGGCGGCGCGCTGATCTATCCGGCTTCGTGTCCCCGCACGGCGGATGCACTACGCAAGCTTGGCATTGACGTGCGCGGCGTGGACATGTCGGAAACCGAAAAAGCGGAAGGCGGCGTCACTTGTTGCAGCGTGATTTTCGACGCCTGACAAGGATTGCGGGGTTCGTCTGTTGCGAGCTGTGACAAGGGTGCTTGCGCTGACCGGGCGAGGCGCTGACACTATGCGCGCCAGCCCCGGGGAATACGATGGCGGTATTCGACATCTTCAAGCGGTTCAGGACCCAGACGGCGGCTCCGGCCGAACGTCGCGAGGACGAGCGCCTGCGTGCCTCGCTCGGCGCGCGCGTGCTGGTGGTGGACGACTCTGCCACCATCCGTGCCGTGCTCGGCAAGATGCTGATGCAGGATGGCTACGAGGTACTCAAGGCCGCCGACGGCGAAAGCGCGATCGAGATGGCGCAGGCGCAGCTTCCGGAACTGGTTTTTCTGGACATCGTGCTGCCGGGCATTTCGGGTTTCGCGGTGTTGCGCTCGCTGCGTCGCGACAGCCGTACCCGCACCACGCCGATCATCATGATGAGTGGCAATCAGCAGGCGACGGAACAGTTCTACGTACAGCGCTTCGGGGCCGACGGCTTCGTCAAGAAGCCGTTCGGGCGGGCGGAAGTCTTCCACGCGATTCGTTCGCTGGTGCAGGCGGGGCGGTTGTCCGCGCGCGTCGAGTCGATGCCGGTCAACGCGGTTCCCGAGGGCGTCTCGCCGGAAGAATGGAATGCGATTCCGGACGTGGCGATGCCGGACGAAGCGCATTTGGTGTCGCAGTCGGCGACTTTGGCGCCGGCCTCCAATGACATGCCCAACAAGGCAGCCGAATCCGCATCACCGGTTGCTTCCGGGTCGCGTGATTCATCCGGCCAGGCGCCGCAACCGCACGGCGCCACCAATCCGGCAACGCGGACCGCCGCAGCGCCGATCGTTGCGAGTTACTGGTCCATGCCCGCGGTCAGCATGGCGATGCGGCCGACATTGAGCAGCACCCTGCGCACGGCGCTGGCTTCGGCCACTTCGGTCGTCCTGCATGTGCGGTTTCCGCCGCGGGAACAATCATCGGCGGACACTTCAACGCCCGAGCGCGCCGCGCACCCGTCGGACAAGAACGAGGCCTGACCAAATGGGCGCAGGTCGTGATTTTTCGCGACTTTGCAACATCATGAATCCGGGAGTTCCCCGCGCAGGCGATACAGGGTTTCCAGGGCTTCGCGTGGCGTGAGCGCATCCGGGTCGATTCCGCGCACGGCGTCGGCGAGCTTCGCCAGCCGCGGATCGGGGCGGGCCGACGCGAAAAGGTCGGATTGGGGTGACGCTGGATTCTTCGGCTGCTGCGCCTTGGCCGTGATGCCCCGGTGACCGTCGCGTTCGAGCGTCGCCAGCGTTTGTTTCGCCTCCGCGATCACGGCTTTGGGCAATCCCGCCAGTGCGGCCACCTGCAGGCCGAAGCTGCGGTTGGCGGGCCCGTCCTTCACCGCGTGCATGAAGATGAGTTGATCGCCTTGCCTGGCGTCGTGGTATTCGACGGCGTCCAGATGCACGTTGGCGATGCCCTCGTATTGCGGTGCGAGCTCGGTCAACTCGAAGTAGTGCGTCGCGAACAGGGTGAAGGCGCGATTCGACATGGCCAGGTGCACTGCTGCCGCACGCGCCAACGCCAAGCCATCGTACGTCGACGTGCCGCGCCCGACCTCGTCCATCAGCACCAGCGACTGCGCGGTCGCATTGTGCAGGATGTTGGCGGTTTCGCTCATCTCGACCATGAAGGTCGATTGCCCGCGTGCGAGGTCGTCGCCGGCACCTATGCGGGTGAAGATGCGGTCGATGGGCCCGATGCGTGCACCCGTGGCCGGCACGTAGCTGCCGACGTGCGCCAGCAGCACGATCAGCGCGTTCTGGCGCATGTAAGTGCTCTTGCCACCCATGTTGGGGCCCGTGATCACCAGCATCCGGCGTGAATCGTTGAGCACCAAATCGTTCGGCTCGAACGGCTCGCTGCGCACGGCTTCCACTACGGGATGACGCCCGCGCTCGATCGCGATGCAGGCGTCGTCCACCAGTTGCGGCCGCGACCAGTTCAGCGCGTCCGCGCGTTCGGCCAGCGCAGCCAGCACGTCAAGCTCCGCCAGGGACTGCGCGGCCTGCTTCAGCGGCGCCAGTTTTTCGGTGAGCGCATCCAGCACGCCGTCGTAAAGCGCGCGCTCGCGCATCAGCGCGCGTTCCTTGGCGGACAATACCTTGTCCTCGAACGCCTTCAGTTCTTCGGTGATGTAGCGCTCGGCGTTCTTGGTGGTCTGGCGGCGGGTGTAGTGCGCCGGCGCCTTGTCGGCCTGGGCCTTGCCGAATTCGATGTAATAGCCGTGCACGCGGTTGTAGCCGACTTTCAGCGTGGCAATGCCGGTCGTGGCACGTTCGCGGGCTTCGAGTTCGACGAGGTATTGATCCGCGTGTGTGGAAAGTTGGCGCAACTCGTCGAGTTCGGCATCGTAGCCGTCCGCGATCGCGCCGCCTTCGCGCAGCAGCGCGGGCGGACGCTCCACGATGGCGGCTTGCAGCAGGCGCACCGTGTCCTGGTGCTTGCCCAGTCGTTCTATCAGCTGATGCAACAACGGAGTTGCTTCGCGAAAAGCCCGGCCATGGACGGCCGGTTCTTGATCTTCGCGATCAGGAATGACCGCGTGCGCAATGCCCGGTGCCGCGGCAAGGCCGTCGCGCAGCGTGGCGAGGTCGCGCGGGCGCGCCGAGCGCAACGCCACGCGCGCGAGGATGCGTTCCAGGTCGCCGATGCCGCGCAGCTTTTCGCGCAGGGCAAACAGCACGCCGGATTCGATCAGCCCCGCCAGCGACTGATGGCGCAAACGCAAGGTTGCGTGATCGCGCAATGGGCGGTGTAGCCAGCGCCTGAGCGCGCGCGCACCCATCGGGGTGACCGTGGAATCCAGCACACCGAGCAATGTGTAGCGGACGTCGCCCGAGGGGTGCGTGTCGAGTTCAAGGTTGCGGCGGGTAGCGGCGTCCATCGCCACCGTTTCGTCGGCCGATTCGACCGCGAGGCCGGTCAGGTGCGGCAGCGCGGCCTTCTGGGTTTCCTGCAGGTAGCCGAGCAGGCAACCCGCCGCCGCGACGGCCAACGGCACACCGTCGGCGCCGAAACCCGAAAGGTCGCGCGTGCCGAAGAAGCGCGTCAGTTCGCGTCGCGCGCTGGTTTCATCGAAATGCCAGGGCGGACGCTTGCGCAGGCCGTTCAATGCTGACACCGCCGTTGGCCACGCCACGTCTTCGCATATCAGGGTTTCGGCAGGCGCGAGCCGCGCGAGTTCCGCGGCCAACGCGTCGGCGTCTGTCACCTCGCACAGAAGAAAGCGTCCGCCGGCCAAGTCGACCCATGCCAACCCGAACCCGGACTGTCCCGCCGCGATTGCCAGCAGCAGGTTGTCGCGGCGTTCCGGCAACAGCGCCTCGTCGGTGAGGGTGCCAGGCGTGACCACGCGCACCACCTTGCGTTCCATCGGACCCTTGCCGTTCGGATCGCCGATCTGTTCGCAGATCGCGGCGGACTCGCCCGCGCGCACCAGCTTTGCAAGGTACGACTCCACCGCGTGGTACGGCACGCCCGCCATCGGAATCGGTGCGCCGGCCGATTCGCCGCGCTGGGTCAGGGTGATGTCCAGCAGCCGCGCAGCCTTGCGCGCATCGTCGTAGAACAGCTCGTAGAAGTCGCCCATCCGGAACAGCAGCAAGGTGTCCGGGTACTCGGCCTTGGCGGCGAAGTACTGGCGCATCAAAGGCGTGTGGCGGGCGAGGTCGGCCTGGTCCATCTCGGGTGCGGCGGGTGCGGGCAGGCGCGCAGTGTCGCATGCGCGACCGTAAGGCCCAAGCGTTCCCACGCTTTCAGCAATGCCTGAATTTGGGCCCCGTTCGTTCTGAAGTATAGGCCCGGAGGGCCGAAGTCTAAGGACACAGGATTTTGCGCTTCGACTTCGCGTGCTTGCGCAAGCTACGCTCAGCGCGAACGGATAACGGGTGCCACACTGTCATGAGACTGTCACGTTGCGACGCTGCAATAATCCGGTCACGGGACTGCCAAGAACCCCCGCATGCACAAGCGTGTACTGATCGTCGAAGACGAAGCTTCCATTCGCGACATGGTGGCTTTCGCGCTGCGCAAGGCCGACATGGAGGCGATCCATGCCGCCGACGCGCGCGCGGCGCTGGTCGCGATCAGCGACACGCCGCCGGACCTGATCCTGCTGGACTGGATGCTGCCCGGCATGACCGGGCTGGAACTGGCGCGTCGCTTGCGCAGCGAGGAACGCACCTCCGAGGTGCCGATCATCATGCTGACCGCGCGCGGCGAGGAAATGGATCGCGTCAGCGGCCTCGAGGCCGGTGTCGATGATTACGTGGTCAAACCATTCTCGACACGCGAGCTGATCGCCCGAATCAAGGCGGTGCTGCGGCGCGTCCAGACCGATGGCGGCACAGGATCGATCGAAAGCGGCGGCTTGCGGATCGACGGCCCCGCGCACCGAGTGTATGCGGGTGACGCACAGATCGAAATCGGCCCTACCGAATATCGGCTGCTGCACTTTTTCATGAGCCACCCCGAGCGCGCCTATTCGCGCGCGCAACTGCTGGACCAGGTCTGGGGTGGCAGTGTGTACGTCGAGGAACGCACGGTGGACGTGCATATCCGGCGCCTGCGCAAAACGCTGGAACCGTTCGGGCTGGATGCACTGATCCAGACCGTGCGTGGCACGGGTTATCGATTCTCCACCCAACCATGAATACCGATCGCGCACGCGCGCGTCGCCTTGCGACGCAATTGCGTGACCTGCGTACGGTTGCATGCGCCTTGTCCGACGCGCTGGTGCTGCTGGATTCGGATGGGTGCATGCGCTGGTGCAATCCCGCGGCGGGGCAATTGCTCGGCATCGTGTGGCCGCGCGATCGTGGTCTGGCGGTGGCCGAACGCTTCGGGGACGGTGAGGCGGGTACGTGGCTGCGGACCGGGCAGGGCGATGCCGACGACATCGCCTCTCCCGTCGACCCCACCGTCCGCCTGCAGCTGTCGTTGATTCCCTACGGCGATCACCGTCGCCAGTTGATCGCGCGCGACATCAGCCGGGTCACGCGGCTGGAGCAGGTGCGCCGCGATTTCGTGGCCAACGTGTCGCACGAACTGCGTACGCCACTGACGGTGATCCATGGTTACCTGGAATTGCTCGATCCGGAGGACGTGCCGACGCTGGCGCCGGTGCTGAACGAGATGCGCGCACAGTCGCAGCGGATGCGCCAGATCGTCGAAGATTTGCTGGAGCTGTCGCGGCTGGAAATGCAGCAGCACCTCGTCGAGGAACGCGTGGAAATGACGCCGATGCTGGAGACGCTGCGCCGGGAAGCCGAAGTGCTGAGCCAAGGCAAACATCGCGTTGCGGTCGAAGATGCAGGCCATGTCGATCTGCTGGGTTCGTCCAAGGATCTGCATAGCGCGTTTTCCAATCTGGTCAGCAACGCGGTGCGCTACACGCCCGACGGCGGCACCATCACGATCCATTGGCGACGTACGCCGGCCGGTGCCGAATACTCGGTGATCGACACGGGTTACGGTATTCCGGCCGAACACCTGTCACGGCTCACCGAACGTTTCTACCGCGTTTCCTCAAGCCGCTCGCGCGCGACCGGTGGCACCGGGCTCGGGCTTTCCATCGTGAAGCACGTGTTGAACCTGCACGACGCGCAGTTGCGAATCGAAAGCGAATCCGGTAAGGGTTCGACATTCAAGTGTGTGTTCGGGAAGGCACGGTTATTGGAGCCTGATGCATAGCCCGTTTCGCGACGGTCGTGTGGCGGATCCGCGGCAAGGCAGGGGACGCGGATGGTTTCAATCCGCGGTCAGATAGGCATGAAAGCTGCGTCGCTGAGGAAATGGGCAAAGGGCCTCAAGCAACAGACCCTGGTGGTCTACTTTGCGGCGCGTGATCCTCGTACGCCATGGTTCGTCCGGCTCCTCGCCCTGGCAGTGGCGGCCTATGCACTGAGTCCCATTGATCTCATCCCCGACTTCATCCCGGTGTTGGGCTACCTGGACGACCTGATCCTGGTCCCGCTCGGCCTTGCACTGGTCATCCATCTCGCTCCCGCCGATGTCATGGCCTCTGCGAGAGAGCAGGCTCTGGCGGCTTCTGAAAAACCAACAAGTCGCGGCGTGGCCGTAGTCATCATTACCGTATGGATGTTGGGCCTTGGCTGGCTCGGATGGTGGGCGTTCCGCAAGCTGCACACCTGAACCTCCACGGGAGCGCGCCGGCTCTGCCCGGGCGGCTTGCCAATTCAATCATGGGCTGAGGCGTCCGTCCTTGTTTGGAACCGCCGTTTCGCTGCGGGCCGGCTCACGTGCTCAGGATCGGCGTAGGACAGGTGCTCGCTTCGGCTCCTTCATCCCGCGCGTCGCGCCACTCCCAGCGCAATTCGGAAATCAGGTCGGAATTGCCGTGCCGATGAGGAAAGATGATCGCCCGGCGTGGGCTGATGCGCAAATCCATGCCGGGGCGCAGGCCGAGCGATGCGAGCTCTTCGCTGGCGATGTCGGCTTCGAGCGAGTGGTCCAGGGACGCGACGTGCAGGTCCAGGTGGGTCACGCTGCCGGCGAGATAGATGTGTCGCAAGCGCGCGTTCCATGCCGGCCGCGTTTCGTCGTGCTCCACGCACAGGTGCTCGGGCCGGATGTAGGCCATCGCGGCCGCATATCCGTCCGCCCATGGCGGCTTGGGCAATGACCACTCGGAAGCCGCGAGGCGACCGTGTCTGTAGAGGAGCGGTACCTTGCTCACCTTGCCGATGAACTCGCAGACGAACGGCGTGGCCGGATGCTGGTAGAGCGCTTCCGGCGTATCCACCTGCTCGATGCGGCCCTTGTTCATCACCGCGATCCGGTCGGCAAGTTCCAGCGCTTCTTCCTGGTCATGGGTGACGAAGATCGTGGTCAATCTCGACTCGTCGTGCAGCTCGCGCAGCCAGCGCCGCAGGGTTACGCGCACTTGCGCGTCCAGCGCACCGAACGGCTCGTCCAGCAGCAACAGGCCGGGCTCGACCGCCAGCGCGCGCGCCAGTGCCACGCGCTGGCGCTGGCCACCGGAGAGTTGCGCGGGATAGCGGTCGCCGTGTTCTTCCAGTTGCACGCGCCGCAGCAGTTGCCGCACGCGTTCGGTGATTTCGCGCCGCCTGGGCCGTTTGCGCCACGGCCGCACGCGCAGGCCGAAGGCGATGTTTTCGCGCACGGAAAGATGACGGAACAGCGCATAGTGCTGGAACACCAGCCCGACGTTGCGCTTGCGCGCCGGCGCGGCGAGAAAGTCCGTGCCTTCGTGTTCGACGCTGCCGCCGTCGGGATAGTCCAGCCCGGCAAGGATCCGCAGCAACGTGGTCTTGCCGGAACCGGAAGGGCCGAGCAGCGCGACGAATTCGTCCGGCGCGATACTCAGGCTCACGTGATCCAGCGCGGCAAAACCGGTGAAGCGGCGGGTCAGGTTGCTGATCTGCATGGGTGAGCCCTCAATGTCCGCCGGGTGCGTGCGCGGCCAGCGCATCCGCGTAGCGCCACTCCAGCAGACTCTTGATCGCGAGCGTGACCAGCGCGAGCAGGGCCAGCAGGGAGGCGACCGCAAATGCCCCGACGTAGTCGTATTCGTTGTAGCGCATCTCCACTTCCAGCGGCATCGTGGTGGTGAGGCCGCGGATGTGGCCGGACACGACGGAGACGGCGCCGAATTCGCCCATGGCACGCGCGTTGCACAACAGCACGCCGTACAGCAGCGCCCAGCGGATGTTCGGCAGCGTCACCCGGAAAAACATCTGCCAGCCGCTCGCGCCCAGCACGCGCGCGGCTTCGTCTTCCTCGGCGCCCTGCGATTGCATCAGCGGAATCAATTCGCGGGCCACGAACGGCAGCGTCACGAACACAGTCGCCAGCACCAGGCCGGGCATGGCGAAGACGATCCTGATGCCGTGCGCTTCGAGCCACGGGCCGAACCAGCCCTGCGCGCCGAACATCAGCACGTAGATCAGACCGGAAATCACCGGCGACACCGAAAAGGGGATGTCGATGATCGTGCCCAGCAGCGCCTTGCCGGCGAACTGGAAACGCGCCATCAGCCAGGCGGCGGTCACTCCGAACACCAGGTTCAACGGTACCGCGATGCCGGCCACGAGCAGGGTCAGCAGGATCGCGGCGCGCGCTTCCGGCTGGGCGATGCTGGCGAGATACGCCGCAACACCCTGCCGCAAACCTTCCGCGAACACGACTGCGAGCGGGAACAGCAGGAAAACCAGCAGGAATGCCATGGCGACCAGCACCAATGCCGCGTGCACCATGCGTCGCGGTCGTGCGCCCGGGCGCGAGAGCGCGATCGTGTTCATGCGGGTGCCTCTGCCCAGCGCCCGCTCCAACGCTGCAGGTACGAGATCAGGATCAGCAGCACAAACGAGAACGCCAGCATGATCACGGCCAGCGCGGCCGCGCCCGCGTAGTCGAACTGCTCCAGCTTCTGCACAATCAGCAGCGGTGCGATTTCCGAACGCATCGGGATATTGCCGGCGATGAAGATCACCGAGCCGTACTCGCCAGCCGCGCGCGCGAGCGCCAGCGCGAAGCCGGTCAGGAGGGCGGGCGCGAGCATCGGGAGCAGCACGCGGGTGAAGGTCTGCCACCGCCGCGCACCGAGGCTTTCGGCGGCTTCCTCGATCTCGCGGTCGAGATTTTCCAGCACCGGCTGCAGCGTGCGCACCACGAACGGGAATCCGACGAACGCCATCGCGATCAGCACGCCCTGCGGCGCGTAGGCGATCCGGATATCCACGAGCGCGAACCAGCGGCCCAGCCAGCCGTTGGGTGCATACAGTGCGGTGAGTGCGATACCCGCCACCGCCGTGGGCATCGCGAATGGAAGATCGATGAATGCGTCCAGCAGTCGCCGTCCCGGGAAGCGGTAGCGCACCAGCACCCAGGCGACCAGCAATCCAGCCGCCGCGTCCAGCAGCGCGGCAAGCAGCGCCCCGCCGAATGACAATTTCAGGGCGGCGATCACACGCGGCGACGAAAGCAGGTGCAGCCATGCCTGGCCGCCCGCGCCGCTCGCCTTCCACGCCAGCGCGGCGAGCGGCAGCAGCACGATCAGCCCCAGATAGCTCAGCGTCAATCCGAGGCTCAATCCGAAACCAGGCAGAACGCGTCGGCGCATGGCTCAACCGCCCGGCCCGATCTGGTCGAAGACGCCGCCGTCGGTGAAGAATTTCGCCTGCACCTGGCGCCAGTCGCCGAACATTTCCCGGATGGTGAAGGTCTTCACCTTGGGAAATTGCGCCGCGTATTTCGCCATCACCTGCGGCGAGCGCGGGCGGTAGAAATGCTTCGCTTCCAGTTCCTGTCCCTGCGGCGAATACAGGAATTTCAGGTACGCCTCGGCGACCGCGCGCGTGTGGTGCTTGTCCACGTTCGCGTCGATCACGGCGACGGGGGGTTCCGCGACGATACTGAGCGACGGCACCATGATCTCGAAGCTGCCTTTGCCCAGTTCGCGCTGGGCCAGCAATGCTTCGTTCTCCCACGCCAGCAGCACGTCGCCCATCCCGCGCTGCACGAACGTGTTGGTCGCGCCGCGCGCGCCGGTGTCCAGCACCGGAACGTGCTGGTACAGCGCCTTGACGAACGCGCGCGCCTTCGCCTCGTTGCCGCCGGGCTGCTTCAAGGCATAACCCCAGGCGGCGAGAAAATTCCAGCGCGCGCCACCGGAGGTCTTCGGGTTAGGCGTGATCACCTGCACGCCGGGGCGGATCAGGTCGGCCCAGTCCCTGATCTTCTTCGGATTGCCCTTGCGTACGAGAAAAACGATCGTCGAAGTGCAGGGCGCGGAATTGTCCGGCAAGCGCTGTTGCCAGTTCTTCGCGATCAGGCCGCGATCGGCCAGCGTGTCCAGGTCATAAGCGAGCGCGAGCGTGGCTACGTCGCCCGGCAAGCCGTCGGCGATCGCGCGCGCCTGCTTGCCGGAGCCGTCGTGAGACATCCGGATCGTGACCGTGTCGCCGTGTTGCGCTTTCCATTGCGCGGCGAACGCCGCATTGACGTCGCGATAGAGCTCGCGTGTCGGATCGTAGGAGACGTTGAGCAAGGTCACGCCGCTTGCCGTGGCGAGCAACGGCGCAACGAGGGAGAAGCAGGCGAACAGCAGCGCGATGCGTTTCATGGTGACATCCCTGCATCACGAAGTGGAAAGGCCCGCTTGATGCGCGCTGCATGATTGCAGCCGGCAATCAGGGCCTCAGAACTCCTGAAAACTACTCCAGCATGGCGAGAGTTAAGGACGCGCTAGGGATTCGTTCCCCCGGTAATGCGGATGCGATGTTCCACGAATCACGCTTTCCGGCGGCGCCGGCAAAGGCGCCGGGCGATTCGGGTGACGTTAACCGCTGGGCACCAATCAGAATTTCACCTCGCCCCACGCGCCGAACTCGCGGGATCGGGTGTTGGTCTTGCTGTCGTCCTTCAGAAGCTCGTGCTTGTACGCGAGCGCCATGCGCACGCCTTCCGTCACGGGGAAGGCAACACCGAAGTTGTAATAGGTGTCTTGCAGGCTTGGGCTGATATCCCTGCTGGGCCGGACCCGGTCGTAACGCGCGAAGATCGAAGCCGGACCGAAGTCGTAGCTGCTCCACAGCGACCAGCCGTCGGCCGTGTCGGTTGCCGGCGTCAGCACGTTGTTCCAGTTGCTGGCACGGAAATATTCGCCGCCGAGCCGGAGCCCACCTCCGCGGTAGGCAATCATCGCGTCATAGCGATGCGCGTCATGGAGCGCCGGCGTGTTGTGCGTATTCTTGCCGAGATCGCCGCTGTAACCCCCGACGCCGATCATCACGCTCTTGATCGGCTGGAAGCCGACACGGCCCTCGAAGTCCACGCTGTCGGAGCGGGTTGGATTCTTGTAACCACCGCCGTTGATCATGGACGCCTGGTAGTTGAACATGCCGCTGTCGCCGAGCAGGTGTACGCCCCAATCCGCCGAGCTGCCGAACTTGGTTCGATCCACGACGGTGCTCTCGACGAAGCGGTAGCCGTACCAGTCTTCCACGAACGGAATCCATGCCATGCCGGCCGACCCGACCCGTAGCGTAGTGAGTTTCGAGAATGTGCCCTGGAGATAGGCCTTCTTGACGAACAACTGGGTCTCGCCATCCACACTGCTGTAGTTGAAATCGGTCGTCAGGTTGGCCGACCAAATATCGTTGAAGGTGTGGTCTACCGTGAGGTAGAAACGCTTCACGTCCAGCCCGGGGCCGGAGGCGTCGGTCTTCGCGCCATTTTTGGTCTGGTCGATGTTGGTGAAATCCATGAATGCCGTGCCGCCTACTCTTGTGTTGCTGGCCCAGGCGTCGGGCGCGGGTTGCGCAGGCTTGGCCTGCTGCTGATTCATCGCCCCTATGTTCTGCTGCGTGCTGATATCGCCTGGCTGCCCGTGCGAGCGCCGCTCCAACTCGTTCACTTTCGCTTGCAACACCGCGAGCTGCTGCTTCAGTTGTGCGATTTCGGCAGCCTCATTCGATTGCGCCAAGGCGGGCGTCGTCAGGGTGACCCCGCTGCCCAATACGAGCGCGACGGCTACGGCGAGAACTCTGGATTTCATGGTGATCTCCGCTGCGGTTGAGGTGCGCCCCGAAAAAAGTCATGGTCGGGGCTGCGCCAAGGTGCGAGGCGTTGGTTGCACAGGGATACACGTTGGATGACAGAACGAAGACAGCAGGTTGAGGACGTTGCGGCAGCCGCCGCCAGCAGGGGGCGCATGTTCTACCAGCGTGCGCGTTAAAAGCTCATGCCGCGCGGCGCAATGCATCGTCGACAACGACGACGCGCTGGATTCGCAGGAACGCCGTATCAGCCAGGATGTCTTGCGGCTGCTGGCGCTGCGTCAGCCGATGGCGCGGGACCTGCGCGAAGTCCTCGCGGCGTTGCGGATCGCGTCGGACATCGAGCGCATCGGCGACTATGCGGCGAATGTCGCGAAACGCTCGATGACCTTGAACCTTTCGGCACCGGTGCCACTGGTCGCAGGCCTGTCCGCACTGGCAGAAGTGGCCGACGAAATGGTGCGCGACGTGCTGGACGCCTACCGCCGCCGCCGCACGCGTGGTATGGGAGCGCGACAACCAACTCGACACCCTGTACACGGGCCTGTTTCGCGAACTGCTCACCCACATGATGGAAGACCCGCGCAGCATCACCGCCTGCTCGCACCTGTTGTTCATCGCCAAGAACATCGAGCGCATCGGCGATCACGCCACCAATATCGCCGAGAACGTGTGGTTCGTGGTGGAAGGGTGACTCAGACTGACGATGTGGCGCGCAGGAGCACGCCCGAACGCTGCAGGCGGCCCGAAGAATGAGCGCCATGGATGGCGCGAATGGCGGCCGCCCAAGGATGTGCGCGCCAGCGATCGCCACAGGGTTGCATGCTCGCGCAGCTGAAGCCTGACCGGTGCTTGGCGCGCGCGCCCGGTTGCGGTAGAACGGTGCTTTCCAATCACGGAGTCATCGTGAAAACCGTTCCCGATGATGCTGTGTTGCGCAAGCAGGCCGAACAAGTCGCCGAAACCTTGCACGCGAGTGGCGAAATGCTGGCGACCGCCGAATCCTGCACCGGCGGTTGGATCGCGAAAGCGTGCACGGATCTGGCGGGCAGTTCGGAATGGTTCGAATCCGCGGTGGTGACCTACAGCAACCGCGCCAAGCAGGCACTGCTGGGCGTCACCCCGGCGACGCTGGAAAAACACGGGGCAGTCAGCCGCGAATGCGCGTTGGAAATGGTGGCGGGCGTGCTGGCGCGCTTCGACGCGAACGTGGCGGTGGCTGTCACCGGCATCGCGGGCCCCGGCGGCGGCACGCCGGAGAAGCCCGTCGGCACGGTCTGGATCGCATGGCAGCGGCGTGGCCACGAGGCGCGGGTGGAATGTTTCGGATTCGATGGCAACCGCGATGCCGTGCGCCGACAGACCGTTGTCGTCGCCCTGGAAGGCATTCGGATGATTCTGCGCGCGTAGCTGCAGGATCTGCGGTGCGGGATGCATCGCGCCATAGGAAAGTGCTTACGGAATGATGCGGCTTGCGCCGCTGTTCGCAAGCCGGCGGTGTGAAATAATGGCGACGTCTTCCGGTTCCCTCAGGTCTCAACCCGTGAGAACCGACCCCGCGATACTTCGCTTCACGCACAATCCGTCTGAGGAATACGCAATGGACGACAACAAGCGCCGCGCACTGGCTTCCGCACTGGGCCAGATCGAGAAGCAGTTCGGCAAGGGGGCAGTGATGCGCATGGGCGATCGCACCGCCGAAGCCATCGACACGGTTTCCACGGGCTCGCTGGGCCTCGACGTGGCGCTGGGCGTCGGCGGTCTGCCGCGCGGCCGCGTGGTGGAAATCTACGGCCCGGAATCCTCGGGCAAGACCACGCTCACCCTGCAGGTGATCGCAAGCTGCCAGAAGAACGGCGGCACCGCGGCGTTCGTCGACGCCGAGCATGCGCTGGACCCGTCCTACGCGGCCAAGCTCGGCGTCAATGTCGACGACCTGCTGGTGTCGCAGCCCGACACCGGTGAGCAGGCGCTGGAAATCGCCGACATGCTGGTGCGTTCCAACGCGGTCGACGTGGTGGTGATCGACTCGGTCGCGGCGCTGACTCCGAAGGCCGAAATCGAAGGCGAGATGGGCGACTCGCACGTCGGCCTGCACGCGCGACTGATGAGCCAGGCGTTGCGCAAGCTCACCGGCAACATCAAGCGCTCCAACACACTGGTGATCTTCATCAATCAGATCCGTATGAAGATCGGTGTGATGTTCGGCAACCCGGAAACCACCACCGGCGGCAATGCGTTGAAGTTCTATGCCTCGGTGCGCCTCGACATCCGCCGCATCGGCGCGGTGAAGAAGGGCGAGGAAGTGATCGGTTCGCAGACCCGCGTGAAAGTGGTGAAGAACAAGGTGGCGCCGCCGTTCCGGCAGACCGAGTTCGAGATTCTGTACGGCGAGGGCACCTCGTACGAGGGCGAGCTGATCGAACTGGGCGTCACCAACAACCTGGTCGAAAAATCCGGCGCCTGGTACAGCTACAACGGCGAGCGCATCGGGCAGGGCAAGGAAAACGCGCGCCAGTGGTTCAAGGAGAACCCGGCCGCCGCCAAGGAACTCGATGCCGCGTTGCGCGCCAAGCTGCTGGTGGGCACGGGCACCAGCGGCGTCGCCGCCACCGAGGACGCCGAAGAAGTCGAGGCATAGATGGCCAGGTAGCCCGGATGGAGCAAAGCGAAATCCGGGACGCCGGCAACAAGAGGTCGGTTCCGGGGTCCATGGCTGCGCACGCGACACTGCGATGAAGCGCAAGCGAGACACGCGTGGCGACAGGCCGGAGCGGAGTGCTTACGACCGTGCGCTCGGCATGCTCGCCCGTCGTGAATACTCGCAGCGCGAGCTGCGCGCGCGGCTCGAACGCGCCGGTTGTGACGAGGACGAATCGGAGTCGGCGCTACGCACGCTGCAAAAGCAGCAATACCAGGACGACGATCGCTTCGGTGAAATGATCGTGCGGGCGCGGGTGGGGCAGGGCTACGGACCCACCCGCATCCGAGCCGAGTTGCGTTCGCATGGACTGACCGACGCCGCGATTCGCGCGCTGCTCGATGGCGCGGACGCCGATTGGGAAACTTCGGCGATGGCGCAACTGCGCAAGAAGTACGGCAACAAGCCCGCCGCCGATCACGCCGAACGCGGCAAGCGCGCAGCCTTCCTCTTGCGTCGCGGTTTCAGCGCCGCCACAGTTAGAATCGTCACCCATTCCGAGGTTGGCGATCCCGGCGATTGACGTTCCGCCATGGTTTTGGCGGGCGGGCCGGCTGCGCCGCCTTGACTCGCCATCACCTGAGCTTCCCGACGCAACCGCATGAAAACCGCAGAAATTCGCGCACGTTTCCTCGAGTTCTTCAAGGATCGCGGCCACACCATCGTGCCTTCCGCGCCGCTGGTTCCCGCCAACGATCCGACCCTCCTGTTCACCAACTCGGGGATGGTGCAATTCAAGAACGTGTTCCTCGGCAGCGAGAAACTGCCGTACGTGCGCGCGGCCGACGTGCAGCGCTGCCTGCGTGCCGGCGGCAAGCACAACGACCTCGATTCGGTGGGCTACACCGCGCGCCACCACACCTTCTTCGAGATGCTGGGCAACTGGTCGTTCGGCGATTACTTCAAGAAGGAAGCGATCGAATGGGCGTGGGAATTGTTGACCCGCACGTTCCGATTGTCGCCCGAAAAATTGTGGGTGACCGTCTATCACACGGACGACGAGGCTTACGGCATCTGGAAGGATGTCGTCGGCGTGCCGCCCGAACGCATCGTCCGGATTGGCGACAACAAGGGGGCGCCATTCGCTTCGGACAATTTTTGGCAGATGGCCGACACCGGGCCGTGTGGCCCGTGCAGCGAGATTTTCTACGACCACGGCGCCGACGTCGCCGGTGGTCCGCCCGGTTCACCCGATGAAGACGGCGACCGCTACATCGAAATCTGGAACCTGGTGTTCATGCAGTTTGATCGCGCCGAGGACGGCACGCTGTCGCCGTTGCCCGCGCCGTGCGTGGATACCGGCATGGGACTGGAACGTCTCGCTGCCGTGCTGCAGGGCGTGCACTCCAATTACGAGATCGACCTGTTCCAGCGCCTGGTCGCGGCCGCGCAAAAACTGACGGGGTGCCCCGATCACGAAAACAAGTCGCTGCGCGTCATCGGCGATCACATCCGCGCTTGCGCGTTCCTGATCGTAGATGGCGTGCTGCCTTCCAACGAGGGCCGCGGTTACGTGTTGCGCCGGATCATCCGGCGCGCCCTGCGCCACGGCTGGATGCTGGGCGTGCGCGGCGAGTTCTTCTGGAAGATGGTCGCGCCGCTGGTCGCCGAAATGGGCGAGGCTTACCCGGAACTCGCGGCGAAGCAGGCGTTCGTCGAGGAAGCCTTGCGCGCCGAGGAACATCGTTTCGGCGAGACGCTGGAACACGGCATGAGAGTGTTCGACGAGGTGGCATCCCAGCCGGGTACGACCATCCCGGGCGAGGACGCGTTTCGTCTGTACGACACCTATGGTTTTCCTGTGGACCTGACCGCCGACATCGCGCGCGAGCGCGGCATGGCGGTGGACATGGCGGGTTTCGAGCGTGCGATGGAGGCGCAGCGCGAACGCGCACGCGCGGCCAGCAGGTTCGAAAGCAAGACCCAGTTGCCGGCCGAGATCGCAAGCAGGCTTGCGCCGACGCAATTTCTTGGCTACGAAACGCTGGAGGCGAAAGACTGCAAGGTGCTGGCGATCCTGCGCGATGGCCGCGCCGTAGACGCGCTGGCGCCCGGCGAATCGGCAGCGATCATCCTGGACCGCACGCCGTTCTACGCGGAATCGGGTGGACAGGTCGGCGATACTGGCGCACTGGAACACGCCGCCGGGCGTTTCATTGTCAGCGATACGCAGAAATTCGGCGGGCAATTCCACGGCCACGTCGGCGAGTGGCAAGGTAATGCGCCGCTGCGCGACGGCGACAACGTATTCGCACGCGTGGACGCTGCACGCCGACAAGCTACGGTGTTGAATCATTCGGCGACGCATCTTCTTCATGCGGCGTTGCGCGAAACGCTGGGCGAGCACGTCACGCAGAAGGGATCGCTGGTCGCGCCCGACCGGCTGCGTTTCGACTTCTCGCATTTCCAGCCGGTGAAACCGGACGAATTGCGCCGCGTCGAGGACCGCGTCAACGAACAGATCCGTCGCAACGATCCGGCGGAAATCCGCCATATGGCCTACGACGACGCGATCGCGTTCGGCGCGATGGCCTTGTTCGGCGAAAAATACGGCGACGAAGTCCGCGTGCTGCGGATGGGCGATTTCTCGACCGAACTGTGCGGAGGGACGCACGTGTCGCGCACCGGCGACATCGGCCTGTTCAAGATCGTGTCCGAATCCGGTGTTGCGGCCGGCATCAGGCGCATCGAGGCCTTGACCGGCACTGGTGCGATGGCGCACGTGGCCGAGGAGGAGCATCGCCTGGACGAGGTCGCCGGGTTGCTTTCGTCGAACGCGGGCGACGTGGCCGACAAATTGCGCCTGCTGCTGGACAAACAGAAGAAGCTAGAGCGCGAACTGGATGCAATCAAGGCCAGGGCCGCCAGCTCCGCGACCGGCGATTTGGCCGCGCACGCCGTCGATGTCGGTGGCATCAAGCTGGTCGCCGCACGCGTGGACGGCATGGATGCCAAGGCGCTGCGCGAGGCCGTCGATACGCTGAAGCAGAAGCTCGGCGATTGCGTCGTGCTGCTCGCTTCGGGCAGTGACGGCAAAGCCGCACTGGTCGGGGGGGTGCACGGGAACGCGCTGACAAAAGTGAAAGCGGGTGACATCGTGGCCCATGTTGCCAGGGAGATCGGCGGCAAGGGCGGAGGCCGGCCGGACATGGCCCAAGGCGGAGGAGCGGATTCGCCCGTGCTGGACCATGCCCTGGAAGGGCTGGCCAAATGGCTGGCGCCCATGGTCGCCTGACCGCCCGCCATGCCAATAGTCATGCCGTTTCGACCGCTTCTTGCATTGCGCCTGCGCTGCGCGTTCAGCTATAGTCGCCACGCATCGATCGCCCCTGTACCGGTCTAGTGCGGGTGATGGAGGAACCTGAACACGCGCATTCATTCGGACGTGTTCGCGATCGTCCTGAATTGCCGTGATGTGCGATCCGGAGGGGAACGCACATGCGGGTATCGGGTCTAACCGATCCGAACGAATGGAGTTCCGTCATGTTGATTTTGACCCGCCGCGTAGGGGAAACCCTGATGATCGGCGACCAGGTAACCGTCACGGTATTGGGTGTCAAGGGTAACCAGGTACGCATCGGCATCACCGCACCCAAGGATGTCGCGGTACATCGCGAAGAGATTTACCAGCGCATCCAGCAGGAACACCAAACGGGTTCTGCCGGCTCCGGTTCCGACGAGTCTTCCGGCGACGAGGCGGCCAGGGGCTGACGCCCGCCGTTCCGCGGCTTTACCAAAATCGCTCCCGCATCTATCCTAGCCGACCGGCTTGCCGGATCGGCGCGTGCGCGGCGGATGGTTGTTGCATGCGCGAGTTGCTGCGCGGTTCCCGTATGAAGTACAGGCTTGCCGCGACATCCGTTGCTACACTTGGTTGATACGAAAACAGATTCGGAGAGATGCCCGAGAGGCCGAAGGGGCTCCCCTGCTAAGGGAGTATCGGGTCAAAAGCCTGATCGAGGGTTCGAATCCCTCTCTCTCCGCCATTCAATCGTTGACGTGATTGCAGCGACACCGGATAATTCGCGGCTCGCTTTCGTGTTTCAATGCGCCCGTAGCTCAGCTGGATAGAGTACCAGGCTACGAACTTGGTGGTCGGGAGTTCGAATCTCTCCGGGCGCGCCATTCAACGAAGAAGCCGACGCGTTGTCGTC
This sequence comes from Rhodanobacteraceae bacterium, assembly GCA_035249175.1. Classification (GTDB taxonomy): domain Bacteria; phylum Pseudomonadota; class Gammaproteobacteria; order Xanthomonadales; family Rhodanobacteraceae; genus 66-474. The sequence goes on from DATFGT010000015.1 coordinate 67,715, forward strand.
GGCTTCTTCGTTTTCGGAACCGTTGTTCGCGCGCGTTGACCCGCGCGATCGCGCGAACGTACCATGGCTTGCCTGCCCGCCGTGCTTGCGGCCCGTCGGCGGCGTTTCGGGGTATAGCTCAGTCTGGTAGAGCGCCAGCTTTGGGAGCTGGATGTCGTGGGTTCGAATCCCTCTGCCCCGACCATTGTTTGTGCGGTCATCCTCGATCGCTGCTCCGGTTCGGCTCGTCACGAGAGCTCATTTTGTCGCGTTCTGTCGGGTCAGAATGCACATCCCCGTGCTGACTTTCCACAGCGGCCGCTTCGTGGGGTGTCCGACAGCCGTCGCACCAGGGATGGTTTCTTGCGAGAATGCGACGGCAACGCGCCCGTAGCTCAATCGGATAGAGCATCGGCCTTCTAAGCCGACGGTTGCTGGTTCGATTCCAGTCGGGCGCGCCACTGTTACCAGCAAACGCCGCGTCTTCAACCCGTCGGGCGCGCCAACCGCACGCGCCGAGCATGCGACCTCATCGCGATTGGCGGTTCACGATTCGCTGCATCGATCCGCGCTCCGGAGTAGCATCGGGGAATATTCGGCGACGGCCGCTGATTCGGAGACTCACATGCGATTCATCGGCGCGCTGGTTTTCTGGATCGTCGTTGTGATCATTGCTTTCTTCGCGTTCGCCTTCAGCGGGATCTACCAGGCGGGGGCGGACGTGCCGCACTGGTCGATTACCCGGCA
>DATFGT010000016.1:0-3208 GCA_035249175.1 Rhodanobacteraceae bacterium
TAAGTCTTGCCCTTCTCCACCTTGACGCGCATGTCCAGCGACAAACGGTAGTCACTGCGATCCAGTTTTGTCTCGATCGGCCGGACGCCTTTCGGCAATTCCACGGCGACGGCCTCGCCCATTCGTTTGCCATTCGTCGCCTGCCCGTCCAGCCACAGCGTCAGATTCGATGTGTCGCCTTCGGCGTCCAGCACGTGGGTATCGCCGTGATACCAGATGGCCGCACGATCGGGCGTGGCCGGCGGCTGCGGGGCCAGGGAAAGGCCATGGGCTTCGAGCGCCTGCCGAAACCGGTCACCGGTCAAGCCGGTGTCGCCCGGCAACTTGGCCAGCGCCAGGCGTGGCTGGGATGGTGCCCACAGCACCAGCGGAAACGAGAGTTCCGCCACGCCATCGAAGTCCGGCGTGATCGTGAAGCGGACCGTGGCCAGATGCGACGAAGCCTCGCTGACAAAGCTGACCACTTCGACGCGCGTCGCCTTGCTCTGGTCGAGGTAGCGGTAACTCGTCGTCAGCGTCGCATCGTGCAGGTTCAGGACCTGCTTGTAATCCTTGAATGTCGAAGGCCCCAGCGGCGCCAGATTCAACCATGCGCCGGATGAACCCGTGCGGTAGTCGATGCCCGTCCAGCCGGGAATCGCCGCGGGCCGGGCGATGTCGTCCTTGCCGCGATCCATGAACGCGATGAGGTAAGAGAGATTGCTCTCGGTGCCACGCGGCGAAGTGAACGTGGAGACGTAACCGTTCGCGAGTTCCCCCGGGAAATAGCTTTCGAAATTCTTCGCGGTCGCGGTGAGCAAAAAACCCGGATCCGTGGCGGCCTTGATGGCAGGCGCAATGCAGGCGAGCGACAGCAGGATCATGAGACCGGAGTGCCAGCGGGCGGATTTCGGGGTCATCCGGGCAAGAGGTGCCGGCAAATCCGTCGTGGCTTGATGCGGGTGCGACACAGCGTCAGAGCTCCTTGCGCGCCAATTCGGTTTTGCCGTCCGCGCCGCGGTTGATCGTGATGTCGTAGTGCTTGCCGCGGAAGGTGATGTCCTTGAGCGTCACTGCCTTCCAGTCGGGCGGCAGGATGGGTGGATAGGCGGCATCCAGCCCCCTGTCATTGATGCGCAGGCCGCTCAAACCGTACAGGAAGTTCTGCACGAATCCCGCCGAGGTCGCGAGCAGGTAACCGGCGTTGTTGGTGGCGGTTTCGGTGCGCACGTTGAACGGCGGCTGCAGGAAACCCTCGAGGTTGCGATGGATCCAATGGCCGACCGCCTTGGCGTCGCCCACCTCGGCGGCGCCGACGGTGATCATCACCATCATCATCTCGTTCGGGTTGTCGCCGTGGGTCTCGAGCGCCTGCAACTGGAAGTCGAAATCGTTGCGCCGCACTTCGGGCGACATCGGCATGTCGAGGTTGGGATACATCAGGAAGATCAGTGACGATCCCCACCACGTCACCTTGTCGTGCGGCACCGACGGGTCGAAGTCGTAGTGGCGTTGCGCCTTCTCGTCGAACGGGATGTACATCTTGTCCGCGATTTCGGTCCACGCAGGATCCGGCTTCGCACCGACCAGCGCGGCGGCCCTGGTCGCGATCCGCAGCGCCTTGGCCGCCGCGGCGTTGGTGAAGGTGTCGTTGAGCACGTCGTCGTAGGCCTCGTCGGTCGAGGTGACGTGTGGGATCTCGTAACGGTCCTTCGCCTTGTTCCAGGTGGCGCGGCTTTTCCAGAACGCGGCGATCCCGTCGATCACCGGCCAGCCGTATTGCTTCAACCACGCGCGATCGCCGGTGGCGAGGTAGTACTGCCATTGCGCGATCGCGATGTCGGCGTTGACGTGGACTTCGCGATATACGCCATAGGCGAAATGCGGCGTGACGTCGATGCCCTTCTGCGGGTCCGATTCCCACGGATACATCAGGCCCTTCACGCCGTATTGCGCGGCACGCTCACGCGCGCCCTGCATGGTGCGATGCCGGAACATCACGATCGACTTCGCGCGTTCGGGATGCAGCAACAACAATGCGGGGAACACCCATGAGTCGGCATCCCAGAACACGTGGCCGGCATAGTTCGGCGTCAGCGCGCAGGCGCCCACCGACCAGGCACTCCCCACCGTGGTGTTGGAAAGCAGGTAGTAAAGGTCCGAGTGCAGTGCGCGCTGCACCGTTTCATCGTGATCCACCACGATGTCGGCTTTCCACAGCTTGTGCCAGGCGCCGACGTGGCGCGCGAGCAATTTGTCGAAGCCCGTCGTGCGCGCCTTTTTCACAAGCGCAAGATCGGCCTTGGCATCGCCGCCCCAATCCTGCCGCGACGCCGCGATGTATTTGGTGAACGTGTAGGTTTGGCGCTTGCGCACCTCGACGGCGACCTCGAGCGACAGCACGTCGGAAGTCTTCAGCAGCTTCACGCTGTCGATCTTCAGGCCACGCGGCAGTTCGATCGCCGCGGCTTCCGCCATCCTGAGGCCATTGACGGCCTGGCCGTCCAGCCACAACGTCATCTGCTTCGCGTCGCCGCCATCATTGACGACACGGGTGGTGCCCGGATACCAGACCGCCGCGCGATCCGGCATCGGCACGGGCTTGTCGTTGAGGTTCTGACCACTGGCGATCACTGCATCGATCATCTGGTCGCCGGTCATGCTGGCGATCGGAAAGCGTGGCTGGTGGCCGGACCACAGCCGGAACGGAAACCGGAGCTGCACCTTGCCGTCGAACTGCGGGGTGATCGAAATGCGCGTGGCCGCGAGATGGTGGTCGGCCTGGCTGACAAAGGTCTGCACCCCGACGTCCGTCGCCTTGCCCGCGTAGCTGAAGCGGTAGCGCGTGGCGAGCGTGCCGTCGTGCATGTCCAGCGTCTGCGAATAGCCGGAGAAAATTTCCGGATCGAGGCGCGTCGAATTCATCCAGCCCGTGCCGGGGTTGTAGTCGATCTCGCTCCAGCCCGGGATGGCAGCCGGCCGCGAAATGTCGTCCTTGCTGTAATCCATGAAGGCGACCATGTACGCCCGGTCCGGTTCGGTGCCGCGCACCGAAGTCATGGTCGAGAAATAGCCGTTGGCGAGATACGACGGGAAGTACGCGCCGAAATTCTTCGAGGTTGCCGTCAGCAGGAAGCTCGGGTCGGTACGGGCCTGGGCCGCGGCGTGCGCGAGGGGCGCGAGCGCGAGCAGACAGGGAAGCAGGAAGACGCGGAATTTCATCGCATGC
>DATFGT010000017.1:0-4357 GCA_035249175.1 Rhodanobacteraceae bacterium
AGATACTACGCTCATTGCGCGTGTGCGGCGGAGGATGCGTCAACGACGATCGCCGGGCAACGTGCATGCACGCCGGCGTGCCGGAGGACTACACTCAAGGGGTTGACCCGGCCAATTGGAGAGTGTCATGAAACGATCCGCGATCGCCCTTTGCCTCGTTCTGATGCCGGCGTTTGCGCTGGCGGCATCCGGCGGCTGGAAAGTGGTGCAACGCGTGCCGCTCGGCGGCTCGGGCTTCTGGGATTACCTCTACCTCGACCAAGCCACGCAGCACTTGTACGTCAGCCATTCCGATCGCGTGATCGTGCTGGACGTGCGCGACAACAAGCGCGTCGGCGAGATCGATGGGCTATCCGGCGTGCACGGCGCCGGGGTGGCCGACGACCTGCATCGCGGCTTCATCAGCAACGGCCATGCGAACACGGTGACAGTCTTCGATCCCGCCACGCTGAAGGTCGAACAAACCGTTGCGGTCGGCGGCAAGGATCCGGACGGGATCGTCTACGACCCGTTCTCGAAACGCGTGTTCACGTTCAACGGCGACAGCAACGATGCCAGCGTGATCGACGCCGCCAGCGGCAAACTGCTTGGGCGCATTGCGTTGTCGGGCCAGCCGGAATTTCCCGTCAGCGACGGCCACGGGCGCGTGTTCGACAACATCACCGACAAGGGCGAGCTTGCAGTGATCGATCCGGTGAAGATGAAAGTCACTGCCACCTGGCCACTGAAGGATTGCCGCCATCCGTCGGGCCTCGCGATCGACGTCGCGCACCATCGCCTGTTCTCGGTGTGCCAGAACAACGTCATGGCCGTCACCGATTCCGAAAACGGCAAGCCCATCGCCAGCGTGCCGATCGGCGAAGGCCCCGACGCCGCGCGTTACGACGCGCAACGCGGTCTGGTGTTCAGTTCCAACGGCCGCAGCGGCACCTTGACCGTGGTGCGCGAGGAAACGCCCGACCGCTACCAGGTGATCGCGAACGTGCCGACCCAGAAAAGCGCGCGCACCATGGCGCTCGACGAAGCCACCGGCCGCGTGTACCTGTCCGCCGCGGAACTTGGTCCGCGGCCCGCGCCGACCAGTGCCGAGCCGCATCCGCGCCCGACGATCAAGCCCGGCAGTTTCGGGATTCTCGTCGTCGCGAATACCGCCGCGAAGTGATGCGCGGCGGCGTTCGTCGGACACGTCGCCCGATCAAGCAGGAACGTACGTCAACCGGATCACGTCATCGACGATCAAATCGCTGGCCACGAGGCGGAGCCGCGGCCGGGGGCCGGCGAAGAACGGTTTGCCGTGACCCAGCACGACGGGGTGGATGTAGAGTCGATACTCGTCGATGAGACCAAGGTCGCCCAGGCTGTGCGCCAGCTCCGGTCCGGCGACTTCGATCTCCCCGGCGAGCTCCGCCTTTAGTCCCCGTATTACCGTCTCGATGTCATCAGCGACAAGCGTGGCGTTCGGGCCGACCGACTTCAGCGAGCGTGACACGATCCACTTCGGTCGGCTCCGCCATGCCGCCGCGTAATCGCGTTCGTCCGCGTCCCAATCGGGAGAGCCTTCGTCCCAATAGCGCATGACCTCGTACATGCGGCGGCCGTACACCATGCCCGTCAGGCCGCGCACCCGCTCCGTGAAGTGACGAAACAGCGACGGATCAGGAGGCCCAAATGCCTGGTGGTCGACGTAGCCATCCAGGGACTGGTTCAGTTCGAACACGAGCTTCGCCATGAGACCGCTCCAGAATCTTCAGGGCATCTTGAGCCAACAATCTGCGGTCGGCCATCGACCCGTTGCTGCCCGTGGCGACGTCCGCATTCGGGAGGGTTGGTCATCATCAACGGTTGACCCGCTTCCGAGTGAAGCGTGGCGCGTGCCCAGGCGCCACTACGCCGAGAAGGCCTACGCCGTTCCATCTGTGCGAGGAGTTCTGATCGCATATACTCTGCCGCAGTGGGGTCGGCCGATCGCCGGCTGGAGCGCATGCGGCGTGGCTACGGTTCGACCTTCCTTCATTTCAGAATTGAAGCGTCGCAACGTGCTGCGCGCGGCGGTGTTGTATATCGGCGCGGTGTGGGCGCTAGCGCAGGGCATCGCGCAATTGGGGCCCGCGTTCGCTGCGCCGGACTGGATCACCCGCTGGTTTGTGATCGCGGCGATCATCGGCTTCCCGTTCTGGGTCGCGTTCGCGTGGTTTTACGAATTCACGCCGCAGGGATTCAAGCGCGACAGCGAGGTGACGGCGGACTCCCCGGCCCGCCATTCCAACTCGCGCAAGCTGGATTTAGCGATCATCGGCGTGCTGATCGTCGCGGTGGTGCTGCTGGGCTCCGGTTATTTCGTGCAGCGCAAGCCGGCCGTGGCGGCCGCTGCGGCGCCGAAAGCCGCGACGACGTTCAATCCGTCCAAGGACACGCTGGTGGTGCTGCCGTTCAAGAATTTGAGCGGCGATCCGAAGCAGCAATACTTCAGCGATGGCATCACCGAGGAGCTGACCGGTGCGCTCGGCCAGAATCCGGCATTGCGCGTGATCGCCTGGGACACCGCATCGAAGTACCGCGATGCCAAACAAAGCGCGACCGATATCGCCAAGGCGCTCGACGTCGCCAACGTCCTGCACGGCAGCATCGCGCGCGAAGGCGCAGCGGTGCGGATCAGCGTGGAACTGGTCAATGCCGTCACCGGCTACGAGCTGTGGTCGCAGCACTACGACGATTCCTTCGCCAACATTTTCGCGGTGCAGGACAAGGTGTCGCAGGCGATCGCCGGCGCCTTGCAGGTGAAGTTCGCGCAGGCTGACCTGCCCACGGGCGGCACCACCAATGCGGAAGCCCACGAACTGGTGCTGAAGGGCCGTGCACTTTCGGACAAGTTCGACGCCGCAAGCTACGAAGCAGCGCGCAAGGACTTCGAGCAGGCCATCGCGCTCGACCCCAACTATGCCGATGCCCATGCGCTGTTGTCGCGCGCGCTGCTCACCCTCACCCAGCATTCCAGCCTGCCGCTGGCGACGACGCTGCCGCAAATCCGCGCCGAAGCCGGGAAGGCGCTCGCGCTTGATCCGCGCAATGCCGACGCCTGGGTGGCGCTGGGCCTGGCGGATGCGAGTACCAATCCGCCCGACTTCGCCAAGGCCAATCGGGAATACCAGAAGGCGCTGGCGTTCGACCCGAGCAACGCCAACGCCCACCTCGATTACGGCGACCTGCTGCCACTCAAGCAGGCCGTGGCAGAAGAGCAGGAAGCCACGCTGCTCGATCCCGACAACGCCACTGCCTGGAACAATCTCGCCACGTATGACCAGGACCTCGGCGACTGGGCGCAGATGGCGACTGCAGCCCAAGCCATGGTCCGGCTCAATCCCGCGAGCGTGGACAGCGCGTTCTATCTCGCTTATGCCTACCAGCAGTTGCACCAGTACGCCCCGATGGTGGCGGCGTTCGATCTCGTGAAGCCCGCGACGCCCCTGGACCGGGAGCAGGTCACGGCCGGCCGGCTGGTGTACCGGGCCGTGGCCGATCCGTCATTGCGTCCGCAGGCGCTGGCCGCACTCAAGGCCTTGAGCCGACACCAGTCCAATTCGGACGTGGCGGGCAATCTGCTCGGGATGTACGCCGCGCTCGGCGAGCACGCAGCGTTGTTGCAACTGCTGGAAGCCTTCTGTCCGGCCCGACCGGTCGGCTGCAACGACCTCGCCATCAATCCGCTGTACGCGCCGCTGCGCGCCGATCCTGCGTTCCAGACGCTGGTGAAGAAATACAACACCGCGACGGTGCAGTAAGCGTGGGAAGAGTACCTTGCGCTTGCGCGAGAGATGCCCAGCCCGCCGCACCTCAGCGCCCGGCAGTGACGGCTATGGAGCGACGTGATTCGGGTCGCGACTGACCGCTCCTGGCCGGTTTCCGCCCCATGGTCAAAGCAATTCGGCGCCCGCCAGTTCAACGGTCGCAGTGCGACCCATAGCGGTCCTTGACGACCGGCCGGTTTGGCGACGTCTGGTTGCGCGAGTGGGGTTAACCCCAGCGTGCCGAGTGGAGATTGCGTACACTTGCCCCACAGGAGGCCGGCCTGTCGCCGGCGGGAAGTCGCGTAGCCGTGGCCGATCGTCCGACCTTCTTCGCCGAGCTGAAGCGCCGCAATGTGCTGCGTGCGGGGGTGTTGTACGCAGGTGCGGCGTGGGCGCTGTCGCAAGGCATTGCGCAACTGGGGCCGCTGTTTAATGCGCCCAACTGGGCGGTGCGCGGATTCGTGATTGTCTGTGTGATCGGCGTTCCGTTCTGGATCGCATTCGCATGGTTCTACGAATTCACACCGCAGGGCATCAAGCGCGAATCCGAAGTTGCGCCCGACCCATCGATC
>DATFGT010000018.1:0-6446 GCA_035249175.1 Rhodanobacteraceae bacterium
AGTTCTCCGTCTTCGAATGCGGTCATGCGTCCTCCGGTTGCCCGATTATGCGGGTTTGCCGCGTGCACGGGAACCCAAGACAATGGCGGATGCACGGAAAACTCATGAAGGAGCCGCCATGAGCGAGCGCGAAACGATGGAGTACGACGTGGTCGTGGTGGGTGCCGGGCCATCCGGGCTCGCATTCGCGATTCGCATGAAGCAACTGAAACCGGATACCCGCGTATGCGTGATCGAAAAGGCATCCACGGTCGGTGCACACATCCTGTCCGGCGCGGTGATCGAGCCTGCGCCACTGGATGCGCTGCTGCCGGGCTGGCGTGACCATCCTCCCCCGATCTGCGTGCCGGCCACCCACGATGAATTCCTGCTGCTGCGCGACGCGAAGCGCGCCATGAAATTGCCGACGCCGCCGCAGATGCACAACCACGGCAATTTCATCGTCAGTCTTGGCGCGTTGTGCGCCTGGCTGGCGCCCCAAGCCGAGGCCCTGGGCGTGGACGTGTTCCCCGGCTTCGCCGCAGCCGACGCGGTGTTCGACGACAACGGCACGGTCGCCGGCGTCCGGATCGGCGACATGGGTGTGTCGAAAGACGGCTCACACAAGCCCGGCTACACCCAAGGCATCGACATCCTCGCGAAACTCACGGTGCTGGCGGAAGGTTGTCGCGGCAGCCTCACCAAAACCCTGGTCGCGAAATACGGCCTCGACAAGAACTCTGATCCGCAGACCTACGGCATCGGCCTGAAGGAGTTGTGGCAATTGCCGCCGGGCCGGGTGCAGCCCGGCCACGTCACCCATACCCTCGGGTGGCCGCTGGACAACAAGACCTACGGCGGCAGCTTCATCTATCAACTCGACAAGGATCGCATCGCGATCGGCTTCGTCGCGGGGCTGGATTATTCCGACCCGCTGTTCCGGCCGTGGGAGGCGTTCCAGCAATTGAAGCACCACGCGCGTATCGAGCCGCTGCTGGAGGGCGGGCAAATCGTCTCGGGTGGCGCGCGCGCGCTGATCGAGGGCGGCCTGCAGTCATTGCCGAATACCGAGATGCCGGGTGCGATCCTGATCGGCGACGCGGCCGGCCTGATGAACGTGCCGAAGATCAAGGGCACGCATCAGGCGATCCGTTCCGGGATGCTGGCCGCCGAACACTTCGCGGAGCAACAATCGGGCAAAGGTTTCGATGCACGCCTGCGCGCATCAAGCATCGCGAAGGAACTGAAGAAGGTGCGCAATATCCGTCCGGGTTTCAGCGGCGGATTGTGGCGCGGCTTGTTCAACGCCGCGTGGGAAACCGCCGTCGCCGGCCTTTCGCCATGGACGCTCAAGAACCACGCCGACTGGTCGTCGCTGGAAAAACTCGACCCGCCGGCGACAAAAGCCAACCGTCCCGGCCCCAACGCCACCTCGCCGCGCGAACCCGGCTGGATCGAACGCACGCTGCCGCCGCGCGATCGTCTTGCCGGCGTGTACTTCGCCGCCACCGAACACGATGAGGACCAGCCGGTACACCTGCACGTGCTGGACACCAACATCTGCGTCGATCGTTGCACCATTGAATATGGCAATCCCTGCACGCGATTCTGTCCCGCGAACGTGTACGAGATGATCGAGGAAACGGGCGCCGATGGAAGCCCGTCGCTGCGCCTGCAGATCAATGCCGCCAACTGCGTGCACTGCAAGACCTGCGACATCAAGGACCCGTACGAGATCATCACCTGGGTGACGCCGGAAGGCGGCAGCGGACCCAATTACCAGAACCTGTAGCTTTTCCGGACGGAAGGACTAGACTCGCCCGGCAATTCACAGGAGGGCCGGTCATGCGTATCAGGCGTTTTGCCGCTGTCTCCGTTTTCGCGCTTGTCGCCACGTCCGCCGCGAGCGCATCGAACGCGGGCGATCCGCTGGCGCCGATCGGCACGGGCTCCCCACCGGCTACCGCACCCGTCAAGCCGGTGACCGAAACCCTGTGGGGCGTCAAGGTCACCGACAACTACCGCTACATGGAGAAGCTCGATCCCGCGACGATCGCGTGGATGAAATCGGAGGGCGCGTACACGCGCAAGGTGCTGGATGCGATTTCACCGCTGGCGGCGCTGCAGAAGCGCGTGTCCGCCTTCACCGGCAGCTTCGGTTTCGTGCAGGGTTTCGTGTCGTATGGCGGCCGCGATTTCTACGAGGAACGCGCACCCGGCTCGGACGACTACGACCTGATGGTTCGCGACAGCGCCGGCGCGCGCAAGCTGATCGACATCGATGCGCTGCGCAAGCAGCACGGCGGCAAGCCTTACGCGATCAACTGGTTCCTGCCCTCGACGGATGGCGGCAAGGTCGCGGTCGGCGTGTCCGAGGGCGGCTCGGAAAATGCCTCGATGACGGTGTACGACGCCGCGAGCGGCAAAGCGATCGCGGGGCCGATCGATCGCGTGCGGTTCGGCGCGACGACATGGAGCAACGACTCGGACACGGTGTACTTCAACCGTCTCGCCAAGCTCAAACCCGGCGCGCCCGGAACCGACACCTACAAGAACTCCACGCTTTATGCCTGGGATCTGAAGGGTGAACCGGTCGCCGTGTTGGGCACGAGCGTCGGCCGCGGACCGAAGTTTGCGCCGGAAGAATTTCCGTTCCTCGGGATCACGCCGGGCGCGACGGACGCGATCGCGATCTCATTCAACGGCGTCCAGAACGAATGGAAGGCGTGGCTGGCGCCCGTTGCGGATGCCACCAGGCCCGCGGCGTGGAAGCCGTTCTTCGACCGTGGCGACGACGTGACCAGCGTTGCGATGCGCGGCGGCGACATTTTCCTGCTCTCGCACAAGGACGCGCCGACCTTCAAGGTGCTGGTGCTCAAGGCGGGCGATCCCCTTGCTTCGGCAAAGACGCTGGTGCCCGCGCAACCCGAGCGCGTCGTCGAGGGCGTCTACGCCGCGTCCGATGCGCTGTACGTGCTGGCGCGCAAGGGCGCGTATTCGCAGTTGCTGCGCATCCCCACTGGCAGCAGCAAGATCGAAACGGTGGTGCTGCCGTTCGAAGGCCACATCGGCGAGGCCTTCACCGATCCGCGTGCGCCGGGCGTCACGCTCGAACTCTCGAGCTGGGTCGTGCAACCCAGTTACCTGCACTACGACCCGTCCTCGCAAAAATTCGCCGCACTGGACATCGGCCACCGCGGCGACATGAATGCTTCCGCGTTCAAGGTCAGTGATCTCGAAGCGAAGGCGCAGGACGGCGTGATGGTGCCGCTCAGCCTGATCCAGCCGAAAGACGCCAAGGGTCCGCAGATCACGCTGGTGGAAGCGTATGGCTCCTACGGCATTTCCAATCTCGCCGATTTCAGCACGCGGCGAGCGGCGGCGATGCGCGAAGGCATCACGTATGGCATCTGCCACGTGCGCGGCGGCGGCGAGAAGGGCGAAGCGTGGCGGCTCGGCGGCAAGGACGCGAACAAGCACAACACATGGCAGGACCTGATCGCCTGCGGCGAGGATCTGATCTCGCGCGGCGTGACCAGCAAGGACAAACTGTTCATCGTCGGCGGCTCGGCCGGCGGCATCACGATGGGCCGTGCGATGACCGAGCGGCCCGACCTGTTCGCAGGTGTGATCGACCTGGTGCCCGCAGCGAACACGCTGCGTGCGGAATTTTCGCCGAATGGTCCGCCCAACGTTCCGGAATTCGGCAGCGTGAAAACTGAGCAAGGCTTCAAGAACCTGTACGCGATGGATTCGATCCAGCATGTCAAGAATGGCGTCACCTATCCCGCGGTAATGATCACGACAGGATTGAACGATCCGCGCGTGTCGCCATGGGAGCCCGCCAAGTTCGCCGCCGCTCTGCAAGCATCTGGAACACCCAATCCGGTGCTGCTGCGCATCGACGCACAAGCGGGCCATGGCATCGGCTCCACGCGCACCCAGACCGACCTGTTGACGGCGGACTGGATCGCGTTCATCAAATGGCGCGCGGGCATGCCGGGCTGGCGGCCCGAGCGCAAGGACTGATTTCCGCATCGCGCGTCGCCCGCCGCAACGGCGGACGACGCGTTCCGGCACTCGCAGCAACGCGTGTTAGCCTTTTGGCTTTTACACGCCGCGATTCCACGATGACCTCTCCACGCATCGCCCTCGTCACCGTGCGCGCAGCGCGCGGCACCGACTACGACATGCCGCTGCTGCTCGACGCGTTGCGCGCCGCGCGTGTGGACGCGCACGAGATCGACTGGGACGATGATGCGATCGACTGGTCGCGCTTCGATCTGGTCTTGCTGCGTTCGACCTGGGATTACTTCGAGCGCCTGCCTGAATTCCTGACCTGGGCGGAGCGTGTTTCGCAGCAAACGCGATTGCTGAATCCGCTGGAGGTGATCCGCTGGAACACCGACAAGCATTACCTCGCCGATCTCGCGCGCGCTGGCGTACCGGTGGTGCCGAGTGCGTTCATCGAACCGGGCGAGGATCCCCTGCCCGTCATCGACGCCTTGCTCGCGGCGCATCCGTCCATGCGCGATGTCGTGGTGAAGCCTGCCGTCGGCGCGGGTTCGCGCGACGCGCAAAGGCATTCACGCGACAGTCGCGAAGCGGTCGTCGCGCACGTGCAACGCCTGCTCGGCAAGAATCGCAGCGTGTTGCTGCAACCATACTTGGATGCCGTCGACGAACACGGTGAAACCGCGCTGTTGTTCTTCGATAGCGAGTTCAGCCACGCGATCCGCAAAGGCCCGCTGCTGCAACGCGACAAGGGCCCGACCGCCGGCCTGTATGCGGAAGAAACCATTGAGCCGCGCTCGCCCTCACCGGACGAGTTGGCCGTCGCACGACGCGCGCTGGCGGCGATCCCCTTCCGGCAACCGCTGCTGTACGCGCGCGTCGACCTGATCCGCGACGACGATGGCGCGCCGCGCCTGCTGGAACTGGAACTGGTCGAGCCATCGGTCTTCGCCGCGCATGACGACGGCGCCGCACAGCGCTTCGTGACCGCGATCCTGGCGCGCACGACCGGCTGACCACGCGCCTCTGCGCTCGCTCGCGAGCGGCAAGGTCGAGGCCGAACCGGCGAGGCCGGCGCACGGGGGTCGGCTACAATAGCCGGATGCCGTTCCGCGACACGCAATGCAAGGACTCTCGATGAAGATTCTGGTCGGATACAAGCGCGTGGTCGATTTCAACGTGCGCATCCAGGTGAAGCCCGACGGTTCGGGCGTCGTCACCGATGGCGTCAAGCTTTCCCCCAATCCGTTCGACGACATCGCGCTGGAAGAAGCGCTGCGGCTGCGCGAAAAAGGCATCGCCGAAGAAGTCGTGATCGCCACCATCGCGCCTGTCGACGCGCAGGCGCATTTACGCAACGGGCTTGCGATGGGTGCCAATCGCGCGATCCACGTGGTCACGCCCGACCCGGTGCAACCGCTCGCGGCCGCGCGCGCGTTCCTGAAACTGATCGAGAAGGAACAGCCAGGACTCGTGATCCTCGGCAAGCAGGCCATCGACGACGACTGCAACCAGACCGGCCAGATGCTGGCTGCCCTGTGGGACCGCCCACAGGCGACCTTCGCGTCGAAACTGGAAATTGCCGGCGACAAGGCCACCGTCACGCGCGAGGTGGATGCCGGCCTCGAGACCATCGAGGTCGATCTGCCGGCGGTCGTCACTACCGACCTGCGCCTGAACGAGCCGCGCTTCATCAAGCTGCCCGACATCATGAAAGCCAAATCCAAGCCGATCGAGACCATCGAGCTCTCCACGCTCGGCATCGAGCACGGCGGCGAAATCAAGACCACGCACTATGCGCCGCCGCCCAAGCGTTCGCGCGGCGTGATGGTGAAGGATGTCGCGGAGCTGGTCGGCCTGCTGAAGCAGAAAGGGTTGGTGTGACCTCTCCCCCATGGCCATCCTCGCCGAGACGCCATTCCTCGATCGTCATTCCGGGGCCGTTCGCGGCTTCCTCGCGAACGGAACCCGGAATCGGTTTCCGGCCGAATGAGACCGATTCCGGGTTCCGCGCTGCGCGCGGCCCCGGAATGACGAACTAAAAGAGTGAAGCACGGCTGCCGCATTTCAAGCAGGACAAACAATCCATGAGCAAGATCCTGATCGTCGCAGAGCACCTCAACGGCCAACTCAATGTTTCGACCGCGCGTTGCGTGACTTGCGCGCGCGAAATCAAGCCGGAGGCAATCGATGTATTGGTGCTGGCCGACACGCCCGACGCCGTCGCCGCGCAAGCTGCAAAGCTGGATGGCGTATCGAAAGTGTTGACCGTCGCGCGCACCGAGAACGCCCACCCTCTGGCCGCGGTGCTGGCACCACAGATCGCGGCCATCGCAAAAAAGGGCTATTCGCACCTGCTGTTCCCGTCCACCACCTTCGGCAAGGACGTCGCGCCGCGCGTCGCCGCGCTGCTGGGCGTCGGCCAGGTCAGCGACATCATGTCGGTCGCGAAC
>DATFGT010000019.1:0-31251 GCA_035249175.1 Rhodanobacteraceae bacterium
ATCAGCATCGGCGGCATCGTCAGCTTCGTCGGCTTTGCGTTGATGCTGATCGGTCGGCTGGAACAATTCGCGACCTTCATCTCCAACCTGTTCTTCCAGTCGAACTCGCTGCGCGACTTCTTCCAAGTGCTGGACACGCCCGCCGCCGTCACCGAATCGCCCGAGGCCGTCGCGCTGCCGCGCGTGCGTGGCGAGGTCGCGTTCGAGAACGTGGATTTCTCCTACGAGACCGGCCGGCAGGCGCTGCGCGATTTGAGTTTCCGCATCCCGGCGGGCAGCAAGGTGGCCGTGGTCGGGCCCACCGGCGCCGGCAAGACCACCGCGCTTAGCCTTTTGTATCGCGCGGCCGATCCCTCGCGCGGCCGCATCACCGTGGATGGCGTGGACATCCGCAGCGCGAGCCTGGAATCGCTACGCCGCAATGTCGCGGTGGTGTTCCAGGAACCCGGGCTGCTCAGCCGCAGCATCGAAGAGAACCTGCGCATCGGCAACCCGCAGGCCTGCAGCGGCGACCTGGAAACCGCCGCGCGCGCGGCACAGGCGCACGCCTTCATCGCCGAAAAGCCGGAGGGCTACGCGACGGCCGTCAGCGAGCGCGGACGCTCGCTGTCGGGTGGCGAGCGCCAGCGCCTCGCGATTGCACGTGCGATGCTCAAGGACGCGCCGATCCTGGTGCTGGACGAAGCCACCAGCGCGCTCGACAACGCCACGGAGGCGCGCATCAAGCGCGCGATGGATGCACTGTGCCGCAACCGCACCACCTTCATCATCGCGCACCGGCTGTCCACCGTCCGCAACGCCGACATCATCCTGGTGCTTGACCACGGCCGCATCGTCGAGCAGGGCCGCTACCAGGAACTGGTCCTGCGCAACGGTTTGTTCGCGCAACTGGCGCGGCAGGACGAATTCGCGGACGACCGCCGCGGCCGGGAACCGGTGCCGCTGCACGTGGCCGCATGAAACCAGGGAATCCCTGGTCAACCCCGTCACTCGTCATCCCGGAATGACTCGCGCCATCCATGGCGCTCGCGCTATGCGCCGCCTTCGGCGTTCGCGTTTGCAATCCTGCAAACGCAGTCGCGAAGCGATATCCGGGACCCAGCGCCTTTGCGCATATGCAAGACATCCAAGATGCTGGATGCCGGCTTTCGCCGGCATGACGAATTACGGGGCCGTCCAGAGACTCCCTCCTGCCGGGCTCAGTCTGCGCCAGGCGGTGACGCCAGCGGCAAGTCGACGTAACTTTCATTGCCCGGCGTGCGGTAAATCTTCTGCGTGGCCTTCACGTAATCCGACGGTTTCGCAAAGAAGATATTCGGCACGAACGTCTGCGGATTGCGGTCGTAGAGCGGGAACCAGCTCGACTGGATCTGCACCATGATGCGGTGGCCCGGCAGAAATACGTGGTTCGCGGTGGGCAGATACCACTGATACGGCAACGGCGTGTCGGCCTTGATCGGCTCGGCCTTGTCGAAACCCTGGCGATAGCGCCCGCGCAGGATGTCGGCGGAAACCATCAACTGGTAACCGCCAAGTTCGGGTTGGCCCGCCACCTGGTCCGGATACACGTCGATCAGCTTCACGACCCAGTCGCTGTCGGTGCCGCTGGTCGACGCGACCAGGTGCACGCGCAGACGGCCGCTGATCTTCATGGGCCGGGTCAGCACCGGCGACTCGTAACTCAGCACGTCCGTGCGCCCCGACATCGCGCGCTGGTCGTCGACCAGCCATTCTGACCAGGTCTGTGGCGCGACATACCCGACCGGCTGGATCGGGCGGGCGCGAAACGGCACGGGTTTCGCCGGGTCGGACACGTATTCGTCGTAACCCTCGCCGCCGGCCTGCGGCGTGTCGAAGCCGAGCATGTGGTCGGCTTCCAGATACAGCGGCGTCATCTTGATGCTGCATCCGCTGCGGCATCCCGACGGCCACGCGTCGAGGCGTTCCCAGCGATTGCTGCCGGTCACGTACGCCGTCACCGGCGCCACGTCGTCCTTCGGCGCCCCGTCCTTCAAGTAATGCGCGAGGAATGGACGCAGGATGTGCTCGCGGAAATACCGGCCGGTGTCGCTGCCGAACTTGATGGCGCCAAGTGAACTGGCATCTTCGATTTCCTGGCCGTGGTGCCACGGGCCCATCACGAGATACACCATGTCGTTGTTCTTGTCCTTCGGCTCGATCGCGCGATACACCGCCATCGCGCCATAGATGTCTTCCTGGTCCCACAGGCTGTCCACCAGCATCACCGGCACCCTGAGCGCCTGCCTGGCGAGAATCTTGTCCATCGCCTGCTCCTGCCAGAACGCATCGTAGGCCGGGTGAGCGACGAGCTTGCGCCAGAATCCGATCTGGTCCATGCCGTAGGCCCTGCCGAGCGCGCCGGCCGAAACGTAGTGCATGTACAAGTCATAGTCGTCGTAGTAATTCGACCACCACTTGACGTCGTTGCTGCGCGTGGCTTCCTGCTCGTAGATGTACGGGATGTTCTGCTGGCGGAACGCGCCATTGTGGAACCAGTCGTCGCCCATCCATCCGTCCACCATCGGATTCATCGGCACCGACACCTTGAGTGCCGGGTGCGGATTGACCAACGCCATCAGCGGTTCGAAGCCGTCATAGGAAATGCCGATGATGCCGACCTTGCCGTTGCTTTCCGGCACGTGCTTCACCAGCCAGTCGATGGTGTCGTAGCAGTCGGTGGAATCGTCCACCGGCGTGGGGTTCAGAGGGCCGTGCAGCGGCCGGTTCATCACGTAGTCGCCGCCCGAGCCGTACTTGCCTCGTATGTCCTGGATCACGCGGATGTACTTGTCTTCCACAATGACATCGGCGGCGCTGTCGTAGCCCTGCAGCGCCACTTCCAGGTTGCCGCTGAGCTGGCCGTACTGCATGTGGCTGGCCTGGACGTCCGCGCTGTACGGCGTGCGCGTCAGCAGCATGCCTGCATGCGTCGCGCCCTTTGGAATCAGGATGACCGTGTGCAGTTTCACCCCGTCGCGCATCGGGATGTTCACGTCGCGCCGGATGTAGTCGTGACTCGTGGTCATCGGCTTGAAATGCGCCGGTGTCTCGCTCGGATAATCGGAGTATTGCGGCGGCGGCGCCGAAAGGGCCGACGCGGAAACGACCAGCAGCAGCGCAGCCAGTGTTGATGCAAGACCACGGAACGGACGCGCGACAGGCAACGTTTTCATGGCACCCCCAGGCGCTCGACGAGTTCCGCCATCCTAAACCCGTGGAGAAATCGTTGGCAAAGGCATCTTCCGATCCGCAACACATGGGGCGGCGCGACCGTCGCCGCCTGTCCACCGAAGGCAACATGCTGTATTACTACGCCGTGGTCGGACGCAAACGGCGCAATATCCACGATGCCTGCCTCGCTGGAATCCAGCACCAAGCTCCCTGATTCGGCATTCGCACTGGTTCGCGCGACCCGTGCGTTCGGAACAACGCGCGCCGTCGATGATGTCAGCCTCGACTTCGCGCGCGGCCATACCAGCACCCTGATCGGCACCAGCGGTTCCGGAAAGTCCACGCTGTTGCGGATGCTGATCGGGCTGGAATGGCCGACGGCCGGCGAGGTGCGGTGCGATGGCGAGCCGCTGCGGCGCGAGGACGTGCTGGAGGTGCGTCGCCGGGTTGGTTACGTGATCCAGGATGGCGGCCTGTTTCCACACCTGAGCGTGCTCGGCAACCTCATGCTGTTGCCGCGTCACCTTGGCTGGAAGCCATCGCGCATACGCGAACGCGCGGGCGAGCTTGCCGCCCTCGCCCACATCCGCGAAGAGTTGTTCGGACGTTTCCCCACGGAATTGTCCGGCGGCCAGCGCCAGCGCGTCGCCTTGATGCGCGCACTGATGCTGGACCCGCCCACCCTGCTGCTGGACGAACCGCTGGGCGCGCTCGACCCGCTGGTACGCCACGGTCTGCAGGATGAATTGCGCGAGATATTTCGGAGCCTCGGCAAGACGGTGATCATGGTGACCCACGACCTCGCCGAAGCCGCGTTCTTCAGCGATCGGCTGATCCTGATGCGGCGCGGCCGTGTGCTGCAGGACGGCAGCCTCGAGGATTTCCGGCGCCATCCCGCCGATCCGTTCGTGCGCGAATTCCTGGCCGCGCAGCGCACCCTGCCCGGGGCAGCATGAGTCGCTGCCTTGCAATGCTGGCGTTCGCCGCGCTGGCCGTGCTGGTGCCGCTGCGTGCCGCACATTCCACGGAAACCGTCGTCATCGGTTCGAAGAACTTCACCGAATCGGTGGTGCTGGGCGAAGTCGCCCGGCTCGCCGCGAAGGAGCATGGCGTCGAAGTCGAGCACCGGCGCGGCCTCGGCGGCACGCGCATCCTGTGGCGCGCACTGCTGGGCGGCGACATCGACGCGTATCCGGAATACACCGGCACCCTCGTCCACGAACTTTTGCACGATGTGCCGCCCGACGCGGGCATTCCACTGCTGCGCGAACGACTGAAGCAACTCGGCATCGGCATCACCGCATCGCTGGGCTTCAACGACACCTACGCAATCGGAATGCGGGAAGATGAAGCGCGCAGGCTGCACATCCGCGGTATTTCCGATCTTGCCGGGCACCCGGACCTGCAACTCGCGTTCTCCAATGAATTCATGAACCGAGCCGACGGCTGGCCCGGCCTGAAGGCCGCTTACCACCTGCCGATGGGCGCGCGCGGCATGGATCACGACCTGGCCTATCGCGCGCTCGCATCCGGCGCGGTCGACGCGATCGACCTGTACAGCACCGATGCGGAAATCGCGTACTACCACTTGCGTGTTCTGAAGGACGACCTGCATTACTTCCCCCGCTACGAAGCGGTTTACCTGTACCGACTCGACCTCGAGCAGCGTGCGCCGAATTTCGCCGCCGTCCTGAATCGTCTCGAAGGCAGCATCGACGCGCAACGGATGCGGGCGATGAACAAGGCGGTGAAGATCGACGGCAAGAGCGAGACGAGCGTTGCCGCCAATTTTCTGGGCGTCGAGGCCGAGCCCGGAAGCGACGGCGGATTCTGGCCCCGAATGGCGCGCTACACCGCGCAGCACCTCGCGCTGGTCGGCATTTCGCTGACCCTTGCCATCGTGCTGGCAGTGCCGCTCGGTGTCCTGGCTGCACGCCGTCGCAGGCTGGGACAAATAGTGATCGGCTTGACCGGTATCCTGCAAACCGTGCCATCGCTGGCGCTGTTCGTGTTCATGATCCCGCTGTTCGGGATCGGCGCCAAGCCCGCGATCGCGGCGCTGTTCCTGTACAGCCTGCTGCCGATCGTGCGCAACACGCACGCCGGATTGACCGGCATCCAGCCCTCATTGCTGGAATCGGCGGCGGCACTCGGGTTGCCGCCACGCGTGCGGTTGTGGCGCGTGGAATTGCCGCTGGCGCTGCGCTCGATCCTGGCGGGCGTCAAGATCGCGGCGGTGATCAACGTCGGCACCGCGACCCTGGGCGCGTTGATCGGCGCCGGCGGTTACGGCCAGCCCATCCTCACCGGCATCCGTCTGGACAGCATTCCGCTGATCATGGAAGGCGCCGTCCCCGCCGCGTTGTTGGCGTTGGTGATGCAGGGCGTGTTCGAGTTGATCGAGCGCGCGCTGACGCCACGCGGCTTGCGGCTGCGCGCGATGTCGTGAGCGCGGCTTGTTTCAGGCGACCGATTGCATCGCTCGCAATTCCGCTTCCACGGCAAACACATGCGGATCGTCGGCGCCGAGTTCGCGCAGCGCCTGCGCCAACTTCAACACGTAATCGCGGTTGCTGCCGCTCGGCCCAGCAGCGCGGGCGACGTGATGCGCAATGTCGACGTCATCCGCCGGCCCCAGCCACGCCGCATTCCCGGCGTTGGCGATGTACACGATGCCTTCCGCGGATTGGCCATCGGCAAAGTTGAGCGTCATGGTGAAGCGCAGGTAGCCATTCTTCTCGCGATGGTCGAGATGCTCGAACGTCACAGGCGTCACCCGATAGGCCATGCCCGTGCACACGGCATCGTGTTCCGGCACCAGTGTCGCGACGCGCCCGGGATGCTCGAATGTTCCGCGATGATCGTGCGAACCTTGCCACAGCCGCCGCGACCAGCCGCGAATCGTCGCGGGCCGCCGTTCAACGTACGGGAAATCGACCTTGTAGATCAGCGAGCCGTAGCCGAACAACCACACGCTTTCCACGCCATTGAAATCGTGACGGAGCCGGTTGATCGCGGTGGTGTCATGGGTGGCCGGCGGTGAATCGATGGTTGCGCTTTTCATCTGCAGCGGAAGGCGGCGTGTGGCATCAGCTTGAATGGTATCGCCGCATCGCGCCTGACTTGCGCGCCGGAATTGCGTACCATGTCGGATTCCATCAGGAAACGTCATGGCCCGGTACGCCGCGGAACGTGCAAGGCTCGGTGATCAACCCATCGTGGTGCTGGCCGGCGCCACCGGCCATTGCGCCCGGATTGCCTGTCACGGTGCCGCGCTCTTGAGCCTGGAGGTTCCGCGCCGGAACAAGGTGTTCGACATCGCGTGGGGTTATCACGACGCCGCGGAAATCAAGGCGCGTTCGGGGTCGCACTTTGCGATCCTCGCGCCGTTTGGCGGGCGCATGGGCAATGCGCGCTATCGTTTCGATGGGCATGACTACGATCTGCAACCCGGCGTCGAAGGCCCCGCGCGGGAATTTCGCCACGGCTTCGTGCGCGATGCGGATTTCGAGATCGCGGCGCTGGATGCTGATGAAACGTCCGCCCGGTGCACGCTCACGACCTCCGCAATCCGTCCACGCCCCGGCTATCCGTTCTCGATCGACCTTGCGCTGACTTTTATCCTGGATGTCACTGGCCTTGCGCTGGAGGCGCGGATGCGCAACGTGGGCCAAAAGGTCGCGCCGTGCTTTTTTGGCTGGCACGCGTATTTCCGCGCGGGCGACGGCATTGCCGACGACTGGTTGCTGGAAATTCCCGCGCGCACCACCCTCCGAACCGATGGGAAGCTGATCCCGCTGTGCGGCGACGCGGCGTACCTTTCGCTGGACGACGCGCCCGCGCTGGACTTCCGCACGCCACGCTGCATCGGCAACCGGGTGCTCGACAACGGCTACACCCATCTTGCACCGGACGACGATGGTCGCGTCCGCACGCGGCTTTCCGATCCCGTGACCGGCTCCGCCGTCACCGTGTGGCAGGAGCGCGGCGTGATGCACGCGTTCACCGGCGACACGCTGGCTGCGGGTGCGCGCAGCGCCGTCGCGCTGGAACCGATGGAGTGCATGGCCGACGCGTTCAATCGCCCGGAATGCGCCGATGCGATCCGGCTGCAGCCCGGCCGGGAACGCGTATACCGCTGCGGCGTGGAATTCGCGGTCGGCTGAGCAGACCGAACTGACGGTTCGAGCCCCTCAACTGCGAACCGGCGGCACCAGTTTCAGCTTCGCGACCGACGCCTGGCGCTTGGGCCGCAACATGCGCTCCAGCGCGGCTGATGGCAAGGGATACGAATACAGGTAGCCCTGCCCTTCGGCACATCCGGCACGCATCAGGAATTCGTGCTGGCCTTCGGTCTCGATGCCCTCGGCAATCGCGGTCAAGCCAAGGCTGCCGGCCATCGCGATCATCGCGCCGACGATTGCCACGTCGTTGGTGTCGTGCGGCAATCCGGTGATGAACGAGCGATCGATCTTGAGATAGGCGACTGCCGGCAATTTCAGGTAGGCCATCGACGCGTAGCCGGTGCCGAAGTCGTCGATGGCAACGCCGATGCCGAGCGCATGCAACGTGCGCATGGTGCGCTCGGTTTCCTCGCCCAGTCGCAACATTGCGCCTTCGGTGATTTCGAGCACGATGCGCTCGGGCGGAACCATGTTCGTCTGCAATGCGCGCCGGATGCTCTCGGCGAAGCCGGGATGCCCGAACCAGCGCGCCGACACGTTGAGCGCGACGCGGATGGGCGGCATGCCGGATTCGTCCCAGGCGTGGATCTGCGCGCACGCCGCATGCATCACCCACTCGTCGATGCGATGGATCAGACCGATGCTCTCGGCGATGGGAATGAAACTGCCCGGCATGATTTCGCCGCGTTCGGGATGCTGCCAACGCAACAACGCCTCGACCGCCACGATCCGGCCCGAGCCCAGTTCGACACTGGGCTGATAGACAAGCCGGAATTCCTCGTCCAGCAGCGCCTGGCGCAGTTCCGTCGCGAGCGACATGCGCTGGCGTGCGTCGGCCTGCATCATCGGGACGTAGAAGCGCCAGGCATTGCGTTCCTCGGTCTTGGCCGAGTACATCGCGGCATCGGCGCTGGCGATCAGGGTCTTGGCGTCCTCGCCGTCCAGCGGATAACCGGCAATGCCGATGCTGGCACTGACCACGATTTCGTAATTGTCGACGTGGAATGGCTCCGACAATACCGACAACAATCGGTCCGCCAGTTTGGCCGCGTCTTCGCGCAAGGTCAGGCGCGGCAGCAACACGGTGAATTCATCGCCACCGATGCGACCAGCGATGTCGCCTTCGCGCAATTCGTGGCGGATGCGCTCGCCGACCAGGTTCAGGAGGCGATCGCCGATGGCATGGCTGTAGCTGTCGTTGACGAACTTGAAGGCATCGAGGTCGATGAACATCACCGCGACCGCGCTGCGGTGCTGCGCGGCGTATTCGATCGCTTGTTCGCAATGGCGCTGGAATTCCGAGCGGTTGACCAGCCCGGTCAACGCATCGTGCGCGGCGAGGTGTTCCAGCCGATAGCGATCGGCCTTGGCCGCCGAAATGTCGCTGAATACCGCGACGTAGTGCAGCACGCCTTGGCTGGTGTCGCGAATCGTGCTGATGCTCAGCTTCTCGGGATACGTGGTGCCGTCCTTGCGGCGGCTGCGAATTTCGCCCGCCCAGTGGCGCGCGGCCGCGATCTGCTCCCACAGCATCCTCGGCAACGGCGTGCCATCGGGCATGCTGCGCGAATCGTCGAAGCGCGTACCGACGAGACTTTCCACGGTGTGTCCGGTAATCAGCGTGGCCGCAGCGTTTACCGAGACCACGCGTCGTTCGGCGTCGGCGATGATCACGCCTTCTGCAATGCTGGCCAGCGCCTCGGCGGCGATGCGCCGTGCGCGATCGCTTTCCACGCGTTCGGAAATGTCGCGGATGATGGCCTGCCGGACGGTCTGGTCGCCCCATTTGGCCGTGCTGCTTTGAGCTTCGACAGGCTTGAGCTGACCGTTCACCGCGCGCAGCTCGCCATTGCCGGCCGTGCCTTTCTGCAAGGGGTTCCTCTGGAACAGATCGGCATAGTGGTTGCCGACCAGTTCCCGCGGCGCACGTCCGGTCCAGGCGCTCGCGGTGCGATTGACGTCGAGGATGTGGCCGCTGTCTTCATCCACCATCAGGATGGCATCAGGCGCGCTGTCGAACAGCAGTCGATAACGCTCCTCGCTGCCGCGTATGCCGGCCAGTACGCGACGGACCATCATCAACCAAACCGCCAAAGCTGCAGCGGCCAACACAACCACACCGGCGAACAGGAGCCTGCCGGTCATGACCGAGGCGTAGGCAATCGCCACCGAAAACTGGTTGCTGCGAGGCCGGATGAAGCCATTGAGCGCGTTGATGCGCTCGCGCTGACGGGTGATTTCGTCTTGCGACACGCCTCCAGCTGCATACGCCCGGTGCAGCTCATCGCCCACCAGCTTCAATTCCGCCACTGCACCATCTGTCGAACGCCACAATGCCAACGAATTCCGCACGTAGGGCGCACGCGCGAAATAGTCCCACAAAAAAACGATGTTGGTCAGCGCGATGGGCATCGCGTGCCCACGGCGCAACTCATTCTTGACACTTGAATAGTCGAATTGCCCTGACGAAACCATGTCACGCGCCGAGCGCAGGGCGTCCATCGTGGACATGCTGGATTGCAGGTCGGCGTACGTCGCAGCATCGCCGGTACTGGCGTAGTCAAGCAGATCAACGACGGCCTGCTTCTGTGCCTTCGACCACAGACTTTCGCCATTGAGCAAGCCCGCGAAAGCCGTCTGAAATTGGTTGGTCGCCCACGTCAGCAGCAGGATGAACATCACGAACCCAACCGACGCGCACGCCAAAGGCACCAGACGCCTGGTCATGGAATTCGGCCGGAGCTGAATGGTGCCACGGCGCATACGTATGTGGACCGTCGCCTTATCGAGCTACATCCCTCTCCTTCAAGCATTTTTCATACCACTCTCGAAAACCCCGGAACGCGAAAGCCTCCCGTTTTGTTGACGTGGTTCGCACTTACGCAGAATGGCTCAGCCGCATCGCTACCGACGTGGCTGAGCCATCAGCAAGGCTTTGGAATTATGCGGCCACCGCAGATTCGTAGCCAGCTTCCATCATTGGGCCCTGGGCCACGCATCGATCGGCGAGAATCCGCATGGCCACGTAGCTACGCTTCACGCACTCCGCGATATGCATCACATCAGCGGCTTTGGGTGTGGCGCCAAGAATTGTGCATACGATCTCCAGCGCTTCCCATGGATGGGTGTCATCGTAGGCCGCGTGCAACTGCAGCCAACGCATCGTGCCACGACGGGTCGACTCGGGGAACCGGGCGGCGTACCCCTCGCTGGCATACAAGATCTGGGACCATTCGCCGGTCGCGCCTTCGATCGCGTAGTTGACTGCAGCGATGCTTGGTGCCAGCGCGCCCCGAGTGCTGATCTCCTCGCACCAGTCCGCAAGAATCCTCGTTCCGGGTGGCAACACCCCATCGATGAGTTGCCGGCGAGATACATTGTGCCCTTCCGACCAATTCAACCAGTATTCCGCGTGATTCTGCTCAACGCGGATATTGCGGACCAGCCAGCGGCGCGCAAGATTGTCACCCTCGCTGCGCCCGTAGCGGGTCTTCAGCAGGCTTCTGGCCATGAAGCCCGGAAAACCTTCAATCACCGGCCAGATTCCGACCATGAATTTGACCATGCAATCGTGGCTAGCTTTGCCATCACGAATCAGGTCCCATAATTCGTGCCCCACGAAACTTTTTTTCACTGGGTCGCATTCAGCGACCATGTCTTGTGTCCACTGCGGATAGCTGCTCAGTTCGGTGAGCGGACCACTAAGCTCGAAACGGATACTCATGATGATCTCCTCGGGTCAGGTCGAGTTTTTTTGGCACAGCACATCAGGCTGATGCATCGAAGACGGGGGCGGCTTCGTTTTCTGTACCTTCCTTCGCGGCCAGGCGACGCGGGTGAGGATACGCGTGAGTACGTTGGGCTGTCCGCCTTCACAAAGTCGCATGCGAAGGTGTCGATAACCCGCTGACGTATCTCGCCATGTGTCCCCAAAAACCCCCGCTAACCCGCTGGCTGCGGTTGCTACTTTACGCTTTGTTCATGAGAAGTCCATCACAAAATTCTGCAACTCGAATATATTCGAGAAATGACATTACGTTTATAATATAACATATTGTTTCTAAATACTTTTTAAGACTTGAAAATGTCGCTGGCCAAATCAACGGCCCGCTCTTACGCGGGACCGCAAGGTGAAAGTATTCCCCGCACCTTGGCAGTGGACGCTCATGACAGGCCCGGAGCGGCGCTCCGGAAGAGAGGCAACCAAAATGCTGCGCTACGCGTGCGCCAAGGTGTACTCGATCGCGGCGCAAGCCGCCGCGACTTGCGCTTCGTTGCACTGTTCCGGCGTGGCGCGCGGACTGTCGGGATAGACCTCGGTCGTGGTGCGATAACGCGCGGCGGTCACGCCGGCGCACAACCCGAGTCTCACGAGCGGGTATTCGATCACGCCCGGCGCCACCACCGGCGAGCCGATGATCGTGCCATCCGGATCGGCAGGTGCGACATGGGTCACTTTCGCCACCGCAGCGATCACCGCCTGCTGGAATTCCGGCTGCGGATTTTCGCTGTCCGCGCACAAGTAGAAACCGTCCGGTATCGTACCCGGCTCGTACGACTTGCCATCGCGAGCCGCCAACGCGGGACGAAACTCCGATTCGTCGGTATCGGTGGTCTCGTGCAGGTCGATGTGCATTCGCACACGTTCGCGGAACGGCGCCACGAATTGCACCAGCGCCGCCGACTCGGGCGCCGGACTTCCCGAGACGAAATTGCGATTCGGGTCGAGGGCGTGAGGATTCCAGCGATGGAGGCGCTCGTAGCCCCACGGACTGACGCACGGCACAACCACCACGTTCGCACGACCCGCATAATCATCCGCCTGCCGGTTGGCGAACAGCAACGCGCCACGCACGCCGCTGGTTTCGTAACCATGCACGCCGCCCGTCACCAGCATGATTGGCAGCGAATCGTTCCAACCGCGAGTCTTCAGCGCGAACAGTGGATAGCGATCGGGGGTGTAGTCGAGCTCACCATACTGCACCACTTCAAAGCGCGCGCGCAGACCGCCGATCGCACGCAACACGTCGTCCGCATAGCTGCGCTGCTTGCGTTGCCGCGAACGCCATTCCGACTTTTCCGCGTCGCCCCACGGCTGTCCCGGAATTCCGATGGAGTAAAAGACTTCGATCGTCATCGCATTGCTCGCCTGGAGCCAGCCGGAGACTCTATCACTTCGCATCCGGGCACCTGTGCCGAAAAACATGTCAATGCCCTGCAAAAATGAAACGCCGCAACGGCACGCGATGCCGTGGCCGGGCGTTGCCATGCTCGGACGCAGGAACGAGGGCGATTAGGCGCACCGATGACCTACCACTTCAGCTGCCTCAACCGCTCGACACTTTCTTTCACGCTGCGCTTTGTCTGTTCACGCTTGCACCCGGACGTCGAAGCAACGGCCCAGCACACCAGCGGCACGGGTTACGGAGGCCACGCCGCGCATGCAGTTCGACGCCGGCGCGCGGCATCGCGTGGCGGCCACGCCGATGCGTGGCAAGGCGGCATGGGCGTCTCGGTGTATTTCGGCGATCGAATTTCGGCGGTACTTCATTGACATGCGTGCAATCGCCTCCACATCCGGAGCCATACACACAGATTGAATCGCCATGAATACTCCTGCCCGCCTCCGCATCGACTTCGTTTCCGACGTCGCCTGCCCGTGGTGCGCGATCGGGTTGGCCGGCCTGCAACAGGCACTGGCGAAACTCGATGGCAGCATCGAGGCGGACATCCACCTGCAACCGTTCGAACTGAATCCGCAGATGCCGTTCGAAGGCGAGGATGCGGGCGAACACATCATGCACAAGTACGGCATCGGCGAAGCACAACTCGAAACCAACCGGAAGGCAATCCGCGAGCGCGCCGCGCCGCTCGGCGTGGCCATCAATACCCGCGACGGCAGCCGCGTCTGGAACACCTTCGATGCGCATCGACTGCTTCACTGGGCCGAATTGCAGGATGGCGACAAAGCCGTTGCGCTGAAACAGGCGCTATTCCGGGCCTACTTCACCGACAACGAAAACGTGGCTGACCGGGAGGTCCTCATTCGCATCGCAGGCGACGTTGGCCTGGACAGCGGCGGAGCACAACGCATGCTGAAAGGCGGCGAATACGCCGACGAGGTCCGCGCACGGGAACTTCGCTATCAGCAGGCGGGAATCCATTCCGTGCCCGCGACCATCGTCAACGGCCAGTACTTGATTTCCGGCGGACAATCGCCGCAAGTCTTCGAAAACGCGCTGCGCGAGATCGCGGCGAAGACCGCCAACCCTTGATCGCATCAGGCGCTTTCCGCGACCCGGTCCCTCACCATGGCTGCAACACGAACAGCCGCACCACGCCCCAGATCGCCAACAACAACAGCAATCCCCAGGCGATCATCGACAGCATGAACGGGCCATGGCGCGCCTCCGCGCTGCGCAAATACGCCGGGATGTACCACGCGCGTGCCACGATCCATACCAGTCCGAGAATGCCGGCCCAAGTGGGATTGCCCCATGTCGCCGCCAACCACAGCGTCGGCAGGAACAACACCGTGTGTTCCAACGTATTCATCTGCACGCGAAACGCCCGCTCGAAGTGCGGGTGACCCGTGGTTGTAGGCGCCTTGATGCCATAACGACCGCGCGCACTTGCGACGACCGTCCCGGCGGCAAACAGCAGCAACACGTTGAGCAACACTACCAATACAGGCAAATGGACCACGGCAAACTCCTTGAAAGAAATCGGCGCCATCCGGTTTTGAATGGCGGTGACCGCGCGCCTCACCGGGTCAGTCGCGCGGAAATATCCGCGGCAAGCGCCGCCGGGTCCTGGTCCTTGTCCACCTGCACCACCACCCGGCGATAGTGCTGATGGGCGAGGTCGAAAGTCAGGCAACGCTGTGGATCATGGAAGTCGTAGAAGATCGTCCCCTCATCGGTCAAGAACGTGCCGGCAACCTTGACGCCCGGTACGTTGGTGCCGATGCGGATTCCGCGACACCAGGCCGGCGGCACGGGATCGGCATTCACGGACTGGATGTGGCGGTAGGGCACATGCAGCGAGCCATGCAGCGAGAGGATCTCGTCCAGCGGATTCAGGTTCGCGCTGACGCGGTCCGCTTCAAGTTCGATACGCGCCATGCTTCTTTCCTCGTGCTGGTCACAAATGCGCGCCGGCTTCGATGCGTTGCAGGAGTTCGTAGCGCGGCGCATCGTGATCGACGATCGTGTGCGTCTCCACCCCGATCGATTGGCGCAGCAGGCCGACCCCTTTCGGTTTCGCGGCCGGCCAGTTCGGCAAGCCCGCTCCGTTCGGATCGCCCGTCTTGATGAAGTTGGCGAAATAGCCTTCCATCGTGGCCGACGCGTTGTGGTCATCATCGGTCCACGCATAAACCTGGTTCGTGGCCAGATTGCCCAGCGCATATTCGATTTCGCCGCTGTGCACGGCGCCGGGATCGGGGCCCGCGCTTCCATCGCGCCTGGCCGGTCGCGCCTTGGTGAAGTAGTAGTAGTAAACCGGCGCTTCACCGGTCTGGCGCTGCAGATGCATCCAGCGCCACGTCGAAAAGGCGATGAACTGATCACCGGCCAGTGCCGTGCCGGATGCCTTTACCTCGGCTTCGTCGTGGCTCGGATAGAGCTTCAACACTTCAGCCGCATGCCCGCCGAACCGCTGTTCGACCGCCGCGCGATAGTTGGCCGGCGTGGGCGACTGCTTTTTCAGCAAGTCTGCGTAGAAACCCTCCTGCGAATTCGAACCGACCAGCAACGGGATGTGCGCCTGGTCTCCGGCCGCGTAGATCGCTTCGGGTACGCGCGACAGGAACCAGCCGTCGACGACCGGCACGAAGTCGGCCACGCCCGCGTCCCCACATGCTGCAAGCAGCCCGGCCGCGGGCATGGCGCGCAACTGCTCCAGTGATCGCGCACCCACGTGCTTTTCGAATGCTTCACCCTGTTGCTCGGCCAGCGCCCGTGGCCGCGGCGTGAGATTGCCGAGTACCGAGCCGCTTTCGCCGATCGCGCGCCGCATCAATCCCTTCGACAAAGGCGAGGCCATCAATGCCGACACTGCCATCGAACCGGCCGATTCGCCGCCGATGGTGACTTCGTTGGGATCGCCGCCGAAGGCCGCGATGTTGCGATGGACCCACTGCAATGCGGCGACCTGGTCCAGCAGTCCATAGTTGCCGGCAGCGTGGTGCGGCGATTCGTCCGCAAGCGCCGGCAGCGCAAGGAAGCCAAAAACATCGAGACGGTAATTCACGGTGACCGTGACGATGCCGCGCCGTGCGAGGCTGGCGCCGTCGTAGCGATATTCGGAACCATCGCCGCCGACGAATCCGCCACCATAAAAATACACCAGCACCGGAAGCTTTTTGCCTTGGCTCCCGGACGGCATCCACACGTTGAGGTACAGGCAGTCTTCGCTCATCCCGTCCGAGCGAAACACCATGTCGCCGAACAGTGGGCGCTGCATGCAGCGCGGCCCGAAATGATCGGCTGCACGGACACCTGTCCACGCGGCGGCGGGTTGCGGCGGCTTCCATCGCAATGAGTGGGCCGGCGGCGCGGCATAAGGAATGCCCAGGAATCCATTCACGTCGGCGGCGGCATCATGGATGCCTGCCAAGCTGCCGGTATCGATCCGCACTACCAGCCCCGAGTCGGCGGCCATGGCGTGCGCAGTCGCCATGGCGAGCGCAAGTCCCAACAACAAGGTGCACGAACGGGTAGCGGCGATGGGCATCGCAATGCACTCCGGTTTTGGCAACGAGACACTCAATCGTACCGGCGATGGCACGCGGTCAACGTGGTCTCACGGCGAAGACATCTTCCGTGTGGCATTTTCATCCCCATATCGCATGGCGAGCCACGCCGAACCGTCCAGTCCCCAGATCATGCCATGAGCGACACCCTGCACATCGTTTGTCCGCACTGCCAAGCCGTGAACCGCGTGCCCCCGGAACGCCTCGGGGCCGCGCCCACATGTGGCAAGTGTCATCGGCCGCTGTTCGAAGCCAAGCCGGTGGAAGTGGACCAAGCCGCGTTCCAGAAGCATCTTTCGCGAAGCGGCATCCCGGTGCTGGTGGACTTCTGGGCGCCGTGGTGCGGACCGTGCAAGATGATGGCCCCGCATTACGCACAAGCCGCATCGCAACTGGAACCGCGCGCGCGACTGCTCAAGGTCGACACCGACGCCGAACAAAACCTCGGCACCCGCTACAACATCCGCAGCATTCCCACGCTGGCGCTCTTCCATGGCGGCCGCGAAGTCGCGCGCCAGGCTGGCGCCATGAACGCATCGGGCATCGTGCAGTGGGCCCGCGCCCACGGCGCGTGACGGCCCGAAGATGGAGCATGATCCCGCAGTTCAGGGTTGCACCGCATGCGCTGCACCTCGGGACAAAACGGGCTCCGGCGGCGGTCCATCGGGCCGTCGGCGCATGAAGCGCGCAAATCGGGGCAGTCCACTGGCTGTCAAACCATTGAACCGATAAGTCACCCATGATCCGACCGGCGGCGGATCGGCACGATCTTCATCGGAGAACCCCGAGCCGATCGAGAAACGGCGGCCATCCTGCGTACGCACTTCGATCGAGCCCATCTTCCCTTCCAGCCGACCCTGACCCGGCTGGATCGCGATGACCTGCGCTTCGGCATCTTCGTAAGGCTTCAACTTGAGCAGACCGACGCCGCGGCCCGCCCGATAGGCTGCGTCACCACGATGCAGCACCAGCCCTTCCCCGCCCTTGCCCACCACGCGCTGGAGCTCGGCATAGAGTTGCGTTTCATTCGCGACGTGGAACTGCCGGATCGCAACCACCCAGGGATCACCGATCGCGGCCACCTGCCTGCAGATGGCCGGCACGCGCGCGTCGAAGTCGCCGCCATGCGCAGGCAGGTCGAACACGTGATAGGTCACTTCATGCCATGCCGGATCGTTCGCCCCCGCCGTGCGCACGATGGCGGACGCCCGCGAGAACTGTCCGTAGCCGACCCACAACTCGCCATCCAGCGACGTCTTCGGCCAATTCTTCGTGAACCATGCGGGCACATGCACGACGGTGCCGCCGCGCGTCAACAACTGATGTCCATTCCAGTAACCGCGCACGCCATCGAACTTCTCGCTGACCCAGTAGCGGGACAGGTCAACACCGCCGTGATAAACATCGACCAGTTCGACCGGCGGCGGCGTGGCGGTTCGTGCCGGGCCCGCGAAAACCGCGGCCCACGCGAGGACAATCACCATGACCCAGCGCATCGCTTGCATGTTGGTCTTTCTCCTCGTTGAAAACCTGGAGTTTCGAACCTCACGCACCAACATGCCGCCGGTCGCGATCCCCGCGTTGCACTGCCTTTCCTGAAAACCGTGTAGGCGATTCCCTACTGCAGTGGCCACCGCCGGGATGGCAATGCCACAATCGCACCACAGAGTGAAAGCCATGACCCGCAACCCGCCCCATCTTGAAAAAGGCACACCGATCGGCGGCCAATCGCTTCTCGAAGGCGTGAGCTTGCCCGCCGCGGCGATCTTCGAGGCAGCGCTGGCCCACAACATTGCATGGATGCAGCGCTTCGCCGACGACCATGGCGCGAAACTCGCGCCGCACGGCAAGACCACGATGACGCCCGCGCTGTTCCGCCGACAGCTCGATGCAGGCGCGTGGGGCATCACGCTGGCCAACGCCGTCCAGTGCGTCGCCGCATTCCAACACGGCGTGACGCGACTCCTGATGGCCAACCAGTTGGTCGGGGTTCCCAACATGGTGATCGTCGCCGGGCTGATCGAACGCGGTGCGGATTACTGCTGCCTCGTCGACAGCGTGGCCAATATCGAAGCGTTGGATCGGTTCTTCGGCGGGCGCGGCTTGACGCTGCAAGTCCTGGTCGAGCTCGGCGTGCCCGGCGGACGTTGTGGCGTGCGCACCGAATCGGAGCTGAAAACGCTCGTCGACGCGATTGCCGCGGCGCCGGCCCTCGCGCTCTGCGGCATCGAAGGTTACGAAGGCCTGATCGGCAGCGAACATGTCGTCGATTCCATCCGCAGCTATGGCCAGCGGCTTGTTGCGACCCTTCGCCATCTGCGCGATTCCGGTGCCTTCGCGGACCGCACGCCGATCATCACCGCGGCCGGCTCGCAATGGTTCGACCTGATCGCCGAGGCCTTCGATCAAGCCGACCTGCGGGATCACTGCACACCCGTGCTGCGGCCCGGCTGCTACGTGGTGCACGATCACCGCTCATATCGCGACGCGATGGCCGAGGTGAAAGCGCGCCACCCGGAACTCGAAGGCCAACTCGAACCGGCGTTGGCGGTATTCGCGCACGTGCAGTCGCTGCCCGAACCGGGCCTGGCCGTGGTGGCCATGGGCAAGCGCGACATCTCCATCGATCCCGACCTGCCGATGCCGCTGCAACGCCATCGCCCCGGCGCGCCCGCGCTGCCACTGGCCGGTTGCAGCGTCCGCAAGGTGATGGACCAGCACGCGATGATGGTGATTCCCCAGCGCGCGGACCTTCGCATCGGCGACATCGTGTCCTTCGGCGCATCGCATCCGTGCCTCACCTTCGACAAATGGCGGCAGGTGCTGCTTGTCAATGATGATCTGCAAGTGCGGGACGTGATGCCGACATTTTTCTAGCCGGCGGGCCGCAGGCCCGCACCCTCCCCTCGACGCAAAGATCCCGCGCACGGAACCCAGGGTAACGAAATCGGTGGCATGTTTCGGGAAGCAGGGCCGCGGCCCATTTCCCGGATCCACCGTTACGATGCCGCAAGCAGAGTCACAGTGAGTGTCTTGTCAGCATGGAACCCGACCAGATCCTGTTCCTGGCCATCCTCGCTTCGGCACTGATCCTGCTGGTCACCGAATGGGTTCGCATCGACCTGACCGGCGTGCTGATCGTAGTGGCGTTGGCCGCCACGGGCGTTCTCAAACCCGCCGAAGCGCTGTCGGGGTTCTCGAGCGACGCGGCGATCCTGCTGGCATCGATGTTCGTGCTGTCGGCCGGACTGGCGCAGACTGGCCTGACCGCGCGGCTTGGCGCATGGATTGGCCGCATGGCGGGCGGGAGCATATGGCGCGCGGTGCTGGTGATTATGCCCTGCGTGGCGTTGATGGCCGCGTTCAGCCACCACCTGATGGTGACGGCAATGATGCTGCCGGTGATCCTGGAGCTCAATCGCTCGCACAACCTGCCAGCTTCGCGGCTGATGATGCCGATGGCTTTTGCCGCGTCGCTGGGAACCACCGTGACCGTCATTGCGGCGCCTGCCTTTCTGGTTGCGCGCAATTTGCTGGAACGCGACGGCGTGCACGACATCGGCATTTTTTCGATCGCCCCGATCGGCGTCGCGCTGAGCCTGATCGGCACCCTGTACGTGCTGCTGTTGGGACGTTGGTTGCTGCCGAGCCACCCGGGAAGTGAGGGCGGCGCTGACCGGTTCCGGCTCGAGCGCTATTACACGGAACTGGTGGTGCTCGAGGGTTCGCCGCATGCCGGCAAAACGATGCGGGAGTTCGGCGAAGCGCACGCCAAACGTTTCCAGGTCGTGGATTGGCTGCGCCAAGGCAATTCGCGCCGGAAACCGTGGCGGCGCAAGCAGTTGGCTGCCGGCGACCTCCTGTTGGTGCGCGCCAGCCCGGACGAACTGGCCGGACTCGAGGAGCAGCAGGGCCTGGCGTTGAGCGCGGTGGTCCGTTACGGCGAAGAAATCGAGAACGACAAGCGCAAAGGCAGGGAGGATGACGAACGCCTGGTGCAGGCGATCGTCGCACCCGACTCGGAACTGGTCGGGCGCAGCATCGGCAATGTCGATTTCCTGCGCCGCTATGGCGTGGTGGTGGTGGGCCTGTGGCGAAAGCGCGGCTTCATCCGCAAGGAACTGTCCAAGATACAGCTCCAGGGCGGCGATCTGGTGGTGCTGTGGGGTGACAAGCGCGCGCTCGACCAGCTTTCACACGAACCCTCCTTCCTGCTGCTCGTCCCCTTCTCGGGGACCGCCCGACCCCGCAGGCGCGGAGGACTGGCCGCCTTGATCATGGGGCTCAGCGTGCTGGGCGCGGCATCGGGCCTCGTGCCGGTGACCGTATCGTTCATGGCCGGTGCCGTGGCCATGGTGGCCAGCGGCTGCCTGACGTTGAAGCAGGCCTACGAGTCGGTGGACATACGCATCTTCGTGTTCATCGCCGGCGCCATTCCGCTCGGCCTCGCCATGGAACAGACCGGCACCGCCGCCATGTTTGCCGGCTGGCTGTCGGAATTCCTGTCCGGCTGGTCGTCCATGGGGGTACTGCTGGCGTTGTTCCTGATCGCCGCGTTGTTCACGCAGATTTTGTCCGATACCGCGACCACCATCCTGCTCGGACCGATTGCATTGGGCCTGGCCGCGTTGCTCCACATTTCCGCGCCCGCCATGGTGTTCAGCGTGGCAATGGGCGCCGTTGCCGCGTTCCTGACCCCGATCGGGCACCATGGCAACCTGTTGGTGTACGAGCCGGGCAATTACCGCTTCGTGGACTTTGTGCGCGTGGGCACGCCGTTGACGATTCTCCTCGGCGTGGCGGTGGCCTGGCTGGCGCCGCATGTTTGGCCTGTGAGCTGATGCCGGGCACGCTGCGGTGATACAGCCAGTAGACTGGGGGCGACACTGGCGCGGGGCGCGTTCCGCGCGGCCTTTCGCTTCTTCTCCCGACAACGACACCAACGTGGACGCCATGACCAAGCACCTGCGAATCCTTGCCTGCCTGCTCGCCGCCCTGCCCTGCATCGCACTCGCTGCGCCGCAGTCGAGGCACGACGAGGATCTGTCGGCGCGGGTCGAGCACGTGCTCACCGAAACACCCGTCATCGACGGCCACAACGATCTCCCGTGGGAAATCCGCAGCGAATTCGGGAATGTCGGCGACATCGATCTCGCCACCGACACGTCCAACCTGCGCAGCAAGACCGGCGACGGCGACGTTCACCTGATGACCGACATCCCGCGCGCGCGCAAGGGTCACCTTGGCGCGCAGTTCTGGTCGGTGTGGATTCCGGCCACCACCACCGGTCCCGAGGCCGTGCAGATGACGCTGGAGCAGATCGACATCGTCCGCACGATGGTCGCGAAGTATCCGAAGGATTTCGAAATGGCGTCCACCGCCCACGACATCCAGCGCATCGAGAAATCCGGGCGGATCGCCAGCCTGATCGGCGTCGAAGGCGGCCACCAGATCAACAACTCGCTGCCGGTGCTGCGCGATTACTACGCGCTGGGCGTGCGTTACATGACGCTGACCCATGGCAAGAACACCGACTGGGCGGATTCGGCCACCGACGCGCCCGTGCACCACGGGCTGACACCGTTCGGCCGCGCGGTGGTGCACGAAATGAATCGGCTGGGAATGCTGGTGGATCTTTCCCACGTTTCGCCCGACACCATGAAGGCCGCGCTTGAAACCACCCAGGCGCCGGTAATCTTCTCGCACTCCAGCGCGCGTGCGCTGGACGACCACCCTCGCGACGTGCCCGACGACGTGCTGCGCATGGTGAAGCAGAACCGCGGCATCGTGATGGCGAACTTCTACCCGGCCTTCGTTTCGCAGGCCGTAGCGAAATGGAACGCCGAGCACGCTGGCGCGTCCGCGAAGTTCGAGGCGCTGTACGTCGGCCAGCCCGATCGCGCCAAGGCCGCGATGGACAAGTGGAAGCAGGCCCATCCGCAACCCAGGGCCACGGTCGCGCAGGTCGCCGACCACATCGATCACATCCGCAAGATCGCCGGCGTCGAAAGCGTCGGCATCGGCAGCGACTTCGACGGCATCGAGGTTACGCCCGAGGGCCTGGACGGCGTCGACAAATATCCCGCGTTGTTCGCCGAACTCGCGCGCCGCGGCTGGACCGACGACGAGCTGGCTGACCTTGCCGGCCGCAACCTCTTGCGCGTCATGCGCGAGGCCGAACGGGTTGCCGCGCGTCTGCAGGCACGGGAAGCGCCGTCGCACAAAGCCATCGGGATGGATGCGAAAGACAAGGGCGCATGAGTGGTTGCCGCTGACCCCGCCTCGTAATCATTCCGGCATCCGTCCGCGCCATCTGCGGGCGAACTTCGGAATCCATGTTGCTGCTTCCGGCGACCTGCAAACGGACGAACGCGCGGCTTGTCCGCCACGCCTTGACGCCAATTCAACCATCGCGCGGGTAGCGTGTGGGGCGCTTGCGGCACGGTGACGTGCCGGCGCCGCAACGCCTGCGCCCGATGCAGGGCGCGAGGAGAGGATGGTTCATGTGGCGCGAACATCCCAGCCATACCGCCGATGATGCGATTCCGCCCGGCCTGCGCACCGGAGCGGCGTTCACCTGGCGCCTGCTGGTGATCGCCGCCGCCATCGTGGCCATTGGCTTGCTGGCGCATGTGCTGTCGGAAATCGTCATTCCGCTTCTCATCGCCATCATCCTCGCCGCGCTGCTGGTTCCGCTTTCGGCGTTCCTGCAGCGCCACCGCTGGCCGAAGTGGCTCGCCATCCTGGTTTCCATGCTGGTCGGCATCGCCGTGGTCGCCGGCTTGCTGCTGCTGGTCACCAATCGCGTACTCACCGAACTCCCGGCGCTGGAAAAGCAGGCCAGCGCGCTGGGTGATTCATTCAAGAGCCTGCTGGACAAACATCCCTTCGGGCTGTCCGTGGAAAAGATCAACGGCTACATGACGGAGATGATGCAATGGCTGCGCAACAACGCCTCGGACGTGGCATTGCGCGCGGCCAACGCGGGCAAACGCGTGGTGCACATGCTCGAAGGCATCTTCATCATCATCTTCGCCACCTTGTTCTTCCTGATCGACGGCCCCGCGATCTGGGCCTGGGTCACGCGGCTGTTCCCCCGCCGCGCCCGCGCGCGCATCGACTTCGCCGGCCGGGCTGGCTGGAACACCCTCACGCGTTTTTCCCATATCCAGATCTTCGTGGCCGCCATCGATGCGGTGGCAATCGGAATCGGCGCGTGGCTGCTGGGCATGCCGCTGGCCACGCCGATCGCGGTCATCGTGTTCTTCGGCGCGCTCGTGCCCATCATCGGTTCGATCGTCGCGGGCGCCGCTGCCGTGGCCATCGCGTTGCTGTTCAATGGCTTCACCCATGCACTGATCATGCTGGGGGTCGTGCTGCTGGTGAACCAGCTCGAAGGCAACGTGTTGCACCCCTTCCTGACCGGCAGCGCCGTCAAGGTGCATCCACTCGGGGTCGTGCTCGGGGTGACCGCGGGCGCGGCCGTCGCCGGAATCGCCGGCGCATTCTTCGCGGTTCCGCTGATCGCGACCGCAAACGCGATGATCAACGCCGCGGCGCATTACCGTTCCGGCGCAAGCGCAGGCGATAGATCCGGCGGCGGATCGGTCAGCCAATAGAACGGGCGCCGGCGGCGCCCGTTCGACCGACGCATGTCGCAAGCGATGTCACTGGACGCTGATCGTCCCGTGCATCATCGCGGAGTGGCCCGGGAAGCTGCAGAAGAACACGTACGGGCCGCCCGACTTGATCTTGCTGACCGGGAAACTCACCGACGCGGTCTCGCCGCCGCCGATCAACTTGGTATGCGCAATGATCCGCGAATCATCGGCCTTCACGTAGCCATTCTTCAGGCCCGCCGTCGCGCTTTCCTTGTCCACGGCCTCCATGTCGGATTGCTTGGTGATGACCACGTCATGGCCCATCGACGCAGCCGGCAGGTTGTCCGTGTGTTTCAGCGTGATCTTGAAATGGGAGCATGAGGAAGGAACGGTGATGGACCCGACGCTGTACTGCATCGCGTCGGTGCCCTCGATTTCCGTGCTGCAGTGGGTGACGACCGCCGCAGGTTTGCCGTTGATCGCCGAAGCGCCAGCCATCGACGCCGCCGTGCCCGGCGCAGCAAGGCTTGCGGTGGCGGCCGGTGCGGCCGACATCGGAGCCGCCATCGGCGAGGTGGAAGCGGGCGACGGAGCCGTCCCGGCCGGCGCCGGTTCACTCGGGGCGTTTTGGGAATTGTTGCCGCAGGCCGAGAGCGCCAACGAACAGGCGATGAGAGGTACGAGCATCTTCAGTTTCATCATCCGGTCTCCGTTGCCAAAGGCCGGATTGTCCGTGAGCAAGGCTCCACGCGGCGTGAAGAAGGAAGCAAGGTTCCCTTACGCCACGGCCTCGCCACACTCGTGCAGCCTTGCCCGTCTTCGTCGCGTTGCGTTATCCGGGCTCCTGCGCTGCGCCCCATTGAAATAGCGCCGCGTAATCCGCGCCGGTGCGACGGCACGCGCGCCACGCCAGGCCGCCTTCGGCCATCGCGTCCCGCACGCTGGGCGCGACCAACTGCAACGCGCGCGCGGCGCCGCGATCGCGCAAACGCTGCAGGCTTGAGCGCTCCATCAAATCGAGCGCCCAGTCGGCCAGCAGCGCCGCCGCGGAGCCGAGGAACAGGTCGCGGCTGAACCCTGCGAAGGGAATCGGCAATCGAATGGAACCCAGAATGCGCAGCGTCTCGCGGGTACGCGCATCGAACACGAGTTCCGGCCGTACCCGCGCAAAAAACGCGTCGAGTTGTGACGTCGATCGGGGAACCTCGCGTGCGCCGAGCGCTTCGGCGATGCGTGCCATTTCGGCGAGATAGCGATCCCGCATCGCTATCGGAATGTGCTGGCAATAACGCTCGTAGGCGCGCAGAAAACACCAGCACCCGGCGCAGTGCACCCAGTTGAGCAGGTGCGGATCGTCCGCGCTGTAGGGCCGTCCATCCTCCGCGGTGCCGCGAACGCTGCGGTGGATGACGCGGACGTGTTCGATCGCCGCCTCGGCAGGTACACGAGGCGCATAGGTCGTGCGCCCGACGAACGCGGTGGTGTTGCGCAGGCGACCCAGCGTGTCGGTGCGGAAGGCGGAATGATCCCACACGCCCGCGAGCGCCAGCGGGTGCAGCGCCTGCAACATCAACGACGCCAGACCGCCCGCCATCATCGATGGAAAATCCGCGTGGATTTTCCAGGTCACGCTGTCGGATCCGAACAAGCCGGGATCGCCCAGCGGCGCGTCGTAATCCGGCGCTGGCGCATCGCGGCTCAACACCGCAAGCACCTGCCGCCGCAGATGTTTGCGCGCAGGCGACGGCAGCAGCAGTTTCACGCCGGGCAAGTGCGGGTGCGCCGTATTTTCATTGCGATGGCGCCCTCGCCCGTCCAGCGTCATGTCATCCGGATCGCGCATGCTGCAACTGTACGCCGACGGCATGCATCGCAGCCAACGGCGTGCTTCAATGATGTTCTGCCTGGGAATTTCATTCCTCACCACAAGGAATCGCAGTCATGGGATTGTTGGTAGACGGCAAGTGGCAGGACCGGTGGTACGACACCGCAAGCACTGGCGGACGTTTCGAACGCTCGGCCAGCCAGTTCCGCAACTGGATCACGCCCGACGGCAGTGCCGGCCCTTCAGGAAAAAACGGATTCAAGGCCGAAGGCGGCCGCTATCACCTGTACGTGTCCTACGCCTGCCCATGGGCGCACCGCACGCTGGTGATGCGCGCGTGGAAGGGCCTCGAAAAACACATCGACGTTTCCGTGGTGCACCCGTTGATGCTGGAAAGCGGCTGGGAATTTCGCAGGGACTTCGATGGCGCGACCGGCGACCGGCTGTACGGGCTCGACAAGCTGTACCAGCTGTACCTCAAAGCCGACCCGCATTACAGCGGCCGGGTGACGGTGCCGACGTTGTGGGACAAGCAGCGCGAAACCATCGTCACCAACGAGTCGTCCGAAATCATCCGCATGCTCGGGCATGCGTTCGACGGCATCGGTGCGCGCCGCGGAGATTATTGCCCCGACGATTTGCGCGCGGACATCGACGCCATCAACGCGACCG
This sequence comes from Rhodanobacteraceae bacterium, assembly GCA_035249175.1. Taxonomy (GTDB): domain Bacteria; phylum Pseudomonadota; class Gammaproteobacteria; order Xanthomonadales; family Rhodanobacteraceae; genus 66-474. The sequence goes on from DATFGT010000019.1 coordinate 26,230, forward strand.
TGTACGACAACGTCAACAATGGCGTGTACAAGGCTGGTTTCGCGACCAGCCAGGAAGCCTATGACGAGGCGGTCATGGCGCTGTTTGAAACCCTGGAATCGCTGGAGAAGCGCCTGGGTCAACACCGGTATCTCATCGGCAACACCCTGACCGAAGCGGACCTGCGACTATGGACCACGCTGGCGCGCTTCGATGCGGTGTACACGACGCACTTCAAATGCGACCGCAATCGGATCAGCGACTACCCCAATCTCGAAGGCCTGCTGCGCGACATCTACCAGATGCCGGGCGTCGCCGACACCGTGTGGATGGACCACATCCGCCATCACTATTTCCGCAGCCACAAGACCATCAATCCGCACGGCGTCATCTCGATCGGCCCGATCTTCGCGTTCGACTCGCCGCATGATCGCGATCGGCTGGGCAAGCGGGAAGTACGCGGCGTCGGCGGACGATCGCAGCCAGTCCCGTAGGGCGGGAATAGCGCAGCGCATCCCGCCGCGATAACGAAAATCCAACACGGCGGGTTGGCACCCGCCCTACGTTCCATCCGTAGTCCCGTAGGGCGGGAGGAGCGCAGCATATCCCGCCGTCACGGTACCCACAAACGCGGGTTAAAACCCGCCCTACATTCCATCCGTAGCCCCGTAGGGCGGGGGAGCGTAGCGCATCCCGCCGTCACGGTACCCACAAACGCGGATTGAAACCCACCCTGTCTCCCTGCGCAGCTTCGCACCATCTGCTATGTTCGATCCCGCGCAGTGTCTGCCATCACGACTGGGGTGAACGCATGGACGGACGGCAATCAAGTGACGCCATCGCGGAGTGGAACACACGCGGCGTGCTGGTCCTGCCGAAGTTCTACACCGACACGGAAATCGATGCGGTGCTCGCAGACTATCGCGCGCTATGGAACGAAGGACGCGCCCGCGTCACCGTGGACGACATGGACATCCACCGGCGGATGCGTTTGCGCGGAGTGTCTGCGGATGCACGCGCGTCGCATCGCTTCAAGGTCAACGACCTGTACCTGGAACAAGCTTCCGTCCGCCGGCTCGCGCTCAACGACGGGCTGGTTCCCTTGCTGCAACGTCTGCTGGGCGAGCGGCCCGCGTTGTGCAATTCGCTCAGCCTGGAGTACGGCACCGAGCAGGAAGACCACGTCGATTCCCTCTTCATGACGCCGCGCACGCCTGCCCATCTCGTCGCGGTGTGGGTGGCGCTGGAGGATTGCTCGCCGGAATCCGGCCTGCTGCGCTACTGGCCCGGCAGCCACAGGATCGAGCCTTACGTTTTCTCCAACGGCCAGCGCCATTTCATTCCCGAGGAATGGGACGCGTGGCGAGGCTGGATGCGCGCGCAGGTGCAGCAGCGCGGGCTGCAAAGCGAATTGTTCCAGGCCAGCAAAGGCGACATATTCATCTGGAACGCGCAACTGCTGCACGGCGGCAGCCCCATCGCCGATCGCGGACGCACCCGGCGCAGCGTCGTCTTCCACTACTTCTCGGAATCCGATTGTCGCGCGATGGGCCATCGGCTGGTGCCCGAGTCGGGCGGCTTCTGGATACGACGGTCCCACCAACCGATACCGGGTAGCCTCGATGCGCGGACGCGCAACCGCGCCCGAAAAATGGTGCGCCGTGTTCGCGGGCTGTTGGCGCGCAAGAACAGCAACGAGTCAGCGTAGGCCCTTCTTGGGCAGCCAAACGAAGATTCGATTCAGGGCCCGCACGCGCGGCCGGCGTCAGTGCAACATGTCATTGGAACCTACTCCGGTGTCGCTTATGCGCCCTGCTGCCGCAACGCCGCGAACGCGGCCTTGATCGTCGTCGGTGCATTCGGCCGCGCGTACATCTTCTCCACGTAGGCGCGGAGCACGGGCGCATCTTCCAGCATGCCGGCTTCTCCGGCCCAGTCGAGCGTGTAGGCGGCATTGAGATCCGCCACGCTCAAACGGTCGCCGACGAAGTACTCGCGTCCGTGCATGTGCTTTTCCAGCACCGCGAGCATCGCCTTGCACTCTTCGGTCGCCATCCCGATATCGGCCGGCATCCGCTTGTCTTTCGGATAGATCACTGTGTTGCGCGCGATCCGCCAGAGAGGCTGCTCGATCTCCGTGACCAGGAAGAAGATCCAGCGATACATCTGCGCCCGCTCCACGATGTCCTGCGGGATCAGTCCGGCTTCCGGAAATTTCTCTGCCAGGTAAAGCTGGATTGCCGCCGACTCCGTCAGCACCACATTGCCGTCAACCAGCACCGGCACCTTTCCGGCCGGATTGAGGGCCCGGAACGCCGGCGACCGGGCTTCTTCGCCGAGGGGATCCGTCGGAACCAGCTCGTACTCGATTTCCAGTTCATTCAAGAGCCAGAGCGCGCGCAACACGCGCGTCGGTGGCACACCGTACACCTTGATCTTCTCCATCTTTGCACCTTCTCGTCGCCCCGTACCCAAAAGGCCTCACATCAACACGACGAACGACAAGCGCACGGATCGACATCCGCCACACGGGCATCAGCCCGCAATCGCGCCGCACGGGCGTGCTCCTGCCGCAGCGCACGCCGCAAACCTGCCCCGCCATCCATCTACCCGTGCCGCGCAACGGTGTCTGGGCTATGCTTGGCGCGGGGAGCCATTGGGGAATGGCCTGAATGTCCGCTCGCAAGCTTGCCGCAATGGCGCTGTTCGCGTGTGCCTGCACGGGCAACGCAGTGGCAGCCACTTCCGATGCAGCCGCGCCCGCTTCCGCGACGACCGCACCCGGTGCGTTGCTTCCGGTCAGCGCGTTCGCCAGTCGTTCCCTGGTGAGCAGCCCGCGGCTGTCACCCGATGGCAACTATCTCTCCGTGCGCACGGACAGCCCCTCCGGCGACATGCACGCGCTGGCCATCTATCGCCTGTCGGACATGAAAGTGATCAGCCTGCTGCGCCTGCCCATCTACGAGGTGCCGGTGAACACGGTGTGGGTCAGTGCGGATTGGCTGGTGGTGGAACTGGGCAAGGAATTCGGCTCGCTGGACAGGCCGCTGGCGACTGGCGAAGTCATCTCTTCCAGCATCGATGGCAAACGCCAGCATTACCTGTACGGCTACAAGCCGATCAGCCGGCACGCAGCCATGGGCCAGGAAGACGAGGGTTTCGGTTCCATCGTCGGTCTACCGCCGAAGGCCGATGGCAGCTTCTACCTTGGGGAACAACCGTGGGGCCACGAGAACCGCAGCCTGGTCTACAAGGTTAATGCCCAGCATGACACGCGCGACCTGGTCTCGGACATGGGCGTGGCCAACATGAACTTCCTGATCGATCCCGAAGGCAAGGCTGCTTTCGCTTTCGGCGACAACTCGGACTTCGAATACGTGGCTTACCGGCATGTCGATGGACAATGGAAGCCGCTCGATGCAAAACAGGTCGGCCAGCGGTTTGCGCCGTTCGACTACGCGCCGGATGGTCAGGACATCTACGCGTGGTGGAGCAAGGATGGTGGCCCGCTGGCGTTGATCGAGGAAAACCAGAACGGCAGCAATCGCAAGATCCTCGCGCAGGACAGTTTTGCCAACATCGTCGACCTGCAATGGACGGCGCCGCCGCGCCAGCCGTTCGCGGCCATCACGGAAAGCGGCATCCCCGAACCGATTTTCGTCAACGCCAACCTGCCCGCCGCCCAGCTCTACCAGGCGCTGGCAAAAAGTTTCCCCGGCGAGTTTGTCGACTTCATCAACTTCAGCGAAGACGGCAGCAAATTGTTGATCTTCGTTTCCAGCGACCGCGATCCCGGCGCCTACTATCTGTTCGATGCCAAGACACACAACGCGACCAAACTGCTTGCCGTCGAGCAGTGGATCAAACCCGCCGACATGGCCGAACGCCGTCCGATCCGTTTCAAGGCCAGCGACGGCGTGGAACTGGACGGGTTCCTGACCATTCCGCCCCACCGTGATCTGGCCAACCTGCCGATGGTGCTGGTTCCGCACGGGGGCCCGCACGGCGTGCAGGACACCTGGTTCTACGATGACGACGCGCAATTCCTCGCCAACCGCGGCTATCTGGTCCTGCAAGTTAACTACCGCGGTTCCGACGGTCGCGGACCCGGTTTCGAGCAGTCCGGCTACCTCAAATGGGGCACGCGCATCCAGCAGGATCTGATCGACGGCGTGAAGTGGGCCGTCAGCCAGCATTACGCCGATCCGAATCGCCTCTGCGTTTACGGCGGAAGTTTCGGCGGTTATTCGGCGCTGATGTCGGTGATCCGTGCGCCGCACTTGTTCAAGTGCGCGATCGGCTATGCGGGGATTTACGACCTGGGGATGATGTACAAGAAGGGCGATATCCGCTCCAGCCAATTCGGCCGCAGCTTTCTCTCCACGGTGATCGGCAGGAACGATGCCGAGCTCGACGCCAACTCGCCGGACAAGCTGGCCGACAAGATCGACGTCCCGGTGTTCCTCGCCCACGGCAAGGAAGACAAGCGCGCGCCGTTCGCCCAGGCCGAAGCCATGCGCGACGCGCTGGATGCCGCGCACAAGACCTACGAGTGGATGGCCGTGCCCAAGGAAGGCCATGGCTTCTATACCGAGGCCGACCGCGCCGATTTCCTGACCCGGATGCAGGCGTTCCTCGAAAAATACATCGGCCCGGGCGCGCCCATGCAGCACTAGGAATGGGCGGACCACCAACATGTGACGCGATCGCGGGCGTGGAAGGCGCGCGGCGCTCTCGTCCTGCCCCGGTTCCCGGGTTGCGGTGTTTCAGGCGACCTAGTGAACCCGCGGCTTGGCCACTTTCACCGCCTCGATTTTCTTACGGATGACAGGCAGGGGCCGGATGGCGCTGGCGGTCTGGTAGGCCTCGTTGGCCGCCTTGGTGTCACCCTTCACCCACGCCACGTCGCCCTGCATGGCGTAGCCGTAGGCTTTCAGCGAAGGTACCTTCTGCATCTTCGCAGAGAGATCCGACCATGCATGCAGGTCACTTGCATCGAGCTGTCCAGGTACTACGTGGGCCGACGCGATCATCTGCCTGTGC
>DATFGT010000020.1:0-8661 GCA_035249175.1 Rhodanobacteraceae bacterium
CGTCGCTGCGGGCGAAACGCGTCCCGACCCGTTCCGCGCGCTGGTGCTGGTGGACATCACGCCACGCTGGGAAACTGCGGGCGTCGAACGCATGCTCGGTTTCATGCGCGCGCATCCGCAGGGGTTCGCTTCGCTGGACGAAGCTGCCGAGGAAGTGGCGGCGTACCTGCCACAGCGACGGCGACGCAAGGATCGCTACGAACTCGCGCAGTTGCTGCGCCGCGGCGATGATGGACGGCTGCGCTGGCATTGGGATCCGGCGATGCTGGACACCGTGGCGCGCGAAGGCGAACGGCATCAACAGCGATTGTTGAACGCCGCGCGCAACATCGATGTGCCGGTGCTCCTGGTTTCGGGCGGGCGCAGCGATATCGTGTCGGAAGCCACCGTCAAGGAGTTCCTGGATGCGGTGCCGCACGCGACGCATGTCCAGATTCCGCACGCCACGCACACACTCGCGGGCGACGACAACGTCGCATTCACGGCCGCAATCGAACCATTCTTGAATACACTCGACCTTGGCGTCGTTCCTGCACCGCGTCCACGCGCGGCGATCCAGCGAGGGTGAGACTGCGCGTTCAGCCGATGCCAGTGGCATCGGCTGCGCAGGCGAACGCACGAGGCAGGACGCCAAGGGCCGGGTTGCTTGGCGAGCGCCGGATGCGCGAGCCTGGCAACGCTGCCGAGGAGTAAGGAAGAGCAGAACCTTATGAAGAGGCAATCATCATGAACACCATCATCATCCTGGTTTGCACCGCGATCGTCGGCACAACCTGCGCGTATTTCCGCAGCCGCCTCTGGCAGTGGACGCTGGCGACGATCGTGACGATTCTTGTGGTCGGTTTCGGCCTGCAGGCGTTCACGCCGATGTGGGTGCTGCTCGGCCTGTTCTTGATGCTCGTTGCGCTGCCATTGAACCTGACGCCGTTGCGCCGGGCGCTTTTCGCGGCGCCGTTGCTGGACCTGTTCAAGCGCGTACTGCCCAAGATTTCGGAAACCGAACAGGTCGCGCTGGACGCCGGCACCGTCGGCTTCGAAGGCGAGCTGTTTGCCGGCAAGCCCGACTGGTCGAAGTTGCTGACCGAACCGAAGCCACAGCTTTCCGCCGAGGAACAGGCGTTCCTCGATGGCCCGTGCGAGAAGTTGTGCGCAATGATCGACGACTGGCACATCACGCACGAGATCGCCGACCTGCCGCCGGAGATCTGGGATTTCATCAAACGCGAAGGTTTCTTCGCGATGATCATCCCGAAGCAGTACGGTGGCAAGCAATTCTCGGCGATCGCACACTCGGCGGTGCTGCAGAAACTGTCCAGCATGTCGGCGACGCTTTCGTCGCTGGTCGCGGTGCCGAACTCGCTCGGCCCGGCCGAGCTGCTGCTGCGCTACGGCAGTGAGGCACAGAAGAACCACTACCTGCCGCGGCTCGCCGATGGGCGCGAGGTGCCATGCTTCGCGCTGACCGGCCCATACGCGGGTTCGGATGCCACCTCGATTCCCGATTACGGCATCGTCTGCAAGCAAACGGTCGACGGCAGGGAAACGCTCGGCATCAAGCTCACCTTCGACAAGCGCTACATCACGCTGGCGCCGGTCGCTACGTTGGTGGGCTTGGCATTCCGGATGTACGACCCGGAACACCTGCTTGGCGAAAAGGAAGACCTCGGAATTACGTTGGCGCTGATCCCGCGCGAGACAAGGGGACTCGAAATCGGGCGCCGCCATTTTCCGCTCAACATTCCTTTCCAGAACGGTCCGCTGCGCGGCAAGGACGTGTTCGTGCCAATCGACACCTTGATCGGCGGCCCGCACATGGCCGGGCATGGTTGGCGGATGCTGGTCGAGTGCCTGTCGGTGGGGCGCGGGATTTCGCTGCCGTCGAACGCGACCGGGTTCGTGCGGACGGCGGTGGCCGCGACCGGCGCGTATGCGCGCATACGCAAGCAGTTCGGTCTGGCGGTCGCGCGTTTTGAGGGCGTCGAGGAAGCGCTGGCAAGAATCGGCGGCCATGCCTATGCGGTGACGGCGTTGTCGCGCGCGTCTGCCGCGGCGGTCGATCGCGGCGAGAAACCGGCGGTGGCGTCGGCCATCGCCAAATGCCATGCGACCGACCTCGGTCGCATTGTCATCCAGGACGCGATGGACGTGCACGGCGGCAAGGGCATCCAGCTCGGGCCGTCCAACTACCTGGGGCGCATGTGGCAGGGCGCGCCGATCCCGATCACGGTGGAAGGCGCGAACATCATGACCCGCAGCCTGATGATCTTCGGGCAGGGCGCGATCCGCTGCCATCCGTGGATCCTGAAGGAAATGCACGCGGTAAACGAACCCGATCGTGCCAAGGCGCTGCGTGATTTCGACGCGGCGCTGTTCGGCCACATCGGGTTCGGATTTTCCAACGCCGCGCGTTCGCTGGTGCTGGGCTTCACCTTCGCCAAGTTCGGCAAGGCGCCGGGCGATGCCTACACCCGCCGCTACTACCGCAAGTTGAACCGCTATTCCGCGGCGCTGGCGCTGTTGGCCGATACCGCGATGGGCGTGCTGGGCGGCAAGCTGAAGTTCAAGGAAAAGATCTCCGCGCGGCTTGGCGACGTGCTGTCGCATCTGTACATCTGCTCGGCGATGCTGAAGCGCTACGAAGACGAGGGTCGTCCCGAAGCCGAGCGGCCGATGCTGGCCTGGGCGTTCCACGATTCGGTGTGGCGGATGCAGATGGCGCTGGACGGCGTGATCCGCAACTTCCCGGTGCGCCCGGTGGCGTGGCTGGTGCACACGCTGGTGTTTCCGTTCGGCCGCCGCGAAGTGCCGCCCTCCGATCGGTTGGGCCGTCGCGTTGCCGCCATCCTGACGGCCCCGAACAGTGCGCGCGACGCACTGGTGAAAGGCATCTACCTGACGCCGACGCAGAACAATCCGGTCGGGCGGATGCATGCGCTGCTGCCCGACGTGGTCGCGGCCGAGCCGATCGAACGCAAGTTCCTGAAGGCCATCAAGGCCGGCACGATTCGTTCGCACGATTACTTCGAGCAACTCGCAGAGGCACAAAGGGAAGGTGCGATCAGCGAAACCGAACGCGCGATGCTGGAACGCCTGCGCCGCACCACCGCGGAGTTCATCAACGTCGACGATTTCGATCCCGAGGAATTGCGCGCGAAGATCGTGCACGGCGGCGCGGATGCGCAGCGGTCGCTGCATATCGCCTGATCCAGGCACGTTGCGTTCGCGCCGGATCAGGCAAGCGCCTGCGCGTGATGGCGCAGATGATCCTCGATGAAGCTCTGGATGAACCAGTAGCTGTGGTCGTAGCCGGGGTGCATCCTGAATTCGACCGGTTGGCCTGCGGCGCGGCAGGCGTCGATGAAGAGTTCGGGTCGCAGTTGCCCGCACAGGAATTTGTCGGCGTCGCCCTGGTCGATCAGGATCGTGCCGTCAAAGCGCCGTCCCGAGCGCACCAGTTCGAAGGCATCGTGCGTTTTCCACGCTTCGCGATCGTCACCCAGATAGCGCGGGAACGCCTTCAGTCCCCATGGCACCTGCGTGGGTGCGACGATCGGGGCGAACGCGGATACCGAGCGATAGCGGTCCGAGTGCCGCAGTGCGAGTGTCAACGCGCCATGCCCGCCCATCGAATGACCCATGATGCCGCAGCGATCGGTGTCGGCCGGAAAGCGGGCGGCGATCAGCGCCGGCAGTTCATCGACGATGTATGTTTCCATCCGGAAACGGGACGACCACGGCGATTGGGTCGCATCCAGATAGAAGCCCGCGCCTTCGCCGAACTCCCAATCATCCGTCGCGCCGTCGAAGCCGGTATCGCGCGGACTGGTGTCGGGCGCGACCAGCATCAGACCGAGTTCCGCGGCGACGCGTTGCGCGCCGGCCTTGATCGGAAACGTCTCCGCGGTGCAGGTGAGTCCGGCGAGGTACGTCACCACAGGTACTTTGCCGCGCGCAGCCTGCGGCGGCACGTACACGGCGAAGTTCATCGGTCCGCCGCAGGCTTTCGAATCGTGCCGGTAGAAACCTTGCGTGCCGCCGAAGCAGCGCTGTTCCGAAACGACTTCCATTTCGGCAGTATCTGCGATCCTCCCTGGTCGCGAAAGTCAAAGAGCGGCCATCCTTGGCCGCACTTTTCAATAAATCACGACGGAACGAATCGACTCGCCCTTGTGCATCAATTCGAAGCCGCGATTGATGTCTTCCAGTTTCAGGGTGTGCGTGATCATCGGATCGATTTCGATCAGGCCCTGCATGTACCAGTCGACCACCTTCGGCACGTCGGTGCGTCCGCGCATCCCGCCAAACGCGCTGCCGATCCAGCGCCGACCGGTGACGAGCTGGAAGGGGCGCGTCGAGATTTCCTGCCCCGCACCGGCGACGCCGATGATGCACGACACGCCCCAACCCTTGTGGCAGCACTCCAGCGCCTGTCGCATCACCTTGACGTTGCCGATGCATTCGAATGAATAATCGGCGCCGCCTTTCGTCAACGAAACGAGATACGGCACCAGATCGCCTTCGACTTCATTGGCGTTGACGAAATGCGTCATGCCGAATTTCTCGGCGAGATGCTTCCGCCTGGGGTTCAAGTCGACACCCACGATCATTGCCGCGCCCGCGAGCCGTGCGCCCTGGATCACATTGAGGCCGATGCCGCCGAGACCGAACACGACGACTTTCGCGCCGGCTTCGACTTTCGCGGAATTGATCACCGCACCGATGCCGGTGGAAACGCCGCAGCCGATGTAACAGACCTTGTCGAACGGCGCGTCCTCGCGGATCTTCGCGACCGCGATTTCGGGCAGCACCGTGTACTCGGCGAACGTGGACGTGCCCATGTAGTGATGGATCGGCTCGCCGCCAACCGAGAATCGACTGCTGCCGTCCGGCATCAATCCCCTGCCTTGCGTTTCGCGGATCGCCTGGCAAAGATTGGTTTTGGGGTTCAGGCAGTACTCGCACTCGCGGCATTCGGGCGTGTACAGCGGGATCACGTGATCGCCTTTTTTCACCGACGTCACGCCGGCGCCGGTTTCCACCACGATGCCCGCGCCTTCGTGTCCCAGGATCGCGGGGAACAAACCTTCGGGATCATCGCCCGACAAGGTGTACGCGTCGGTGTGGCAGATGCCGGTGGCTTTCAGTTGCACCAGCACTTCGCCCGCGTGCGGGCCTTCCAGGTCAACGGTTTCGATCGTGAGCGGCGCGCCGGCCTTGTGCGCGACGGCGGCTTTGACTTTCATGTACGCGGCTCCGTGCGATGCGGAACCGCCAGTGTAACGCGTGGCCCGTGTTGGCCGGTCGTTACGCCGCCACGCTGGAGTGTTCGCGCGTATCCGTGAAGATGACGTCCGGCCAGCGTTCCTGCGCGAGTTGCAGGTTCACGCGCGTGGGCGCGAGATAGACCAGTTGCTCGGCGGCATCCACGGCGAGATGCATGGCGTTGCGTTCGCGGAACTCCGCGAGCTTTTTCGCATTGTCGCAATGCACCCAGCGTGCGGTGACGACGCCCACGTTTTCGAACGCGCAATCGACGTTGTATTCGTCCTTGAGTCGGTATGCGGCGACCTCGAACTGCAGCACGCCCACCGCGCCCAGGATCAAGTCGTTCGACATCAGCGGGCGGAAGAACTGCGTCGCGCCTTCTTCGGACAACTGCGCAAGGCCAGCGCGCAGCGCCTTCATCTTCAAGGGGTCGCGCAGGTGCGCGCGGCGAAACAATTCCGGCGCGAAGTTCGGAATGCCGGTGAACACCAGTTTCTCGCCTTCGCTGAAACTGTCGCCGATCGAGATGGTGCCGTGGTTGTGCAGGCCGATCACATCGCCGGGATACGCGGTTTCCGCAATCTCGCGTTCCGAGGCCATGAAGGTCAGCGCGTTGGCCAGTTTCACTTCCTTGCCGGTGCGCACCTGCAGCGCCTTCATGCCCGACGTGTAGTGGCCCGAGCATACGCGCAGGAATGCCACGCGGTCGCGATGCGCCGGGTCCATGTTGGCCTGGATCTTGAACACGAAGCCGGAAAGTTTTTCTTCTTCGGGTGATACTTCGCGTGTTGCCGCAGCGCGTGCCTGCGGCGACGGCGCGTGCTCGACGAAGAAATCCAGCAGCGGCTGCACGCCGAAGTTGTTGATGCCGGAACCAAAGAATACCGGCGTCTGTTCGCCGGCGAGGTACTTCTCGATGTCGAAGGGGTGCGACGCGCCCTGCACCAGTTCCAGTTCTTCGCGCAGTTCCGCGAGTGCATCGGCGCCGATGCGCTGTTCGAGTTCGGGATCGTCGAGGCCTGTCAGGATCGTCGAGTCCTGGCGGGTGAAGTTGCGCCCCGATTCGTACAGGTGCACTTCGTCGTCGAGCAGGTGGTACACGCCCTTGAGGCGCTTGCCCATCCCGATCGGCCAGGTCACCGGTGCGCACTGGATCTTCAACACCGATTCGACTTCATCCAGCAGTTCGATCGGCGAGCGGCCTTCGCGGTCGAGCTTGTTGATGAAGGTCATGATCGGCGTGGTGCGAAGCCGGCACACCTCCATCAGCTTGATCGTGCGTTCCTCGACGCCCTTGGCGCAGTCGATCACCATCAGCGCCGAGTCGACCGCGGTCAGCACCCGGTAGGTGTCTTCGGAGAAGTCCGCGTGGCCCGGCGTGTCCAGCAGGTTGACGATGCGGCCCTCGTAGGGGAACTGCATCACCGAGGACGTGACGGAGATCCCGCGCTCCTTCTCCATGGCCATCCAGTCGGACGTCGCGTGGCGCGCGGACTTGCGCGACTTCACGGCGCCGGCCATCTGGATCGCGCCGCCGAACAGCAGCAGCTTTTCGGTCAGCGTGGTCTTGCCGGCGTCCGGGTGCGAGATGATCGCGAAGGTGCGGCGGCGGGCCGCTTCTGTGGCGTGGTCGGACATCGGTTTGCCGGAAAGTGCAAACCCGCAATTGTAGCGTCGATCGCGGGGTGGCCGATGTGCCTGTGCGACGCCTATTTCGTGAGCCGGGTCAGCAGGCGGTGCCAGAAATCCAGCGCGGCCGGCACTTCCGATGCCCGCAGTTTTTCATTGAGGCCGTGCGCGAAGGTGTCGTTTGGCTTGGAGAAACCCGGATCGACGCCGTAGCTTGGCACGCCCGCGTTGCGGAAATACATGCTGTCCGAAGCGCCGGCCGACATGCCAGGCACCACGTCCACGTCCGGAAAACGCTCACGGATGGTCGCCGTGACCGCCTCCACCAGGTCCTTGCGCAATGGCGAGGCCGGGCTTTCCACCGGCGGTGGCTGGCGCACGCTGATCTTGACGCCGGGATCCTCGATCACCTTGGCGAGCGTGGCTTGCACCGAAGCCACATGCGTGCCGGGAAAGATGCGGCAATTGATGTTGGCGTCGGCGCGCTGCGGCAGCGCGTTGAGCGCGTGGCCGCCATCCAGCATGGTGGCGATGCAGGTGGTGCGGATCTGACCGACGTAGGCGGGGTCGGCCGAGAGTACCGCGGCCGCCTTTGCGTCGGCCGGATTGGCGCCGAACGCACGCATCGCTTCGGCGATCGGGCCGCTGCTGTGCTCGCCCGTGGCCTTCAGGGAGGCCAGGGTGATTTCATTGTGCTGCACCGGGAATTGGTACGCCGCGATTTTCCCGAGTGCCTTGGCCAATCGATAGATCGCGTTCTTCGGCGCATCGGGTTCGCTGGAGTGGCCACCCGGCGAGGTCACGGTCAACCGGAAGTCGGCGTAGGTTTTTTCGGCTGCCTGGATTTCGTAGACCACGGGTTTGTAGTGTGCGTCGTAGGTGCCTCCGCCGGCATCGGCGTTGAGCAGGAACTCCGCGTCGTGGTAGCGCTTCGCCAACTCGCGCGTGGAGGCCATGTCGGTCTCCTCGTCGCCGGACAACACCAGGATCATCTCGCGCTTCGGCACGAAGCCGTCGCGTTTCAGTCGCATGAAGGTTTCGGTCAGAGCGATCACGTTGGTCTTCATGTCCGCGACGCCGCGGCCGTACAGATAGCCGTTCTCCTCGATCAGCTTGAACGGGTCGCGCTGCCAGTCCTTTGGGTTGGCGGCGACCACGTCCATGTGCCCGGACACCAGTATCGGTTTCAGGCTCTTGTCGCTGCCGCGGTAGTGCACCACCAGCGCGGCGGTGTGTTCGACCGGGATGATCTCGATGTCGGCTTTGGCGAAACCCGCCGATTCGAGCTTGCCGGCGAGGTATTGCGCGAAGGCCGGCACCTGGTCCTTGCCTTCCACGGTCTGCGCGGCGATCGCGTGGCGCAGCATGTCCATCGTTTCCGGCATGGCCTGCGCGGTCGTTTCCGCGGCGGCCAGCGAAGAACAACCCAATGCCAAGGTCAGACAGGCGGCCAACGACGTGCGATGCATGGACATGGCGATGCTCCCCGCTCGAAAAAGCGTCAGCGTAGCGCCCAATCGGGATGTCCGCACGGGTAAGAGGTCACGACGGATCCTGCACCGCCTCGACCTGGATCTGCAGGCTTACTTTCATGTCCATGCCGAAGGACTTGCCGGCATCGATCCCGAAGTCCGCACGATCAAAGGTGGCCGAAGCCTCCGCGCCGCAGCGCTCGCGCGGTTTCACCACCATGTCGGGCATGCACTTGAAATGCTCGATCTTCAAGCCCAGCGGACGCGTGACGCCGTGCAGCGTGAGTTTGCCAAC
>DATFGT010000021.1:0-24368 GCA_035249175.1 Rhodanobacteraceae bacterium
TACGTGATGCTGGAAACCGGGCAGCCGATGCACGCGTTCGATGAAGCAACGCTCGTCGGCGGCATCGGCGTGCGGCGCGCGCGCAAGGGCGAGACCCTGAAGCTGCTCGATGGCAGCGAGGCCACGCTCGATCCATCCTTCCTGCTGATCGCCGACAACGCGAAGCCGCTCGCCGCGGCCGGCGTAATGGGCGGTTTCGATTCGCGCGTCACCGAGGCCACCCGCGACGTGTTCCTCGAAGCCGCGCATTTCAGTCCCGCCGCGATCATGGGCCGTGCGCGCAAACTCGGCCTGGCCACCGACGCCGCCCATCGTTTCGAGCGCGGTGTCGATCCGGAACTACCGCGCGCGGCGATGGAACGCGCGACGGCATTGCTGATCGAGATTGCAGGCGGCCAGCCCGGCGAAGTCATCGAGGCCGTGACGCCGAAGCATCTCAGGCAGCCGGCGCCAATCACGCTGCGTCGCGCGCGGATCGCGCGGGTACTCGGCATTGCCATCGACGCCACCGAAGTCGAACGCATCCTGACCGCGCTTGGCATGCAGGTCGAAACGCGGGACGACGGCTGGCGCGTCACGCCGCCATCGCGCCGCTTCGACATCTTCGCCGAGGAAGACCTGATCGAAGAGGTCGCGCGCATCCATGGCTACGACGCGGTACCCGCGCGCCTGCCCGCGGGCGCGCCGCCCGCGCCGTGTGACGACGAATCCGTGGTGTCCGTTTCGGCGTTGGCGGCGGGTCTGGCCGCGCGCGATTATCACGAGGCGATCTGTTACGCCTTCGTCGATCCGAAGCTGCTGGAAGCGTGGCAGCTCGACGCAAACGCCGTCCCGCTGGCCAATGCGCTGTCGGCCGATCTGGCGGTAATGCGCACGTCGTTGCTGCCAGGCCTGATTGAAGCGCTGAAGCGCAACCGCAACCGGCAGCAGGCACGGGTGCGCTTGTTCGAGTCGGGCGTGGTGTTTGCGAAGCGGGGCAGGGATGGCGAAGCACCGGAAGAAACCCAGATGTTGGCTGCGGTCGCCTGCGGCAGCGCGCACGCCGAGCAGTGGGGCGAACCGAAGCGCGTGCTGGATTTCCACGACGTCAGGGGTGACCTCGAATCGCTGATCGATCTGTCCGGTGCGCCGGAAGCATGGTCGTTGGACGCTACCGATTTGCCGACATGGCTGCACCCCGGCCGCAGCGCACGGGTCTTGCGCGACGGCGTCTCAGTGGGGATGATCGGCGCCCTGCACCCGGCCCTGCAGCGGCAACTCGACCTGCCCGAAACCCATGTTTTCGAAGTCGAGCTGAACGCCCTGCGGCAGCGGGTCATTCCGGCGGCGCGGACGCTGGCGCACTTTCCGTCGCTGCGCCGTGACATCGCGATCGAGGTGGCTGAAGGGGTCGAGTGGGCGCAGATCGCGGTCGCGCTTCGTTCAGGTTTGCCAACAATCTTGAACGAAGTGGTACTGTTCGACTGTTTTCGAGGTCCGGGGTTGAGCGCTGGTCGAAAGAGTCTTGCTATAGGCTTGATTTTGCAAGACGATTCGCGCACGCTTACGGACGAGGACGCCGACCAGAGTGTGGCCGATGCGGTCCATTTGCTGGAACGCGAATTTGGGGCAAGACTGAGAGGATGAACATGACGCTGACCAAGGCAGAGATGGCCGAGCGCCTGTTTCTCGACGTGGGCCTCAACAAGCGTGAAGCCAGGGAATGCGTGGACGCCTTTTTCGAGGTGCTGCGTGAGGCGCTCGAGCGGGGGGAGCCGGTGAAGCTGTCGGGTTTCGGCAACTTCGACCTGCGCAACAAGAATCAGCGGCCCGGACGCAACCCCAAGACTGGCGAGGAGATTCCGATCTCCGCCCGCCGCGTCGTGACGTTTCGTCCCGGACAGAAGCTGAAACTGAGAGTCGAGAATCATGCTGGATCAGGGCAACAATAACGAACTTCCCGCGATTCCCGCCAAACGGTATTTCACGATTGGCGAGGTCAGCGACCTGTGCGCGGTCAAGCCGCACGTGCTGCGTTACTGGGAGCAGGAATTTCCTGCGCTGAACCCGGTGAAGCGGCGCGGCAACCGTCGCTACTACCAGCGCCACGATGTGCTGATGATCCGGCAGATCCGCGCGCTGCTGTACGACCAGGGCTTCACCATTACCGGCGCGCGCGCGCGGCTGGAAGGCCAGCAGGGCCGGATGGAAGCATCCATCTCGCACCAGATCGTGCGCCAGATGCGGCTGGAGCTGGAGCAGTTGTTGCAACTGTTGCGCGATCCCATCCGCAAGGTTTGAGCGGAACGGCGTGCTCCGTGATCGGTTATCATGGACGTTCGTGAACCGGTCGGGGCGTAGCGCAGCCTGGTAGCGCATCTGCCTGGGGGGCAGGGGGTCGTGGGTTCGAATCCCGCCGCCCCGACCATGTTTTTTGCGATCATCCATGATCGCTGCATCACGGAATTTCTCGCGAGCGCGACGTCGGTTAGTCGACCCGACACCAGAACGGCCACCCATGGTCTGTTTGGTAGGGCGGGTGGCAACCCGCCTTCCGGGTCGTCATTCGGCGGGATTGTTCGCATCATCCCTGATGCTCATCCCTCGCTTGCGCTCGCGACCGGCCTGCGGCCGTCCAAATTCGTTCCATACGAATTTGTCGTCGCGCTACTCCCGCCCTACCGCGCCGCGTGGTCAATACAACAACCGTGTCCGAACGGTTCCGGGAATTTCCGCGAGTTGTTCGCGCAAACCTTCCGACTGCTCTTCGGACGCCGACACATCGATCACCACGTAGCCGATCTCGCCGTCGGTCTGCAGGTGCTGGCCGTTGATATTGATGCCGCCTTGGGAGAACACGTCGTTGATGCGCGAAAGTACGCCCGGCACATTGTGGTGGATGTGCAGCAGCCGGCGGCTGCCCGCGTGTTCGGGCAGGCTGACTTCGGGAAAGTTCACGGCCGAAAGGGTGGAACCGTTGTCGCTGTAGCGCACCAGCTTGGCAGCGACCTCGGTGCCGATGTTGAGCTGTGCTTCCTGGGTGCTGCCGCCCACGTGCGGGGTCAACAGCACGTTGTCGAATTCGCGCAGCGGCGACACGAATTCCTCGTCGCGGCTCTTGGGTTCCTTCGGGAACACATCCACCGCCGCGCCCGCTATCCGCCCTTCCCGCAGCGCTGCGGCCAGCGCACCGATGTCCACCACGTTGCCGCGCGAGGCATTGATCAGCATCGCGCCATTTCGCATGCGCGCGATTTCATTCGCACTGATCATGCCGGCGGTGGCGGGCGTTTGCGGGACGTGGAGCGTGACGAGGTCCGCGCGCGCCAACAGGTCTCCCAGATCGTGCGCCGGGGATGCGTTGCCGAGCGCCAGCTTGGCCTCGATGTCGTGGAACAGTACGTGCATGCCCAGCGATTCGGCCAGCACGCCGACCTGGGTGCCAATGTGGCCATAGCCCACGATGCCCAGCGTCTTGCCGCGCACCTCGAAGCTGCCTTCGGCGGACTTGGCCCAGCCGCCGCGATGGCATTCGGCATTGCGCTCGGGCACACGCCGCATCAGCAGGATCGCTTCGGCGATCACCAGTTCGGCAACGCTGCGGGTGTTGGAATAGGGCGCATTGAAGACAGGCGCGCCGCGTTCGCGCGCGGCGTGGAGATCGACCTGATTGGTACCGATGCAAAAGCAACCGACCGCGAGCAGTCGGCGCGCGTGCGAGATTGTTTCGGCGTCGAGTTGGGTCCGCGAGCGCAGGCCGATGACATGGGCATCGGCGACTGCCTTGAACAGTTCGGCGCGTGGCAGCGCCTTGTCGTGATGTTCGATCAGCGAATACCCGGCGGCACGGAACACCTCCACGGCGCTTTGATGGATGCCTTCCAGCAGCAGAACCTTGATGTCCTTCTTGGGAAACGATGTCTTCATCGTGGCGCGCGTCGTCGTGTTCGAGGGGGTGAAGGATGCTAGGCTAACGGGATTGCAACCGCAGATGAAATACCGAATGGATATGCTTGATCGCCGCCGGGGTTTGTATCCGGACATTGAACCGTTCGAAAGCGGCATGCTGCAGGTGTCGCCCTTGCATACTTTGTATTACGAGCAGTGTGGCAATCCGCAGGGCAAGCCCGTGGTGTTCCTGCATGGTGGTCCAGGCGCGGGCTGCAACGGCAAGTGCCGGCGATTTTTCGATCCCAAGGTGTATCGCATCGTGTTGTTCGACCAGCGTGGTTGCGGGCGCTCGACGCCGCACGCGGAGTTGCGCGAGAACACCACCTGGGACCTGGTCGCGGACATCGAGCGCCTGCGTGAGCATCTGCGGATCGAGCGCTGGCAGGTGTTTGGCGGCTCGTGGGGTTCGACGCTGGCGCTGGCCTACGCGGAAACGCATCCCGAGCGCGTCACCGAACTGGTCTTGCGCGGCATTTTCATGCTGCGGCGTTCGGAGCTGGAATGGTTCTACCAGAACGGCTGTGACATGCTGTACCCGGATGCCTGGGAGAAATACCTCGCCGCGATACCGGAGTCCGAACACGAGGACTTGATCACCGCCTATCACCGCCGGCTCACGTCCGACAACTCTGCCGTGCGGATTGCCGCGGCGCGTGCGTGGTCGGTGTGGGAAGCCTCGACCAGTTTCCTGCTGCAGAACGAAGGCTACATCGCCGCCAGCGCCGGGGATGAATTCGCGCTGGCTTTCGCGGGCATCGAGAATCATTATTTCGTGAATCGCGGCTTCTTCGAGCAAGACGACCAGTTGCTGCGCGACGCGCATCGCCTGCATTCGATTCCCGCGGTGATCGTGCAGGGGCGTTATGACGTGGTGTGCCCCGCGCGCAGCGCGTGGGATCTGCATCGCGCGTGGCCGCAGGCGGACCTGCGCATCGTGCCGGACGCCGGCCATTCGGCGTTCGAGCCCGGCAACGTGCATGAACTGGTCGGCGCGACGGACCGCTTCCGCGAACGTGAACGGTAATCCGTTCGTTACGCGGCCGGCCACAACCACAGGAAGGTGAAGCCGGTGATGATCGCGTACACGAGGCCGTCAATGATGTACTTGAACGCGTTCCTCCATGGCCACGCGAACCAGATTGCATTCTGGATGAGGCTGAGCGCGTAGCCTGCCAGCGCGGCCAGCGCGGTGGTGTGGAAGATCCGATGCGGATCGGCGCCCGCCGGCAGCACCAGCGCGATCAACGCGCACAGCACCGAAACCAGGATGCAAAACAGGAACCATTGCAGCAGGTACGTGCCCATGTTCACGGGGCCGGGGCCGCGCAGGTTCACCAGGCCGACCGGACCCTGGATGAATTTTTCCTGCATGGCCGGATCCTTCATCGCGTCCGGGCCACACCATGGAATCGAGTATTGGCCCGGCGCCGGATTGCCCGCGCGGATCGCAGCACGCACTTCGTCCTCGTTGGAAAACTGCAGATAGTCTGGCGCGTGCCAGAACTTCAGCAACATGTTGATCAGCGCGCTCGCGATGAACACGAACACGGCGGACAGGATGATGGGCAACCACAGCGAAGCGAGTGTCATGAGCGCTCTCCTTCCAGGTTTGTGCTGCGGGACAATGCGAACTCAATCTTCTTCGGGTTTGGGTCTGTACGCCTCGGTAAGCTGCTTTTGTATTTGCGCCGGCACCGCATCGTAGTGCGACAGTTCCATCGCGAAACGGCCTTCGCCGCCGGTGAGTGACCGCAATTCGGTCTGGTAATCCACCACCTCGGCCAGCGGTGCTTGCGCCCTGATCACCAGCACGCCGCCACGTAGTGAATCGGTACCGTTGATGCGCGCGCGTTTCGATGCGAGGCCACCGGTGACGTCGCCCATGTATTGCTCGGGCACGTTGACGTCCATGCTGACGATGGGTTCCAGCACGATGGGTCTCGCTTTCGCGACGGCGTCGAGGAAGGCCTTCCTGCCGGCCGAAACGAACGCGACTTCCTTGGAATCGACAGGGTGGTACTTGCCGTCATATACCACCACGCGCACATCCTGCATCGGGTAGCCCGCGATCGCGCCGTGGTCCAGCACCTGGCGCACGCCCTTCTCGATAGCCGGGATGAACTGGTTGGGGATCACGCCGCCCTTGCTCTCGTTGCTGAACTCGAAGCCCGCGCCACGCGGCAGCGGTTCGATGCGCAGGAACACTTCACCGAATTGTCCGGCGCCGCCGGTCTGCTTCTTGTGGCGATGGTGGCCCTCGGCACTCGCGCCCACTGTTTCGCGGTACGCGATGCGCGGCGGATGGGTGATCACTTCGACGCCGTATTTGTCCCCCATCCGCGCGAGCGTGAGCTTGAGGTGCAGGTCGGACAGCCCGCGCACCACCGTCTCGTTCAATTCCTTGTTGTGCTCGATCTGCAGGCAGGAATCTTCCTCGGCCAGC
The DNA here is from genome assembly GCA_035249175.1 of Rhodanobacteraceae bacterium. Classification (GTDB taxonomy): domain Bacteria; phylum Pseudomonadota; class Gammaproteobacteria; order Xanthomonadales; family Rhodanobacteraceae; genus 66-474. The sequence continues at coordinate 6,374 of DATFGT010000021.1, forward strand.
TTGGCCAATGCGGTCGCGAGTTTCTGGTCCTGGCCCTTGTGCCTGGGTTCCACCGCAAGGCCGAACATCGACAGCGGGAATTTCAGCGGCTGCAGGTGGATCGCGTCCTCGTCGTGTGAATCGTGCAGCACCGCATCGAAATGGATGTCCTCGACCTTTGCGACGCCGGCAATGTCGCCGGGAATCGCCTTGTCGATCTCGATGTGGTCCTTGCCTTGCAGGCGCAGCAGGTGACCGACCTTGAAAGGCTTCCTGCCGTCATCGATGAAGAGTTGCGAATCCTTTTTCACCATGCCCTGCCATACGCGGAACACCGCGAGCTTGCCGACGAACGGATCATTGATGATCTTGAACACATCCGCGATCACGTGCGCGTCGGGATCGGGTTTTGCCTCGACGGGTTTCGCATCGGCGCCAGTGCCTTTCACGAAGGGCGGCGGGGTGGCCTCGCCCGGGTGGGGCAAAAGCTTCCGCGCGATCTCCAACCACTCTGCGACGCCAGCGCCGGTGCGCGCAGAGGTGAAACAGATCGGCACCAGATGCCCCGCGCGCAGGCATTGCTCGAATGCCTCATGCAGGTCCTCGGATGAAAGTTTCTCCTCGCCCTCTTCGAGATACCGCCCCATCAGCCGCTCGTTGATTTCGACGACCTGATCGATGATCCGTTGATGTGCATCGGCGACAGGGCCGAGATCGCTCATCCCGTCATGCGCGAAGAAACAGTCGACCACCTTGCTGCCGTGTTCCGCAGGCAGGTTGACCGGCAGGCATTGCGCACCGAACTCTTCGCGCAGCGACCCGACCAGCGCCGCGACGTCGACGTCGTCCATGTCGATGCGGTTGACCACCAGCATGCGCGCGAGCCGCCGTTCCTTCGCGTAATGCATGATTCGGCGCGTGCCGTGCTCGATGCCGTAGGCGGCATTCACCACGACCACGCAGGTTTCGACGGCGGTGAGCGCGGACAGGGTTTCGCCGCGGAAATCCGCGTAGCCCGCGGTGTCGACCAGATTGATGTGGCAGCCCGCGATGTCGATCGAGGCGATCGACGAATGGATGGAATGCTGGCGTTCCTTTTCCTGATCATCGAAATCGGACACCGTGCTGCCGCGCTCGATCGTGCCCGCGGTCTGGATCGCGCCGCCGGCGTGCAGGAGTGCTTCGAACAAGCTGGTCTTGCCGGCGCCCGCATGGCCCCCCAAAGCCACGTTGCGGATATCCGAAGTGGAGTAGGCGCCCATGCTGACCTCGTTTCCGATGGTGGCGGTCGCAAGACCTTGCGCCAATCCGGCCACAGGGTCAAGCGACTTTCGCGGAACCTGCGGCGTGGGCGATGGTCTCAACACGCGCCGTCGCTGCGCAGGCGGCCATTGCGCATCCCCTACACTTCCACACGCGCAAAGCGCGCGCATCGGCCGGCCGCATGCCACGCAATGATGGACAGGAAATCGATGTACAGCAGGCACGATCCCGCGATCGCGGCGCCGTGCGTGATGTCGCAGCCGAACTTTCCGGCCTGCCGTACGTGCGGCTCACCCAGCGCGTGGAGCCGCCGCATGATCGGCGCAATCGATGGTTGCTGGTCGCGCTGGTGGTCGTGGCGCACGTGTTGCTGGCGTGGCTTGCCTACCTGATCCTGCGTCCCACGCCGTACAACCGCAACGACCGCGGCGTGATTGCGGTGAGCCTGTTCGAGCCGGCTTCGGAACTGCCCGCGCCCCCGCCGCTGGTGCCGCCCCCGCCGTTGCCGGGCCAACCCGCGGCACCTTCGCCACCGCGGCCCTTGCACTACGAGCCGCCCGCGAAAGGCGCGATCAGCGCCACCCTGGAAGGCGCCAAGGGGCCGCCGCTGCAATTGTATGAATCGAACGGGCAGATCCGGTTGCCGGCGAACGCGTCGCAACCGGCCGCGCCGGCGCCCGCATTCAGCGCGCCAGAACTGAAAGGCTCGCAGATATATAGCGGAAAGTCGCCGGTTCCGTACACGCCAACGCGCTTCAACAACGACTGGGCGCCCGACAAGGAAAGCCTCGGCGCAAAAACGGTCGGGCGCGCGGTCGACAAGGCGATCGAGAAAACCACCGTGCAGAAAACGGTGAAGTTGCCCGGTGGCATCAAGCTGCACTGCGCATTGTCGCCGCTGGCATTGTTCGCGGGCTGCAAGGGCGACGATCCGCAACCGCCGCCGAAGAACGACGACGACATCCGCTTGTCGATGCCGCCGCCCGAAACACTGACCGGCAAGAAGGTGCCACTGCCTGGATCGGCATCGAGCGCGGCGACGCCTGCGTCGTCCGGTTCGGGTTGATGCGCGGTGGCGCGGTGCGATCACCCGCTACAATCTCCTGATGCCGATACCCCCCGAGATCCTCGCGACACGCGATGCGCGTGACAGCCGCTTCCTGCACATCGAGGAAGTCGACCTTGCATTCTCCAACGGAGCACGCCGCACTTTCGAGCGCCTGACCGCTTCGGGCCGCGGCGCGGTGTTCATCGTGCCGATGCAGGATCGCGACACCGTGTTGCTGGTGCGCGAATATGGCGTGGGGCTGGATCGCTATGAACTCGGTTTGCCGAAAGGCCGCATCGATCCGGGCGAAACGCCACTCGAAGCGGCTGGTCGGGAGTTGCAGGAAGAAGCGGGTTTCGCGGCGCGCAAGCTCACGTTGCTGGCCACGCTGTCGCTGTTGCCCGCCTACATGACGCACAAGGCGCAGGTCATCCTTGCGGAAGACCTGTATCCGCAACGCCGCCCCGGCGACGAACCGGAACCGCTGGAAGTGGTGCCGTGGAAACTTTCCGAACTGCACCTGCTGCTGGCGCGCGATGATGTGTCGGAGGGCCGTTCCATCGCCGCGCTGTTCATCGCACGCGAATATCTCGAAGGACGGTTTCGCCCACCCACATGACAATGCGAAGCAGACAATGGGAGTGGCCGGACCCCATCGGGGCTCGGCGGGGGTTGTGGAGATTCGAGCTTTCATGGAGCGCGGCGATGGTGCAACGAAGTTGTATTGGCAATGAGTGCGCGCCATGAGCGCCCTGGAACGCATTGCGCACGAAAGTTGCGCGCTGGCCCGCCGCGCGGGGGCGGCCATTCTGGAAATCTACGCCGGCAGCTTCGCGGTCGAAACCAAGAGCGACGACTCACCGCTGACCGCCGCCGACATGGCGTCGCACCGGGTCATCGTCAACGGCTTGCGCGCGCTGACGCCCGACATCCCAGTGCTGTCCGAGGAATCGAAAGGCGTCGACTGGACCGTGCGGCAAACGTGGGAGCGCTACTGGCTGGTCGATCCGCTGGATGGCACCCGCGAATTCGTCAAGCGCAACGGCGAGTTCACCGTCAACATTGCGCTGATCGAAAGCCACATGCCGGTATTGGGCGTGGTGCTGGTGCCGGTCACCGGCGAGTTGTACTACGGCATCGCGGGCGAGGGTGCGTTCCTGGGGACCGCGCCCGGCGCGATGCCGCAGCCGATCGCAATCCGATCCGCCGCGTCGGTTCCCATCGTGGCCGGCAGCCGTTCGCACGGCAACGAGCGGCAGGTGGCAATGCTGGAAAACCTGGGCTACCACCGTCTGGTATCGGTGGGATCGTCGATCAAGTTCTGCATGGTCGCACGCGGCGACGCCGACTTGTATCTGCGGCTCGGGCCCACTTCGGAGTGGGATACCGCGGCCGCGCAATGCGTGCTGGAACAGGCGGGCGGCGCGGTCGTCGATCTGCAGGGCAAGCCGCTGCGTTACAACACCAAGGATTCGCTGTTGAATCCCGAGTTCCTTGCACTGGGTGACCCGTCGGTGGATTGGCTTGCGAAACTCGGGTTGCGCGGGTGAGCGACAAAATCGCCGAACTGCTCGGCATCATGGCGCGCCTGCGCGCTCGCGAGCACGGCTGCCCGTGGGATGTCGCGCAGACCTTCGACACCATCGCGCCGTACACCATCGAGGAGGCTTACGAGGTGGCGGACGCGATCGATCGCAAGGACTATGCGGCCCTGAAGGACGAGTTAGGCGACTTGCTGCTGCAGGTGGTGTTCCATGCGCGCATGGCCGAGGAACAGGACCTGTTCGCTTTTGGCGACGTGGTTGATGCGATCAACGCCAAACTGGTGCGGCGGCATCCGCACGTGTTCGCCGGCGCGCACTACGCGAGTCTGGAAGAACAATCGCGCGCGTGGGGTGAGATCAAGCGCGCCGAACGTGAAGCGGCGGGCGACGATGATGACGCGAGCGCACTGGCGGGGATCGCGCGCGGCCTGCCGGAATGGGCACGCGCCTTGAAACTGTGTGAGCGAGCCGCGACGGTGGGCTTCGACTGGCCCGGCCCGGAGCCGGTGCTGGACAAATTGCAGGAAGAAGTCGCCGAGGTGCGCGCCGAGTTTGCGGCAGGCGCCGACGGCGAACGCCTGCTGGACGAGATCGGCGACGTCGCGTTCGTGCTGGTGAACCTGGCGCGCCACGCAAAAGTGGATTTCTCGCAGGCATTGCGTCACGCCAACGCCAAATTCGAGCGTCGCTTCCGGCGCATGGAGGCCATGGCGGCGGAGGCTGGCGAAACACTCGATGGCAAGTCGCTCGCGGACCAGGACGCGCTGTGGGATCGTGCGAAGGCCGAGGAGCGTTGACGACGCTTTGCTCTTGCTCGTCGTGCCGGACGCGACGAGGTCGCGATCCGGACCGGGGAGGCAGGATGCCGCAGCGAACATCGGTGAATCCGATGGCCCGCAGGGCGAACCGCACGATGCGGTGAGTAACCCAGCGCCTTTCTTGCGCCGAATTGAAAGACACTGGATTATTCGCGCCGTCCGTGGCGCTCGCCGTTCGGCCGCATGCGGCGTGCGCGTTTGCAATCCTGCAAACGCAGTCCCGCTTGCGCGCGAATGACGAGAGGTATTGGCACGCGGCTCCTGGAAGCAGTAGGCCGCAAGTCACGCCGACTTTGGGCACATGAGCGGCCGGCCCGCGATGTATATGCTTGCGCCATCCCGCCGCGAGGGCGGCAAATCCGGAGAGTCGCATGCACAGACCCATCCTGCTGTTTGCCGGCGCGTCGTTGCTGGCCATGTCGTTCGGCGCGGCTGCCGCGGAGCAGTGTCGTTACAGCGCGCCGCGCAATGCCGAACTCGATGCCGCAGGATTGAAGCAGTTGTCCGTCGAGATTGGGCCCGACGACCTGATGATCCACGGCGAATCCGGCCTCGCGAAAATCGTGGTGAACGGCACCGCCTGTGCGTCCAACGAGAAATGGTTGGCGAACATCAAGGTCGAGGCGCAGCGGCACGGCGACACCGCGAGCCTGGTGGCGGACGATGGCGACCGTGGCGTGGTGTTGTCCCTGTTTGGCGGTTCGTACGCCTACCTCAAGCTGGACGTGCGGGTGCCGCAATCGCTGGCGGTCAAGCTCAAGGAAGGCTCGGGCGATGCACGGGCAAGCCACTTGGCTTCGCTGGATGCCACGCTCGGCTCCGGCGACCTCAAGGTCAATGGCATCACCGGCGAACTTGGGCTGCGGGTGGGCTCGGGCGATGTGGTGGCGGCCGATGTCGGCAGCTTGAACCTCTCCAGCGTCGGCTCCGGCGACGTCAGCGTGGATGGCGTGCGCGGCGATGCGCACGTGGGTGGGGTCGGCTCGGGCGACCTGGGCCTCCACAACGTGACCGGCAACGTATCGCTGGGATCCATCTCTTCGGGGGATGCAAAGTTGTCGGGCGTGGGCGGCAGCCTGAAGGCCGAAAGCGTCGGGTCGGGCGACCTCGTCGTCCGCGGCGTCAAAGGCAATGCATCGGTGGACTCGATCGCGTCCGGCGACGTCAGCATCGAGCAGGCGGGTGGCAGCGTGCACGTCGGCAGCCTGGGTTCGGGCAGCTTCGGCGCGGATGGCGTGGGCGGCGATTTCAGCGTGGGTTCGGTGGGCAGTGGCGATGTTCGCCACCACGGCGTCAAGGGCAAGATCAGCGTGCCGCGCGACGACGATTGACCGGCGCTGACCGGTCCCGCAACAAAACCTGCCGCGGGCGTTGCCGCCCGCGGCAGGCAACATGCGGCAGGCGAGAAGGGAGGTCCACCCGGCGCATTGTCACTCGTGAACGCCACTCGTGAAACAGGCGGTCGTTGCCCGCCTTTCCTGACAACGCGTGGTCGACGGATTGGTTGACACGGCAGCGGCCGGCCCAAGGCCGTCTGCCGCATTCACGCGACGATCACCTCGCCGCGGGCACATTGCACAACCGTGTATGCGACGCGAGGATCGGGTCCGGATGGGGAGCCAGCGATGAGCGAGGTCGAGCGCGAAAAGCAGACCGGGATGGTGCTGCTGGTCGAGGACAACAGTGGCATTGCCGAGATGGTGGGCGAGTTCCTCGAACGCCGCGGCTATGCCGTCGATTTCGCGGGCGACGGTGTCAGTGGGTTGCACTTGGCGGTCACCGGCAGCTATGACGTGATCGTGCTGGATCTGATGCTGCCCGGCATGGATGGCCTGGACGTTTGCCGCAAATTGCGCGGCGAGGCCAAGAAGGCGACGCCGGTGTTGATGCTCACCGCGCGCGACACGCTGGAAGACAAGCTGATCGGCCTCGATGCCGGCGCCGACGATTACCTGGTCAAGCCGTTCGAGCCGCGCGAGCTGGAAGCACGCATCCGCGCCCTGATCCGACGCGAGCGGCGGCAGGTTTCCAGCGAGGTTTACCAAGTCGGCGACCTGACCCTGGATACCGCGACGCTGCGGATCGTCCGCGACGGCGAGGAATTGCAGGTGTCGCCGATCGGCTTGAAGTTGCTCACCATCCTCATGCGCGAATCGCCGCGCGTGGTCTCTCGCCACGACATCGAACGCGAAATCTGGGGCGACACCTTGCCCGATTCCGACACGCTGCGCTCGCACCTGTACAACCTGCGGCGCGTGGTCGACAAACCCTACGCCCGCCCGTTGCTGCACACCATCCACAGCGCCGGTTACCGCATCGCCGATCTGGACGAGGAGGCCGCGGCGTCGGCGTCCGGCGCTTGAGCGATTGGGGATTCATCGCAGCCTGATTGCGCGCGCGGGAGGCCCGCGCGGATATCCTTTCGCCATGCATGCGCGGTTCCGGTAGGCTCGTCCCATGGCCAGATACGCCAGCATCGGCCACCGTTTCTGGGTGATGTTCTCGCTGTGGGTGGCGGCGATCAGCGTGGTGACCGCGCTGGGCGTGTATGCAGCCGCCAATTCCAGCCGGCAGGCCATCGCCCGCCAGGAACTGGAACGCGAGGCGCAGTATTACGGCGAACAGTTGACGCGCAATCCCGACGCGCCGTTGCCCGATACATGGTTGATCCGCGGTTACCGGCAGGCACCGGGACAAACGAACGCCGGCATCCCGCACGAACTGCATGGACTCGGTTCCGGCTATCACCAGGTTCGCCTTCCCGATGGCACGCTGGGCACGGTGCTGGTGTCGAACGACATGCGCGGACGCTTGTACCTGCTGTTCAACAACGATCGTCCCAGCAGCGAAGTGATGTTGTTCGGGTTGATTCCGGTCGTGCTGGTGGTACTGATCATCTACTTCGCCACCTATCTGATTTATCGTGCCTCGCGCAAGGCGCTGTCGCCGGTGATCGCGCTGGCCAAGGTGGTGCGGCGCTGGAATCCCGACCATCCGGAACCCGAGTCGCTCGCACCCGGCAACCTGCCGGCGGTATCCGACAGCGATGTCGAGGTGCTGGTGACCGCGCTGTACAACTTCGCGAATCGGCTGGATGCGTTCGTCGAGCGTGAGCGCAATTTCACCCGCGATGCCAGCCACGAATTGCGCACCCCGCTGACGGTGATGAAGATCGCGGTCGACGTACTGGCCGATGAGGACATGAGTCCGTTCGCACAGCGTTCGCTGGCGCGCATCCGCCGCTCGGTGCGCGAGATGGAGGCGCTGATCGAAACCTTCCTGGTGCTGGCGCGCGAATCGGATACCGGCCTGCGTGACGAGGATTTTCTCGCCAACGATGTGGTCGCCGCCGAAGTGGCGCGCTACCGCGAACTGCTGGCCGGCAAGCCGGTCGAACTGAAACTGGTCGAGCACGCGCGCTTCGCGCTGCATACGCCGCCGCGCGTCTTCGCGGTGATGATCGGAAACCTCATCCGCAATGCGTGCCTTTACACCGAGCGCGGCAGCGTCACGGTGGAAGTGCAAAAAGACAGCGTGCGCGTGGTCGACACCGGCAGCGGCATGGGCGAGGAAGACCTCGAACGTGCCTTCCAGGCCTTTTATCGGGGCAGCCGGACCGGGGGCAGGGGCCATGGCATCGGGCTCGCGATCGTGCGCCGCATCGCCGACCGTTACGACTGGCAGGTCAAGCTGGAAAGCTCGCTGGGCCAAGGCACGACGGCGATTGCACATTTTCCCGCCGCCCAGCCGCCCGACGCCGCCCTGCCAGGTCCGGCGGAGCCGGCAAGGATCGCCGAACGCAACCTTTGATGCCGCTCCCTGCACGGAATCGATGCGGCGACCGGCAACATCGCCTGCGCGCGCGACCAGCTTGCGCATGCGCGCACTCGCGCGGCAACATCATTGTTTCGTGGCGGTGACCCCGCCACCCACAACCGGCGGGGGTTCGGATGGCGCATTGTCGGGAGTTGAACGACGGGATCGTTTGCATCGATACGGAGCAGCATCGTCCCGGCATGGCCGCATGTTACCTGATCGGCGGCGATGGCCATTACGCCTTCGTGGAGTCGGGCACCAGCCTGTCCGTGCCGCGCCTGCTGGACGCACTGGGCGAACATGGCGTCGATCGCAGCGCGGTCGATTACGTGATGCCGACGCATGTGCATCTGGATCACGCGGGTGGTGCAGGCGCGTTGCTGCGCGAATTGCCCAACGCGCGACTGGTGATCCATCCGCGCGGCGCGCGGCACATGGTGGATCCTTCGCAGCTCATCGCGGGAGCGACCGCGGTGTACGGTCCCGAAGCGATGCTTGCCACGTATGGCGAAATCGCGCCAGTGCCGGAATCCCGTGTCATCGTGGCGGACGTCGCACCGGATCGTGATTTTGAACTGATGCTGGGCGGGCGGCGCCTGTGCTTCATCGATGCGCCCGGCCATGCGCGCCATCATTACGCGATCTGGGATCAAGCAAGCCGGGGCTGGTTCACCGGCGACGTGTTCGGGTTGTCGTACCGCGAGTTCGACAGCGACGACCGCAAGTATCTGATCCCCACCACCAGCCCGGTGCAGTTCGATCCCGAGGCCTGGAACGCCACGCTGGATCGGCTGCTCGACAAATCTCCTTCGCACGTTTACCTGACGCACTACGGACGCGTGGATGCGGTGCAGGAATTGGCGCGGGATTTGCGCGAAGGCCTGGTCGCGTACCAGCGCATCGCGCATGCGCACGCGGATGCGCCTGATCGCCACGCGCGCCTGTATGCCGACCTCATGGACTACCACCTCGGCCAGTTGCGCGAACGCGGCAATCCGCTGCCGGAGGCGCGTGCGCGCGGGCTGCTGGACATCGACGTGGAGATCAACGCGCAGGGACTGGAAGTCTGGCTCGATCGCCAGCGCGATTGAATGACGATGTCCAGGCATCGTGGATTCACCGGCGGTCACCCCGTGATTTCAGGGATGCCAACCTTCACCCGCGGCAGGTCGCGTTGCCGTTGCTCGCGCTGGCGCTTTCGGGCTGCGCGCAAGGTGATGAACAGACCGAGGCGCAACGTGCAGCCGCACAACGCGGCGCGACACTGATCGCGCGTTACGGATGCGGTTCCTGCCACGCCATGCCCGGCATCGACAACGCCGACGGCCTGGTTGGCCAGCACCTGTACGAGGTGCTGACACGCTTGCGGCATGCCGCTCGGCTGAAGATCCGGGTGGTCCGATGCGTGCCGGTTTGAACGCGGTCTGGGCAGGCATATACTGGATTTTTGCGCCGCCATGACCATGCAATGAACACGGAAGGTGAGTCGCATGCAGATCCGGGGAGTGCCCCTTCCCGACCCGCCGGTGGGCAGCAGGAACCCGGGCGGCTGCAGCCGTTCCTGCTGAAATTTTCCGACGCGTTGCGACCGCTGGGCGATCCGCAATCCATCCGCGCGGAGGCCGCGCGGCAGTTGGGCCTTGAACTCGCGGTCGACCGTGCTTTCTATGCCGAAGTCGACGAGCAGGGCCGGGCGTTCTTTGCCTTCGACTACTGCAGCGAAGGTACGAAAGCGGTCGCCGGACGCTATCGGCTGGATGACTTCGGTGTTGCCGCGGCGGATGCCCTGCGCGCCGGCCGCACCGTGGTCGTTCCGGATATTGAGGGTTGGACAAAACTTTCCAGGGCGGAGAAGCAGCGCTGCCGGCGATTCGCGCTTCGCGCATGCCTGAAGGTGCCGCTGGTGAAGGATAGCCAACTGGTGGCGTTCTTCGCATTGCATCAATCGGGTCCGCGCGAATGGACGGCCGCCGAGGTGGCGTTGACCACCGAGGTGGCCGAACGCACCTGGGCCATGGTCGAACGCGCGAAAGCGGAAACCGCGCTGCGGATCAGCGATGAAAAATATCGCAGCCTGTTCGAAGCGATCGACGAGGGCGTTTGCCTCTCGGAAGTCATCTACGCCGATGACGGCAACGTGAGCGGCTTGCGCTACCTCGAAGTCAATCCGGCGTTCGAGCGGCACACCGGCCTGCATGGCGTCATCGGCAGGACAACGGGCGAGGTACTTCCCAATCTCGAGCCGCACTGGCTGGATGCGATCGCACGCGTCATGCAAACCGGCGAGCCGGTGCGAATGGAGAATTATCTGGCCGATCTCGGCCGTTGGTACGACTTGCAGCATTCGCGCGTGGGCGGCCCCGGCAGCACGCTGCTGGCGACGGTATTCACCGACATCACCGAACGCAAGCGCGTCGAGTCGACCACCAGCCGGCTGGCCGCGATCGTCGAGAGTTCCGACGACGCCATCATCCGCAAGGATCTCGATGGCATCATCCAGACGTGGAACGCCGGTGCGGAACGGATGTTCGGCTACGCGGCGTCGGAAGTGATCGGCAAGCCGGTGACGATCCTGATGCCACCCGATCGGGTGAACGAGGAACCCGGCATCCTGGCGCGCATCCGCAGCGGCCAGCGCGTGGACCATTACGAAACGATACGGCAGCGCAAGGACGGTTCGCTGCTCGACGTTTCGCTCACCGTCTCGCCCATCATGGGCGGCGATGGAACCGTGTTGGCGGCGTCCAAGATCGCCCGCGACATCACCCAGCGCAAGCGCGTGGATGCGCTGCTCCGCGAGCGCGACGAGCGGCAGACGTTCCTGCTAAGGCTCAGCGATGCATTGCGCGGCGAGAGCGATCCGGATGCCCTCGCGCGCATCGCGATCGATTGCGTGGCCCGCCAACTGCATCTCGACCGCGCCTATGTCGCTCGGGTGTATTCCGGTGAGGACATGGCCGTGATCGGTCCCGAATACCGGCGCAAGGGGTTGAAGTCGATCGCCGGTTCGGTCCGTCCCTCCGACTTTCCGGAAAGCTATCGGCAGGTCAAGGAAGGCACGCTGATGGTGAGCGACGTCGCCAGCGATCCCTCGCTGTCCGAACGCGACCGGCAATCGCTCGCGGCCATCGACCTCGCCGGTTTCGTGTGCGTGGGCGTGCGCAAGGGCGAACTCGACCTGGTCTGGGCCCTCGTCGCGGGCAGCGCCAAGCCGCGCGTCTGGACCCTTGGGGAAATCGCGCTGGTGCAAGAGGTCGGTGAACGCGCCTGGGCGGCGATCGAACGCGCCCGTGCCGACGCCGCGCTGCTCGCCAGCGAGCAGCGCTATCGAACCCTGTTCAATTCCATCGACGAAGGCTTTTGCACCATCGAAGTGTTGTTCGACGAGAACGGCAAGCCGTTCGACTATCGCTTCTTGTCGGCCAACTCCGCGTTCGAACAGCAGACCGGCCTGCATGATGCGGTCGGTCGCCGGATGCGAGCCATGGTGCCCGGGCACGAGCCGCACTGGTTCGACGTGTTCGGCCGGATCGCGCGCACCGGGAAACCCGAACGTTTCGAGCTGCGCGCCGCCGCGCTCGGTCGCTGGTATGAAGTGTTCGCGTTTCCGCTCGAGCTGCCGAACCAGTTGGGCGTACTGTTCAGGGACGTGCTCGAGCGCAAACGCGCCGAGTCGAACGTCGCGTTGCTGGACGGCATCAGCCGGGAAGTCGCGATCCGGTCCACTCCGGACGACATCATGTGGGTGGTCGGATCGCGCGCCAACACCTGGCTGGACGTGAGTGCGTGCATTTTCGCCGACGTGGACGACGCGCGCGGCGAAGTCACCATCCATCACGGCTGGAATGCCCGCGATGTTCCGAGCCTCAAGCAGACCTTCCGGCTTGACGATTACCTTTCATCCGAGTTCGCGCGCGCCAGTCGGGCCGGCGAGATGGTGGTGGTGCGCGACACGGCGGCCGACGACAGGACGGACGCGGCCGCCTGCGCGGAATTGCAGATCGGCGCGTTCGTCACCGTGCCATTTCACCGCGACGGGCACTGGGTTGCCTATCTCGCCATGGCGGACAGCAAACCGCGTGACTGGCGGGAAGACGAAATCGCGGTTTTCAGGCAAATCACCGATCGGGTCGTTCCCCGCATCGAGCGGGCGCGCGCGGAGGAGCGTCTTCGCGAGAGCGAGGAGAAATATCGCAGCTTGTTCCAAACCATGGGCCAGGGCTATGTCGAGGCGGAAATCGTGCGGAATGCCGATGGCGAGGCGGTCGATTGGCGGTTCGTCGAAGTGAATCCGGCGTTCGAGCGCGTGACGGATCTGCCGGCAGAGCGGGTACGGGGGGGGCTGGCGCGCGAAGTCAGTCCGGATCTGGAGAACTGGTGGGTCGAAGCGGCCGATCGCGTCGTCCGCGGGCGTCGGTCGGAGCGGGTGGAGCACGAAATCGCCAAGTTGGGTCGATGGCTCGAATGCTATTTTTATCCGGCTGAAGGCGAGCACTTCATTGCCCTCTGCGAGGATGTTACCGAGCGCAAGCAGGCGGAAGCGGCGCTGCGCGAGAGCGAGGAGCGGCAGAAATTCCTGCTGGAGTTCAGCGATGCCCTGCGCGCCGCGCCCGACGAGGATGCCGTCACAAGCGTTGCGGTGAGGCTACTCGCCGAAGAAATGAAGCTCGATCGGAGCTTTGTGACCACCATGGATGAGGCCCGGGATTGCAAGCAGGTCATCCATGAATTTCACCGTCCGGACTTCGCCCCCATTCCGGTCATGTTGCGGACGTCCGATGTTCCGGCCGTGTTGGGCGACGCCCTGCAGCACGCCCTGGCGTTCGACGATGCGGCGCGCGACAACCGATTGACCGATCTCGATCGCCGCTCGCTCGCCGCGATGAATTGCGGAGCATTGATTGCATCGCCGCTCCGTCGGGAGTCGGGGCCGATCGGGTGCTTTGCCGGGATGACGGCGCAGCCACGGCGCTGGTTGCCCACCGAGATTGCGTTGATCGAAGCGGTATCGGAACGCACATGGACGGCCATCGAGCGCGTGCGCGCGGAAACCGCGCTGCGCGAGCGCGAGGTCGAGCTGCGGCGCGTCAGTCACGCCAAGGACGAATTCATCGCAATGCTGAGCCATGAATTGCGCAATCCGCTGGCGCCGATCGCCAATACGCTGCAACTGATGAAGTTGCGCGCACCCGACGTGCTGGTGCGCGAGCGCGCTGTCATCGAAGACCAGGTTCGGCATCTCACGGGGCTGGTCAACGACCTGCTGGATGTGGCGCGCATCACCAGCGGCAAGGTGGAACTGGAATCGGAAAGCGTGGACATCAAGGAGGTCGTCGCGGCGGCGGTGGAAACCGCGCAGGCGGTGATGGAGGTGCACCAGCAGTCGCTGCACGTGCAGGTCGAGGATGGCCTGATGGTGTCGGGCGATCGCCGCCGTCTGGTGCAGGTGCTGGTGAACCTGCTCGCCAATGCAGCCAAGTACTCGCCGCCCGATCGCGATGTCTGGTTGTCGGCGGCCGCGGAAAATGGCGAAGTTGTGGTGCGCGTGCGCGACGAGGGGCAGGGCATTGCAGCCGACTTGTTGTCACGCATCTTCGAATCCTTCACCCAGGGCAAGCAATCTCTGGATCGCTCGCGCGGCGGCCTCGGGCTGGGCCTGGCGATCGTCCGCAATCTGGTGACGCTGCACGGCGGCAGCGTCAGCGCCGCGAGCGACGGTCATTACAAGGGCAGCGAATTCACCGTACGGTTGCCATTGCTCGAGGGTTCGCAACCTGAAGCGCCCGCGATGCAGGCGGGGCCTGCGAGCGGGGAACCGGCGAATGCGGATTCCGAGCGCATAAAGGTATTGATCGTGGACGACTACGCGCCGGCCGCGGACAGCCTGGCGATGTTGCTGCAGGAAATGGGCTACCGCACGCACGTGGTGAACGACGGCGCCGCGGCGTTGCAGGCGGTCAAGATCTTCAAGCCGCAGGTGGCGCTGGTCGATATCGGACTGCCGGTGATCGACGGCTACGAAGTGGCGCAGACCGTGCGGCGGATGCCGGACTGGAAACGGTTGCCGCTGATCGCCGTGACCGGCTACGGCCAGCCGGGCGACCACGCGCGCGTGATGGAAGCTGGTTTCGACGAACACGTGGTCAAGCCGCTGGATGCCTCGCGCATCAGCGAAATGATCGAACAGATGGTGACGGCATCCTGAGCGCCGAGCTCAGGGCGCCTTCGGATTCCTGACGATCTGTTCGATGGCGATGCGCAGGTAGCGCCGCGCGAACACAGGCGGGTTCTTCCCGAACACCGACTTGGCGTTCGCGGCGTCTTCGTCGCTGGGTGCATACACGAACAGGAACGCGCCGCCATCGCCGGCGTGCTGCTTGTCCTCGGTGGTGTAGCCCTTCTCGGTGCCGAAGATCTTGACCAGCTCGTTGTTGAATTTGTCCATCATGTTGCGGTCGTTGCGCGATTCGAGTTGCGCGGCCACGAACTCGCCGCTCGCAGCGCGCACGTCTTCGGCATCCACGCCGGATTCGCGGAACGCCGCTTCGGCGGCCTGCGCGTCCTCGAGACTGTCGTAGCCCGCCACGATGTAGTGGAGCGGATAGAAGACGCCCATCGACGTCTCGCTTTTCTTGAAGAAGTCCCATTGCTGTTCCATGTGATTTCTCCTGCGGTTGTACGTCTTCAGTGTGGACACGCCCGTCTCAACCACCCCTGAACTCGCTCGGCGCGCGACTCACCACGGCGGCGGCACGGGCACGCGCGTGAAGTAGTCGGTCAGCATCAGGCCGATCATGATCGCCAGCCATGCGAAGCCGGTCGCAGCCGCCAGCCGCAGCAGACCCGTCGCGCGGTGCAGGTGCATGCAGAACAAGCCGCGCAAGGGCCATTATTCGATCGTCCCGTACCAGACCACGCACAACACCGGCGGCGCGGCGATGGGCACCGATCCGCGCACCAGCTTCGTCAATCCGTTCCTGCAATCGTGGGACGTGCCCAATCTGTGGGTGATGGGTTCCAGCGTGTTTCCGCAAAACCCCGGTTACAACCCGACCGGCACGGTCGGTGCGCTGGCGTTCTGGGCCGCTGACGCGATGAAGCGTTACATGAAAAATCCGCAGCCGCTGGTGCAGACGTGAACGCGCGGCGACTCATCGCGGGCGTATTGGCGTTGGCATGTGCTGGTGGCGCGGTGGCGGCGGTGCAGGTGTACGCGCCCACGCGTTCCAACCACGCCTGGACTTCCATCGAAACCGGCCGCTACCGCGCGCGCGCGGGCGACTGCGAATCCTGCCACACCGCGGAAGGCGGCAAACCCTATGCGGGCGGGCGTCCGGTGCCGACGCCGTTCGGGATCATCTATTCGACCAACATCACGCCCGATCCCGATACCGGCATCGGCGCGTGGAGCGAGGACGACTTCTATCGTGCGATGCACGAAGGCATCGATCAGCAAGGCCAGCGGCTGTATCCGGCGTTCCCGTATCCATGGTTCACGCACATGACGCGCGGCGACGTGGATGCGATCAAGGCGTATCTCGACACCCTGAAGCCGGTGCGGCAGGTCGATCGCGAACCGAAACTCGGCTGGCCTTTCAGCGTGCGCAGCATGCTGGCGGTGTGGGACAAGCTGTACCTCGACGCGAAACAGTTCCAGCCCGATCCCGCGCGGTCGGCCGAATGGAATCGCGGGAAATATCTCGTCGATGGCGCGGGCCATTGCGGCGCCTGCCACAGCGCCAAGAACATGCTGGGCCACGCCGACACCAGCCATCCGATGCAGGGCGGCATGGCCGAACACGTGTTCTCGCCGAACCTCGGGGCCGGCGAGCGCGACGGCCTGGGCGGTTGGGTGCGCGAAGACATCGTCGAATACCTCGCCACCGGATCGAACCGCTACGCGACCGCGGCAGGCCCGATGGCCGAAGTGGTGCAGGCGTCCACGCAATACCTGAAGCAGCGCGACCTCGAAGCGATGGCGACGTACCTGAAATCGCTGGAAGGTCCGAAACCCGAAACACCCAACGCGCTGGACAAGGACACGATGCGCACGGGCGCGGCGTTGTACGTCGACGATTGCGCCGGTTGCCACATGAACAACGGCGCCGGCATCGCGAATGCGTTTCCGCCGCTGCGTGCGAGTTCCGCGGTGCAGGCGGCCAAACCGGATCTGCTGATCGCGGTGATCCTTGAGGGCGCGCGCTCGCCTGCGACCCGTGCCAAGCCGACCGGGCTCATGATGCCGGCCTTCAGCAGCAAGCTCGACGATGCCGAAGTTGCGGCGCTGACCACTTACATCCGCAATGCGCGGGGCAATCGCGGCAGCGACGTATCGAAGGGCGACGTCGGCAAACTGCGCAAAACACTGGCCAGCGCGCCGCGCTGAAAGCAGGCTTCGGCCTGCCGCGTGGATGCGCTGTGCCTACCTCGAGGTGTAGGGCGGGTCTTGACCCGCCGTCGCGCTTGCGGTTCACCTTTCAGCGCTGGCGGATCAAGACCCGCCCTACGAAGAAATGCAAAGTCGTTGGGCTAGTCGCGCCATGGAGGGCGCGAGTCAATCGGGTGTCTTTCAACGAAACGACGTTGTGCGCGAAAAACGGCTACCGCACTGCGCCGTGCTGCGCGTAGGTGCGCAGGTGATAGACGCGATGCACGTGATGCGCGCCGAGCCAGCCGCCCAACGCCGCGGTGGCCAGCGAGGCCAGCGCGCAACCGAACGCCGTCCACATGATGCGCGAGGTGTATTGCGCCACGCTGTCGGCATCGAGAGAGGGAACGCCTTCGGCGGGAACCACCGCGACCGCGCCCGCGAACGTCAGGTGCGTCAAGCCGCTGGCGACCAGCAACGTGGTGGCGGTGACGGCGACGCCCCACACGGCGAGGCCGCGGATCACGCCCATCTCGGTGTCGTTGCGGCCGTCGAACCAGGTCGCGAACATCGCGCCCAGCCCCAGCGACGCCGCCCACGTCAGGATCATCCAGGTGATGGCCCCGCCGGAAACGCCACGCGCGACCGCCTCGGGGCTCTGCGGATTGAACGCCGAGAATCCCACCGCCAGCCCGAACGCATACAGAAGCGCGGCAATGCCGGTGGCGACGAACCAGCCCGCCCACACCGCGCCCCAGCGCATCACCGGGTGTTCCTGTGTCACGACCGCACTGCTTTCGACGACCATGTCGGCATCTCCTCGGGTCACGCACAACTGCGCAGCAGCGCCACGATGATCAGGATCGGGATGGGCACGCCGATAAGCCACGCCAGCACGTAGCCCAAGGCACCTTTCTGCCGGTTCGGATCGCCGCTCCTGCGGAACATCTGTTTCAGTCGTTCCATGACCCACCTCGTGCGCTGAGCCCAGCCACAGTGGAGCACCGCCGCCGTGATTCCGGCGTGAATCCGCATCCTGGTTGGTGGCCATTCCCGGTGAAACCAGGCGCGGCGGATCACCCGACTGTCATTCCGGGGCTGCCTGCGCCGTTTGCAGGCAGAACCCGACTGCGTTTGCAGGATTGCAAACGCGAACGCC
>DATFGT010000022.1:0-18100 GCA_035249175.1 Rhodanobacteraceae bacterium
CTAACTACAAGTCGGTTTCAAAGTGGAGCATAACTCCGCCGTATAACCCGGGCCGCACGCCGCGCAGCGTCGGAATATTCCTACACGAATCCACGATTTGTGCCACTCGCGCCGCCTAATTCCGCCGCCTAATCTGACCGCCTTTCCCCAGGCTGCGGATCGGACCGATGCGATCTTCCCACCCGGCGCCGGCGGGCGCAAGCAAGGTTTCCCCGGCGCGTCCGCCACACCTGCTGGATCGGATGCGGGCACGCATCCGGCGGCTCGGATTGTCGATCCGCACGGAAGAAGCCTACGTCAATTGGGTGCGACGTTTCATATTGGCCAACGGCAAGCGGCACCCGCGCGAGTTGGGGGCGCGCGAAGTCGAGGCGTTCCTGACGCACCTCGCCATGCACGGGCATGTGTCGGCATCCACGCAAAACCAGGCGCTCTCGGCGCTGCTGTTCTTGTATCGGGAGGTATTGCAGCAGGAATTGCCGTGGATGGAGAACATTCGGCGCGCCAAGAAGCCGGAACGCTTGCCGGTAGTATTGAGCCGAGAGGAAGTCGCCGCGCTGCTGGACGAAATGAGCGGCGTGACGTGGCTGATGGCGAGTCTCCTGTACGGCGCGGGTTTGCGACTGATGGAATGCGTGCGGCTGCGCGTCCAAGACGTGGATTTCGTGCGTCGTGAAATCACGGTGCGGCGTGGCAAGGGCGGCAAGGATCGTCGCACGATGTTGCCGGCGATGGTCGTGGAGGCATTGCAAGGCCAGCTTGCCGAAGCGCGGCGCGTGCACGAACGTGACTTGGCCGCGGGCTGCGGCGCGGTGTGGCTGCCGGATGCGCTGGCGCGCAAGTATCCGAACGCCGCGCGCGAATGGGGCTGGCAGTACGTGTTCCCGGCTTCATCGCGCAGCACCGATCCGCGTTCCGGCGTGGAACGCCGGCACCACCTGGATGAAACCGTGCTGCAGCGTGCGGTGAAACAGGCCGTGCGGCGCGCCCGCATCGACAAGCATGCGACCTGCCACACGCTGCGGCACTCGTTCGCCACACACCTGATCGAAGGCGGCTATGACATCCGCACGATCCAGGAGCTGCTCGGCCACAAGGACGTTTCGACGACGCAGATCTACACCCATGTGCTGAACCGCGGCGGGCGCGGCGTGTTGAGTCCGCTGGATCGCGCGTGACGGGTTGGCAACTACCCTGCGGCAGCGTCACACGCCCGGCAGCATCCGCTGCAGCACGCGATCACGGCGAATGAAGTAGTGATACAGGGCCGCCGCAACGTGCAGGCCGACCAGCGGCAGGATGGTGTACTCGGCAACAAGCGTGTGGATGTCGCCGGTCCAACGCCACGCGACATCGTGGGTGCCCACCAGCTGCGGCATCCGGGCGAGGCCGAAGAACGTGACCGGCATGCCCCGGTACGAGGCGTTGATCCAGCCCAGCACGGGCACGACGGCCAGCAGCAGATAGAGGAGCCAGTGGATGACACGGGCCGAGCGAACCTGCCACGGCGGGATGCCCGCTTCGGGCGTGGGCTGGCCATGGATGGCCCGCCAGATCAGGCGGACAACGATGGCGGCGAGGATCAGTACGCCGATCGAGAAGTGCAGGCTGATCAGGGTCGTCACCGGGGTGTTGCGGCCGATGTGCGGCATCGTCCAGCCGACGGTGTATTGCGCGATCAGCAGCGCGAGGATCAGCCAATGAAGGAAGATGGCGGTACGTGTATAGCGCGGCTGGGCATTGATCACCATTTGGGTTCCTTGATGATGGCTGCGGTCATCGAGTGCCGCTGCGTACCTGCCGGCGATCCCGCTTGGTGCATTGCATGCGGCGGATAAACGTCCGGCTTGCGCAAGCATAGTGCAACCAAATCAATCCATCGGCCGCATGGCGGTGCCGGCTTTGGCAATGGTTGCATGGCCGCTGTGCCGCACTGCAGTGCCCGCGTACACTTGCGCAACTTTTCGCTTGAAGCGCAGCGCCCATGCACGACTTCTTCCGTGTGGTCATCCTCGGCATCATCGAGGGCATCACCGAGTTCCTGCCGATTTCCTCGACCGGGCATCTGCTGATTGCCGAACACTGGCTGGGTACGCGTTCGGACCTGTTCAATGTCGGCATCCAGGCCGGCGCCATCCTCGCGATCACGCTGGTGTACTGGCAGCGCATCTGGCAGTTGCTGACGCGCTGGCGCGATCCGGGCACGCGCGACTACTTGTTCAAGCTGGTCGTGGCATTCGTGATTACCGGCGTGCTGGGGTTCATCGCGGAAAAACTCGGTTTCGAATTGCCCAAGACCGTGGCACCGATTGCGTGGGGCTTGATCTTCGGCAGCTTCTGGATGCTTGGCGCGGAATGGTATGCCGCGCGTCAACCTGATCGTACGAACGTGACCTGGACGGTGGCGATCATGGTTGGGATTGCGCAGATCATCGCCGGGATCTTTCCGGGTGTATCGCGTTCGGGCGCAAGCATTTTCGCGGCGATGGTGTTCGGCACGTCCAATCGCGCGGCGGCCACCGAGTTCGCATTCCTGGTCGGCATTCCCACGATGTACGCGGCGACCGGCTACCTGTTGCTGAAGGCCCTGCAAGGTGGCGGCGCGGCGCATCAGGACTGGAGTGCGCTCGTCGTCGGCTTCATCGTGTCGCTGATCGTCGCATTCATCGCGGTGAAGTGGCTACTGCGCTACATCCGCACGCACCGTTTCACGCTGTTCTCGATCTACCGCATCGCGCTGGGCGCGGTGTTGCTGATCGCGATTTATTCGGGCTGGCTGCAGAACATCGCGTGAGGCGGGAATGCGGGTAGGGCGGGTCCAACCCGCCGTCATTGAGTCAATCGGCGGGATGCGCTGCGCTTCTCCCGCCCTACGAATCAGGTGGTTCAATCCCTTGGCGGCGCATCCACTTTCGCGGCCGCGTTGAAATCGCCGATGCCGCCGACCAGCAGCGCGACCGCTGCGCGCTCGGCTTCGGTCAGATCAGGGTGCCACGAATCCAGGATCATCACTGCGCGCAGCTTGTCGCTGCGGTTCCACGCTTCGTGCTCGAAGGTGTCGTCGAAGGTCACGCAGCGGCCTTCCTGCCACGCATGTTCGACGCCGCCCACGCTGATCGCGCAATCCTCGGGGATGATCAGCGGCAGGTGCGTGACCAGTCGCGTGTTGGTGACGCCGTGGTGTTTCAGGATGTGCGAGCCCGGCGTCAGGATCGAGAACAACACTTCCGGCGCGTGACCGCGGATGTGCACCAGCGGCAGCGAATTCAGGATTTCCGTGGTGCGCGGGCAACGCCGTGCGTTCTGCTCGAAGACTTCACCGTGGCGATGGAAGAAAAACGAATTCCATTGCGCCTCGCCGCCAGTGCCGTCCAGCAGGTTTTGTTCCTTGAGCAGTTTGTTGTCGTTGGTGCCGAGGAACGGTTCGACGCCGATCGGCTGGTCCAGCACGCCGCGCAGTTCCTCGCGGATCGTCACGGTGTGCTTCTCGAGTTCCGCGTGCCACGGGAACAATTCGCGCGGATAGTACGGCTGCGCGGTCAGGCCCGGCACGTAGAAGAACTTGCAGTGTTGGCGCGGGTCGGGATAGCTGGCCGCCCGGTCGCCCAAGTAGATTTCCAGGCCCTGCTCCACGCGCGTCAGCGAAGTTGTGCCGTAGCGGTCGCGCAACGGCTGCAGCAACTCCATCAGGATGCGTTTGCGGTGCAGGTTCACGAACCCAATCGCGTGCTTCACCGCCGCGCGCAGGCCCGGCGGCGTGGTCATGTCGTTGCGCCACTTGCCGTGGCTCTGCGCCGCCGCCAGTGCTCCGTAATACGCGGTGGTGGCGTCTTCGATGCGGCCCAGCTGCTCAAGCGCGGCGCCCCGGTGCAGACGCGCCGCGAAGTGCATCGGTTCCAGTCCGAGCGCGCGATCGAACGCATCCAGCGCATCGGCACTCTGGCGCTGCGCAAGATGGACGATTCCGAGGTTCTTCCAGATCTCGGGCTCGGTCGGATTCACGTGCGCGGCGCGTTCGAGATCGTGCTGCGCGGGGACGAAATCGCCGCGCGAGAGCGCGCACATCGCGACGAAGTTCAAGGCCTCCGGCGTGTCTGGCGAGGTTTTGAGAATGTCGCGGTAAAGCGCTTCCGCGTCGGCGATGCGATGTTGCGCCGCGTGCGCGCGCGCCTGGTTGATGCGGGCTTCGTCGGCTTGCGCGGCTTGCGTATTCATCATGACGCCTAGTTTGCCGCAACCGGCACTGAACCGCTTGATCCAGCGCAAACGACAGTAGAGCGATTTCGCCCGCTTCGCGAGCGGAACAGATGCGGTGAAGCTGCGTTCTTGCGGGACGCTGGATCCCCGCCCGTGCCGGGATAACGACCATCAATCTTGATGGCGCATCAAGTCAGGGCTCACCCGTCGTCAGCGTTCGACCATCCGCGCAAACCACTGCCACCCCGGCAGCCACTCGGTGATCAGCTTGAGGCAGGTCAGCATCGGCACCGCCAGCAGCGCGCCGGGAATACCCCACATCCAGCCCCAGATCAGCAGCCATACCAGGATCGCCAGCGGCGACAGGCGCATGCGCCGGCCCATGATCATCGGCGTGACCACGTTGCCTTCGAGCGCAGCCAGTACCGCGAAACACGCAGCGGGTGCCAGCGCGTGCAGCGGATCGCTGAAGTTCAACAGACCCACGGCCAGCAGCAGCAGCGTGTTGGTGACCGCGCCGACATAGGGCATGTAGTTGAGCAGCGTGACCAGTCCGCCCCACAACAGCGGGTCGGGCATTTTCAGCGACCACAGGATCGCCGCGGTGATCAGCCCCAGCGCGATGTTGATCAGGGTGACGGTCAACAGGTAGCGCGAAAATTCGTCCTGGATGCCGCGGATCAGGCGCAGCGCGATGCGTCGGTAACTGAAGCCCGGCATCGCGGTGACCAGGTGTGCGGCGACGTTGCGCCCGTAACTCAGGAAAAAGAACACCAGCAGCGCGACGGTCAGTACTGCCACCGCGATTTTCGGCGCCGACTGCACCAGTTTGTCGACGGAGAACCCTACCGGTGGCGGGGCATGAATGACCGGCGGAGGTCCCACGCCAATACCCGCGAGCGATTGCGAAGCGGCATGGCTGACCCGTGTCAGCGGACGCGTCAGCCGCTTCACCTTGTAACCGACGTCGCGCATTGCGGTGGGTGCGTCCTTCAGCCACGCCGTGGCAGGTGCGCTCAAGCCCACCACGCCGCCGGCCAGCGCGGCGCCCAGCGCGATCATCACCAGCAGGCTGCCCAGCGGGCGCGGCACGTACAAGCGGTGCAAACCGGCGACGATGGGGTTCAGGCCCAGTGCGATGAATCCCGCCAGCACCAGTGGAATGAACAGGGAACTCGCCAGCATTAGCGTGGTGGCAATCGCCAGCAACATCAGGATCAGCAGCGGAACGCGCAGCGAGCGCAGCCGCCGCACTCTGCGACGTCCCCGCGCGGTGAACTGGCGCCGCGGGCGGATGGTTTGCAATCGACCCGGCGGCGCAGGCGGACGTTCGCCCGCGGCGTTGAAATTTCCGGGCAGTTTCGATGGCGGCATACGAGCCTATTGAACCCCAAACGCAGCGGCTGTTGTGAAAAATCAGGCCATGGATGGCCGTTCTGATCTCCACGCACCCCGACCGACGCACGCGGCGAGCCGCCGGACTATGCAGCGATCAGGGAGGATCGCACCTCATGCACCGAGGTATTGTCGCACCAACCGCCACGCCGGTCCGCTGGCAATACGCATCCCGGCGCGGATCAATCCACCACCGACGCGCAATTGCGCCAGCACGAAACCCACGCCGGCCGCGCCCGCGAGCGTCGGCCACGGGTGCGCCCGATAAACATCGATGACCTCATTCATCGAGGCGTGCAGTTCGCCGCGCGCGGCGCGGCAGTGCGCCAGCGCGCGCCGCCGTTTTGCCAGTGCGCGCGTGTAGTTCATGGTGCGGAATCCCGTTCGGACGAAGCATGCTGGAACCGCGCGACGTCGTGCCGCAGGCTGCGGCGCAACGCCGACAATTCGGCGCGGGTGCGCGGGAACGTCATTTGCAGGATCGCGCGCCGGATCGCAAACCAGATCCCCGCCACCAGCAACAGGTGGAGGCCGACCAGGATCGCCAGCGCGATGCCGATGGAATGCGTGGCCACCGTCAGCGCCCATCCGATGAGTGCCACCACGCACACCCACAGCGCCACCGCGCACGCGACCAGCGCGACGCTGGCCAGGAATATCATTCCGACGCTGGCTCCGAATACCTGCACCTCCGCCGTCAGCAGCGCCAGCAGCGCCTCGGCGGTGCGCTTGAACGCTGCAAACATGCCGACGCCGGCTGCCAGCACCGCACCGGCCGAGGTGTCCGCAGCCGACCTTGCCGCGTCCGGCCCCGCCGACGCGGTACCTTCTCCGGTTTCGACGTTCATCCTTGCACGCCTGCCGCGAATGCATGCGTCGCGTCAGCGACGCGAGCCCAGCAACCGCCCGATCAACCAGCCGGCCGCCAACGCGATCGCCACCGATTGCACCGGTTTCTCGCGCACGAAATCACGCACGTTGTCGAGTGCGTCGTCGGCCCGGTCGCGCGCGCGGGAGGCGAGTTCGGCGCCGCGATCGCGCCATTCGCCTGCCTTGTCAGCCGCGCGCTCGGCGCCGCGCGCGCTGGCGTCGGTGGCACGATGCAAACCGGATTCAACACGATCGGCGGCGGCATCGAATTTTTCCTTGGCGCCGCTGACCGCGTTGGAGGTGCCTTCCTTGACGCGCGTGGCCGTGCGTTCGATGCGCTCGTGATTGTTGCCGTTGCGTCCCGTCTCGCTGGTGGTCTCGTTGGCCATGATCCTCTCCTTACCTGTGCGCCGGATAGGCGCGATGAAAACCTTGTCCGCCACGCTGCTGCATTATTCGCCGGCCAGTGCAGGATTCAGGCTGTACGTGCCGACGATTTCGGCCTGACCCAATATATGACCGCGTAGCGCCTCCTGCAGTTCCGGCCAGCCGAAGTTCTGGGGCAGGTCCAGCCGCGCCGCGTCCAGCGCGTACACCCGAAAACGGTAATGGTGCAACAGCGCGTCGTTCCATGGCGGGCACGGCCCGTCGTAGCCCAGATAAACGCCGGCCATGTCGGGGTCGGACGCGAACCAGTCGGTGTAGCCGTTGCGGCCTTGGCGCGAACCCGCAGGTCCTTCCGGATTGCGCTTGCCATGCGGGGTGATGCCGTCGCTGCATGTGCCCGCTGCAATCGTGTTGCAGGTGAACGGAACATCGATCATCAGCCAATGCGCGAAATCCACGCGCGGAAGATCCGCGGGCACCGTGCGGCCTTCCTTGTTGACGTCGTCGCCGCGACTCGGCACGTCGCCATCGATGCAGACCAGCGCAAACGACTTGCTGCCCGCGGGCGCACCGCTCCACGCAAGGTGCGGATTGCGGTTGCCGGCCAACACGCACACCTCCCCGTTGTCGCCGGGCTTGCCGAACGCGAATTCGGCCGGGATGCGGGCGTTGTCCTTGAAACTGTCGCTGCGGATTTGCATTTTCGGGAGTGGAGTTCGGGAGTGGATTCGTGAGAGCTCGTCCGAAGCGGCTGTTGGTGAAAAGTCAGGCCATGGATGGCCGTTCTGGTGTCAGGGGTCGCGATTTCCGTGACGAGACGATTCGCCACGCGACGCAGCGTTCATGGAAGAACGCATAAAAGTTACCCGATAAATCACGCCATTGTCGTCGTCCGACACCAGCAGGCTGCCGTCACGCAACGGTTGCACGTCGGCGGGACGGCCCAGGGTTTTCTCACCGTCCAGGAAGCCGGTCAGGAAGGGTTCCGAGCCCGTGACCGTGCCATCCTTGCCCACGTGGACCACCACTACACGGTAGCCGGACTTGCGTGAACGGTTCCACGAACCGTGTTCGGCAATGAAGAGCGCGTCGCCGTACGCGGCCGGAAACATCTGTCCCACGTAGAAGCGCATGCCCAGCGCAGCCACGTGCGCGCCGAGGCGCAGCGCGGGTTGCGCGAATTCGCTGCAGGCATGGCCCTTGCCGAATTCGGGATCGACCACATTGCCGGCGTGGCAATACGGATAGCCGAAGTTCTCGCCCGGCTTGTCCACGCGATTCAGGGTGTCGTCGGGCACATCATCGCCCAGCAGGTCGCGGCCATTGTTGGTGAACCAGAAGCCGTGCGTGCCGGGTTGCCAGTCGAAGCCGACCGAGTTGCGGACGCCGGTGGCGACGGTTTGCCAGTCGCTGCCATCCGCGTTCATGCGGATGATCTTCGCGAACTCGGGGCCGGGCTTGCAGATGTTGCACGGCGCGCCGATCGGCACGTACAGCTTGCCGTCCGGGCCGAACGCGATGAACTTCCAGCCATGATGGGTCTTGGTCGGCAGCTTGTCGGTGACGACGACGGGCTTGGGCGGATCGGCAAGATGTTGCTCGATGTCGGGATATTTCAGGATCCTGCTGACCGCCGATACGTACAGCGCGCCGTCGTGGAACGCGACGCCGACCGGCATTTCAAGATCCTTCGCGATCACGTACACGTGCTCGGCGCGACCGCCCTTCATCCCGGTCAGCGCGTACACTTTGCCTTCGCCCATCGAACCCACGAACACGGTGTCGTGCGTGCCCAATGCCATCCCGCGTGCGTTCGGCACCGACGCGCTGTAGATGGAAACACGGAAACCCGCCGGCACCTTCAGGCTTTGCAGCGACGGCGCGGTGAGACCGGTTGACGATGCAGCCGTCAATCCGACCGTGGCCAGTGCGACGGCAAAACGCTGCAATCCGGGCATGACGGCCACTCCCCTTGCATGAATGCCCGAGCCTACACTCCGAAACGTTATGGCGAGGCGAATGTCTGCGGATCATCCAGCGTCGCGAACGCCTCGGAAAAAACTTCGCGATAGTGGCTGGAGTGGCCGGGCGGGAAACTGACCGGCAGGCCGCCGCGTCCCTTGCGCGCGCCACGCGCCATCGGGCCGGGCTGCAGTTCGGACATGCCCAGGAAAACGCCCAGCCGCATCCGCATGCTGGAATCGGCCGCCGCCAGCAACGCGTCCGGATCGACGCGGAAGCTCGGCAGGATCGCGGCAGCCTGCACGAGATGCGTGGCCGCCAACCGCAGCCAACGCGCGCCCGACAACACATCGGGCATCGACAATCCTTCCGACCAGCCGAAACCCAGCCAATCGAGCAGCATGTCATGGGGTTCGCGCTGCACGATCACCAATCGCGCGCCCGGCAGCACACGCTTGATCACCGGCACGACGCGCGCATCCAGCACCGGAACCCAGTCCACCACGCGGATGGTTTCGGCCACGCCCGCGCGTTTCAGCGGACGCCGGTAGCGCCGCGCCAGCAGCGCAAGATCAGCCTGCCCCAACGGCCGGTGCAGGCGTGCATCGAACGGCGCGTTGACGAAATCCGGCACCGACTGGAAACGCTCGCGACGCACAAACCAGTCCCGCTGGTCGGCCAGCATCGCCGCAACCTGGCCGACGCCGGAACCCGGCAGCCCGCACAGGAACACCGGCGCCGCACCGCGCGCCTCCCCGAATCCCGGCTCGTCCGCCAGCCGCCGCAACTCGGCCGACGCCACGTCATCCAGCGACGGCAAATCCGGCAGCTTGCCGCCGGTCGCGCTTTGCGCGCGCATGAACGCTTCCGCTGCATCCGGCCACTGCTCCAGCGCGTCAAAGGCCAGCCCCAGCAAACGCTGGTGCCGACGCGCCAACAACGGCGGCTTGCCTTCGAATTGACGCTCGTCCACGCGCTGCAGGCGCTGCACCGCCGCCGCCGGATCGCCGGCGAGCAATGCCCCCCGCCCGCGCAGCATCGCCAACGCCGGGCGCGGCGACGCCGCCGCGGTTTCCGCAAGCGCCAGGGCCTCGTCCACGCGGCCCGCACCATCGAGTGCCAATGCGTGCTGCGCTTTCAAATCGACGTCGTCGGGCCAGCGCGTCTCGGCCGCGGTCCACACCGAAACCGCTTCGTCGTGCCGGCCGCTGCGCATCAGCAAACGCGCCAGCATGGCCTGCGCCTTCACGCCGTCGGGATAACTCGCGACGTGCCAGCGCAAATCGTCGATCGCCTGCTCGATGCGATTCGTGCGAGACAGCAGGTCGGCGCGCCGTACCACCGCGGGATGCAGCCCCGGCTGCACGCGCAAGGCTTCGTCGTATTGCGCGATCGCATCCTCGGCGCGGCCCTGCGCGCGCGCGATATCACCCAGGCCCACCCGCGCCGTCGCGACCTGCTCCCCACGTGCCAGTAGTGATTCGAAAATCGGCAGCGCCGCCGCAATGTCGCCCTTGCGCACGTGCACGTCAGCCCGCAGCGCTTGCGCCAACGGATAATCGGGTTTTACCGTCAACGCGTTGTCGAGCGCCTTGGCCGCGAAATCGAGCATGTCCTGGTCCAGCATGGCTTGCGCGTAGCCGGTCTGGATCAAGGGGTCGTCGGGCGCGAGTTCAGCCGCCTGCGCCAGCAGTTGCAGGGCGCGCTGCGAATCGCCGCGCATCTGCGCGACGTTGCCGAGTCCGGTGAGCGCCTGCACGTCGTTTTCGTCGGCGCGCAACGCCACCTTGAAGTGACTCTCCGCGGTGTCGACGTCGCCGCGCAACAGCGCGACCTGGCCCAGGCCCCCGTGCGGCGCCGCGAGGTTGGGATTCAACTGGCGTGCCTGGTCGTACGCGTGCTGCGCTTCATCCAGACGACTCTCGCTCAGGTACATCTCGCCCAGCGTATGCTGGCACGCGGCATTGCCCGGATCGAGCTCGCTCGCGCGCTGCACCAGCTTGTAGGCCTCGGGCAGGTCGCCACGCTGACCGCGCAATATCCCGAGCAGGTGCAACACTTCGGCGTTGTCGGGATGCTCCGCCAGCAGCTGGCGATAGCCATTCTCGGCGTCGTCGAGATGACCGGCGCGATGCAGTTGGATCAAGTCTTCGAGCATGGGGGAACATTCCGGAGCGAGCGGGCATTATTGATGCGATCGTCCCTGATCGCCACTTCGATTGAGAAAGCGACTCGCCAAGTTTTCTCGCATCACCGGCACCAGAACGGCCATCCTTGGCCTGACTTCATACAACAGCCGCTTCGATCGGTACGGCTGATGTTGGCGTCGTCAGCCTCTTGGCTATGTAGTCCTCGGACCAACTGCCGAGATGCCGATCGCGGATGAAACCGCAATGGCCGCCGTAATGGGTGAGCGTCACCTTGACGCACGACGGCAGCGTCATCGTTGCGAGGTCGGTCGCCGGACACACGGGATCGTCGCAAGCCGCGAGGATCGAAGTCGGTACGCGCAAGCCGGCCAGTCGGTCGCCCGCCACCGAATAGCCGTCCAGGTAATTGTCGAGGCTGCCGAAGTCGGTGTGCTTCAACACCAGCGCTTCCGTGAGGGTGCGCAGCGTGCCGCGCAAATCGCGACGCGTGAACAGCTCGGCATCCGCGAACGCACGTTGCTTCAATTTCAGCGAACGCCGCCACTTCCACATGAAATAATCGTGGTACATGCGCGGCGCGTGCTCGAGCTGAAACAGGCCTGCGTGCGGGTCGATCACCGGGCACACCGCGACCGCGTGCGCAAGTTCGATCCCGGCACTGGGCGCGCGCAGCGCCGCACGCAATGCGAAGTTGCCGCCCAGCGAGAAACCGACCAGCGCCATCGGACGCGTCGGATACCGCCGCTGCACTTCGCGAAGCGCGCCGACCACTTCGTCGATGCGGCAGGAATGGAAGATGCCGGGATTCAGCGCGTGGGTGTCGCCATGATCGCGAAAATTGAGCCGGAACACGTCCCAGCCTTCCTCCAGCAATCGCGCGCCGGTTTGCAACAGATAAGTGGAACGCGTGCTGCCTTCCCATCCGTGGAACAGCACCGCGAGACCACGCGCGTGCGGGGCGACGTTCTGCGCCGTGTGACAGCCCGCCAGCCGCACGCCGTCGCCACAATCCAGCGTCACCCATGCGGCGTCGCGTTCCAGCCGGCGCGCGCGTCCGCCGCGCAGCAGGCGGCGCAATGAACTCGAAGCCAGCATCGATTGCAGATGCGCGCCGCGCAGCCACCACGACGGCCGGAAGTCGTCGTCAGCCGTCGGCGTCATGCAGCAATTCCAAGCACCTGTGCGATTTCGGCGCGGGCGGTTTCGGCCATCCGGCGACGGCCGCCTTCCGGATCGAACACCACCGGTTTCAGGAAATGCACCTCGGCGGTCAGCGAACGCGTCGCCAGCACGCGAAACACGTTGTGCATGAAACTCTCGCCGCGCGCGAACAACATGTCGGGCGCGGGTGCGCCGTTGCGCAGGTAGCGCAACGCGACAGGTTGCACCGGAGCCGCGGCGTCCAGAGCCGCCTGCAGGATGCGCGCATGGAACACCTTCAATGTGCCCGCTGGAGCAGTGCCGCCTTCCGGAAAAGCGGCGATGCTGCGTCCCGCGCGCAGGCGATCACTCATCACCGTCATGACGGATGCCAGCGAATCGGTGCTGCCGCGCCGGTGGAAGATCGTGCCGCCGCGGCGCGCCATCCAGCCCACCAGCGGCCAGCGTCCGATTTCCGCCTTGGCCACGAAGTCGGCCGGACGAATCGCGTGCAGCACCGTGATGTCCATCCATGATCCGTGATTGGCGACGAACATCACCGGATCGTGCAGCGGATCGCCCTGGCATTCCACGCGCACACCGCAAAAACGCAGGAAGATGCGCGACCAGTTGCGCAGCAATGCCGCCCCTGCGGTGCCGGGTTTCGGACCGCGCGGCAACAGGAAGATCGCCGCAAGGCAACCCACCATCACCACCAGCAGGATGAAGAGCAGACGCCACACGCAACGCAACGGACCCAAAGTGATTTCCGCCCGGCGTTGCCGCCGCGCCCTCCGTGACTCACAAGGAGCGCTACTTTAACGTGAGTACGCCATCACGGGCATCCCAGCTGGCTTCGGCTTACACTGGGAACGTGCAATGAGGACTTCGCCATGGACACCACGCCGCGCCGCATCGAACACCAGCAAACCGACCGCGGCTACATTCCGGTTTACGCGACGGAAACCGTCGAGCAGCCGTGGAGCCAGTACACGCGAACGGAACATGAAGTTTGGGCCACGCTGTTCCGGCGCCAGCGCGAAGTGCTGAAGGGCCGCGCCTGCAACGAGTTTCTCGAGAACCAGGAACGCTTCGGCATGACGCCCGATGCGATTCCCAAATTCGCGGATCTGAACGAGGTCCTGAAAGCCGGTACCGGTTGGGAAATCGTCGGCGTCGAAGGCCTGCTGCCTGAACTGACTTTCTTCGATCATCTCGCCAACCGCCGTTTCCCGGTGACCTGGTGGATCAGGAAACCCGAACAGCTCGACTACCTTTCCGAGCCCGACCTTTTCCACGACTTGTTCGGCCACGTACCGATGCTGCTGAACCCGGTATTCGCCGACTACGTGCAGGCCTACGGCCGCGGTGGCGTCAAGGCGCACGGCATCGACGCAGATGCGCTGATGAACCTGACGCGCCTGTACTGGTACACGGTGGAGTTCGGGCTGATCAACACGCCAGAAGGCGTGCGCATCTACGGTTCCGGCATCGTCAGCTCCAAGGGCGAGTCGATCTACTGCCTCGAATCGGATTCGCCCAATCGGATCGGTTTCGACCTGGAGCGCATCATGCGCACCCGCTACAAGATCGACACCTACCAGCAGACCTATTTCGTGATCGACAGCTTCCAGCAGTTGATGGACGCCACCGAACCCGACTTCACCCCGATCTACGCGCGCCTCAAGGAAAGGCCCGCGTTTCCGGCGGCGGAAGTGCATCCCGACGATCGCGTGATCCATCGCGGCACGGGCGAGAACTGGGTGAAGACCGACGACGTGTAGGGCGGGAAGAGTTGACGCCCGCCCACACGAACTTGACGCGTAGGGCGGGAGGAGCGAAGCGCATCCCGCCAGCGGCTGCCTGCAACGGCGGGTTGGCACCCGCCCGCGCGGACGTGACGTGTAGGGCGGGAGGAGCAAAGCGCATCCCGCCAGCGGGTGCCTGCAACGGCGGGTTCGCACCCGCCCTACGCGAGCCTCGGACGTTTCACTGCGCTCACCTCCAGCACCTGCGCGATCCGCTCCCCGTCCCAGCGGTAAATAAGATGTTTGCCCTGCACGCAGGGCACCGCGAAGTCGGGGTAGAACAGCGCCGCGCATTCCCCGCCCTTGCAGCGCACGCTGTCGTAGGCGATGCCGTTTGATCCTTCGCCGCGCAATTTCGTGCCCAGCTTGCGCGACACCATGTAGTTGTCCGGGTCATGTTCGGCCTTCCAGCCGCCACGGATGTCGTGCAACGAACCGTGCACGCCACTGACATAGCAGCGCATCGTGATATCGATCGGGGGCTCGTTCGTCGCCTTGAGGAAATGTTCGCGGTGGTACACAGTTTCCTCGACCGCCGTATCGAACTCGTGCGCGAGGTACAGCACGCCGTAGTTGCCGGCGGAAAAGCGGCTGCCTTCGGGATTGACATGCGTGAACGCAGCCATCAGCGGCGTCGTACCGGGACCGCTGACACGGTGCTCCCTCGGCACGTTCGACAACTCGCCCCATTCTTCGCGCAGGCGCGAATTGGTCAACGCCTCGATCTGGTACAGCACATCCAGATCCTTCGGTTCGGCGATGGCATCGAACACGCCGACCGGCGGAAAACGGCTGGACACGATCCGGTACGCGCGTTGCCAACGGATGCGGTGGATTGGCGGATCGGATGAGGGCATCGCGAAAGTATCCGTGCGCGGCTTCTCTCGATGCGAGAACGCGATCTACATGAAATCTTGTCGTGTCGGCATTCCGGGGCTGCTCGCGCTGTTTGCGAGCAGAACCCGGTCCAGTCCTGGGTTGTTCCGGGCACGCGTAAAAGCTGGATTCCGGGTTCTGCGCTGCGCGCAGCCCCGAATGACGAATGAAATTCAAGACACCTTGGTCAACCCCGCTGCGCATCCAGATACTGCCGCACCACGAACAGGTCGGCGACGTTGCCGGACAGCATGCGTTCCAGTGCGCTCTTGCCGCCGAAGGTCGATGCGCTGTTGGGCTTGCGAAGCCACGCATCGGCACGTTCGGCCTGCGGAAACAGGATCGCCAGCGCCTTGAAGATGCCAAGGAGATAACTGATGCGTTCCAGCGTGTCGCGCGACAGCGTGCCGCTGCGCTCGCGTTTCCATTTGTAGAACGTCGACTCGGGCGGGTCACCCAGCAACTTGCGCTGTTCGGCCACGCGCAGCTTCCAGCGCTCGGCGAGAGTGAAGAACACGCGAAGACCGGCGCCGCCCAAGGCATCCGTCTGCGCAGGATGCGGCAAAGCTTCGGAAGCCCGGTGAGGAGAGACAGGCATGGCAAGTTCCTCCATAAAGTATGTCGACAGTTTACTACATATGGGAAGTTCCCGTTCGACGATCAATCGACGAATGCCAGCAGGCGCCAGGACCGGCTTCCCGGTTCACTCCACGTCGTCCCGGCCCAGCTCGAACAACGAAGACGCCAACCCGGTGTGTGCACCCCAGTGATAGACGAGCAGGGCAATGCCGGCCGCAAGCAGCGAATCCCAGGGCGAGCTGAGCATGCCCCTGCCGCCGAATGTCCCCGCCCACGAAACCGCCATCATCAGCACGTAAAAACCGACCAGCCACAGCGAGGCGCGCACGTCGTGCGCGAGTTTCGCGCGATAAGCCGGGCGCCGCGCGCGGTACGCGATGTAAATCGCATACAACACGATTTGCGAACCCAGCAGCCATGACAGCGTGCCCCAGCCGGACCAGTACACGATCAAGGCCGCGACGATGAAGGACAGTGGCCCCAGCACGGCGAAACCGCGCACCCGGAAGGGACGCGGCAAGTCCGGCGCATTGCAGCGCAGCGCAGCGGCGGTGACGGGCGCGACCGCATAGCTCAGCACCAGCGCGGCGGACACCACGTTGA
This sequence comes from Rhodanobacteraceae bacterium, assembly GCA_035249175.1. Classification (GTDB taxonomy): domain Bacteria; phylum Pseudomonadota; class Gammaproteobacteria; order Xanthomonadales; family Rhodanobacteraceae; genus 66-474. Next base: position 15,968 of record DATFGT010000022.1, read on the forward strand.
TCATCGCGGACCATGATGGAAACGGCAGGGTCCAGAAGATCGCCAGCGCGAAGGTCAGCCACAGCGCCGCGCGCGGAATGCCCGATTTGGCATCGACCTTCGTGAATGCGCGGAAGAAAGTCCCGCTGCGCGCCCAGCCGTAGACGACGCGCGGTGTCGCGTTCATGTAGATGTTGCCGCAACCGCTGGGCGAGATCACCGCATCGCACACCACCAGGAACGACAGCCAGGCCAGGCCGAGCGCGATCGCGATGTCGTGGAACGGCAGCGCGAACAGCTCGTCGACGCTGCGCCATCCATGCGCCACCGTCGTCGCGGGCACGCTGCCGAGGAACGCGACCTGCAGCAACAGGTAGATCACCGTCGACAGCGCCACCGACAGGATCAGCGCAATCGGAATCGTGCGTTGCGGGTCGCGCACCTCGCCCGCCACCGACACGATCGGCGTCAGGCCGAGGTACGCGAAGATGACGCCCCCGGCGGAAACGGCACCCGCGACGCCGGCGAAGCCGGATGGCGCGAATCCGTGCATCGTCAGGTTCGCCGGCCGAAAGAAATACAGCAGCACCACGATCACGGTCAGCGGTACCACGAACTTGAACACACTGATGATGTTGTTGGCCCACGCGAACGTCTTGATGCTGTAGTAGTTCAACAAAAAGAACGCGCACAGGATCGCGAGTTGCACCGACCAGCCCAGCAGCGTCGGCGATTGCGAACCCACCTGCGTCAGTTGCGGGAACCACGCCGAAGCGTACTGCCGGCACGCGGTCACCTCGATCGCGATCAGGCTCGAAAACGCGATCAGCGTGATCAGCCCCATGAGGTATCCGAGCAGCGTGCCGTGCGAATACACCGGATAGCGCACCACGCCGCCCGAATGCGGCAACGCCGCACCCAACTCGCAATACACCAGCCCGAGCAGCAGCACGGCCGCGCCGCCGATCAGCCACGACACGATGCCCGACGGCCCCGCGATCGCCGCGACGTAACTGGCCGAGAACAGCCAGCCCGAACCGAAGATCGCGCCGAGCCCGATGAAGGTGAGGTCGATCAGGCTGAGGTTGCGCTTGAAGCCACTTTGCGTCGGGTTCGCGACGCCCGCATCCCGCGATGTCGGATTCGCCCGCACCGGATCAATCCGCGTCACGTAGCTCGCACGCGCGCGGCGACCGCGTTGCCATCACGATTGGCCTACGTTGCATCGCGCCCTTCCCTCCGGAGTGCCACAACGATAGCGCCCCCCGGGCCGCCGCGCGCATCTGCCGAAGGTCATTCGATGCGCTGGCGCGGCACGCCCGCGTGGGCGAGATAGGCATCCAAACCGCGTTCGCGTGTCTCGGTGAAGATTTCACCCGTCGCGATGAACTGCATGCGGTCAGGACGGAAGTTGCGGAAGCCCACGCGCAACCGGCACCACGCGCCCAGCGTCCAGACCGCGCCCCAGCAGGCGAGACAAAGTGGCTCGATCTCGCGCGTGCTGGTCGTACCGTCCGCGTCGCGGTATTCCAGCTTCAACACGCGCCGCGACTCGATGGCTTCGTGCAACGCGTCCACCACGCCGGATTTCGCTTCATACCAGCGCTGCGGCACGAATACGCGCGAACGTTCGGCACGCCCGCGCAGTTCCGCCGGCAGCACCGCGTCAATCTTCAACATCGCCGACTGTGCGCCTTGGGACAGACGCTCGCCCGCGAAAGCACGCACGAAGCGCGTGCCCACCACCAGCGATTCCAGTTCCTCGGCGGTGAACATCAGCGGCGGAATGTCCGAACCCTTGCGCAGCAGGTAACCGACGCCAGCCTCGCCTTCGATGGCCACGCCGGAGGTTTGCAGGTCCGCAACATCGCGGTACACAGTGCGCAGCGAGACGCCGAGGCTGTCGGCCAGTCGCCGCGCGGGCAACGCGGTGCGGCGGCCCTGCAAGGCATGGATGATGAGGAACAGGCGATCGGCACGGCGCATCCGCCGCTTTTATCACAACGCGGTCTCACGAAACGCGACGATCGCTTTCCTCGCACGCTCGCGGAGCGGGCCGACCGCAGCGTGCGCACGCACAGCCCTCAGGCCGCCAATGCCTCGTCCAGTTCGCGGGCCTGCTCCGCGGCCAACGCCTCGTCCAGCGCGAACGCG
>DATFGT010000023.1:0-16828 GCA_035249175.1 Rhodanobacteraceae bacterium
TCTATTCTGAGTAGAGTCCGAACCCTGAACTGCAATTCATCGCTGAATCACTAAGGTTCAAAGGTTTGGACGTCTTGCATCGATGAACTTTCATCCACCTGCAAGCCGCCCACACAAGTCACCTGTGCACACTGTCAAGGAACTTTGCGGTGCGAAACCTTTCGGCTTCGCGTCGCGTGACATTTCGTCTCGCGAGCCGCCCATTGTAGCGAATCTTCCGGGGCTGTCAACAATCTTGGAAGAAAACTCTCGAGCCCGGGAACGCCGCGAATCGACTTCCTCCTCGCGGGCCGCCAAGGATAGCGTGATCGGTTCCGGTTTGGAAGAGATCGCACGAAACCGCGCTACACTGCCGCTTTCCGCGATGCGAGAACTTTCGGATGCGCACCGTTTCGTGGCTGCTTTCGCCCATCATGGTCGCAGCGCTGGCGTGCGCCGCGTGTGCCACCACGCCCGCCTCGGCTCGCAGTCCCCACGTGACGCTGGGCGGCCATAGTTTCAGCGTGGAAGTCGCCGCTACGTCGACGGAACAGACGCACGGATTGATGGACCGCACGTCCATGCCCGCCGATCACGGGATGCTGTTCGTGTTTCCGCAGGCACAGCCGCTCACGTTCTGGATGAAGGACACCTTGATTCCGCTGGACATGCTGTTCTTCGACGAAGCGCACCGACTGGTGACCGTCCGCGCGGATGTGCCGCCCTGCAAGGCGGACCCTTGCCCGACCTATGCGAGCACCGCACCGGCGCGTTACGTGCTGGAACTCAATGCCGGCACGGCGGCGAAACTGGATTTACACAAGGGCGACGTGATCACTTTTTCCGACGTGCCTTCGGGTACCCAGTGAAAGACGCCGTCCCCGGCGCGCACGCAGGTGAAATTGGCGGGCAACGGCACCAGCGGCCCCGGCAGATCGTCATCGAACCAGCGGTCGTCGAACGGAACGAATTCGCGCACCTCAGGTCTCCTTGCCCCTTGACGGATCCATCCAAGCACACGCGCGTGAACCTGGGGTGACCCAATTGGGGCCAGGAAATGGCGGTTCAGCCTTCGATCTCGATCATCTCGAAATCGTCCTTGGTGACACCGCAATCCGGACAGGTCCAGGTATCGGGGATGTCTTCCCAGCGGGTGCCGGGGTCAATGCCCTCTTCCGGCAGCCCGGCTTCCTCATCGTAGATGAAGCCGCACACCACGCACATGAATTTGCGGTAGGTCACGACGGTTTTGGCGGAAGCATTCATGGCAGGTGACGCAAGAGATGACGCCGTCTATTGTCGCAAGTTGCGCGCCCGCATGAAAGCGAACCCTTGACGCAAGTCAAATCCCCCATGCCACCACATCCGCAGTTCCGGGATCGCAAGCCGTCGGCCAAGCTTCGGGCGGGGCTTTACGCCGTCACCGACGGGCCACGCGAGGATCTTCTCGGCGTCGCGCGCGCAGCGCTGGAAGGGGGCGCGACGATGCTGCAATACCGCGACAAGACGCACGATGCGGATCGCCGGTTGCGCGAAGCGTGCGCGCTGGCGGCGTTGTGCCGCGAATTCGCCGTGCCGCTGGTCATCAACGACGATGTCGAACTTGCGCGGGCCAGCACCGCCGCGGGTGTGCACTTGGGCGAAGATGATGACGGAATTACCCAAGTACGCCGCGCGCTGGGCGCCGACGCGATCATCGGCGTTTCGTGTTACGACTCACTGCAGCGCGCGCAGGACGCCGCCGCGGCGGGGGCCGACTATCTCGCTTTCGGAGCTTTTTTTCCTTCCGCTACCAAGCCCGCTGCACGCCACGCGAAACCCGACCTGCTTCGCGACGCACGCGAATTGGGATTGCCGCTGGTGGCGATCGGCGGCATTACCGCCGAAAATGGCGGGTCGCTGATCGCGGCGGGCGCGGACTATCTGGCCGTGGTTTCCGCGCTGTTCGGTATCGGCGACGTGCGCGCTGCGGCACAGCGGTTCGCGGCACTTTTCGCACCACGAGACCAGGCATGACCAGCAACCACGAACTCTTCCAGCGCGCGCAACGGGTGCTTCCCGGTGGCGTCGATTCGCCGGTGCGCGCCTTCAAGTCGGTGGGCGGTGAACCCTTCATCGCGGCACGCGCCGACGGTCCGTACCTCTGGGACGTCGAGGGCAAGCGTTACATCGACTACGTCGGCTCTTGGGGACCGATGATCGCGGGTCACAACCACCCGCATGTGCGCGAAGCCGTGGAACGCGCGGTACGCGACGGACTGTCGTTCGGCACGCCTTGCGCGGCGGAGGCCGAGCTGGCCGAGGCCATCCAGGCCCTGATGCCATCAATGGAAATGATCCGCTTCGTGAACTCAGGGACCGAAGCCACGATGTCGGCGCTGCGCATTGCGCGCGGCGCGACGGGCCGCGAGCGTTTCGTGAAGTTCGAAGGTTGTTATCACGGCCACGGCGATTCATTCCTGGTGAAGGCCGGCTCCGGCGCGTTGACGCTCGGCGTACCGGATTCGCCGGGTGTACCGCAAGCCTTGGCCGATCTCACCATCACGCTGCCCTACAACGACATCGAAGCTGCACGCATGCTGTTCGATACGATGGGCACAACCGTTGCGTGCGTGATCGTCGAGCCCGTCGCCGGCAACATGAACTGCGTGCCGCCGCGACCGGGGTTCCTGCAAACCTTGCGCGAGCTGTGCACGCGCGACGGCGCACTGCTGATCTTCGACGAGGTGATGACGGGTTTCCGGGTGGCCGCGGGCGGCGCGCAGTCGCTCTATGCGATTACCCCCGACCTCACCACGCTGGGCAAGATCATCGGCGGCGGCATGCCGGTCGGCGCCTACGGCGGCCGCCGCGACCTGATGGAACGGGTCTCGCCGGTCGGCCCGATCTACCAAGCCGGCACCTTGTCGGGCAATCCGGTCGCAATGGCTGCGGGCCTGGCTATGCTGGATCTGATTCGCGAACCCGGATTCCATGAGCGCCTGTCGTTGAAGACGCAAGCACTCACTGACGGCTTGCTGGCCGCCGCGCGCGAAGCCGGCGTGCCGTTCTCGGTCAATCGCGCAGGGGGAATGTTCGGATTGTTCTTCAGTGCCGAAAAGACCGGAACCTTCGCGCAAGCCATGGCATGCGATCGCCAAGCTTTCAATTGCTTTTTCCATGCAACACTGGAGCGCGGCGTGTTCTTCGCGCCCAGCACGTTCGAGGCGGGCTTCATGTCGACGTCGCACGGCGATGACGTGATTGCGGAAACGCTCGATGCCGCCCGCGCGGCGTTCGGGGAAACGGCCCGCGCTTGAAGAAGGGGGCAGGTTCACTTTCACACGATCACAGCAGAGGGCGTGGGTCGCTGGAAAAGTGAACCTGACCTCGCTTTACCATGCGCCAATGTTCGGCATCGAGGCCCAAGGCTCCGAGGCCGGCAACGCATCGCCCTTCTGCAACAGCTCGATCGAAATCAGGTCGGGCGATCGCACGAACGCCATATGCCCGTCGCGCGGTGGCCGGTTGATCGCGACGCCCATTTTTTGCAAACGCGCGCAGGTCGCATAGATGTCTTCGACGCGGAATGCGAAATGTCCGAAGTTGCGCGCCGAACCGTAATCCTCGTCCGGGCCCCAGTTGTAGGTCAGCTCGATTTCCGCGTCGGGGCTGTCCGGCGCGGACAGGAACACCAGCGTGTACTTGCCCTGGGGCACGTCCTTGCGGCGTGCTTCGCGCAAGCCCAGCCCCTCGCAGTAGAAACGCAACGATGCATCCAGATCACGCACGCGTACCATGCTGTGCAGGTACTTCATCTCGCGCCCTCAAGTCGTCGCGTTGCGGCGATTCGGCTATCGTGGAGGGATTGACCCGATGCATGCAAGTTCAGAGGCAGCGACATGACCCACAAGTTCGACACGCTCGCGGTGCACGCAGGCGCAGACCCCGATGGCGAAACCGGCGCGGTGGCGCCGCCAATCCATCTTTCGACCACGTTCGTACACCGCACCGATGATGAACCTGCCGCCTTCAGCTATCAGCGGAACGACCATCCGACGCAGCATCGGCTCGAAACCGCGCTCGCGGCGCTGGAAGGCGGCGAACGTGCATTGACATTCGCTTCCGGCATGGCCGCCGTCGCGGCAGTGCTGGACACGTTGCAACGCGGAGAGAAAGTAGTGGTGCCGGAGGACTGTTACGTCGGTACGCGTGGCTACGTGACCGAGGTGCTGCCGGGGCACGGCATTGAAGTGGTCACGATCGACACCACCGATCTGGGCGCGGCGCGCGCAGCCTGCAGGGGCGGCGTCGCCTTGTTGTGGGCGGAATCTCCCTCCAATCCACGCCTGCGCGTAAGCGACCTCGCCGAGCTGGCGAAGATCGCGCATGACGGCGGCGCGCGATTGGTGTGTGACAACACCTTCGCGACACCGGTGCTGCAACGTCCATTGGAGCTCGGCGCGGACGCGGTGATGCACTCAACCACCAAGTACTTCGGCGGCCACAGCGACGTGCTGGGCGGCGCGCTGGTATTCGCACGCAACGACGAGTTCGCCCAGTACATTGCGGCGCGCCGCCTGCTCACCGGCGCGATCCTGTCGCCTTTCAGCGCGTGGCTGACGCTGCGCGGCTGCCGTTCGTTGCCGGCACGCATGGCGATGCACTGCGCGAACGCGCGCAAGGTGGCGTCTTTCCTTGCCGCGCATCCCGCAGTCGAGCGCGTGAACTGGCCCGGCCTTCCGGATCATCCCGGACATGCAATCGCCCAGCGGCAGATGCGCGACTTCGGCGCAATGCTGAGCGTGGAATTGCGAGGGGGCTACGACGCGGCCCTGCGTCTTGCGCGCGGCAGCCGGGTCTTCACCAACGCGACCTCACTGGGCGGCTGCGAATCGCTGATCGAGCATCGCGCGTCTTCCGAAGGTACGCACACCCACGCACCGCCGGGCCTGGTGCGGCTGTCGGTGGGACTCGAAAATCCGGACGACCTGATCGAGGACTTGCGTCAGGCCCTGAATTGAATGCGATCGTCCGCGATCGCATCTTCGTCGGAACCGTCGGCCACAATTGCTCCAGCAAGCAGCCATCCATGGCGGCGAGCACCGGCCCGCCATCCTCGGCCGGTCGCATGGCCGGACACGCGGTGCCGCTGGCATCGCATGATCGCCCGTCCTCGCCCGCCCTAACTTTTCACAACAGCCGCTCCGGTAGGCGCGCCGAGCCGAAAGCGGCACGCCGGGGCACCATGCAACATGCACTGGGTGCGTTGCACGGGCCGTCCGGTCGCGGCACTCATGAAGGCAAGGTCGAATCGGCACACGTCGGGGTGTGTTTTGGCCAGTGAATGAAACACGCAGTTCCAGGCTTCGACCTCGGTATGGCCATCGGCCCCGGTGACCTGCGCTTCGTAACCCAGGCTGTCGAGTTGCTCGGCCAACAGCCGCGTGGCCTCCGTGTTGTCGGCCGCCGTCGCGATGCGTTCGGCAGCGCCCTGCCCCAGCTTCGCGCCCATCTGGGCGAGCATGGCCTGTACCGCCTGCACGCCTATGTGCGCGTACAGATATTCGATCATGCTGTCCGCGATCAGCGCGTAATTGCGCGGAAACAGCTCGCGGCCGGCTGGCATCAAGACGAAGCACGCGCGCGGACGCCCGCCGCTCGGGATGGATTCGCCGCGTACGATGAAGCCTTGCGCCATCAACGCGGTCAGGTGCTGCCTGACCGCGTTGTGGGTGATGCCGATGGCTCGGCACAGTTCTTCCACGCTCGCGCCCTCCGGCGACAGCAGCAACTTGCGCAGCAGCTTTTGCTGCGTGTCACCAAGTTGACGCAGGGCACTGGCGCGTTTCACCGGATCAATGTGCCTTGTTCGGGAACTGTTTGGCGATACCGCTGGCAAGCACGTCGGAGATCATGTCCATGTGATGCTGCATTTCGGTCCAGGACTTCGCTTGTTCGGCCGCGGACGCATTCGACATCATTTCGTCGAGCTGGGTCTTGTGATCATTCACGTGCATCATCAGCGCGCCTTGCAGCGTGCCTTCGGACCAGTTCGGATTGGCGCCGGCCAGGAACTTGGCGAGGGCGGTCGCGTTGCCGGCAAGATCATTCATGGCTTTCTGTTCACCGGCCGTAGCGCCGGCCTTGGTGGTATCGGTCAACGCCTTGACGCCACCCCAGTGACCGGCCAGCAGCTTCAGCAACCCATCGCCCGCGGCCTTGCCGTAGAAACCGGCGACGGCATTGGCGATCTGCTTGGCGTTGGCGACCACCGCGTCGGCCGCCTTCGTCTCATCGGCCTTGTTGCCGGCGTGCACGGCCAGCGCGTAATCACGGGTTGCGACGATGTGGCCATGCCAAAGTGAACGCATCGCTTGATGCAACTGCGGGGCTGCCGGTGCTTCGGCGGCGGCCGCAGCGGCAGGCTGGGCAGTTCCGGCAAGCGCGGCGGGCGCGGTGGCGGCCAGCGCAAGGCCGAGCGCGAGCGCGCAGGCAATCGAAAGCTGTTTCATATGGATCTCCTGATGTTGGTCGTCCGGTATGGCGACTACGCCATCATCCCCTATTCAGACATATAGTAAAGACTTATATGTCTAAAGCAGGTATATGAAGATATCCTGTGCCATCTGACGGGCCTTCAGGGCTTCTGGAAGCGCGGCATCGCGTCGCGCAAGGCCATCAGGCGTTCCATGGGATCGGTGACTTCCAGCAAATGCTGGCGCTCGGCATCAACCAATGGCAGCAGTTCCGCCAGCCGAAACCCGACCCAACTGGCATCGTCATAATGTTCGCGCGGACCGTTGCGCCATGACAATCCGGCCTGATCGGCCAAGCGTTCCAGAATGGCCGGCAGCAGCGAGAACTCGATCGGCACCGGCACAACGGGTTCATCTGGCCATTCACGCACTTCGCCGATCACGAGACCGTTGCCGCGGATGCGCGATTTCTGCACCCGAAAGCGCGCGCCACCGGTGACGCTGATGCCCAGCAGTCCGTCGGGCAACGTGTCGAAATCCACGATTCTGGCCAGCGTGCCGACCGCGGCGGGCAACGCGGGAGCGCCGGCTTCCTGGCCTTCCATGATCAGGCACACGCCGAAGCCGCGGCCACCGCGCGCGCACTCGCGCACCATGTCGAGATAGCGCGCTTCGAAAATACGCAGGCCGAGCGTGCCGCCCGGAAACAGCACGGCGTTGAGCGGGAATAACGGGATTTCGTGGCGCTTCACGCCCCGAGTCTAGCCGGCTCGCAGCGCTTCCAGAAAACGCCGCGGCGCATTTTCGAAGCCCCCGTTCGACATGAAGACCACGTGGTCGCCGGCGCGCACTCGCAGTCGCAACGCAGCGACCAAGGCATCGACCGATGCGGCAGCGGATCCGCGACCAGCCAGTGCGGTGATCACGCGTTGTGCATCCCATGGCAATTCGGGCCGGCGCAGCAGCACCACCGCATCGGCATCGCCCAGTGACGGGGCAAGCGCCGCCGCGTGCGCACCGGCACGCATGGAATTGGAACGTGGTTCCAGCGCAACCAGGACGCGCGCATTGCCGACCTTCGCACGCAGGCCGGCGAGCGTGGTCGCGATCGCGGTGGGGTGGTGCGCGAAGTCGTCGTACACGTGCACGCCATTTACGTCGCCCAGCAATTCCATCCGCCGTTTCACGCTTTCGAATGTCGCGAACGCGGGGAGCAGCGAGCGCGGATCGACGCCCGCGGCATTCGCCACAGCCAGGGCAGCCAGCGCGTTCATCACATTGTGGCGACCCAGCAAATTCCAGTGCACTTCGCCGATGGCTTCAGTCTTGCGCGTCACCACGAACGCCGAACCATCCGCCTCGATCATCCGCGCGCGCCATTCGCCCACATCGACGCCGAAGGTTTCCACCGGCGTCCAGCAACCCATCGCCAGCACCTCTGCAAGGCGTGGGTCCTCGGCATTGACGATCAGGCGACCGTTGCCGGGCACGGTTCGCACAAGATGGTGGAACTGGCGTTGGATCGATGCCACGTCGGGAAAGATGTCGGCGTGGTCATATTCCAGATTGTTGAGGACCGCGACGCGTGGCCGGTAGTGCACGAACTTCGAACGCTTGTCGAAGAATGCGGTGTCGTATTCGTCGGCTTCTATCACGAACGGCGCTGCGCCTCCGCCTGACCTCGCCGATACCCCGAAATTCCCGGGTACGCCGCCGATCAGGAAGCCCGGCGCCAATCCCGCCGCGTCCAGGAGATGGGCCAACAGGCTGGTGGTGGTGGTCTTGCCGTGGGTGCCCGCCACGGCAAGCACCTCGCGACTGCGCAACACATTCTCGCCCAGCCACTGCGGGCCGGAGATGTACGGCAAGCCGGCATCCAGCATGTACTCGACCGAAGGATTGCCCCGCGACAAGGCGTTGCCGACCACCACGAGATCGGGCGCGGACTTCAGATGATCGGCCGACCAACCTTCCTGCAACGCGATGCCCAGCGCGCGCAACTGGTCGCTCATCGGCGGATACACGTTGGCGTCGGAACCTTCCACTTCGACGCCCAGCTCACGCGCCAGCGCGGCGATGCCGCCCATGAAGGTTCCGCAGATGCCGAGGATGTGGATGCGCATGGCCGCGATTCAGGCCACGCCGATCGCGCCCGCCGTCAGCGCGGCGACGATCACGTTGACGAACAGCAGCAGCAGGAATACCAGCACGCCGCCGGCCACCGGAATTTCCAGCGACCGCCGCAGGATGCCGACCCAGGCGCAGAACTGCCAGATCACCAGCGCTGCGATCGCCAACATCACCGGCACCTGATGGCCGGTCACCACCGGCAGGTGTCCCGGCGCGGCCATCATCTGTTGCTGCCATGCCTTCACCGGAAGCAGCAGCGTCAGCACATTCTTCGCCAGTCCGAACAGCAGATAGACCGCCGCCAGCGCAGTCGCCGTCTGCACGAAACGTTCCGGCTTGCCGGTGCCGCGCAGCAACAGGAACACCAGCCAGACCATCGCCAACCCGCCGACGACGGCCCCGGCGATCAGCGCGCGCTGGACGCCATCGTGCACATTGAACGCCACCTGCAGTGCACCACAGGCCACCAGCAGCGTGATCAGCAGTGGCTGCGAATACGGCACGTCCTCCGGACCGCGCCGGAACAGACAGACATCACGCAGGCTGGCGAGGAATGCGCCCAAGATCACGCGCTGGTGGCCGCGCGTGCCCGCAGCGCGGCCAGCACACGATCGCCAATCGCCTCGATCGCGCCGACGCCGTCGACCTCGGTCAGCAGTCCACGCTGCGCATAGAAATCCGCCACCGGCGCGGTCTGTTCCGCGTACACCGCAAGCCGCTTGCGCACGGTTTCCGGATTGTCGTCGGCGCGGTGTTCCTGCTCGAAGCGGATCTCGCAACGCTTGACGATGTCCCCGTCGGGCACGTTCAACTTCACCACCGCATCCAGCGGCTGGCCAACGCGCGCGAGCAAGCCATCCAACGCATTCGCCTGCGCGAGGTTGCGCGGATAGCCATCCAGGATGAAACCCGGCCGGGTGTCCGGCTGCGCGAGACGTTCTTCCAGCAGGCCCAGCACGATGTCGTCGGAAACCAGTTGCCCGGCTTCCATCACGGCCTTGGCTTTCAGGCCGAGCGGCGTGCCGGCCTTGACGGCCGCGCGCAGCAGGTCACCGGTGGAGATGTGCGCCAGCCTGAGTTCCACCTTCAACCGTTTGGCTTGGGTGCCCTTGCCCGATCCGGGCGCGCCGAGCAATACGATGCGCATCGTGTCTCCTTCGTCGACCCGCAGACGCGGAAAAGCTGGATAACCGGCTGCGCTCGGCAGCTTGCACGACGGCGGTGCCCGCAATGCTCACGTACTGGCGTGTACGCTCCGCTTGCTGTGCTCCGGCGTTACGCAATCTGCCTTCGCTCACGACGGTTCTTCAGCGTTTCCCTGCGGCGCCTTCATTACAAATTGCCAATGACGGGTTACGCTAACGGCCGCGCAACCACCCCGTCAACGCCGCGCCAGGAAGGGAACCCCGCATGCACGCGACCCCGAAAACGACAGGCCCGGCAACACCGGGCAAGCTATTGTACGCGCAGTCCGGTGGAGTCACCGCCGTGATCAATGCAACCGCCGCCGCGGTGGTCGAAACATGCCGCAAACACAAGGTTACGGTTTATGCGGCGCGCAACGGCATCCTCGGCGCGCTGCGCGAGGATCTGATCGACACCACGAAGGAATCGCCGGCTGCGATCCGCGCGCTCAAGCACACGCCCGGCGGCGCATTCGGCTCGTGCCGGGTGAAGCTGAAATCGCTGGAAGACGATCGCGCGCGCTACCAGCGCCTGATCGAGGTGTTCCGCGCCCACGACATCCGTTGGTTCCTCTACAACGGCGGCAACGATTCGGCCGATACGGCATTGAAGCTGTCGAAGCTCGGCAAGGCCATGGGCTATGACGTCCACTGCATAGGGGTGCCGAAAACCGTCGACAACGATCTTGCCGTCACCGACTGTTGCCCCGGCTTCGGTTCGGTCGCGAAATACACGGCCGTTTCCTTGCGCGAATGCGCGCTGGACGTGATGTCGATGATGGACACCTCGACCAAGGTATTCGTGATGGAGGTGATGGGCCGCCACGCGGGCTGGATCGCCGCCTCCGCGGGTCTCGCGGGCGAACACAAGGACGATGCCCCGCACATCATCCTGTTTCCCGAATTGGAATTCGACCCGGAGAAATTCCTGGCGCGCGTGCGCGGAATCGTGGATCGCGTGGGCTGCTGCGTGGTCGCGGCGAGCGAAGGCATCAAGTACGCGGACGGCAAGTTCGTCGCCGACGCGCACGCCGGCACCGACGCGTTCGGGCACACGCAATTGGGGGGCGTCGCGCCCGCGCTGGCCGGCATGGTGCGCGACAAATTGAATTTCAAGACCCACTGGGCGATGCCGGATTACCTGCAGCGCTCGGCACGGCACATTGCATCAGGGGTCGACGTGGAACAGGCGCTTGCCGTGGGCGAAGCTGCGGTGGAACTGGCGCTGACCGGCGAGAACGCGGTGATGCCGGTCATCACGCGCACGTCCGATTCACCGTATCGCTGGAAAATCGAGACGGCGAAGTTGGAGAAGATCGCCAATCGCGAGAAGAAATTGCCAAGATCTTTCATCGCAAAGGATGGCTTTCACATCACCGCCGCCGCGCGCAAATACCTGTTGCCGCTGATCCGCGGCGAAGCGCCGCCACCTTACGGCAAGAATGGATTGCCGGAATACGTGACGCTCGGAAACACCCCCGTGAAGGCGAAGCTTCCGCCATTTGCCGGGTGATCGAATCGGCTGCGCCGCGCTGGCACGAGTTTGCGGTCAACCTGCGATCCACGCCTTCGCCGCGGCAACTTGATCGCTGGAGAACACCTTTACCTCAAGCCCCGGAACAAGGCGCCCGGTGACAGCGGTGATCTTCGCCAACCAGGGCTCGTCGGTCACGATCGCTTCCTTTTCGTAACGGTCCCATTCCGCGAACCCCATTTTCAGATCCTCGAAAAAGGCTTCCACCGCGATGCCCGCGAAGGAAGGCACTTCCGCGTAAACCCTGAGTTTGCGATGGCGGGCGAGCTTCTCCTTGCACGCATCCGCGATCTGATCCATGTCGGCGGTTTCGATCCAGCCATCGATATTGATGCCGATCACATTGTCCGTGTCGAACGGAATGAAGGTGATCATCGCCTTTCTCCTTGCGGCTGCAAGCAACCGTGGCAAAAAGCGATGAATTCGCAGTGAATGAAGCTGCCCCGCGATTAACCCGCGCCAAACAGTTCGTTCAAATCGGCGTGCGTCGCATTGTCGGCAAAACCGTCGAAGCGACCTTCGGCCAGTTCACGCGCCACGCGCAGAAGACCGCCCCATGCGGCGCCGGCCAACGCGCCGCCGACGCTGACGCGGCGCACCCCGAGTTTGGCAAGATCGTCCAATGTGTACGGCGCGGGACGACCCACCAACACGTTGACGGGTTTGGGCGCGACGGCTGCGACGATGGCCTTGATCTGGTCGGGTGTGCCCGCGCCAGGCGCGTACAGGCAATCGGCACCGGCTTCTGCGTAGGCACGCAGACGCTTCAACGATTCGTTCAACGGATCGGCGTGGCCGACCAGGAAACACTCGGCGCGGCCGATCAGCATCACGTCTTGGCCGGAAGCGTCGATCGCGGCGCGCGCGGCGCGCATGCGCGCGACCGCTTCGTCGAAGTCGTACAACGGCTGCGAGGCGTCACTGGTGGAGTCCTCGATCGACAAGCCGGCTACGCCGGTTTCGATGCAACGGCGCACGTTTTTCTGCAAACCATCGATGTCGCGCGCGTGGCCGTCCTCGAAGTCCGCATTGACCGGCAGGCCGGTGGCTTCGACGATTTCACGGCAATGCGCCAGAACTTCGTCCACATCCGGCGCGTGGTCGGGTTTCGCCTGCGACCAGGCAAACCCGGAACTGGTGGTCGCCAGCGCCTTGAAGCCCAATTTTTCCAGCGCACGGGCGGAGCCGATATCCCAGGGGTTCGGGATAAGGACGCAACCGGATTCGTGCAGCTTGCGGAAGGCCGCACGGCGTGCGACATAACGATGGTCGGTCATTTTTGTTAGTCCCTTCGGATCGCGGCGTGCGCCCGGGACCCCGCATTTTAAGCTCATCGAGCTGCCACGATGAAACGGCTCAGCGCCTACTGGTCAGCCGCGGGACCCCCGCTATACTTGCGGGAATGCCCGTTGCGGGTTTGCGCTGAAGGGGTTGTCCCAATGCTGGAACAGTACGGAATATGGATCGCGCTGGGTTGCGCGATCGTCGCGATTCTCTACGGCGTCGTGTCGACCGGCTGGATCATGAAGCAGCCTGCCGGCAACGACCGCATGCGCGAGATCGCGGGCGCGATCCAGGAAGGCGCGCGCGCCTATCTGAACCGCCAGTACGGCACCATCGCCATCGCCGGCGTGGTGCTGTTCCTGCTGGTCGGCTTCTTTCTCAATTGGGCCACGGCGATCGGTTTCGCCATTGGCGCGATCCTGTCCGGCGCCACCGGCTACATCGGCATGAACGTCTCGGTGCGCGCCAACGTGCGCACCGCCGAGGCGGCGCGCCATGGCATCGGCCCGGCCATGAACGTGGCTTTTCGCGGCGGCGCCATCACCGGCATGCTGGTGGTGGGCTTGGCGCTGTTGGGCGTCACCGGTTACTTCATGATCCTGCCGCACTTCGGCTACACCGGCGAGGCGGCGCTGCACGCGCTGGTCGGCCTGGCCTTCGGTTCGTCGCTGATCTCCATCTTCGCGCGCCTGGGCGGCGGCATCTTCACCAAGGGTGCGGACGTCGGCGCGGACCTTGTGGGCAAGGTCGAGGCCGGCATTCCCGAAGACGACCCGCGCAACCCGGCGGTGATCGCCGACAACGTCGGTGACAATGTGGGCGACTGCGCCGGCATGGCCGCCGACCTGTTCGAGACTTACGCGGTGACGGTGGTTGCCACCATGTTGCTGGGCGGGCTGGCATTCGCCGCCAATCCGGACGCGGTGCTGTATCCGCTGGTACTGGGCGCGGCTTCGATCATCGCCTCGATCATCGGAACCTTCTTCGTGCGGGTGAAGCAGGGCGGCTCCATCATGGGCGCGCTGTACAAGGGCGTGGTCGTCTCGGCGGTTCTGGCAGCTATCGCGTTCTGGTTCATCACCCACTCAATGTTCCCGGCCGGACTGACTGGGGACGACGGCGTAACGATCTCCGGCAACGCGCTGTTCTACTGCTCGCTGTGCGGACTGGTCCTGACCGGCCTGATCGTATGGATCACCGAGTACTACACCGGTACCGACTACAAGCCGGTGCAGCACATCGCCAAGGCTTCGACCACCGGCCACGGCACCAACATCATCGCCGGCCTCGGCGTTTCGATGAAAGCGACGGCCTGGCCCGTGCTGGCAATTTGCGCGGCGATCTGGACCGCTTTCCATTTCGGCGGTCTGTACGGCATCGCCATCGCCGTCACCGCGATGCTGTCGATGACCGGCATGATCGTGGCGCTGGATGCCTACGGCCCGATCACCGACAACGCCGGCGGTATCGCCGAGATGGCCGACTTGCCGGCCGAGGTGCGCGGCGTCACCGATCCGCTGGATGCAGTCGGCAACACCACCAAGGCGGTCACCAAGGGCTACGCCATCGGCTCCGCGGCGCTGGCGGCGTTGGTGCTGTTCGCCGATTACACGCACAACCTGGCGGCCAACAACCCCGGTCAGGTATTCACCTTCGACCTGTCCGACCACATGGTGATCATCGGCCTTTTGATCGGCGGCCTGATTCCGTACCTGTTCGGGGCGATGGCGATGGAAGCGGTCGGCCGCGCCGCGGGCGCCGTAGTCGAGGAAGTCCGCCGTCAGTTCCGCGAGATCAAGGGCATCATGGAAGGCACTGGCAAGCCCAAGTACGACCGCGCCGTGGACATGCTGACCAAGTCGGCGATCAAGGAAATGATCATCCCGTCCTTGCTGCCGGTGGTCGTGCCGATCCTGGTCGGCCTGATCCTTGGCCCGAAGGCGCTGGGTGGCGTCCTGATCGGCACCATCGTCACGGGACTCTTCGTCGCCATCTCGATGACCGCCGGCGGCGGCGCCTGGGACAATGCCAAGAAGTACATCGAGGATGGCAACTTCGGCGGCAAGGGTTCCGAGGCCCACAAGGCCGCGGTCACCGGCGACACCGTGGGCGACCCGTACAAGGACACCGCGGGTCCGGCCGTGAACCCGCTGATCAAGATCATCAACATCGTGGCGCTGTTGATCATCCCGTTGCTTGCGGTGCACTGACCGCAGGCAGCCGTTGCACGAAAAGCCCCGCCGCAAGCGGGGTTTTTCGTTGGCCGCATGACTTTCGTCACACGCGGTGCGGCTTCGGCCTGCACGACACTTCCGGGTTGGCACTTTCCACCATGGCGGGCGGCAACCATGAAGATCATCTGCGCGATTTTGGCATCGGGGGTCGCGTTTTCAGGCATGGCATTCGCAAATCCACCCGCGACATCCAGCGCGCCGCCTGACGTGTCTTCAAGCGATCCGTACCTGTGGCTGGAGCCCAGCCACAGTCCGCGCGCACTGGGATGGGTGGATGCACAAAACGCCATTACTAAAAAAAGGTTCATGGAGTCGCCGGAATTCGACAAGGCTCGCGGAGAAATCCTCGAGGTGCTCGATTCCGAGGCGCGCATTCCGTATGTCCACCGGATGGGCGGCTACCTCTACAACTTCTGGCAGGACAAGGCGCATCCGCGCGGTATCTGGCGGCGCACCACATTGGCCGAGTACGAGAAACCGGCCCCGAAGTGGGAAACGGTTCTGGACATCGACGCTCTCAACAAGGCCGAAAACAGGAAGTGGGTGTTCAAGGGCGCCGAGTGCATGAAGCCCGAGTACTTGCACTGCCTGGTGTCGCTCTCGCCCGGTGGCGGCGATGCGGTGGAGGTGCGCGAATTCGACCTGCCTGCGAAATCGTTCGTCAAGGACGGATTCTTCCTGCCGTTCGCGAAAACCGAGATCGGCTGGATCGACGCCGACCACGTGTATGTCGGCACCGACTTCGGGCCGGGCTCGATGACCAAGTCGAGCTACCCGCGGATCGTGAAGGAGTGGACGCGCGGCACGCCGCTTGTGTCAGCAAAAGTGGTGTACGAAGGCAAATCTGATGATCTAACAGTTGGCGCCTCTCACGACCGGACGAAAGGCTTCGAACGCGATTTCGTCGGCGTGCAGCAAGACTTCTATCATCGGGAAGTTTTCCTGCGCAAAAACGGCAAGCTGGTCAAAATCGACTTGCCGAGTGACGCGGATTTCTCGACAGACCGTGAATGGTTGCTGGTCGAAACCAAATCGCCTTGGGCGGTGGGCGGCAAGACCTGGCCCGCGGGCGCGCTGATTGCAACGAACTTCGACGACTTCATGGCCGGCAAGCGCGACTTCACCGCGCTGTTCACGCCGGATGAGCACACCGCGCTCGCGGATTATTCGTGGACGCAGCACCACGTCATCCTCGATGTGCTGGATGACGTGAAAAGCCGCCTCGACGTCCTGACGCCGCCGGCCTCCGGCTCGGGCGCATGGACGCACGCAGCCCTGCCGGGCGCGCCGAAGTTCAGCACCATCGCCGTGGTCGGAACCGATCCCGACCGTTCCGACGAATACTGGCTCACCGTCACCGGCTTCCTCGATCCGCCCTCACTGGAGCGTGGCGTGCTGGGCAACCAGCCGGCCGGGAAGATCAAGCAGGAACCGGCGTTCTTCGATGCCTCGAAATTCGAAGTCAGCCAGCACTTCGTGACTTCGAAAGACGGCACCCGCGTGCCGTACTTCGAGATCGCTCCTAAGAACATGAAGCTCGACGGCAGCAACCGGACGCTTGAATACGGTTATGGCGGTTTCGAGATCCCGCTGCTGCCGCGTTACTCCGGCTCGATCGGCCGTGCATGGCTGGAACGCGGCGGCGTGTACGTGATCGCCAATATCCGCGGCGGCGGCGAGTATGGCCCGTCATGGCACAAGGCGGCGCTGAAAGCCAATCGTCCGAAGGCCTACCAGGACTTTGCCGCGGTGGCGAAAGACCTGATCAGGCGCGGCGTCACCTCCCCTCAGCATCTCGGCGCGGAAGGCGGCAGCAACGGCGGCTTGTTGATGGGCAACATGCTCACCGAATACCCGCAACTCTATGGCGCGATCGCTTGCGAAGTGCCGCTGCTCGACATGAAGCGCTACACACACCTGTCGGCTGGCGCGTCGTGGATCGCCGAATACGGCAACCCCGACGATCCCGAGCAATGGGCCTTCATCAAGACCTTTTCGCCGTATCAGAACGTGCAGGCCGACATG
>DATFGT010000024.1:0-17505 GCA_035249175.1 Rhodanobacteraceae bacterium
AAGCCTCTTGCAGTTGCCGCACAGCCATGACGGCCGGAACACGTACATCATCAATGCTCCCGTTCCGCAGCCGCGTTGCACATTGCCACCGCACGGCAAATGGTCCAATCCCGCTCATGTCCCTGCCAGCCTCAATGGCCGCCCTTCAATTGTTGCGAATTTTGCAAGGCATGATTGCGCAAGAATTCCTGCGCACCATTTTGCTCGGCCTGGATCTGCGCATAGGTCTTGCAGGTTTTCACCGGCAGATGGGAGCCGACCGGCATCACGGTTTGGCAGATCAGGCGATCGCCGTCCTTCCTGGTAAGAATGGCATTGACGGTACTCTGATCAGCGAGCAAACGCACTTTTGCAGCCTGGTCCATTTTGTCCACGCTGCCGAATTGATCGTAAAGCTTGCCCATGTCGGCAAAACTTCCATTGACGGTCGCGCGCTCACTGGCATCGATGTACTGCCAACGACCGCCAGGCTGCATCTGCTGCTGAATGGCAGCAACGACCGCTTCGAAATTTTCCTTGCTGTCGGCCTTCACGACGGGCTTGCCATTTTCTTCCGGGACAGCCGCCGCTGGCACTCCGGCAGGTTGCACCGCTTGGGTCGGGGCCGCAACGGGCGCCGCAGTCGGGGCGGAAGCCACGCCCTGATCCGGTTGGGTACTGCTCGTGGTCGCGCAACCCTGCAGGGCCAGTGCGCTGATCATGAGCGAACAAAGCAACAAGCTGGAAATTTTCACGTGGACTCCCCTGCCGTAATGGATCGTGACGGATTGCCGCGCCGGGTCGGCACGGCTCCATGACATCCTAGGCACGCGGCCGGCAGACTGTCAACGATTATTTTCGTACTACGTGCATCGTGGGACGATTTTCGACAAATTGCCAAGCACGTTCATGCCTGATGGGCTTCAAGATGACTAACCACCGCATTCGCCACATCCACCCCCGTCACGGTCTCGATGCCTTCCAGACCGGGCGAAGCGTTGACCTCCAGCACCAGCGGGCCGCGCGCCGATCGCAGCAGGTCCACCCCCGCAATGCCGAGGCCGAGCACCTTGGCCGCGCGCAGCGCGATGCGGCGTTCCGCCGTGCTCAACTGCACCGGACTGCCGGTGCCGCCGCGATGCAGGTTGGCGCGGAAGTCGCCGTCCACCGCGGCGCGCTGCATGGCCGCAACTACTCGGTCCCCCACGATGAAGCAGCGGATGTCGCGACCGTTGGCCTCGCGCACGAATTCTTGCACCAGGAAATTCGCGTAGAGACCCCGGAACGCCTCGATCACGCTCTGCGAGGCCGCGGGTTTTTCCGCCAGCACCACGCCACTACCTTGGGCGCCCTCGTTGAGTTTGATCACGTGCGGCGGCGGCCCCAGCATGTTCATGAGGTCGGCGGTGTCGTCGGGGTTGTCGCCGAATACCGTCACCGGCAGATCGATGCCGTGTTTTGCGAGCAACTGCAGGCTGCGCAACTTGTCGCGCGCGCGCAGCACCGCATCCGAGGAACTCGGCGTGTACACGCCCATCATCTCGAATTGGCGCAACACCGCGGTGCCGTAGAAGGTGACCGACGCGCCGATTCGCGGGATCACGCAGTCGAACCCCTTCAGGGCGCGACCGCCGTAATGCAATGCAAATCCGTCGTGCGCGATGCGCAGATAGCAACGCAGCGGATCGAGCACCCGCACCCGATGCCCGCGCGCGCGCGCCGCCGCGACCAGCCGCATCGTGGAATACAGGCGCGAGTTGCGGGAAAGGATCGCGATTTTCACGGTGCGTGCGTACCCGACAGCAGGCCCGTAAGCCCCCTTGAGTCAAGGGGACAATCCGTTCGCGTGCAGCACGCAAACGGACGGGAGTTGTGGGAGCATGGAAGGTCCGAGCCGCGGAAGCGTTGCATATCCCTCGAACAGCAATCTGCAAAACGGCCTCGAGACAAGCGGGTGAAGGGAATCGAACCCTCGTCAGTAGCTTGGGAAGCTACAGCTCTACCATTGAGCTACACCCGCGCAGGAAGCAGGATGGTAACGAGACGCGCGCCGGCCGCGCAACGGCCTTCGAACGCGCGCTAAACACTTTCTTAGGCCTCGCTTTGGATAGTGAGTCCAGCAGGCCGGCGTTCAGCGCAGCCGGGTTGTGATGATCGCGTCGGGCGAGGGGCGCCGCGCCGACGCCGTACAACGCGCCCTGATCCACACCGGGGGTTCCCATGTCCCGCTTCCGTCTTTCGCGCATGGCCCTGATTGCCGGCGGCGTCTGCGCCTTGCTTCTCGGCGCGGCCACGGTGCAGGCGCAGCAATACGACAACTCGCAATCATACGACCAGTCCCAGAACTCCGACGACGCCGAGCAGGCGCCGGGGCGCGTCGCGCGGCTTGCCTATCTTTTCGGACAGGTGCAGTTCGCGCCCGCCGGCGAAAACGACTGGGGCTCGGTCGAAATCAATCGCCCGATGGTGATCGGCGATCGGCTGTTGACCGGTGATGATGGCCGCGCGGTGCTTGAACTCGGCGACGCCTCCATTCGCATCGACAACGACAGCGCCTTCGATTTCCTCAACCTCGACCAGGACAACGTCCAGATCGAACTCTCGCAGGGCACGATGAACCTTGCCGTGCACCGGCTCGACAACGGAGAGAACTTCGAAGTCGACACCCCGACGGTCGCATTCGTGGCCTCGGCACCCGGCGTCTATCGCATCGACGACGATCCGAGCGGCACCGGCAGCATGGTCACGGTGTTCCGCGGCTCGGGCACCGTGTACGGCGAGAATGGCGTCAGCCGCCAAGTGGCCGAGGGAACCTCGTATCGCTTCAACGATTCCGCGCTCGCGAGCGTCGATGAAACCGGTCTGCCACAGCCCGACGATTTCGATCGTTTCTCCGAAACGCGCGACGCGAATTACCAGCGCTACGCGCAGCAGCAGCAATACGTCCCACCCGACATGATCGGTGGCGATGATCTCTACCAGTACGGCCAATGGAATGACGTGCCCGAATACGGCAACGTGTGGTATCCCACCACGGTGCCGGTCGGCTGGGCACCGTACCGCTACGGCCATTGGGCCTGGATCGATCCGTGGGGCTGGACCTGGGTGGACGACCAGCCATGGGGCTTCGCGCCCTTCCATTACGGCCGCTGGGCGTACATCCGCAATCGCTGGGGTTGGATGCCTGGACCGGTGCGGGTGCGTCCTGTGTATGCGCCGGCATTGGTGGCTTTCGTCGGCGGTTCGGGTTTCTCGCTGTCGATCAATGCCGGAGGCGGCGGTCCGGTGGGCTGGTTCCCGCTGGGTCCGCGTGACGTGTACGTGCCGTGGTTCCACGCTTCACGGCGCTACTTCACCAATGTCAATGTCACCAACATCCGCAATGTGTACGTCAACAAGACGGTCATCAACAATTACTACAGCGATTACCGCGCGGGCCGGATGCCGACGCGTGGCGGACACGATTACGCTTATCGCCGGATGCCGGGGGCGGTGACGGCGGTGCCGCGCAATGTATTTACCGGTGCGCGCCCGGTGCGCCCGGCGGTCTTGAAGTTGAACCGTACCCAGCTCGAACGCAGCGAGGTCGCCCTGCGTCCCGGCGTGAACCCCGGCAAGGCCAGCGTCGGCTTGCGGCGGCCCACCACGCGCCCCACGGTGCTCAAGGGCCGCGAACCGTTCGCGCGCCCGGTGGTTGCCCGACATCAGCCGCCGCCGCGGCCCGTCGACTTCGCGGCACGGGAAAAAGTCATTGCCCGGCAACACGGCCAGCCGTTGACCCAAGCGCAAATGCAAGACCTGCGCAAGGCGCACCCGGCCGCCGAACAGCGCAATGAGCGCGTGAAGCTGGTGCCTGCCGCGGCAAACCTCCGGCGTACCGCGACTCCTGGCCGCCCTGCGGAGCCGGCCGCCCGTAGCCAACCCGCACGGCCGGTGGCCGCGCCGCGGCCCGTGGAGCCTTCGTCCCGACGCGCCAGTCCAGCGAATCCACCCCCGATGAATACGGTGCGCCAGCGTCCCCCTCGCAACCAACCCGCCGCACAGCGGCCGGCCGAATTGCCCAGCGCACGTTTCGCGCATCCAGGTGAACGCGGAACACTACCGCGCGCTCCGGTGATCCGGCCAGCCAACGAACCGCAACGCAACACGCCACAGCCTGGACGCCTGCCCGTCGTACGGCCGGTCGAGCGCGTACCGCAGCCAACCGGTAACGGTGCAGCGCAGCAGCAGCGGCAAGCTGCAACCCAACCGCAGCAGCGCGAGCAGCAACGGCGCCAACTTCAGGAGCAAACGCAGCAGCGCGAACGCGAACAACAGATGCAACAGCAAAGGCAGGCGCAGATGCAATCGCAGCAGCGGGATCGCGAACAGGCCGCGCAACGTGCCCGTGAACAACAGATGCAGCAGCAGAGGCAGGCGCAGATGCAATCGCAGCAGCGGGATCGCGAACAGGCCGCGCAACGTGCCCGCGAACAACAGATGCAGCAGCAACGCCAAGCGCAATCGCAGCAGCGCGAGCGCGAACAGGCGATGCAGCAACAGCGGCAAATGCAACAACAGCGCTCGATGCAAATGCAACAGCAACAACGCGCGATGGAAATGCAGCGTCAACAGCAACGCGAAGTGCAGCGAGCCCCGCAACGCTACACGCCGCCGGCACGCAATCGCCCTGCACCCGAGCACCGCGAACCGCCGCCGCGGAAACATCCGCCGCCAAGCAGCGACGGTTGATTTTGCGATCGTCCATAATCGCTGCATTGCGAAACAAATGGACCTGGCGGTTCAGTTCGAGCTCGTGGACATCAGAACGGCCTTCCATGGCCTGACTTTCGACAACAGCCGTCATCAAACTTGCGGCGTTACACTTTGCGGATGAAGATTTTTCTCAATGGCCAACTGCACGAATGCGCGGCGGCCACTACGGTTGCCGGGCTGCTCGCCGATACCGGATACGGCGAGCGCCGCGTCGCCGTCGAAGTCAACCGCGAAATCGTGCCGCGCAGCCGGCATGCGCAGCACGAGTTGCGCGAAGGTGATCGCGTCGAGATTGTCCAGGCCATTGGGGGAGGGTGAGAAGCAGCGTTTACGCAATGCCAGTGGCATTGCGTGCTGCTTCGAACGCCCGAGGCATGACGCCGAGGGCCGGGTTGATTAGCGAGCGCCGGATGCGCGAGCTTAGCAACAGCGTCCGCTCGCGCAGCGAGCGCCAACGTGTACTGAACATCCCGAACGCCCGAGGCAGGAAGCCGAGGGCCGGGTTGCTTGGTGGGATCAGGAAGATCGAGTCTAGCAACGGCGCCCGCTCGCGCAGCGAGCGCGGTCTATTTCCCCATGGCAACACCTGTATTTTTCGATAACTGTTCGTTCGCAGGGAAACGGAACGCACGTACTACAATTGCGTTCTGCTTACCCCGCACGACGCACGCCATGAACGCCCTGCCGCAAACCACTTCTCACGACATTCCCGACCCGCTGGTCATCGCGGGACGCACGTTCCGTTCGCGCCTGCTGACGGGCACCGGCAAGTTCAAGGATCTCGACGAAACCCACCGTGCGAGCGAAGCCGCGGGCTCCGAAATCGTCACCTTCGCGGTGCGCCGCATGAACCTCGGCCAGAAACCGGACGAACCCAACCTGCTGGACGCGCTGCCGCCGGACCGCTACACCCTGCTGCCCAACACGGCCGGCTGTCACAGCGTCGAGGAAGCGCTGCGCACCTGCCGCCTGGCGCGCGAACTGCTGGATGGCCATTCGTTGGTGAAACTCGAGGTGATCGGTGATCAGAAAACCTTGTTCCCGGACGTGGTGACCACGCTCGACGCCGCCACGGCGCTGGTCAAGGACGGTTTCGACGTGATGGTCTATACCACCGATGATCCGCTGCTGGCGCGGCGTTTCGAGGAAATCGGCTGCGCCGCGGTGATGCCCCTGGCTGCGCCAATCGGCTCGGGGCTCGGCATCCAGAACCGCTACACCATCATGGAGATCGTCGAGAACGCGAAGATCCCCGTGATTGTCGACGCCGGTGTCGGCACCGCGTCCGATGCTGCACTGGCGATGGAATTGGGTTGCGACGGTGTGCTGATGAACACGGCCATTGCGCACGCGAAGGATCCGGTGTTGATGGCGCACGCGATGAAATGCGCGATCGAAGCCGGACGCGCCGCATTTCGCGCCGGCCGCATCCCGCGCAAGCGCTATGCCTCGGCGTCCAGTCCGGTCGAAGGAATGATCGCTTGAGCGTCGGCTCGCACGACGCCGATCGTCCCGGACATCCGCGCACCATCCGCAGTTTTGTACTGCGGGAGGGCCGCATCACCGCTGCCCAGCAGCGAGCGTTCGATCAACACTGGCGACGCTTCGGCCTCGACTACCAGGGCACGCTCCGTGATTTCGATGATCTGTTCGGCCGCACCGCGCCACGTGTACTGGAGATCGGCTTCGGCAACGGCGAAGCGCTGGCGTGGGCGGGCGAACACGATCCTGCGCGCGATTATCTGGGCATCGAGGTGCACCGCCCCGGCGTTGGCCGGTTGTTGAATGCGCTGGCTGCGCGCGATGTCCGGAACGTGCGCATCTGGAATCACGACGCGGTCGAAGTGCTGCAGAACGAAATCGCCGAAGTCGCGCTGGACGAGGTGCGCATCTGGTTTCCCGATCCCTGGCCCAAGAAGCGCCACCACAAGCGCCGGCTGATCCAGCCTGCTTTCGCGGAACTGCTGGCGACGCGCGTGAAACCGGGCGGTCTGTTGCACCTCGCGACCGACTGGCCCGGTTATGCTTCGCACATGCAGGAAGTGCTGGCCGCGCAGCCGGGCTGGCGATTGCGCACAGGGGAAAGTGGTGAATCAAGGCGACCCGATTGGCGGATCGAAACGCGTTTCGAACGACGCGGGATCGATCTCGGCCATCCGGTTACGGATTTGTTGTATGACCGTGTGTAACGATTGCCAGCCCACCCACGCAAACTGACCTGACCGGACCTTGGCCCGATGGAGCTGACCCTCACCCCCGACATGATCCTGGTGCTCGGGTTGGTCTGCTTCACCGTGATCATGCTGATCCTGGAATGGGTACGCGCGGACATTGTCGCACTGCTCGTGGTGGTGGTGATCGGCATCACCGGCCTGATGCCGGTGACGCAACTGTTCGATGGCTTCGCCTCCAACGCGGTGCTGTCGCTGATCGGCATCATGATCATGGGCGCGGGGCTGGACCGCACCGGCGTGCTGAATCGCGCGGCGTCGTTCATCCTCCGTCTTTCCGGCGGCGTCGAAAGCCGCGTGTCGCTGCTGTTGAACGCCACCGTCGGAAGCCTTTCCTCGATCATCCAGAGCCAGGCGCTGGCCGCGCTGTTCCTGCCGGTGGCCAGCCGCATTTCCGCGCGCACCGGCGTGCCGCTGAAACGCCTGCTGCTGCCGATGGCGTGCTGCATCCTCGCCGGCACCAGCATGACGCTGATCTCGAACTCGCCGCTGATCCTGCTGAACGACCTGATCGCCAGCGCCGACCGCAACCTGCCCCCCGGCGCGCAGACAATCGAACCGTTCTCGCTGTTCTCGATCACCCCCATCGGCATTCCGCTGCTGCTGGTCGGCGTCGTCTATTTCGCGTTCTTCACCCGCCGCGTGATGCCGGATGATTCCGAGGACCGACCGAAGGTCACGCCGGGCCGCACCGAAAGCTACTTCGCCGACACGTACGGTATCGAGGGCGAAGTCATCGAGCTCACGGTGACGGCCGACAGCCCGCTGGTCGGCATGAGCATCGGCGAAGCCGAAACCCTGGAACACGCACCGCTGATCCTGGCGATCAAGAACGGCAATGAATCGCGCCTCGCGCCACCGTCCGACCAGATGATCTGGGTGGGGACGGTGCTGGGGGTGCTGGGTTCACGCCCCGAGGTCAACGAATTCGCGCAGGCGATGCAGTGTCGCGCCGGCAATCGCATCCAGGCGCTGGCCGACATGTTCAACCCCACGCGCGCCGGCATTTCAGAAGTGGTGATCCCGCCGCAGTCGAAATTCATCAAGCAGCAGGTCGGTGACCTGCGTTTGCGCAAGCGCTACGGCATTTCGGTGCTGGCGGTGAACCGGGGCGACGAGGTGACGCGCGGCGAAGACGTTCGCAAGATGTCGCTGCGCGCGGGCGACTCGCTGGTGCTGCACAGCTACTGGCGCGACCTCGCACTGGCGGCTGAAAGTCGCGATATCGTTCCGGTCACCGACATCCCCAGCGAGGAATTGCGGCCGGGCAAAGTGCGCTACGCACTGGTGTTCTTCGCGCTGGCGATGGCGCTGGGGCTGTTCACGGACTTGCGCCTGGCGGTGGCGATGATGACCGGCGCAGTCGGCATGCTGCTGGCCGGCGTACTCAACATGGACGAAGCCTACGGCGCCATCAACTGGAAGACCATCTTCGTGATGGCCTGCCTGATTCCGCTCGGCATTTCGATGGATTCCACCGGCACGGCCGCGTGGATGGCGCAGGAAATCCTGCGCTACCTCGGCGGCCTGCCGCAATGGACGATCCAGGCGTTCGTCGCGATCCTTGCATTGATCGCGTCGCAGGTCATGTCGAACGTCGGCGCTGCGGTGATGATGGTGCCGATGGCCATCAACATCGCGCTGGCTTCGGGCGGCAACCCCAGCGTGTACGCGCTGATCGTTGCCCTGTCGGTGTCCAACACCTTCCTCATGCCGGGCGCCAGCCCGGTGCTGCTGATCGTGGCGGGTCCGGGCGGTTATCGCAGCAAGGATTTTCTGCGCGTGGGCGCGCCGCTGACCGCGGCGATGCTGGTGGTGACGCTGGTAACGGTAAACGCGGTATTCGGGCGCTGAGGCAGCGCCTGCCGCTGCGCCGATCTGCGCACGGAACCGTTGGAAGCATGCGTGTCATTTCGCGCCCGGTGCGGACGCCGGCGCGGAAGCCGCCGCTGGCGTGCCGTAGGTCGGCGTCCGCGCGTATTGCGCGGGCACGTCCCACATGCGCGCGGCATAGAACACCGCCCATGCCACCACGAACAGGCACAACACCCACACCCAAACCGGCACCGATGATCGCGCTTCGGCGCGACGCGGGTCGAATGGATCGTCGGTGCTGAACGCATCGACCGTCAGGTGAAGCGTGCCGCGCCGGGTCGAACCCGGGCGCAGGCCCGAGACCAGGATGCCCGGCCCATTCTGCACCTGGAACGGAATTTCCTCGACACCCTCGGCGCCGCTCTGGTCCTCGGCGCGGATGATCAGCCGGTGCGGGCCATCCTGCAGCTTGCGGGTATCCAGTGTCAGTGCGGTCGGCAATTCCTGATCGAGGACCGGCTGGGGGTCATGGTCGAGGTATACGCGCACGTGTGGTTTGGTGGCCATGTCGTTGCCCATTCTCAGCGGTCGTCGCGCAGGATGTCGTACTTGGCGTGATGCCGGTTCTGCTCGCCCGGCCGGAACAGGAACCAGAACATCATCACCCAGCAGCCGAGCGTGACCGCGCCCGTGATCGACGCGATCGCAACGACGCCCCAAAGGGGTCCCATCAGCATGTGGGTCATGGTCATTCTCCCTTGGTTCGCAACGCCGCGACCTGCGTCGACGTCACCGGTTTGGCGTGGTTGCCCCACGACGAGCGTTCGTAATTGACGATGTTGGCGATGTCCTCATCGCTCAGTTGGCCCGCGAAAGGCGGCATCACGCTGGTGTATTCCACGCCGCCGATGGTGACGCCGTGCGCACCCTGCAACACGGTGTGGATGTGCAGCGTCGGGTCGGGATTGTCCACGGCTGCGTTGCCCCTGAGCGGCGGGAACGCACCGGGAATTCCCTCGCCGGTGGCCTGGTGGCACGCCGAGCAATTGGCCGCGAACAACGCCGCGCCCTTGGCGGCTTCGTAACGGTAGCCCGCGCCGCTGGCCGGTGTTGCCGGCGCCGCCGAACCGGGCGCAGGCACGGGCGCCGCCACGGCGGCACCGGGGTGCATCGCGTAGCCGGGAATCGACGGTTGCTTCAACGACAACAAATACGCCACCAATGCCTTGGCTTTTTGCGTGGGAATGACCTTGCCAGCGCCGGGCGCGAAGGCCGCCGGCACCGGTACCGCGGTATCGCCCGCGGGCACTTGGTCGACCACGCGGAACAGGAACTTGAAGTTCGGCATGATCGATTCGGGCTCCACCGCGCGCGGATCGTAAAGGTGGATGTATTGCCACACATCGCTGGGCTTGGTGTTGCCGACGTTGGTGAGGTCGGGGCCGGTGCGCTCCGACCCCAGCAGTTCCGGCGTCTGGTAGGCGAAGTCTCCGGGCGCGGACGGACGTCCGAACACCTTGTCTTCCGGCAGCGGTCGGATCTGCTGGGTATGGCAGTAGCCACAACCGTTGGCGGCAAACACCGCGCGGCCTTCCGCTTCGAGCGGCGTCAGCGGTTGCACGCCGGGGCCGGGCGGCGTCTGCGACAGCTCGACGCCCGGAATGACCGCGATGAACAGCACGATCACGATGTAGATGCCCAGTGCACCACCGGCAATCGCGAGGAGCTTCTTCATGCCGTGACCCCCTGTTCGCCCGGGCCGAGGATCGGCGACGCCGCGTTACCTGGCTGGCCCGAGGTCATGCGCCAGACATTCCACGCGAACACGCCGTGCGACACGAACATCAGCATGCCGCCAACGCCGCGCCACACGTAGTACGGCTGCATGTCCACCACCGACCGGAGGAACGGCTTCTGGTGCACCCAGTCCAGGCCCTGCACCGTGCCGCCGATCGAGAGCGAGATCACGTAGATGAAACTGCCGACCAGCGCCAGCCAGAAGTGCAACGCAATGCCCAGGCGGCCGGGACTCTTGCCGGTCGCTAGCGGCAAGAGTGCATAGATGCCGCCCCATGCCGCGAATGTCACGAAGCCGTACATGGTCAAGTGCGAGTGTCCGACCGTGAAGTTGGTGAAGTGCCAGATCGCCTGCATCGAACGGAAGGCCTCGACCGTGCCTTGGGTCGAACCGAACAGATACCCGACCACGCCGACGAAAATGAACATCAGCGGGTAGGAATGGATCATGTCGCGGTAGCGTCCGCGCATGGTCAGCAGGTAGTTCGCGCTGCCGCCCCACACCGGCACCAGCATCCCCACCGAGCACACGATCGCGATGGTCTGCAGCCACCACGGCAGCGGACTGAACAGGAAATGGTGCGCACCCAGCAACGGGTAGAACAGCAGGTTGGTCCAGAACGCGAGCACGCCCAGCGCGTAGGAATAAATCGGGCGGCTCAGGATTTTGGGGATGGCGTAATAGAACACCCCCAGCGCGAGCGGCGTGAACCACATCCCCACCGCGTTGTGCATGTAGTAGCCGGAAATCGCGACCTGCCCCAACCCGTGCTGATACCACGGCAGGATCGCGACGATCGCGATGATGCACGTCCACAGCACGGCGCCGATCGTGTACCAGTTGGAAAGATAGATGTCCTCGCTGCTGCGTCGCGCGACCGTCGCGATCAGGTTCCACGCCGTCACCAGCAGCGCCGCGAAAAAAATCAGCCGGATCGGCCACGGCCACTCGCGATATTCGAGATCACCCGAGTTGTAACCGAGATCCAGCGCAATGGTGCCGGCGATCACCGCGATGTTGAACAACGCAAGCCCCACCCAGGCTAGCTTGATGCTGTACAACTTCGTGCCGCTGCTGCGCGCCGCGACGTAATACGCAAGCCCCACCAGCGCGATGCTGGCCCAGCCATAGAAGGTGTCGTTGGTGTGGATTGGCCGCAGGCGGCCGAAGGTCAGGAACCGTTCCGCCCAGAAATCCGGCGCACCGAACTTGAAGGCCAGCAACAAACCGACGGCGGTCGCGAACAGCAGCCAGAAGGTCGCTGAAACGATGTATGCGGTGAACACGCTCGCCAGCGCGTGGTCATCACGTTCGGTGTGTCCCGTGACCACCTTGGACGACTCGCGGCCGTCGCCACCGGTCCGCGCGACGGGCGCATTCGCGGTACGGGGTGGATCCTGTACGGTAACCGCCATCACTTCGCTCCATTGCATGAAATGGAACGGTCGGCGCCAAGGCGCTCGGGCCGCGGGAAAAATCCATGGCGGGCGCGTTCACCACCACGGATGCAACCCGCGCAGTTTAGGAACGCGAAACGGCAGAGTGATTGACCTGCGTCAGTGCGGCGTTTCGGGTTTCGTCACCGCGACGCCCCGCGCGTGGACACAGGTCCATCCGGCCCGCCAGATCAACCACTGATCCGTTCCGCGACGAGCGGGAATCCGGAACCCCTGAACAACCGTCGCAAGCGACGGCAGATTGCCCGGAGTTTCCTCAGAATCCGCCGCGGGCGCCGACCACCCCGCAGGCAATCGCGGCCAATGCAAGGGTCAGCAGGACGGCGTGCAGCACCAGGAACGCGCGGGGTTTCTGGATCAGGCCGAGCTTCGCGGGCAGCCGCAGCGGCTCGGCAATGAACAGCATCACCGCGAACAGCGCCCAGACAAGCATCATCAGGCCGATCCACCAGCCGCCCTGGTGCAGGTACGCGAATCCGTACTTGAGCTTCAGCATCCAGAAGCCGCTGATGCCGGCCAACACCACCGCAATCCGCGCCTGGTTGGCGAAGCGCCCCTCGAATTGCTTGATGCGTTGTATCCGCTCGGGCGGAGGCAGCCGGTCGAATATCGGCAGCAGCGATGCGGTGACCGTGAAGACGCCGCCGATCCACCAGACCACGCTCAGCACGTGGACGACCAGCAGGATGTTGAATATCGCCATGCCCCGTGCTTCCCGTCATACGACCCGCAGGCAGTTTAGGCGAGGGCGCGGCAAGGCCCATGATGCAGGTCAAGCGACCGAATCGCCAGCACGCCGGAATGCATCCACCGGAAGCAATCGGAATGTGATCGTCAGCGCGCCACCGCAGCTTGCGCGAACGACTCGCGCTGCCACACCACCACCCGGTTGCGACCCTCGGCCTTGGCGCGGTACTGCGCCGCGTCGGCGTATTCCACCAAGGCCTCGATGTCGGGGGTAGTCTTGCCGCGCACCGCGACGCCGATGCTCACAGTGAACGCGATCAGGTGCTGCCCGATCGGCACCCGCAGCGCGGCGGCACGCGCCACGATGCGTTCGGCGACCCGCACCGCCATTCGCGCACTGTCGCCATTGAGCACGATGAGAAACTCTTCGCCACCGTATCGCCCGACGCGGTCGTATTCACTCAGTTCCGTGTGGATCGCCTCGACAACGGCTGCGAGGCACGCGTCACCGGCGGAATGTCCGCGGCTATCGTTGATCTGCTTGAAATGGTCGATATCGAGAAACAGCACGGCCACCGGCTCCAGTGCGGCCGTCACCTGCCACGCCTCGCGCAGGCGGTCCATGATGGCGCGGCGGTTGTACACGCCGGTAAGCGGGTCGAACTGCGCCATGCGGGCGGCCTGATCGCGCTCGTGCCGCACCTGCAGGGTGCGATCGGCCAGACCGACGGTGATGATCACCGCGGCCCACGCCATGCTGCCGGGAAATCCGTATTCCAGCCACGCAGGCAGCGGAAGTCCCGCGATCAACTGCACCACCCGTGCCAGGGTCAACGCGAGCAGCGGCACCCATGACAGCAGGAAGAAACCCGCCTGCCGGTTACCACGCCGCCAGGCCAGCCAGCTCGAAGCCAACGCGATCACCGTGCTCACCACCAGCAGCAAGTTGACGGTGTTCGGCAACCACGCATCGGGCCGCAGGAACGGCATCCATACGCCCGCAGCGAACGCCAGAAACGGCCAGCGCAGCGCACCGAGCCAGGCGGCAAGGCGCGGCGTATACCTGCGCAGGTCGGCGAATTCGAGGATGAACCAGATCGAGAATCCGGCCGCCAGCGCAGCCATGCACTGGCCGGTGTGGTAACCGAGCGGCGTCAGCAGCGCCGCGCCCGGCAACGCGAACAACTCGCCGGATACCGCCATGGCATATGCCATCTGGGCGGCAACATAGACGATGAAATACAGGAACATGCGGTCGCGCAGCACCGCCCAGAAACACAGGATCACCAGCACCATCGACAACTGCACGGCGGCGAAGAACGTGCTCACCCGCACGTGCCACAGGTCCCGCGCACGATAGCTCGCCGCATCCGTGATGCCCAGGCGTATCGGCTGGGTCTGGCCAGGATTGCCCAGCGCCACGTAGATCGGCTGGTCGGCGCGCAGATCGTAGGGGAGCAGGTAAACCACCGAGTGGTGCGAAAAGCTGGGATCGAGTGCAGCGTCGAATACGGTTTTGCTGCGCGGGCGATAGTCCGGCGGCAGATAGACGGTCACCCGCGCCCGCGTGTTGCCACGGATGGCCAGCAGCGGTCGGTTCGCCTGGCGCCAATCCTCCGCAAGATGCAATGCATACCAGGCGGTGCGATCGCGCGGGGCATGCAACCACACGCGCGACATTGTTTTGTCCTGCCCGTCCGCGGTCGCCGCGACATGTCCGGCCGCCAGCATCGGCGCCGCCGGGAGCGCCGTCAGGCGCAGGACGGCATCGTCGGCCCATGCAGCCAGCGGGAACCACAACAACAGCAATCCCCAGCGTAACGAACACCAGCGCATGCACCCGCACCCCGCTCGCCGAGGCGTCCCTGGAGCGGAGAATGTACCCCTTTTCCGCGGGCGTGACACAGCATGGCTGGGCGAAACCTCAGCGCCGGCGGTGTTAGGATGAAAGGTCCGCATCGAGCGGCATACGCGCCCCGATTGTCATGTCCTGCCTTCCCGAAGAACTCAAGCAAGCGGCACTGGAATATCACCGGCACGCGCCTGCCGGCAAGATTCGCATCACCCCCACCAAATCGCTGCTGACCGCGCGCGACTTGTCGCTGGCGTATTCGCCGGGCGTGGCCGCGGCCTGCGAGGAGATCGTCCGCGATCCCATCGAAGCGCATTCGCTCACCGCACGCGGCAATCTCGTCGGCGTGATCACCAATGGCACCGCAGTTCTGGGCCTAGGCAGCATCGGCGCGCTGGCCGGCAAGCCGGTGATGGAGGGCAAGGGCGTGCTGTTCCGCAAGTTTGCCGGCATCGACGTGTTCGACATCGAGATCGACGAACGTGACCCGGACAAGCTGGTCGACATCATCGCCTCGCTGGAACCGACCTTCGGTGGCATCAACCTCGAAGACATCAAGGCGCCGGAATGCTTCTACGTCGAGCGCAAGTTGCGCGAGCGCATGAACATTCCGGTGTTCCACGACGACCAGCACGGCACCGCGATCATCGTGGGCGCGGCGCTGACCAACGCGCTGATCGTGGTGGGCAAGAAGATCGGCGAAGTGAAAGTGGCCGCGTCGGGCGCGGGCGCCGCCGGCATCGCCTGCCTCGACATGCTGGTGCGGCTCGGTGCCAAACCCGAAAACATCCTGGTCAGCGACAAGGATGGCGTGCTGTACCAGGGCCGGCCGGGACTCGATCCCAGTCTCGAACGCTACGCGCGCAAGACCCGCAAGCGCACGCTGGCCGATATCGTGAAGGGCGCCGACGTGTTCCTCGGCGTCTCCGCGGGCGGCGTGCTGAAGCGCGAGATGGTCGCGACCATGGCCGATCGCCCGGTGATCCTCGCGCTCGCGAACCCCACGCCGGAAATCATCCCCGAGGAAGCGCGCGCTGCCAAACCGGATGCAGTGATCGCCACCGGCCGTTCGGACTATCCGAACCAGGTCAACAACGCGTTGTGCTTCCCGTACATTTTTCGCGGCGCGCTGGATGTCGGCGCCACCGGCATCAACGAGGCCATGACGGTCGCCTGCGTGCATGCGATCGCGAAGCTCGCGCGGCGCGAGGCCTCCGACGTGGCGCAGCGCGCCTACGGCGGCAAAGTGCCGCACTTCGGCGCGGAATACCTGATCCCGCGCCCGTTCGATCCGCGCCTGCTGGTGCAGGTTGCGCCAGCCGTCGCAAAGGCCGCGATGGAATCCGGCGTGGCCATGCGGCCACTCGCGGACTTGCGCGCCTACACCGAAAAGCTCAGTCAGTTCGTGTTCCGCACCGGACTTGCGATGAAGCCGGTGTTCGAACGCGCGCGCGCGCATCCGATGCGGGTCGCCTATGCCGAAGGTGAAGAGGAAACCGTGCTGCGCGCGGTGCAGACGCTGGTTGACGAGCAGTTGGTGAAGCCGATCCTGATCGGCCGGCCCGAAGTGATCGAGCGCCGCATCGAACGCATCGGATTGCGCCTGCAGGCGGGCCGCGATTTCGAACTCTGCAACATTCATTCCGATCCGCGCTTCGACGCATACTGGCAGCAGTACTACGGCCTGATGCAGCGGCGTGGCGTCACACCGGCGTCGGCGAAATCTGTGGTGCGCTCGCGCCCCACCGCGATCGCCGCGCTGATGGTGGCGCGCGGCGAAGCCGACGCACTTATCTGCGGCGTGGTCGGCCGCTACCAGCGCAAGGCCGCCTACATCCGCGACATCATCGGGCTCGATCGCGACGTGCAGGCGCTCTCGTCGATGGCGGCCGTCGCCAACGACAAGGGCCTCACGTTTTTCCTCGACACCCACATGCAGCACGATCCCGACCCGGAACAGATCGCCGAAGCCACGTTGCAGGCTACGCTGCGGCTGAAACTGCTGGGCGTGGAACCGCGCGTCGCGCTGATCGCCGGCTCCAACTTCGGCAGCCGCATGACCGCGACTTCAATAAAGATGCAGCAGGTGCTGTGCATCCTGCGCGAACGCGCGCCCGATCTTGAGGTCGAAGGAGAGATGCAGGCCGACGTCGCGCTTGATCCCGAACTGCGCTCGCGGCTTTTCCCCAATTCACGCCTCTCCGGTCGCGCCAACGTGTTCGTGTTCCCCAACCTCGCTGCCGCCAACGCCGCCTTCAACATCACCCGCTCGATGTCCGACGGCGTGGTGATCGGTCCGATCCTGATGGGCGTGGCCAAACCCGCGCACGTGCTGACGCCGCAGGCCACCGTGCGGCGCGTGGTGAACATGAGCGCGATCGCCTGCGTCGAAGCGCAGATCCGCGCGCCGCGCGAAATCGTGAAACGGAAGGTGCGCGCGCGGCGCGACGCCGGCCGCAAGAAAACCGCATCCACCAAAACCGTCAAGAAAACCGCGCTGGCGAGCGCGCACAGGAGCAAACGATGAACGCATTGGCACGCGAATTCATGGATCAGGATCCTGATCCGCGCGAAACCCGCGAATGGGTCGAATCGATCGAAGCGGTGATCAACGCCGAGGGCACCGAGCGCGCGCACCAGTTGCTGGAGAAGCTGGTGGACGAAACGCGTCGCGCCGGCGGCCACCTGCCGTTCTCCCCCACCACCGAATACGTCAACACGATTCCGCCGCAATTCGAAGCCAAATCACCCGGCGATGCCGCGATGGAATGGCGCATCCGCTGCCTGATTCGCTGGAATGCCATGGCCATGGTGGTACGCGCGAATCGCAAACCCGGCGGCCTTGGCGGCCACATCGCGAGCTTCGCGTCGTCGGCCACGCTGTACGACGTCGGCTTCAACCACTTCTGGCGCGCGCCTTCCGAAGACCAC
>DATFGT010000025.1:0-3317 GCA_035249175.1 Rhodanobacteraceae bacterium
GGGTGGCAACCCGTCGAACGTAGCACCGCGCGCGCCGCCGCGCATAGGCCGGATGGCATGGGTGAGGGCACGACCAACCCGCCTTGCCATCACGTCAGCCGGCGCTTGCCTTCAGGCCCCCAGCAAGCGTTGTGCCAGCAATGTACGCATGTCGCGGCGGCCGTCGGCGATCACGTACACGACGACTCGATCCGCTTCCACTCCGTAGATGATCCGCCACGGCTTCAGGGCGATTTGTCGAAATTCGCGAAATCCGAAGGCAACCAATTCGCGTGGATGACTGCCCCGGTCCGCATTCTGCGCCAGCGAATCCGCCGTATCCAGAAGGCGGTCCATGATCCGTTCCGCCTGCACAACGGAATCGTGGTCGGCGATGTAGTCGTAGAGCAAAGCAAGGTCGCGTTGCGCATCCTCGGTGATGACCACGCGCCGCGGCATCAGCGCCGCTTCCTGCGCGCCCGAATTTCCGCGACTGCCTGGTCGAACGGTTTGACCTTGCCCTCGGCCACCTGACGTCGCCCCAATGCCAGGATTTTCAACAGGGCCAGCGTTTCTTGCGTCTGTTCATAGGAAGCAACGTCCTGGATCACCGCCTTGGCTTCGCCGTGCTGGGTGATGATCATCGGCTCGCGGGTTTCCGCCAGTTCCAACAGCACTTCCGCCGCATTGGCTTTCAGGTAACTGATTGGCTTGATCTGGTTGGCAAGACTCATGGTACGGGCTCCGGGCATGCTTCGGACCGATTTTAGTCCTTTTTCAGTCCTGCCGCTGGTCGGCCGAAAGCGCCGCCAGCATCTGCTCGCGCATGCCACGTCCCTGCCCATCGCGCTTTTGCGCCATCAGGTAAACACCCTTGCCGCCGCTGCGCGCAGCCCACAGCGCGCCGATGTCGCGTTTCATCCTGCTGTCGTCATTGCTGATGCGGTCACCAGCGCAGCGAGCGTCTGTTGCCAGCGTTTCCGCTCGTCGTTCTGCCGCTGGTCCCGTGCCCACCGCGTGAAGCCCGTTTTGGCTTTCTTGACGCTCAAGAATCCTTCGCCCAGTTTTCGACCTTCAGGCTGGGCACGCGCTTGAACTCGCGCTCGTTGTTGGTGACCAGCGTGAAGCCGATCGCCAGCGCATGTGCTGCAATCCAGAGATCGTTGCCACCGATGGGCGTGCCCTTGCGTTCGAGCGCGGCGCGCACTTCGCCGTAGCGTTGTGCCGCATCCGCCGGTATCTGCAATGGCGTAATCGCCGCGGCCAGTGCATCCAGATTGCGGCGCACCAGTGCCTTGTGCCTGCTCTTGGCCGCGCCGTACAGCAACTCGCCCCAAGTCACCACCGACATGGCCGCAGCGCCGGAGGGCACCGCGCGCAGGCGCTGCACGATGCCCGTCGGGCGCGCGTCCAGCCAGTAAATGCAGATGTTGGTATCGAGCAGGTAGCCCGTCGCCATCACAGGCGCGCGCGGGTTTGGGCAGGCGCGTCGCGGCGGCCGTTCGCGAAGAAATCCGCCGGCATGGGTGGCAGGCCAGCGAAGGCTTCGGCAAGACTTTCACCGACGCTGCCCCGGCGTTCGCGCAACACCACTTCGTCGCCGCGACGGAAAATTTCGACTTCGCTGGACTGGAAACGAAAAGCCTTCGGAAGCCGCAAGGCCTGGCTGTTGCCGGATTGGAATATGCGTGCGATGTTCATCATCGTGCCCGATTTCGTATATTGTGAAAGTATATACGTTTTGGCCGAGGCCGTCCTGCATGGCGCTCAGCCCTTGCGCGCGCCCTGCCCGAACAGGATCTTCTTTTCCTCGTCGCTCATCGACGTGCCGGTTTTCGGATTGGCTTCCGGGCCGCGCGCATAGGCGCGCTGGGTCGCCGGGCGCACCGCGATCGCGTCATGCCAGCGCCGCACCTCGGCGAAGGGCTCGATATCCAGCGGCGCCTTGTCGTACGGATTGATCCACGGGTAGCACGCCATGTCGGCGATGGTGTAGTCATCGCCGGTGATGAATTCGCGACCGACGAGGCGGCGGTTCAATACGTCGAGCAGGCGTTCCGATTCCTTGCGGTAGCGCTCGATCGCGTAGGGGATTTTTTCGGGTGCATAGACGCTGAAGTGCCCGTGCTGGCCGGTCATCGGCCCGAGGCCTCCTATTTGCCAGAAAAGCCATTCGAGGCATTCGATCTTGCCGCGGGCATCGTTCGGTATGAACTTGCCGGTCTTGCCGGCCAGGTAAACCAGAATTGCGCCCGATTCAAACACGCTGAGCGGCGCGCCACCACCCACTGGATGATGATCGACGATCGCCGGCATCTTGTTGTTGGGTGAGATCGCAAGGTAAGCCGGTTGGAACTGGTCACCCTTGCCGATATTCACCGGCTTGATGGTGTAGGGCAGCCCGGCTTCCTCGAGGAAAAGCGTGATCTTGTGGCCGTTGGGAGTAGGCCAGTAGTAGAGGTCGATCATTTTGTGCACTTCTTGGGAAAGATCGACGAGGAACACGGAAGCCGCGCTCCGCCGTCGTATCGATTCCAAGTGGTGGCGCCGCGACGCCAATGCAAGCACTGGCCGAACGCGGCGCGTCCGCAGGGGTTCAGTCGCGCCGCGCCAGTGCGCTGTGCCGAATGCCATAGGCAAAATACACCACCAGCCCGATCACCATCCAGATCACGAAACGGTCGATGGTGATACCGGCGAGTCCGCCGATCAGATGAACGTGCCCCTCGCTGTACCACGGCCAGCCGATGATCAGGAACAGCGAGAACAGCATGCCCAACGGCGCGACGATCCAGATTGCCGGGGTGCGAAAACCACGCTTCACGTCCGGGCGCCGCACGCGCAGGACCAGCACCGCGAGGCAGATCACGATGAATGCGGACAGCGTGCCGATGTTCACCAGTTCCGCCACTTCGTTGATCGGCAGGAGGCCCGCGACCAGGGCGCTGAATACACCCAGGATCACAGTCGGGCGATACGGCGTGCCGAAGCGCGGGTGCACCCGCGCGAACCAGCGCGGCAGCAGGCCGTCGCGCGACAGTGCGAACCAGATGCGCGCGGCACCCAGCATGAACGCGAACAGCACGCTGGTCAGCCCCGCCACCGCGGCAATGTTGATGATGCCGCGCACCCAGTCGAGGCCGAGCGCCTTGAACGCCGCGTCCACCGGCGCCGGCGAATTCAATTGCGGATACGGCACCATGCCGGTCAGCACCAGCGACACCGCCAGATACAGCGCCATCGAAATCGCCAGCGACAGCAGCACCGCGCGCGGCAAGTCGCGCTGCGGATTTTTCGATTCCTCGGCCGCGGTCGTAAGCGTGTCGTAACCGAAACAG
>DATFGT010000026.1:0-21312 GCA_035249175.1 Rhodanobacteraceae bacterium
TCCGTGGCGCACTGGACGTCGGTGCCACCGGCATCAACGAGGCGATGACCGTTGCCTGCGTGATTCCGTGGCGCACTGGACGTCGGTGCCACCGGCATCAACGAGGCGATGACCGTTGCCTGCGTGCATGCGATCGCGCAACTCGCCCGGCGCGAAGCGTCCGACGTCGCGCAGCGCGCGTATGGCGGCCGCGTGCCGCATTTCGGCGCGGAATACCTGATCCCGCGGCCGTTCGACCCGCGCCTGCTGGTGCAGGTGGCGCCGGCGGTCGCGAAGGCCGCGATGGAATCCGGCGTCGCCACGCGGCCGCTCACGGACCTCGACGCTTACGTCGAAAAGCTCACCCAGTTCGTGTTCCGCACCGGCCTGGCGATGAAGCCCGTGTTCGAACGCGCCCGCGCGCACGCGATGCGCGTGGCCTACGCCGAGGGCGAGGAAGAAGTCGTGCTGCGCGCGGTGCAAACGCTGGTCGACGAGAAGCTGGTCAAGCCCATCCTGATCGGGCGCCCCGAGATCATCCAGCAACGCATCGAGCGGATCGGCCTGCGCCTCAAGCAAGGCCGCGACTTCGAACTGGTGAACGTGCACTCCGACCCGCGCTTCGATGCGTACTGGCAGCAGTACTACGCGCTGATGCAGCGGCGCGGCGTCACGCCGGCTTCGGCCAAGGCCATCATGCGCTCGCGCACCACCGCGATCGCGGCCATGATGGTGGAGCGTGGCGAGGCCGACGCGCTGATCTGCGGCGTGGTCGGCCGCCACCAGCGCAAGGTCGCGTATATCCGCGACATCATCGGGCTGGATCGCGGCGTGCATTCGCTGTCGTCGATGGCCGCGGTTGCCAACGACAAGGGCCTGACGTTTTTCCTTGACACGCATACGCAACACGATCCGACGCCGGAACAGATCGCCGAATCCACCTTGCAGGCCACGCTCCGCCTGAAGCTGCTGGGGGTCGAGCCGCATGTAGCGCTGATCGCGGCTTCCAATTTCGGCAGCCGCAACACGCCGACCGCGCGCAAGATGCAGGACGTGCTGAAGCTGCTGCGTGAACGCGCGCCCGATCTCGAGGTCGAAGGCGAAATGCAGGCCGACGTCGCGCTGGATCCCGCGCTGCGCTCACGGCTGTTCCCCGATTCCCGCCTCACCGGGCGCGCCAACGTGTTCGTGTTTCCCAACCTCGCCTCGGCCAACGCCGCCTTCAACATCACCCGCTCGATGTCCGATGGCGTGGTGCTGGGCCCGATCCTGATGGGCGTGGCCAAGCCCGCGCACGTGCTGACGCCGCAGGCCACCGTGCGGCGCGTCGTCAACATGAGCGCGATCGCCTGCGTGGAAGCACAGATCCGCGCGGCGCCCGAATTCGCCAAACGCAAGGCACGCGTCAAGGCGCAACGCAAAAGCGCCCCGAGCAAATCCCGCAAGACCGTCAAGCAAGTCGCGCGAACGACCGCGCGCAGGAGCAAACCATGAACGCACTCGCCCAATCTTTCCTCGACCAGGATCCCGATCCGCGCGAGACCCGCGAATGGATCGAATCGATCGAGGCAGTGATCGGTGCCGAGGGCACCGAGCGCGCGCACCAGTTGCTGGAAAAGCTGGTCGACGAAACCCGTCGCGCCGGCGGTCACTTGCCGTTCTCGCCCACCACCGAATATGTCAACACGATTCCGCCGCAACTGGAAGCGAAGTCGCCCGGCGACGCCGCAATGGAATGGCGCATTCGCTGCCTGATCCGCTGGAACGCGATGGCGATGGTGGTGCGCGCCAACCGCAAGCCGGGTTCGCTGGGCGGCCATATCGCGAGTTTCGCGTCATCGGCCACGCTGTACGACGTCGGCTTCAATCACTTCTGGCGCGCGCCCTCCGAAGATCATCCGGGCGATCTGATCTGCTACCAGGGCCATTCGAGTCCCGGCCTGTACGCGCGGTCCTTCCTCGAAGGACGCCTGAGCAGCGAGGATCTCGATCATCTTCGAATCGAAACCCAGCCCGGCGTGAAAGGCTTGCCCTCGTATCCGCATCCGTGGCTGATGCCGGATTACTGGCAAGTGCCGACGGTTTCGATGGGGTTGGGCCCGATCCAGGCGATCTACCAGGCGCAGTTCATGAAGTACCTGGAAGCGCGCGGGCTGATGCCGAAGTCGGACCGCAAGGTGTGGTGCTTCCTCGGCGACGGCGAGTGCGACGAACCCGAATCGCTGGGCGCGATTTCCGTGGCCGGACGCGAAAAACTCGACAACCTGATCTTCGTGATCAACTGCAACCTACAGCGCCTCGATGGCCCCGTGCGCGGCAACGGCAAGATCATCCAGGAACTCGAAGGCGTGTTCCGCGGCGCCGGCTGGAACGTCCTGAAATTGATCTGGGGTTCGTACTGGGATCCGCTTCTGGCGCGCGACAGCAGCGGCGTGCTGCGCAAGCTGATGATGGAAACCGTGGACGGCGAATACCAGGCCTGCAAGGCGTTCGGCGGCGCCTACACACGCGAACATTTCTTCGGCAAGTATCCGGAAACCGCGGCGATGGTCGCGAACCTTTCCGACGAGGACATCTGGCGCCTCAATCGTGGCGGCCACGATCCGCACAAGGTGTACGCGGCCTATCACGCGGCCGTGCAGACCGAAGGCATGCCCACGGTGATCCTCGCCAAGACCGTCAAGGGCTATGGCATGGGCGCGGCAGGTGAATCGCTGAACATCGCGCACCAGGCCAAGAAGATGCACCAGGACGCAGTGAAGGTTTTCCGCGACCGTTTCCACATTCCGATCGACGACAAGCAACTCGAAGGCGAGGACATCGATTCGGTGCCGTATTACCACCCCGGCAAGGATTCGCCGGAAGTGCAGTACATGCTGGCGCGGCGCAAGGAACTCGGTGGCTATCTGCCGTATCGCCGCGAGAAATCCAGCAGGACCTTGTCGGTGCCCGGATTGGACACGTTCGAAGCGATCACCAAGGGCACCGGCGAGCGCGAGATTTCCACCACCATGGCGATCGTGCGCGGCATGAACCTGCTGCTGCGCGACAAGGAAATCGCGCCGCACGTGGTGCCAATCGTCGTGGACGAGGCACGCACGTTCGGCATGGAGGGCATGTTCCGCCAGATCGGCATCTACGCGCCGGGCGGCCAGAAATACCGCCCGCAGGACGCCGACCAGTTGCTGTACTACCGTGAAGCCGAAGACGGCCAGGTGCTGCAGGAAGGCATCTCCGAAGCCGGCGGCGTGTCGGCGTGGATCGCGGCGGGCACCAGCTATTCGGTATCCGACCAGCCGATGCTGCCGTTCTTCATCTTCTATTCGTGCTTCGGCTTCCGCCGGATCGGCGACCTGATCTGGGCCGCCGGCGACCAGCGCACCCGCGGTTTCCTTTTGGGCGCGACGGCCGGGCGCAGCTTTGCGGGCGAAGGCCTGCAGCACGCCGACGGCGATTCGATGCTGGTCGCGGGCGTGGTGCCGAACTGCAAATCCTACGATCCAACCTTCTCGTACGAAGTCGCGGTGATCATGCAGGACGGCATCCGCCGCATGCTGCACGAGCAGGAGGACGTGTTCTATTACGTCACCGCGATGAACGAGAACTACACGCACCCCGACATCCCGAAGGATTGCGCGGAAGGCATCATCAAGGGGATGTATCTGTTCCAGGAAGCTGATGCCGGGAGCGCCAAGCCGAAAGGCAAAGGCGCGAGCAAGGACAAAACCCCGCGCGTGCAACTGCTGGCCTGCGGCGTGGTGCTGCGCGAAGCCATCAAGGCCGCGGAGTTGCTGGACAAGGAGTTCGGCGTCAAGGCCGACGTGTGGTCGTGCCCCAGCTTCACCGAGCTTTCCCGCGATGGCTTCGATTGCGAACGCTGGAACCGGCTGCATCCGAATCCGAAGGAACAACGCAAGGCCTACGTCGCACAATGTCTCGACAAGCACGAAGGCCCGGTGGTCGCCGCGACCGATTACGTGCGCGCGTTCGCGGACCAGGTGCGCGCGTTCGTGCCGCACGGCCGCCGCTTCACGGTGCTCGGCACCGACGGCTACGGCCGCAGCGACACCCGCGCCAACCTGCTCGAATTCTTCGAGGTGAACGCGCACTGGATTGCGCACGGCGCGATCGCGTCCCTGGCCGAAGACGGCGTGCTTGCCGCCAAGGATGTCGAACGCGCGATCAAGCTCTGGAAGCTCGATCCGGGCAAGCCCAATCCCATCACGGTGTGAGGGTCCGACGCTGCGCGACCAGCTCCGGCTGCGCAGCGTGTCTGCGGCCAATCAGGGCCCGAGCACCCGCTTGCGCGAGAGTTTGGAAACACCGTGCTCGTCGAAGGCCTCGACGGCGACGACGTAGCGCACGCCCTTGTTGAGCGCGGTGAGCGTCAACCGGGTCGGCTGGTCCGCGAAGCGCTGATAGGTTTCGTACAAGCGGTTGGCCGCAATTCCCCAACGCACGTTGTAGCCGACCGCGCCCGGTACCGGCTTCCACACGATTTCGGCATCGCGCGTGTCAGGCAGCCGGGTGGCGGATACCAGTTCCGGC
Source organism: Rhodanobacteraceae bacterium (assembly GCA_035249175.1). Lineage (GTDB taxonomy): Bacteria > Pseudomonadota > Gammaproteobacteria > Xanthomonadales > Rhodanobacteraceae > 66-474. The sequence continues at coordinate 4,528 of DATFGT010000026.1, forward strand.
GCGGCCGGCGGCAGGCCCTCGGCATTGCCGAACACGCGCAGGTCCGCAATCGCAAGGTGATTTGCACCGACGTGCACGTGCACGTAGCGCACGTAGCGGATGCGCGCCGGCCGGTCGAGTTCGACATAGGCGTCGGCGTGGTCCTGCCTGGAATGCGAAAAATCGGCGAGCGTGGTCCAGCGTTTACCGTCGAGCGAGCCTTCCAGGCGGAATTGCGTGACGATGTCCGGCGCGTCGCCGTAGCGCCCGGACTTGTAATCGGCGTAGTTGACCTGCACCGCGCGCACCGTGCGCGGACCGCCGAGATCGAGCGTCAAGGTCTGCCCGGGATTGGCATTGGTCGCGACCCAGAACGTGCGCGGATTCTCGTCGGCGGCGTTCGAAGGCGGAAAACCCTGCAGTTGCGAGGATGCCGTCGCCGCCTTGCGATACGACAGCAGCATCCAGCCGGTGAAGGTGCTTTCGCCGGGCTTGAGCTTGTGGTCCGGCATGCGTTGCGGGAAATCGCCGAATCGGGTATCGACCCACATCTGCCCGTCCTCGTCGAAGCCGGCGGGAAACAGATCGACGCGCCGCTCGAATCGCCAGTTGACGCCCACCCACATCGTGCCACTGTTCCACCAGTTGCCGTGCGCATCCCGGAAGGTGGAACCGTGGCCCGCGCCGACCACGAAGCCGCCGGGCTTGTAGCCGACCGGGTTGTACGGCGCATAGGTGAATGGCCCCAGCGGTCCCTTGCCGACGTACACGCCGGTGGCATAGACGTTGTATTCGGTGCCCGGCGCGGCGTACTGGAGGTAGTAGCGGCCGTCGTGCTTGTTCATCCATGAGCCTTCGATGTAGGGCGCAATGCTCGTGTCACTGTGGTCCTTGCCGAAGCGTTCCCAGCCGTGGTTGTCCGGATCGGCACGCAGCAGCGCCAACGGCTTGCCGACGAACCGGACGCGCTTGCCTTCGCCTTCGGCCTGCTCGTCGAACGCCAAATCGAGTTGCGCGCCGTAGATCGGGAATACGTTGGAAGAGTCCCAGTACAGATAGATTTTCCCGTCGTCGTCCTGAAACAGGCCCGGGTCCCACGGGCCCGGCGGCAGGTCGCCCGGTTTCATCTCGCTTTCGTGTCCGGCCCATACCGCGCCCGGCACCGGCGGAAGGAGGCGCGTCCAAAAAACCCAGCGGCCGTGCGCCGGATCGGTCGAATAGAGCAACGGCCGCGGCTCCATCGCGGACTGCATCAGGAACAGCTTGCCGTCGGCGACCAGCGTGGCCGGCGCGACCGGCCCGTCGAACGGCCAGCGATTCGCCTTCACGAACGACCAGTGCACCAGGTCATGCGAACGCCAGTAACCGTCGGCCAGGGTCAGGAACAGGTAATACGCATCCTTGTAGCGCACGATCGCAGGATCCGCGCCCGTTCGATACGAGATGCCCTGGTTCATCTGCTCGTAGTTGTAGCGGTAGTCGACGTCGAGCGGATTGATCCAGGTGCGGCCGGCGGCGGCGGCAAGCGGTGCCAGCATGCAGGCCAGCGCCACCGCGCACGCGGACGTGGGACGTGCAAGGTGCGGGGTCGCCGGCATGCGAAAAGCATGTGGTGTCGGCAACGGCGATGCAAGCGGGGCGGATGGCGCTAGATCTGGTCGCGCAGGGTGACCGTGATCTGGCGTGTCTCTCCGCCGCGCCTGATCACGAAATGCACCACCGTGCCGGGCGACTCGTCGCGCAGCATGCGGCGAAGTTCGTAAACGGGAATCGATGCCGCGGGTTTGCCGTTCACCTGCGTGATCACGTCGCCAGTCTCGATGCCCGCCTGCTCCGCCGGGCCATTCGCGGTGACGTCCATCACTTCCATCCCGCCTTTTGCCGCGTTGATCCACATGCCGGCGCGGTCGTAGGTATCAAGGTCGGCGACAGGCTTCGGCAGCGGCTTCAGGTACATCACGTGCCTGGCGTAATCGAACGTCACCATGAAGCGCTTCAGGATGCCGCCGCCGATGTTGCCCTGGTATGACGGCGAGGCAAACGATCCCTTCTCCTGCAGCGACAGCGCGGTGACGATGCCGGGAATCTTCACCGACCCGATCGTCAGTGCCTTGCCGCGCATGACGTAGCTGCGCGACGATCCACCGACACCCCAGCCATCCACTGCAACCACGCCTTGCGGATTCGCAACGCGCAAACCGTGTTGCTTCGCAAACGGCCCGGTCAGCGTCAATGACGCGCGCGAACCGGTGTCGATGTCGAATTTGCCCGGAATGCCGTCGAACGTGCCCTCCACTTCCGGCAAATCACCATTGAACACGAACGGAATCGGCGTGCCGGCGTCCTTCGGATCGAAGTGATCCGGCTCGATCAGCGTGATCTCGTGCTTGCCGTAATCGATACGCATGACGAAGCGCTTGAATACCGTGAAGCCGAGCATGCCCTCGATGTCGACGCCCTCGACGTCGTTCGGGATGAAATCCATCACGTACACGACCTGATCCTTGAAGTGGGCCTCGCCCACCTTGAGCGATTTCACCTTGGCCAGCCCGACGCTCACGGCCTTGCTGCCGACGCCCGTCCCGGCCATCGCGCCCTCGGTCTTGATGCCGAGCGTCTTGGCGGTGGACGGCACCAGGATGTTTTCGCCGCCGGTGTCGACGATGAACAGCAGCGGGCCGCGGCCGTTCACCCACGCGTCGGTGTAGATGTGATTGTTGAGCAGCCGGAATGGAAACATGGTCTGCGTGGCGCCATCGACAATAGCAACGTCCTTGATGTAGTTTGCGGGCGGCGCGTAGGTCGCCACCGGTTGCCCGGGCAGGAATGCGATCGACGTCACGGTCACGGTTTGCAGGTACTGCTCCCCGTGGCCGTTGTCGACCACCGTCTTGAACGGAACCCGCACACCATCGACGCTTCGGTAATCCGAGAACAGCACGGTCGTCGTGCGCGCACCGACGTGCAGCACGGTGCGATCGAGCAGATGAGTTTTTTCATCGAACCACGCCTGGAAGGGCAAACCGCCCTTGGGCGTGATTTCCAGTACCGCGCAGGTGGACTTGCCACACGGTCGTCCGGCCAGCGCAGCGACTTTCGCGCCGCCGGAACCGGCGCGCCACCACAGGTTGGCATTCTGGTAGGCCCGGTTCAGCGCCAACTGCAAGGCATCGCCGCCCTTCTGGAGATTCACTTCACCATTCGGCCCCTGCTCCCACGCGTCCTTGCCATCGAAGCCTTCCGCGCCGCTTGCAGGTCCGAGGGTGTAGCGGTCGATCGACCAGCCCTCGCGCAAGTCGGTCATCGAGATGCCGCTGCCGGTCAGCCCTTGGCCGCTCAGCTTGAACAGGGTCTTCATCACGGCCTTGTCGTTCCATGCATCGCCGCCACTCGCGGCGCGATACGCATCAAGGACTGCGGCGGGATCCGTTGCAGCATGCACCACGCCGAACGACGACGCCAGCGCGATACCGGCAGCGACAACCCAACCACGACGCATGGCTCACCTCGGATCAGGAACGAAGACCGATGCCGAGCGGGATGGGGATCGGAACACCGGCCGGCGCTCGTGTTGACCGTGTGAGGATCGACGCGCGGTCACCCGCCCTCGCCGGGTAGCCACGCGCCGATCCCACAACGCTTCAGGAACTCTGAACAACCGCTGGGCTGCTCGCCCTTCGGGCCGCCTGCGGCGTTCAAATCGGCAGCCCTGTCGATTCAGTCAGCGTCACACAATCTGCCTCGCGACGGTTCTTCAGGGTTCTCGGGGGATACCCCCAAGTAACCAAAAGCTCGCTCGCACCGACGACCGTCATTCTCCTGATGCGTCGCGCCGCACGCATGTGCATGTGGTAACGAAAAATCGCGTGACAGTCGTCATGCGGCGGGCATGCGCCGCACCTGCGCCATCCCGGCGTCCGGCGTACACTCGCGGACTGTTCTTCATGAGAGGGGTTTGTCATGCGTCGCACCGTCCTGTTCGCCCTCACCGCAACCCTCGGCATCGCCGCCAGCGCGCAGGCCGCGCCTGCGGAAAACGCTTCGAATGGTCCACAACCATTTTCGACCGCGATCACCGCGCAAGGGTTCCGCACCTACGACAAGGCGATCTCCTCCGACACCATGGATGGACGCAAACCCGGCTCGCCCGGCGGCGAACGCGCCACCCAGTGGATCGTCGAACAGTTCAAGGCGCTCGGCTTGCAGCCCGGCAACCGCGGTTCGTGGTTCCAGAAGGTACCCACGGTTTCGACCGCGCTGGAAAATCCCGACGCGGTGAAGCTCGACGTCAGCGAAGGCGGCGGCAGCCAGACCTTCGACTTCGGCAAGGACCTGGTCGCATCGACCTTGCAGGCGAAGCCACGCGTTTCAATCAAGGATTCCGACATCGTGTTCGTCGGCTACGGCGTCGACGCGCCGGAATGGAACTGGAACGATTACAAGAACCTCGACGTCAAGGGCAAGACGGTGGTGGTGCTGGTCAACGATCCCGGTTTCGGGGACCAGGACGCCAGCCTGTTCAAGGGCAAGGCCATGACCTATTACGGCCGCTGGACCTACAAGTACGAGGAAGCCGCGCGCCAGGGCGCCGCGATGTGCCTGATCGTGCACACGACCAACGATGCGGCGGGGTATCCGTGGTCGGTGGTGATGAACAGTTGGGGCGGACCGCAGCTGGCGTTGCCGCAAAGTGAAGATCCCGCACCACGCCTGCCAGTCGCGGGCTGGATCACGCGAGACGCCGCACAGCGCCTGTTCGCGAAAGCCGGCCTCGATTTCGACAAGCTGGCCGCCGCCGCCGACCACCGCGGCTTCAAGCCGGTACCGCTGAAGGCGACGGCGTCGATCACGCTGGACAGCAGGATCGAGCATGGTTCGGCCAACAATGTGCTCGGGATGATCAAGGGCACCACGCATCCAGATCAGGTGGTCGTGTATTCCGCGCACTGGGATCATCTTGGCGAAGACGACAGCCTGAAGGGTGACAAGATCTACAACGGCGCGGTCGACAATGGCACCGGCATTTCGGCGCTGCTCGAAATCGCCAAGGCGTTCAAGCAGCAGAAGCCCGCGCCGCAACGGAGCGTGCTGTTCACGGCCGTGACGCTGGAAGAATCCGGCCTGCTTGGCTCGCTCTACTACACCAAGCATCCGGTGTTCCCGATGGACAAGACCGTTGCCGACATCAACATGGACGCGATGGACGTGATCGGCCCCACGAAAAACCTGCAAATCATCGGCAGCGGCCAGTCGCAACTGGAAGACATACTGAAAGCCGCGTTGAAGAAGCAGGGCCGCTACGCCAGTCCCGACGCGACGCCGCAGAACGGTTTTTACTACCGCTCCGATCACTTCAGCTTCGCCAAGGCCGGCGTGCCCGCGCTGATGACCCAGACGGGCGACGACATGGTGCACGGCGCCGCCGCCGCGGGCCGCAAGGCGCTCGACGACTACACCGCCCATCGCTACCACACGCCCATGGACAACTTCGATCCCAATTGGGATTTCTCGGGCGTGGCCGAAGATACCCAGGCGCTGTATGAAGTCGGCCGCGAACTCGTGAACAGCGACCAATGGCCGAAGTGGAACAACGACAGCGAGTTCCGCGCACGCCGCGAGAAGATGATGGGCGCGAAGTAACTGGTTGTCGTCATTCCGGACGCCGCGCAGCGGCGATCCGACTGCGTTTGCAGGACTGCAAATGCGAACGCCAAAGGCGGCCCGAAGGGCGAGCGCCATGGATGGCGCGAGTCAACCCAGTGCCTTCTTTCAGGAAGAGTCACTGGATTCCCGCTTTCGCGGGAATGACGAGTTATTCACGGGTGCCCTCATGCACCATTCCCGCTTGTGTTCAATGCAGATCGACTGCAACGTCGAAGACATCGACGCCGCGGCCCGGTTCTGGGCCGCGGCGCTTGGTTGCCCGGTGGACATGGACCATCCGGGCAACCGCGACAAATACCGGCAGCTCACGACACCCCCGGACCAGCCGATGATCCAGTTGCAACGCGTCGAACACGAAAGCCGCGTGCACCTCGACATCGAAACCGACGACATCGATGCGGAAGTCGCGCGCCTGCAGGAACTCGGCGCGACGATCTTCAAACGCCTCGATCGCTGGGTGGTGATGCAGGCGCCCAGCGGCCAGCGCTTCTGCGTGGTGCGCGTGCAACGGCCGGGCTTCGCGGAGCACGCGAATCGCTGGGAATGACCAGGTCGGGCTGACATCGGGGGCTCGGGTGGGGGAGCGGCCTCATGCGAACCCCAACGTTGCCCGCGTTGTTCCGCCCCGCGCCAGAATCTGCTGGATTGCCAACGCGCAACCCGCTACACTGCGCGCAGTTTGACGCGCCGCACCCCGAACTTCCCTGCTGGATCACCGCCGCCGCAGAGCTGACAGCTCCGCGCCGCCGGCCCCTAGCCACTCGCCCGTCGCGCACACACGGACACCGCAATCGCAGCGTCCGCACATTGTTTACCCACCTGCAGCGCGGTCATAGGGAACGCTCCGGGACAACAGGAGCTTTCCCATGACGTTCGAATCGCTCGGGCTTGCGCCCGCGCTGCTGCGCGCGCTTGCCGAACAAGGCTACGCCACCCCCACTCCGATCCAGGCCGCGGCGATTCCGCTGGTACTGAACGGCCATGACCTGCTGGCCGGCGCGCAAACAGGCACCGGCAAGACCGCCGCCTTCGCGCTGCCGCTGCTGCAAAAACTCGGCGTGGATCAGGTCATCCACAACAACCGGCAACCGCGCAAGCCGCGCGCGCTGATCCTCACCCCGACCCGTGAACTGGCCGCGCAGGTGCACGACAACGTGCGCGCCTACGGCAAGCACCTTCGCGTGCACACCGCGGCGGTGTTCGGCGGCGTCGGCATGGGCGGGCAGATCCAGACGCTACGTCGCGGCCCCGACATCATCGTAGCCACGCCGGGTAGGCTGATCGACCACATGGATCGCCACAATATCGATCTGTCGTGCATCGAAACGCTGGTGCTGGACGAAGCCGACCGCATGCTCGACATGGGTTTCGCGCCCGCGCTGAAGAAAATCCTGAATGCATTGCCGAAGCAGCAGCGGCAGACGCTGCTGTTCTCCGCGACCTTCGTGCCGGAGGTGAAAGCACTCGCCGCTCAATTCATGCACGATCCACGCGAAGTACAGATGGCGCAACCGAACGCGGTCGCGGTCGGGGTGCACCACCGCGTGCACCCGGTCGACGCCGACAAGAAACGCGACCTGCTACTGCATCTGTTGGCCGCCGACAGTCGGCGGCAGACGCTGGTGTTCGCGCGTACCAAGCACGGTTCCGACAAGCTGTGCAAATACCTCGACCAGCACGGCTTTCGCGTGGCCGCCATCCACGGCAACAAGAGCCAGGGTCAGCGCACCCGTGCGCTCGCCGACTTCAAGAGCGGCAAGACCACCGTACTGGTGGCCACCGACATCGCCGCGCGCGGACTGGACATCGCGCAACTGCCGGCGGTGGTGAACTACGACCTTCCCATGGTCGCGCAGGATTACGTGCATCGCATCGGCCGCACCGGTCGCGCCGGCGCCGAAGGTCTGGCGCTGTCGCTGGTCAGCCGCGAAGAAGAAGGCCTGCTGCGCGATATCCGCCGCTTGCTGAAGCAGGACCTCGCGATCGAGCCGATCGAAGGTTTCGAGCCGGCGTGGAACCTGCGCCTGGATAGCTTGGCGCCGGCAATGCGCAAGCCCGGCCGCAACAATGGCAATGCGGCGCGCAACAATGCCAAACCCGGCAAGCCGTCGCATGCGCGTCGCCCGCACGCACAACGCGGCAAGGGCGGCGAACATACCGCCGCCAAGAAGCAGCGTCGCTCGTGGCGTGACAAGGCCAATTCGCGCAAGGCATAGCGTCGGAAGGTCGTAGGACGGGGGGAGCGAAGCGATCCCGCCTCAGGACCGTTGGGCTCCCACGGGCTGCATCCGGGGAAGCCCAACGTCCGTGGACAACGGACGTTGGACTTCGCGTTGCTCAGCCCAACCTATCCCGTGCAATCGCACGCAGTGGCGTAACCCGCCGGATCACGGGTGGGCCGATTACGCATCTGCGGCGCTAATTTTCTCTGTGATTTTTTTGTTCGCCGGCCAAAAAATTAGTTCGTAACGGTAGCCGCATCCACGGGCAGCGAATAAATCGTCGTTGCCGCTCGCGTCACTGTCACAAAGCCAATTCGCTCCGACCCTGCGTCAAAACGGTAGCCGTTGAGCGGAATCTGAATTCTCGGAGTCAGGAAATCCGAGTGGATCACTCCCTTTTCTTGCGGAGCGAAGGACCCGGCCTCGTCGCTCGCGTAAGTCGACACAATCCACTTGAACCCGTCTTCCGTGTCGGCGGCAAGTCGCGCCATCTGGTCGTTGGTCAGGCCCACTTGCAACTCGCTCTTCGAATAGGTGTCCGGCAGCTCGTAGATGTATTGGCGCACAGATTTCTTTCCAGCCAATTCGTTCATCACGTACAACAGTGACGCGAAGCGGACGTGGGCGTCGTCGATTTTTTCCACATAAAGAATGGGCGTGAAGTGCGGAGCCGAGCCATCCGCTAGCCCAGGCGTCAGGCCGGGGACGACCGCAGCAGCCGTTTCGAACAGTTGATTCACGTCAACGGCGAACTTTCCCTTCAGCGCCTCCGCGTCTTGCGTGGTTTGCTTTTTGATCATTTCGGCATTCGCCAGTGCCCCCAACGCGCCGAACAGCAGTCCTACGGCAACCCCACCTCCTCCTTGGTTTTGCATGTAGAGGATCGACTGCCTGTCGTCCAGAAAGCGACGCAGCTCATCGTTCTCATATGCCTCGGGATAAGCCACCAAAATGTACTTCATTGAACCATTCGCCTGACGTGCGGATTCGAACGGCACGGGCGCGGTTGCGCAGGAAGAAAGCGCCAAGGCGATCCCCATCGCGATACCCAGCTTTGCAAACTGCTTCACGGCCAACCCCCTTTCGGTTAGTGAACAAAAATCAAGGACTACCTGTACCGACCTCATCTAGGTACGTCCGGCATGAGCCAGTTCCTTGCTCGCAGATACCCCGCGAGTTTCGCCTCCGCGCTACCAGGCTCCGGCGCGTAGCCGTACTCGTAGCGCACGCGCGGCGGCAGCGACATCAGGATGGATTCGGTACGGCCGCCGGACTGCAGGCCGAACAACGTGCCGCGGTCGTACACCAGGTTGAATTCGACGTAGCGACCGCGACGGTACAACTGGAACTCGCGTTCGCGTTCGCCGTAGGCCATGTCCTTGCGGCGTTCGACGACCGGCAGGTAGGCATCGAGGTAGCCATTGGCGACGGCTTTCATGAATTCGAAGCAGCGCTCGAAGCCGCCTTCGCTCAAGTCATCGAAGAAAAGCCCGCCGATGCCGCGGGTTTCGTCGCGGTGCTTGAGATAAAAATACTTGTCGCACCAGTTCTTGTATTTCGGATACAGGTCATCGCCGAACGGCGCGCAAAGGTCGTGCGCCACGGTGTGCCAGTGCACGCAATCCTCGTCGAACGGGTAGAACGGCGTCAGGTCGAAGCCGCCGCCGAACCACCACACAGGTTCCTCGCCTGACCGGTCGGCCTCGAAATAGCGCACGTTGGCGTGCGAAGTCGGGACGTAAGGATTCTTCGGATGGATTACCAGCGACACGCCGGTCGCGGTCCACTGTCGGCCCACGAGTTGCGGGCGGTGCGCGGTCGCCGACGGCGGCAGCTTGTCGCCGGTGACCCGCGAATAATTGACGCCGGCCTGCTCGAACACCGCGCCGTTTTTCAGGACGCGCGTGCGGCCGCCCCCCCCGGCCGGGCGTGTCCACGCATCTTCGACAAAGCACGTGCCCCCATCGGCCTTCTCCAGCGCATTGCAGACGCGATCCTGCAAATCGCGCAGGAAGGCATCGACTGTTTCCACGTTCGGTTGCATCACATCATCCTGAAACGGCGGGCGGCATTGCGCCGCCCGCGTTTGCATCATTTCGCCATCATCAAACCGTTCTGGATATCGGTGACCAGGTTCTTGATCCAACTTTCGTAGTTCTTGTGGATGTAGCGCACTCCGTTCTTCTCCTCGTAGCGGAGATCGCTGCTGGTGACGTAGTTGATCTGGATCTTCTGCGAATCGTAGTGCACGGCGATCGTGACGCTGAACGCGCGCGGGTCGTAGACCGCATCGATTTCGCCCGGCACGTGCTTGACGATGCGCCAGTTGCGCGCGGTCAATGCCGAACCGATGATCTGTTCCACCTTGGCCGAATTGACGCCGGCCGGCAGCGGGATCGGCGCCGGGTCGGTCAAAGGCACCTGCCGGAACGCCATCAACAGCAGCAACGCCGGCACCAGCAGCAGCGGCAGCCCCCATTTCGTGATACGCCTGCGCAACATAGTGTTTCCTCCCTGGGAATGCGGCGATCTCGCCGCGCCGGCGAGTGTAACCGCGCATCCGCGACGGGCAGGCTTGGCACGTATACTGATCCACCAGCAACGAGGGACAAAGGGTGCCGGAAAGGATCGAACCGCTCGCCGTCGCGGCCTGCAGCGCGACCTCCGCGCTGGGCCACGGACTCGCGGCGCAACTCGAAGCATTGCGCAGCGGACGCGGCGGCCTGCGCGCCAACGATTTTTCCTCGGCATCGCTGGAATGCCGGATCGGGCGCGTCGCCGGCGTGGAAGACGCGGCCCTGCCCGCGCCGCTCGCGCATTGGGACTGCCGCAACAACCGCCTCGCCTGGCTGGGATTGCAGCAAGATGGATTGATGGACGCGATTGCCGGCGCGATCGCACGCCACGGAGCGACCCGCGTCGCGCTGATCCTCGGCACGTCCACCGCCAGCATCGGCGCCACTGAAGATGCGTACCGGCGGCTGGACCGTGGCCGCTTTCCGGAAGACCTGCAACGACCGGAAATCCACACCCCGCACTCGCTCGCCGCGTTCGTCGCCGATGCGACCGGCATCACGGGCCCCGCGCTCACGATTTCGACCGCGTGTTCCTCGTCGGCCAAGGTGTTCGCGTCCGCGGAGCGCCTGATCCGGCTGGGCCTGGTCGACGCCGCACTGGTCGGCGGCGTCGATACGTTGTGCGACAGCGTGTTGTTCGGCTTCCACTCGCTGGAACTGGTGTCGAAGCAGGCCTGCCGACCTTTCGACGCGCGACGCGACGGCATTTCGATCGGTGAAGCCGCGGCGTTCGCGTTGCTGGAACGCGTCGACGCCGCGCCGCATGCGCCGCGCCTGCTCGGCTACGGCGAATCCTCGGACGCACACCACATGTCGACGCCGCATCCCGAAGGTCGTGGCGCGCAAGCCGCGCTGGACGATGCGCTGGCGCGCGCCGGCATCGATGCGTCCGCCGTCGATTACGTCAACCTGCACGGCACCGCCACGCCCAAGAACGACGAGGTGGAGGCCAAGTTGCTGCCGCGTTTTGCGCAGCGCACCCGCGCGAGTTCCACCAAGGGCTTCACCGGCCATACGCTCGGCGCGGCCGGCGCGCTGGAAGCGGTGTTCGCGCTGCTGGCGATCGAACATGGCATTGTGCCGCCCAATCTCGGTTGCGGCGAGCCCATGCCGGAAGCCGCGCCATGGCTGGCTTTGCAGCCTTCGGAACGACGCATTGATGTGGCGCTCAGCAATTCGTTCGGCTTCGGCGGCAACAATGCGTGCCTGGTGTTCGGACGCGGAGCCGCCGCATGAGCACGCCTCTCGCGCTTCGCATCACCGGCATCGGCGCATGGGCGCCGGGCGCACCCGACTGGCAACACTTGCGCGACATCCTTCGCGGCGAAGCTGCAGCGATGGACGACGCAACCGCACGTCCTGCCGGAATGATCCTGCCCGCAGCCGAACGCCGCCGCGCGCCCGACGGCGTGCGACTTGCCGCGGAGGTCGCCGCACAAGCAACCGGCATGGCCGGCATCGATCCCGCGACGGTTCCGTGCGTATTCGCATCCACCCACGGCGAACTCGCGATCACCGATTACGTTTGCGAAACGCTGGCCCGTTCGCCGCTGGAATTGTCGCCCACCAAATTCCACAACTCGGTGTTGAATGCACCTGCCGGCTACTGGACGATCGCCACCGGCTGTACCGGCGCCTCCAGCGCCGTGACCGCGCACCATCGAAGTTTCGCGGCCGGCTTGCTGGAAGCCGCGGTGTTCGCGTGTGCCGAAGACACATCGGTACTGTTCGCATCGTGCGATGTTGCCTCCATCGGCCCGCTGGCCGACATGACGCGCACCACGCTGGCGTTCGGCACGGCGCTGTTGCTGCAGCCGGGCGCACCGAAAGGAGCGCGTTTGCGACTTGCGCTGCAGGCGGACACGGCATGGAAGGTGTCGAAGCTGGCATTGCCCGCGGTGGCAGGCGACAATCCAGCCAACGCCCAGGCGCTGGCGATGCTGTCCACGCTCGCCAACGCTCGCGCGTCGAACTTGCGCTTGCCGCTGTCGTCTGGATTGTCACTGGATATGGAGATCACGCCTTGAACGATGCCACCGCCCGCCCGTGCGTGGTCGTGCCCTGCCTCAACGAGGCGCGCGCGATACGGAACCTACTGGAAGGCGTGCTGGCGCATTGCCGCGACGTCATCGTGATCGACGATGGCTCGACCGACGACACCGCGGCGATCGTCGCGCAATTGCCGGTGACGTTGATCCGCCACCCCGAGCGGCGCGGCAAGGGCGAGGCCCTGCGCGCTGGCTTTCGCGAAGCGCTGAAACGTGGCGCCACCGGCGTGCTGACGATGGACGGCGACGGCCAGCACGATCCTGCCGACATTCCGCGCATCCTCGCGGCAGCGCGCCAATTCCCGGAAGCGATGATCATTGGCGCGCGGATGCTGGAGCGTCATCGACAACCGAACGCGCGCCGGCGTGCCAACGATTTCGCCGACTGGGGCATCAGTTGGGGTTGCGGCCGGCCAGTCGCCGACACCCAGAGCGGCCAGCGCTGGTATCCGCGCGCGGCGGTGGAACTGGTGGACTTGCCGGCCCAGGATTTCGTGTTCGAAGCCGCGGTCCTGATCGCCGCTTCGCGCGACCTCGATATGCCCGTCGTGTCCATTCCCATCGTCTGCCGCTACGACGACAGCGCGCGCCACAGCCACTTCCGCCCGGTGCGCGACGTGGTGCGGATCACCTGGTACACCTTTCGCCGCGTGTTGCACTACGACCATGTGGTGCAAAGCTATCGCGCGTCGCACGAGCGCGCGCCGCAGGTGTACGACCCCCAACACTTGCTCGACGCAGCGCCTTCTGCGCCGCTTGCGGGCGCCGGTGGTCCACCGGGGGAATGAACGCAGTGTCCGACGCGACGCCCGTGGATGTCCTGATCATCGGTGGCGGTCTCGCCGGACTCACCCTCGCATTGCAACTGCACGACCGCTGCCCCGGCCTCGCGATCCGTGTACTGGAGCGCCGCCGACATCCGGTTCCCGCCGCCGCCCACAAGGTCGGCGAATCCACGGTGGAAATCGGGGCGCATTATTTCGCCGATACGCTCGGCCTGCGCGCGCATCTCGATACCGAGCAGGTGCGCAAGTTCGGCTTCCGGTTTTTCTTCAGCGAGGGTCGCGCGCAGCTGGATCGCTGCACCGAACTCGGGATCAGCCGCGTTTTCCCCACGCCGACCTGGCAACTCGAACGCGGCACATTCGAAAACTTCCTCGGCCGCGAGGTCGCGCGTCGCGGCATCGACTTCATGCAGGGCATCACGGTGCGTGCGATTGCAACCGGCACGCCACACGTGGTACGTGCTGCGCACGGCGATGACATGCGCGTCCATCGTGCGCGCTGGCTGGTCGATGCGTCCGGCCGCGCCGGCTTGCTGCGCCGGCAATTCGGCCTGGATGAGGACAACGGCCACCACATCGGTGCCGCGTGGATGCGCATCGACGCACGCCTGCATCTCGACCATTGGTGCGACAACCCGGCGTGGCGCGAGCGCTGCCATCCGCAGGAACGCTGGCGCTCGACCAACCACCTGTGCGGCCCCGGCTACTGGGTCTGGCTGATCCCGCTGGCATCGGGCGCGCATTCGATCGGTATCGTCGCGGACTCGACCATGCACCCGGTGGAAACGTTCAACAGTTTCGAGCGCGCGCTCGCGTGGATGCACGTCCATCAACCGGTGCTGGCGCGCGAACTCGATGCGCACCGCGACGCGCTGCTCGACTTTGGTTTCCTGCGCACCGTGTCCTACGGATGCCGGCAAGTCTTCAGTGCCGAACGCTGGGCGCTGACCGGCGAGGCTGCAATGTTCCTCGATCCGTTCTATTCGCCCGGCTCGGATTTCATCGCCATCGGCAACACCTACATTGCCGAACTCATTGTGCGCGATTTCGCCGGGCGCGCGGATGCGCGCGCCACCCGGCATTTCCAGCAACTGTTCTTCTCGTTCTACCGCAACACCTTGGAACTCTACCGCGGTCAGTACGCGCTGTTCGGCGACGCGCGGGTGATGACCGCGAAGGTGTTGTGGGACTACGCCTATTACTGGGGCGTACTGTGCCCGCTCGCGATCGGCGGGCGACTCACCGATCTTGTGCTGTTTGCCGATCTCGCACCACAACTGGCGGCGGCGGAAGCCCTCAATACGCGCATGCAGGCGATGTTCCGGGATTGGCATGCATACGGCCGCACATGCGCCACGCCGGCGTGGATGGACCAGCAGGAACTCGCCTGGTTCGCAGGCCTCAATGCGCGCCTGCACGACCATCTCGACGACGCAGGCATCCGTACGCGCCTGCGCGAACATGTCGAACTCCTGCACGCGCTCGCTGGCGCACTCGCCGAAGATGCCGCATGCGATACGCCTGGACTTGCGATCGAATCCCTTTGCATCGCCGCGGGTAAACGCGCGCGACCAGTCCTTTTCCGCACGGCGGCGTAAGCTTGCGCCGTGTTCCCGCGCGGACCCGCTGCGCACAGCCGTTGCGGTCGGACCGCGCGCTTCGGGACATTTTCCCGAACGGCAATCAGTGTGCCAACTCGAGCTTGCTTGACAGCACCCAGCCGATGTTGCCCAGTTCGTCCGACACTTTCCACCAGATCCCGACCTTGTCACCGGTGGGATACAGCATCACGCCGGGCTTGAGGCTCCGTACGACCGACGAATGCAGGTTCGCGTCCGAATAAAGCTGGGTTCCTTCGGTCAGCCGCACTGCCTGCTGCACGTTGTCTGCCTGGGCGTTGGGTGCATTCCTCTGCAGCTCCGCGACCATCTTGGTGTACGCATCCAGATAAGCCATCGCGACCACCTGGCCGATCTCGGTATTGGCGTAGCCGCTGGCACCGCCCGCCGCGAACCCGCCCCAGAATCCGGCGCCACCGCCACCCGCCCAGCCGATGTCGGTTTTGTCCGAATGCCCCTGCTCCAGCGCGACCTGCTCGGTCGAACGCACGTCAGTCAACGTCAACACGACATCGGCGGTTTTTTTGGAAAGGCTGACGCCGCCAAGCACCGCGCCGGCGCCGTGCCCGATCAGGCCGCCGAGGATGCCGCCGATGCGATTGCCGCCGGCGTTCGCATTGCTGTTGGCGATGTCGGGCACCAAGACGTAATCGGCCGTCTTCATCTGGCCCTTGCCGATATTCGAGCCCACCCGCATCTCGCCCTCGCCGGCCAGCTCGCGTTCGGCGCGCGCAGCCTGCAACCCCTTGCCACGATCGACCAGCGTGAAACATCCCGATTGCGAGACATACACCTTGATCAGCGCAGCGGGCGACTCGAGATTCATCGACGTCCACCACTGGTTGCCGTTCTGCGGTTCCTGCACCGCCAGCGTGCCGATCCTGCTGCTGCAGCGCGGCATCTGAGGCTGCGCGTTCGAGCTCGCATGACTCGCCGGCATGGTAAAAGCGCCCCCACCGAGCACCAGTAAACCCATCCAGAGCTTCGCCCCCAAAACGTTGATGTTCATGCGCAACCCTCCCTCTCGGCCTGCAGAAAAGACGCCGTTGGACGACGGCAAGATCCCGCCACCGTGTCGCCTGAGCGAGACTTCGCGGCGGGTCGCACTATGTGATGCAGTTCACAGTTTCCCAGCGGTTGTATACGCCCGCTGTGTTCGGGTGTCAATCAGGGCGTTGGGCCGTCAGGAAACAAGCAATGCCGCGATGCGCGCAGCGCGATCGGCGCAAGGTCACCGGCTGGTTGGCGCGTGATCGAACGTGACAAGACTCCGAGGAGAATCAGGCCATCCCGCCGTTGACACCGACGACCTGGCCGTTCACGTAGGACGCAGCATCCGAACACAGGAACGCCACCACGCCCGCCACTTCCGCGGGCGTGCCCGTGCGGCCGGCGGGAATCATCGCCTTCACCTGTTCCGGCGCGAACAAGGTGTCCGTCAAGCGGCCCTCGATGATGCCGGGTGCGACCACGTTGACCGTGATGTTGCGCGAAGCCATCTCGCGCGCCAGCGATTTCGCCGCGCCATGCAACGCCGATTTCGCCGCGGCGTAGTTCACCTGTCCGCGATTGCCCAGCGTCGCCGCCACCGACGACACCGCCACGATGCGCCCGAAGCGCGCACGCGCCATCGGCAACAGCAGCGGCTGCGTGACATGGAAAAAGCCATGCAGCGACACGTCGATCACGCGGCGCCACTGTTCTTCGGTCATTCCCGCCAGCGGCGCGTCGTCGTGGACGCCGGCGTTGTGCACGAGCGCGTGGATCGGAGCGGCTTGCAACAAGTCTTCGATTGCCGCACGGGTCGCGGCGGCATCGGTGAGATCGAACACCGCGATCTCGGCGCTGCCGCCGTCGCCGCGAATGCGCGCCGCCACGGCTTCGGCACGTTC